>CAVPEZ010000019.1:0-443982 GCA_963703635.1 uncultured Acidobacteriaceae bacterium
ACAGAATGTTTGGGACTTCGCGCCGGAGACGGCGCAAACCGTAAGGCTGACTGCCTACTTCTTTCTCCGCGGCCACTTCGCCACGACCGTTGTCGAGATCCCGCCCCGCGGACGGAATTCCCCTTTCACCTCGGCCCACACCGGCTTCGACCACCGCACTACATCCTCGAGCACGCGGTTCACAATGTTTTCCTGAAAGATTCCCAGATTGCGGTAGCAGTGCAGATATTCTTTGTACGATTTCAGTTCCAGGCAAAGCTGGTCGGGCTGATAACGCAGCGTGATCACGCCGAAATCGGGCAGGCCCGTCTTCGGACACACTGAAGTGAACTCCGGATCGTCGATGACGATCTCGTATCCGGGAAACTGGTTCGGCCAGGTTTCGATCTCAGGAAACTTAGCGTCCAACCCGGCGGCGGCGTGCTCGGGCGTGTAGCGCGGCTGTTTGGGCATGGAAGTATTCTCCCACAGGCTTAGGGCCGAAAAGCTTTTAACCGCGAAGTTCGCTAAGAAGTGCCGCAAAGGTCGCGAAGAAGAACTCCCGATGCATTCGTTGGCCAGCGGGCTCACATCGATCGTGCCACTCAGCGCTTGGGTTTCAGCGGACTCGGATGGCTGGGCTGGTAAACGCCGATTTTGCCGCCTCCGGGAAGTTCAAACTTGGCGAGTTTTCCCCAGCGCTGTTCGCTGACTTCAGAGACCTTCACCTTCTTCGATTTGAGTTCCTTCAAGGTCGCGGCGATGTCGTCGCACATGAAGAAAAGTTCGTGCTGATCGTTCTTTTCTGAATCATGAAATGCGGCTTCCAGTGGCGGCATGGCGAAGATCAGCCAGCCGTGGCCGCCATCCACTGAGGAAAGCTTGAGGACATCGCGAAAACAGGCCCGGTCCGCTTCCGCATCTTTTGTGTAGATAACAATATGAGCGCCATTGATCATACTGCCTCCAGTCTCCGAATGGTGAGGGCCATATTCTCACTGTGCCGCCAGGTTGGCAACCCAACCTCCTTCCCGCATCCGCCACCCTGCCGCCGGCATCTAATCATGCAACGGCTGGAGCAGAGGACGTTCTTTCGTGGCCGTCTGAGTGGTAAATTAATGCTTGCAGTTGTGCGCGCCGCAGCCTGAAAGATAACCGGTTGGCAGCAACCAACAACAATTCGAATGGCCGGCCCGCCACGCGCAAGGGCCGAATCTGGTGGGCGGTGGGAGTGCTCGCCGCGCTCGCCGTGATCCCGGTCTTCAACAAGCCCGGCCCCTTGAAGGTTCGCACCACGACGGTCGAACGCGGCCCCATGCGCAGCCTGATCTCCACCAACGGCAAAGCCGAGCCCATCCAGAACTTCGAAGCCCATGCTCCGGCGCCCACCACGGTGAAGCATCTGCTGGTAAAAGAAGGAGACCACGTTCACAAGGGCCAACTGCTCTTGCAGCTCGATGACGCCGACCTACGCAGTCAGGCCGCCCGCGCGCAAGCTCAGATAAAGTCCGCGCAGGCCAATCAATCCGACATTACTACCGGCGGTACTCGCGAAGAAATGCTCACGCTCGATGCGCAACTCAGCAAAGCCCGCAACGAGCGCGAGGCCGCGCGGCGCAATGTGGACGCTTTCCGCCGCCTCCAGCAAGAGGGCGCAGCCTCTGCCGGCGAGGTCAAGCAGGCGGAAGATGCGTTGAAGCGCGCCCAGGCCGACACCACCTTGCTGGAGAAAAAAAAGAAAGACCGCTACTCCCAACCCGAGGTTGCCAAAGTTCAAGCGCAGGGAGCCGAAGCCCAGGCGGCCTACGAAGCCGCCGAAGAGGCGCTTGCGAAATCCAGCGTGCGCGCTCCCTTTGATGGCGTCGTCTACGCGATTCCCGTGAAGCAAGGCGCGTACGTTCAAACCGGAGACCTGCTGTTGCAGGAAGGCGATCTCTCCCGGATACTGGTGCGTACTTTCGTCGACGAGCCTGACATCGGCCGCCTCGCCACCGGCCAGAAAATCGAAGTCACATGGGACGCCCTTCCCGGACGCATTTGGAAAGGCGTGGTCAGCACCGTTCCTTCCACCGTCAAACTTCGCGGCGCGCGCAACGTGGGCGAAGTCACCTGCACGCTCGACAACCGTGATCTGCGGCTGCTGCCGAACGTGAATGTAGGCGTCACCGTCATCACCGCCGAACACAGCGGGGTGCTTACGCTGCTGCGCGAAGCCGTTCACATCGACGACACCAGGCCGTACGTTTATGAAGTGGTGGACGGCACGCTCAAGCGCCGCGGAATCGAAGTCTCTCTGCAGAACCTGACGCGGGTAGAGATCACGTCGGGACTTCCCGAGCACTCGGCCGTGGCCCTGTCCTCGGTCGACTCCAAGCCCTTGACCGACGGCGCCCGCGTAAAAGTGGTGCAGTAGCGAATGCGCGGGAGATGGCTCATTAACAATTCTTGTCACTCCGAGCCGGGCCCCAGACAATGTTGTCATTCCGAACCGGGCGCAAAGCCCGGTGAGGAACCTGCTTTTCGACTCGAGGCGGGTGCCCCATTTCTCGCGTCCTTTGCGAGAAGTGGGGCTTTGGCCGCCCTACTATCTTTGATGTTAAGTTCCAGCGTAGCCGCCCAGTCTCCGCAAGACCAACTTTCCAGCGGCCGCGTAGATCAAGCGATCGAAACCCTCGATCAGCAAACACTCACCACTCCGACCGCAGAGGCCTACAACCTGCTCTGTCGCGCGCGTTTCGAACTCAGCGCGTGGGACGCCGGAATTCCCGCCTGCGAAAAAGCCACATCGCTCGCGCCCGACAACAGTCTCTATCACCTCTGGCTGGGCCGCATCTACGGAGAGAAGGCGGATCACGCCGGCTTCCTCAGCGCCGCTGGCCTCGCCAAGAAAGTTCGCGCGGAATTCGAGCGCGCCGTCGAGCTGGCTCCCGATAGTTGGGAAGCCCGCACCGATCTTGCCGAGTTCTATCTGGAAGCTCCGGGCATCGTCGGCGGCGGCAAAGACAAAGCCCGCGCCCAGGCTGCGCTCATCGCGCCATTGAATCCGGCAATGGCCCACTGGGTACTCGCGCGCATCGCCGAGAAAAACAAAGACAACGCCACAGCCGAGCGGGAATATCGCGCCGCCATCGACGCCAGCAACGGAGGCGCACGCGCCTGGGTCAATCTCGCCGGCTTCTATCGCCACACCAACCGCCTCGAGGACATGGACCAAGCCCTGCGCACCATGGAGTCTAGCCCCCTCGATCGCCCCGCCGCCCTGTTCGACGGCGCCGGCATGTTGCTGCGTACTGAGCGCGATTCTCCCCTGGCCATCCGCCTCGTGCGCCGCTACATTGCCTCGCCCAACACGGTTGAGGAAGCTCCGGTATTCAAAGCCCACGTCCTGCTCGGCGAGTTGCTGGAGAAACAAGGCGACCGTCCCGCCGCCGCCGAAGAATATCGCGCAGCCTTAGCCATGGCCCATGGCTTCCGCCAAGCCCAGGAAGGACTGAAGCGCGTGACGCGCTAAGAAAAAAGGTGGAGCGGCCCTGCGTTGAGATGCCCTTTGGAATCTCCGGGCTTTAGCCCGTGACGGATTTCGATAGTGCCGACGCAACCCGACCAAACAACCCTGGCGCCTGAATCCGCCGGCACCATTCCTCAAAGTCCGCCCGCGGACCCTTCCACCGCAAATCCTCGACCGTATCAAATACCGGCGCATCCACTCGCAGGGTTGCCAAAGTCCGAAACAACAAAGCTTCGTCCCATGCGCTAAACAGCGATTCCGATAGCACGCGTGCCTTCTTAATCGATGGATCCCACTCCCGCCAATCCTTCGGAATGTTCTCTAGGTGAGGATACTGAGACAACACAGCGGCCGCGGCCTTAGCGCCCCAGCCCCGGACTCCCGGAAAGCCATCCGCACTGTCGCCAACGACGGCCAGATAATCCGGAATCGATTGCGGCTTCACTCCGAACTTGGCGACAACTCCATCTTCATCGCGCAAAATATTTTGCCTGCGATCCAGTTGAACCACGCGTGCGCCGACAACACACTGAGCAAGATCTTTGTCCGGAGTACAAATGAACACCTGCCTGACCCGATCATCCTGCGCTGCCTTGCCGGCCGCCGAAGCCAGCGCATCATCCGCCTCGAAGTAAACCATCGGCCACACCACCACTCCCATCGCTTCCAGCGCTTCTTCAAGAATAGGAAACTGTGAAAGCAACTCCGGCTCGACGCCTTCGCTGGTTTTGTATCCGGGATATAATTCGTTGCGAAATGATTCCACGACATGATCGGTTGCGACCCCAAGATGAGTCGCGCCGCCTTCGATCATCGACGAAACGGAAGTCAGCACACCGTGCACCGCGCCAATTTCCTGCCCGTTCACATCCGCCGCGGCGGGCACGGCAAAGAAGTGTCGGAACAATTCGTAAGTCCCGTCGATCAATTGCACATCCATGCGACGATCCCTTAGCGCTATCCAAGCGATGGTACAGGATTGAGGATATTACGGGATATTTCGACCCCAATAACCTGGAAACTCTCTTTGTTGACGGACCGACGCCGCGTTCGTAAGATGAAGCGTCCCCAAGCCACGCGTCATCATCACGCGTCACCATGATGGAAAAGACCATCTCCCACTACCGTATTGTCGAGAAACTTGGCGGCGGAGGCATGGGTGTGGTCTACAAAGCCGAAGACACCGAACTTGGTCGCTTCGTCGCCCTCAAGTTTCTCCCCGAGGAGATGTCGCGCGACCCGCAGGCTCTCGAACGCTTCCGCCGCGAAGCGCGTGCGGCCTCCGCTCTCAACCATCCCAATATTTGCACCATCCACGAAATCGGCAAACAGGGCGAACAATCGTTCATCGCCATGGAATTTCTGGATGGCGTCACCTTGAAGCATCTCATCGCGGGAAAGCCGCTGGCTAACGAAACCGTTCTCTCGCTGGCCATCGAGATCGCCGACGGGTTAGACGCCGCCCACGCCCAGGGAATCGTCCACCGCGATATCAAGCCCGCCAACATTTTTGTCACCAAGCGCGGCCACGCCAAGATTCTTGATTTCGGGCTAGCTAAAATCGCACCCACCACCGGTTCTTCAAGCCAGATCGCTTCCGCGAATACCTTGACCGCGATCGACGAGCAGCACCTTACCAGCCCGGGCTCTACGCTCGGCACCATTGCCTACATGTCGCCCGAGCAGGCCCGCGCCAAAGAACTGGATGCGCGCAGCGACCTCTTCTCTTTCGGAGCCGTGCTCTACGAGATGACGACCGGCGCACTCCCTTTTCGCGGCGGAAGTTCCGCGGAGATTTTCAAAGCCATTCTGGATGCCGCGCCAACGCCTGCCCTGCGCCTCAATCCCGATCTGCCTGCGGAATTGGGACGCATCATCGACAAAGCTCTGGAGAAGGATCGCAACCTGCGCTACCAGAGCGCGGCCGATCTGCGCGCCGATTTGGTACGCCTCAAGCGCGGCCTCGATACTTCATCCGCGAGTTCTTCCTCGGTCGTGACTGCCGCTTCGGGCGCGCGCTCGCTTAAATACGTCGCCATCAGCGTCGCGGTAATTCTTGCGATTGGCGCGGCTGCTGTCTTCTACTTCATGCGCGCAAAATCCGATACAAAGAAAATCACCTCGCTCGCCGTTCTGCCCTTCGTGAACGCCACTCACGATCCTGGCAACGAATACTTAAGCGACGGCCTCACCGAGAGCCTGATCGGCGCGCTCTCGCAACTGCCCAATCTCAAAGTCATGGCGCGCAGCACGGTCTTCAAATTCAAAGGCAAAGAAGACGATCCGCGTCAGATCGGCCAGAGCTTGCAGGTGAGCGCGGTGCTGATGGGACGCATCACGCAACATGGAGACGACCTCGGGATCGACGCCGACCTGGTCAATACCGCCGATGGCGCCGAGCTTTGGGGCTCGCACTACGCTCGTAAGGCGGCGGACGTGGCCCAAGTGCAGGGTGACATTACGCGCGACATTTCCAGCAGCTTGCGCATCCACATCAGCGGCAACGAACAGCAGCGCTTAATCCGTGCCGCGACCAGCAATCCGGAAGCCTACCGTCTATATCTGCAGGGTCGCCAGCTCTGGTACGGCCGCACGCCCGACGGCCTGAAGAAGAGTATCGATTTGTTCCAGCAGGCGATCGCCGCCGATCCCAACTACGCCCTTGCCTATACCGGACTGGCCGATACCTACAACGTCGCTCCCAGCTACGGCATCGGCATCACCTCTAAGCAGGGCGAAATGCTGGCCGACGAAGCCAGCCGCAAAGCAGTGGAACTGGATGACGCTCTTTCTGAGGCGCACGCGGCCCGAGCTTTCGCGTTGTCTAATCTGCGGAGGTGGAGCGAAGCGGAGCCCGAATTTCGACGCGCCATTGAGCTGAACCAAAACAATTCCGCCGCCCACTACTTCTACGCTATCGGCTACCTTGCTCCTGAAAACCGAATGGACCAGGCCCTGGAGCAATATCGGATTGCTTTATCTCTCGACCCACTCTCCTCAATCGTCAACACCAATTACGCCATGACGCTGATGCAGGCGCATCGCTATCCCGAGTCGCTGGCGCTGTTTCAAAAGGTGCTCGAGCGGGATCCCACCTTTTTCCCAGCGCATTTCAAGCTTTCGCACTTCTATGCAACCACGGGCCGCTTCCCAGATGCCGTCGCCGAACTCCGCAAGAGCTTTCTTTTGAAACCCATCTCTGTTACTCCAGACGCGAAGGGCTATCTCCAGCTCATGTTGACGCTGGAGGGCTCTGACCGCGCGGCAGCCGTGGCCATGGCATCATCGCTGGCCGGAAACCGCGACCTTGCCTTCCAGTATCTGGAACAGTCCTATGCAGATGGAGACAACGAACTGTTGATCGCGATTCGCTATCCCGCGCTCGATCCGCTGCGGCCTGATCCTCGCTACAAAGACCTGATGCGCCGTCTCGGTCTGCCAGAGTAGGAAAATACCCCATGACCTCCGTACGCATGGACAAATGGCTTTGGGCCGCCAGATTCTTCAAGACGAGAGTATTAGCCGCCAGAGCCTGCGAGCTGGGCAGAATCCAATCCAACGGCCAACCGGCCAAGCCCGCCCGCGAAGTTCACATCGGAAACATGTTGCGAGTAACCAACGACGGCGGCGACTACGAGGTGGAAGTCCTGCTGCTCAGCGACACGCGCGGCCCGGCATCCGTTGCGCAAACGCTCTATCGCGAAACCGAGGCCAGCCGCGAACTCCGCCAGAAAGCGGCCGCCGAGCGCAAAGCCATGAGACAGTTCGAAGAATTACCCGCCGGCAGGCCATCCAAACGCGACCGCCGGCACATCATCCAATTCCGCGGCCGCGCCTAAGTCGGAGCCCCAGCCAGCGGCAGCCAGACTTGAAAACGCGTGTCGCCCGGTTTGGAAATAACCTGAATATTTCCCCGGTGCTTCTTCACAATGCGCTGCACCGTGTCCAGTCCGAGCCCAGTGCCTTCCCCAACTCCCTTGGTAGTGAAAAAAGGTTCAAAGATGTGGGGCTGCACCTCTTCGGGAATTCCTGGCCCGTTATCGCCAATCTCCACCACAACGCAATCGTTGTCACGGTAGGTTCGGATGCGCAGCTCGCCCTTTCCATGCATCGCGTCAATCGCGTTATCGATAATGTTAGTCCACACCTGATTCAACTCGCTCCCGAACGAATTCACGAGAAGCGGAACGGGTTGGTAATCGCGCTTTACCACCACTCCTTGTTTCAGCTTGTGATTCAGGATCGTAAGCGTCGTTTCCAGGCCCTTCACCAGGTCTACGTTCTGCACCGGCGCCTGGTCCATGTGAGTATATTCCTTGATGGCGCAGACCAAATCCGATATCCGCGAAGTACTGCTCTCGATTTCATGTAACAGGCTCGCGATCTCCACCGATGCGGAGATCCTGACCAGGGCGGCTCGAGCCGTGCCACTGTCCATGCTTGCGAACAACGATTCGACCACCTCTGGCCTGATGTTCCGCCGCGCCAGGCCCGCCGCCAGCATCCACAAGTCATTCTGTCCATGACTGCGCAGCAGAGAATCAATCTGGTCTTCCAGGTCGCTCATGGTCAGCGCATCGGGAGGAACCACATCCGATTGCGTGAACGAGGTTTCCAGTTTTTCGATTTCCGCTTTCTGCGCGGGCGAGAGAGCGCGCTTTCCCAGCTCGACACTCGCATCCCTGATTTTCTTCAGCATCTGGCGCAATTGACCGGCGGCGCGCTTCGCAGCCGAAGCCGGATTGTTAAGTTCATGCGCCAGTCCCGCCGAAAGTTTCCCCAGGGAAGCCAACCGGTCCTGCTGTTGCTCAAGCCGGGTAACTTCGCGGATCCGGTCCGACATCAATCCCACCAGCCGCTGCGTCAGCTCCGGCATCTTCTGTATAAGTTGTGGAAACAGCGACGCCGGAAAGCGCAGGGCGCGGCTGTCGGCCAAGGCTCGGCCGCCCACAGTAAACTTCTTCATCCTCGAAAACGGCAGTATCCCGGTGACCACGCCCGGCTCCAGGTCAAAGGCGACGGTTTCACCGTTGAGTTCGCCCCGCCCTTGAAGTTGCCCTGCCAGAAGCACGAACATGGCATCGGCTGCATCGCCCTGGCGCGAGTAGACGTCACCCGCCTTCAGATTCATCTCTTGTGATTGGCTGATGAACCAGTCCAGCTGGTCGTCCGGCAAATCAGCGAACACGGGAACGCGTAGTAGTTCAGATTTTTCGATCATTTATACCTTGCTCAAATATTGATGGATAAACTGCACCGCCACCGATCCTTCCCCAACTCCGGAAGCCACACGCTTAATAGAACCGTGCCGCACATCGCCCACGGCAAAGATGCCGGGAACATTGGTCTCGAGCAGGAACGGATCACGGTCGAGTGTCCATCCCTTCGTGCGCTGCCCGTCACGGACAAGGTCAGGACCAGTCAACAGAAACCCGCGCCCGTCCCGCTCGACGAGATCTCCCAGCCATTCCGTCTGCGGCAACGCTCCAATGAAGATAAACATCGCGCTCGCCGGTACACGCTCAATCTTGTCGGTGTCGGAACAAAGAACAGAAATCTCTTCCAGATGTGTGTCGCCATGCGCCTCGGCTACGCTGGCATGCGTCCATAGCTGAATGTTATGCGTCTGTTTAACCTGATCGATCAAGTATTGCGACATGGTGCTGGAGAGCGATTCGCCGCGCACAAGAATAATGACGCGCTCCGCGTATTTCGCGAAGTTCATTGCCGCTTGACCCGCCGAGTTCGCGCCGCCTATCACGTAGACGATCTCACCCTTACAGGACATTGCCTCGGAAGCGCCGCCCCCATAGTAAATCCCCGCTCCCTGCAACCGGTCGATCCCCGGAGCCTCCAAACGCCGCCACTGCACCCCACTCGCGATCATCAGCGCATGACAAGAAATCTCGTTTCCATCGGAAAACTTGATGATTCGGTAAGGTCCTTCCACACGGACCCCAACAACTTCCTGCGCCAGGATTTCCACTTTGAAACGTTGGACTTGCTCTACTGCACGCCGCGCCAGATCTCCTCCACTGAGCCCTTTGGGAAATCCAAGATAGTTTTCAATACGGGAGCTCATACCAGCCTGACCGCCGGGCGCTTCCCGCTCAATCATCACTGTACTGAGACCTTCGGAGGCTCCATAAACCGCGGCCGCCAAACCCGCCGGCCCCCCGCCCACAATCGCCAGCTGATAGAAGTCGGTTTGGGCGCGCGTGCGTAGCCCCACCTTTGGCGCGACGTCCGCCGGTACACCCTCAAGGAGCTTCGTTCCATCCGGGAAGAGCACTACGGGGAGCCTGTCCGCTTCTGGGCCCAGAGCTTCCAGCAGGCGCTTGGTTTCCGGATCGTTGGCGGTAACCTCGACGTCAACCCATTGGTAGGGGACGCGGTTGCGCGATAGGAAGTCCCGCAACTCGTAGCACTTTGGCGACCAGCGTGTGCCCAGCAACCTGATGCCTTCGAATGCTGGCCGGTAGGAGGCTTGCCAGTCGTCGAGCAAGTCATCCAGTTGCGGATACAAGTGCTCCGCGGGCGGATCCCATGGCTTCAAGAAAAAATGGTTGATGCTGGCCTCATTGATGGCGCTGATCGCAGCGCTGGTGTCGGCATAGGCAGTGAGCAACGCCCGCTTAGCACTAGGGAAGATTCCCATTGCCTGTTGCAGAAATTCCACGCCGTCCATGCGCGGCATGCGCTGGTCGGCCAGCAGCAGCGCCACGCTGTCATTGCGCAGCTTCAACTGCTTCAGCAGATCGAGCGCCCCCTCGGGCGAATCGCTTCCAATCACCCGGTATTCGGCCCCATACTGCGAGCGCAAATCGCGCTCGATCGCCCGCAAAACATCAGAGTCGTCATCCACGCTCAGCAAAATTGGTTTCGCCATGCTAGGTCAGGTCCACTCAAAGATGATGGCACAATCGAGCTCTCTCTAATCGATGGTTAGATACAAAACATAGCACGCGGGATTCTTCCACAGACAGACGAGGAATTAACGCGGCGGGATGAAACCCTCCCAGTGTCCTAATTTGAACTTTTCACGCTTCGAGACTGGCATGAATCGTGCTCCGTACCCACTCTGAAACGGTTTGCTTGCTAGCCTTCGCCGCCGCCGTGATGCCCTTGGTGTCCTCGGCGGTAAAGCGAACTGGCATTACACTGCCCATCGCTTCGTCCCTTTGGGTAGTTTGGGCCGTCCCGCTTTTTCGCGTTTTACTCTGCTGGCTCAAGGCTTCTAAACTCCTGCACGATGGCGGCTCTTACTGCCGCTGCCGCTGACGTGATCGGCTCTATATGCAACACAGCTACGCTTGACTCTTTTGGGTGTTTACCGTCATGCGCCCATGCGTAAGCCCTGTGCGCCGTGGGATGCCCTGATAGGTCAAACACCTCAACAATACCCTCCCACACGGTCTGCCCCTTGAAATGTCTCTTTTACAGGTACGCTTTCAACGTGCGTAGCCTCAGCGCCGTGCAGTCGCCGTATCACGTCCGCAATTCCTCGATATAACTCACGCGGTAGCCTCTACCAGATCGGCCACGCTCCAGAAGTCCCGCTCAACTCCAGCCGCCATTGCTGGCGTGCAGCGCAGCGTGTTGTGGCGCTTCACGAAGTTGTAATAGGCGAAGTGCAGCCCAACCGCCGCTTCAAAGTTCTCCAGCTTCTTGCTGAATGCCAGCGTGAGGCGGGTCAAGACGGCGCATGTGCAGCCGCGTGGTCGCATTCAGGCGCTCAACATGGCTAGTGGAAACCAGTTCCATCTCTGGGTTGCCAGTGATGGGCCTCCGTACCGCAGATGCGAAATGCGGAGCACTATATTGGCGTTCTGGGTGCTGCGCGGCATCATGGACGTAAACTTTCACGCACTGGCCGTAATCCACATCGGCACCGAATGCGAGTTCCATAGCTTCAACGTACAGGTGCATCGCATCGCTGGAAACCTGTACCCGATGGCGCATTCGGCTGGCAACGTCTTGGACAAACTCGGTGGTGGTGGCGCGGGTGCGCTTTCCAACCTTGAACGACGGCACCAGTTTGGTCTCGGAATCTATCGCGCAGAATGTCCACACGTCGCCAAGTGTCGGGTTGTCATCCACGCGACAGTGGCGCTCCTTCTTGCCGATGAATCCCCACAACTCATCGAACTGTAGGTGGTTGCAGTCCAAGTCCTGCATCTTGGAATCCATCAGCTTGGTGCAGCCCTGACCCACCTTGACGCCTAGCCGCATGATCGTATCGCGGTGAACGCCCGTAATGCGCTCAATTGAGCGGATGCTGGAACCTTCGGCCAAGGCTGCGATTATCGCGATTTGCTTGTCGGCGCTGAGGACGTTTGCCATGTCAATTACTGTATTACACTAATATATTTTGTCAAGTGTTTTTGTGTTACAATTTCGCCATAAAAATAATATCACTGCTGTGCTGCTGGCCGTCATATCCGACGCACAGCCGCCTCTTAAACAGCAGGCAAAATCCGCTCAGACCAAAGACAAAGGTCAGACCCCATCCGACACAGATGCAAAAAAGCAGACCATAATTATCCGCTAAGCTGCTCCCATGCCGAAAGTAAGGAGAGGACGGACTGGATAAGGCTTATGTCATCTTTACGGGCGGTCTGGTCGTTATCGGATTTGTGGGTGTTGGTTGCGCGGTAGTGACGTTGTGGGCTATCAGAGCACAGGTTACAGTCATGGCCGAGCAGCGCGAAGTAATGCTGGGCCAGATGAGAAGAATGGGGGAACAAATCACTGAAATGTCCGTGCAGAGCGGCATATTGCAAGAATCGGGAGGCGTTGCCCGTGCTGCCGCCAAAGTCTGCCAGGACGGGGCTGACGCTGCTAACTCCAACATTAAACTCCTTGTCAACAAAGAGAGGGCACGCATAATGATCGTCAAACCAGAGAAACTGTCTCTGGAGGTTGGTTCCTTTGTGGCTGTTCAATTCAAGCTGCTTTTTTACGGAACTACACCTGCTTATGAGGTTAAGGCCAAAGTTAACTGCGTACTCAGTGAATCTAGGGATTCCTTCGAGTTCTCCTTCCCACACGGAATTCACGAGCTTCAGAGTGTAATCTCTTCCTCCGACATTAAATCGTTCTACCGGGACTTTTTGATGCGGCCACTCACGCTGGATGATGTGACGTTGGATAAGATCATCAAACTGGAGGCGTTTATCCATTTTGTTGGAGTCATAAAATACAACGACTTTATGGAAGTAGCGAGAGAAACGGCGTTCCATTATCGATGGAATGCCCCTGACCCTTCGCCAAATAGCATTAGAAGACTTGCTGCTTTCCCGGAGGGCTGGGAAGAAGTTGGAGGCGAAAAAGAAAACTACTACACCTAGCAGCAGTCCTGTGGAAAACCAAATTAGGACACCACCGGAACCTGCTGCTCGTTGACTCACGCACCCGGCGTCTCTAAGATGAATTGGCCTAAAGCACCGTTGTCCCCATGATCGGCCAGTGACACCATCCATGATCGTGTTCTCGAGTACTTGGTTGCGGTAGGCGGTATCAAGCTGAACACATATCTCTGCACCGGTTCGTCGCGCTCAAGTTTCTGCCGAGACGTCGCTAAAGACCCCCAAGCCTTGGCCCGCTTCCAGCGCGAGGCGCAGGCCGCCTCTGCGCTCAATCATCCGAATATCTGCACCATCCACGAAATTGGCAGCAAACCGGGCAGCCCTTCCTTGTCAGGAAATTCACGACCGCATGACGCGGAGCAGTGCATCGCTGCGCGTCCCTGGAAACCGACTTGATTCTCTCGCTGGCCATCGAGGTCTCCGATGCGCTCGATGCAGCTCACTCCGAGGGCATAGTCCACCGTGACATCAAGCCCGCAAACCTGTTTGTGACCAAGCGCGGTCACGCTAAGATTCTCGACTTTGGACTCGCGAAGGTCAGCGTCGCAGGCGGCTCTTCGAGTAAGGGCCGCAGCGGCCAACACGCAGACCGACGTTGTGGAAGAACCGCACCTTACCAGTCCGGGCACGATGGTGGGCACAGTCGCCTACATGTCCCCAGAGCAAGTTCGAGCCAAAGAACTGGATGCGCGCAGCGACCTTTTCTCCTTTGGCGCGGTGCTCTACGAGATGGCAACCGGCGATCTGCCCTTTCACGGAGAAAGCCCGGCGATGATCTGCGAAGCCATCGTGAATCGCGCCCCAGTTGCCGTGGTTCGCTTGAATCATGATGTGCCGCCCAAGCAGGAAGACATCATCAACAAAGCGCTCGAGAAAGACCGCGAGCTCCGCTATCAGCACGCTTCCGAGATGCGCGCCGATCTGAAGCGGCTCAAGCGAGAGACTGAGACCGGCAGAGTCGCGATAGCGGACTCTGGAGCTGTTACCGTAAAGCACGACACCGGCACTCAGCCCGGTACCGCCCTCAGGTTCGGTTCCGGTCTCTGCGTCACCCTCTTCGAGTCCAGCTAAGCCGAGCGAAGTTGTAGCCGAAAAAACCACTTTACGCCGGATCCTAATCCCCGCGGCGTTGTTGATCATGGCCGCAGCCGTTGCCGGCGGTCTCTACCTGCGCTCTCGCCCGTCGCACAAACTCACGTCAAAAGACACGATAGTGCTTGCCGATTTCGCCAACACAACCGGCGAGTCTGTCTTTGACGATACCCTCAAGCAGGCTCTAGCCATCGAACTGGAGCAGTCACCCTATTTGAAGGTGCTTCCCGACCAGAAGGTGAGCGCGACTCTCAAGTTGATGAACCGCCGGGGGGATGAACGTTTAACGCAGGAAGTGGCGCGCGAGGTCTGCCTGCGCACCTGCAGCAAAGCCATACTTTCGGGTTCGATTGCCGCCGTGGGTAGCCGGTATCTAATTGCGCTCAAAGCGACGGACTGCCAAACCGGAGATGGCCTGGGCAGCGCAGAGGGCACGGCGGAAAATCGGGATAGCGTTCTCAAGGTCTTGGCGATGCCGGAAACCAGTTGCGGGAAAAGCTCGAGAGTCCCTGGCTCGGTCACAAAACTGAACAAGCCACTCGACCAGGCCACCACTTCCTCTTTGGAAGCTCTCAAAGCTTTTACCCAGGGGCAAATCGCCCAGCGGACGAATGGTGAAAGCCCGAATCCATCGCGTACAGAAGCGCGCAGTGGCCCTGGATCCAATTTCGCCCGCGCCAATGCCGCCCTGGGGTCCGCCTACGCCAACCTCAATCAAGCCAGCTTGGCAATCGAGAACTACAAAAAGGCATACGAACTGCGGGACCGGGTCAGCGAGCGGGAACGTTTCTACATAGAGGCGGTGTACCACCAGACGGTAACGGGTGACATGGAAAAGGCGGTCCAAACCTACGCGCAATGGGTGCAGACCTACCCGGATGACGATATTCCACATGCCAACTTGGGCAGCATCTATTCGTCGTTGGGCCAATATGAGAAAGCTGCCGCGGAGACCCGGGAAGATCTTCGGATCACCCCGGACGATAGTGTTGGTTATAGCAATCTAGTGGGCATCTACCTTGCTCTTTACCGTCTGGATGAGGCCAAGGCGGCCTTTGACCAAGCCATCGCGAGCAAGCTCGACGGTGGGCAACTGCGAGACGATGGGTACTGCGCGGCCTTCCTCGAGGGCAACAAAGCTGGTATGGCAGAGCAACTCGCGTGGGCGACGGGAAAGCCAGGCAGTGAAGACATTTTGCTGTCCGCCCAGTCCGACACGGAAGCCTACTACGGCCGCCTGGCCAAAGCGCGTGAACTCTCCCAGCGCGCGGTCGATTCAGCCCAGCGCGCCGACGCCAAAGAAACAGCGGCAGTCTGGGAGGGAATGCGGCGGTACGCGAAGCGGCCGTCGGCAATGCCGCCCAGGCGCGCCGAGACGCGGCCATCGCTTTGGGCTTGGAACCGGGGCGCGACGTGCGGTTGCTGGCTGCATTGTCGCTGGCGCAGGCGGGAGCCGATGACGAAGCGCGCAAGCTGTCGGACAAACTGAACCAGGATTTTCCCCTGGACACAATGATCCAAAGATACTGGCTGCCCACCATTAATGCCGCACTGGAACTTAACCGTGACCATCCCCAGCAAGCGATCGCGCTGTTGCAGCCAGCTACCACGTATGAACTGGGGGAGCCGCCCCAGTTTAACCTCGGCACCATGTATCCGGCTTACGTGCGAGGGCAGGCGTATCTGAAGGCCCGTCAAGGCCAGCAGGCCGCGGCTGAGTTTCAGAAGTTTCTCGACCACCGCGGCATCACGATCAATTTCCCTCTGGGCGCCCTGGCTCACCTTGGCCTCGCCCGTGCCTACACCCTCTCTGGCGATACCGCCCACGCCAGAATCGCCTATCAGGATTTCTTCGGACTCTGGAAAGACGCCGACCCCGACATCCCCGTCCTCAAAGAAGCCAAAGCAGAATACGCCAAGCTGAAGTAAGGGATTGGTTTTTGGTCGTGTGGTGCGGGCACTTTGCCCGCTGCTTTTGACTTTGATCTTGATCTTGCCCGGGAAGAGCCCGACTTCAGTTCTGAGCCTGCCCTGAGCAAGCGAAGCGCGCCGAAGGGTGCCACAAAGCCAGCGGGCGAACAGCGGGTTCCCTTCGGCTTCGCTTAGGGCAGGCTCTCGACTCCGCCGTCCCCTTCGGCTTCGCTCAAGCCCTCAGAACTTTGTCATTCCGAGCGCAGCCGGACCCTGACGCCCTAACGGAATCATCTTATTGCTTCGGCGTCCGCCGCTCTAATGTCACGCCGCAAATCTCTGCGAGTTTCGCATCGCCAACATCGTGCACCGACGCGGCGGATGAGAACAACATTGCAAGTCCCTCCACCAATGTGGGGTGAGTCAGGACGGCGTTGCGCAGGGCGGTGTAAGGCAATCCTGCGATCATGGCTATCTGAACTGCGGACATGATCTCCCCGGCGCCGACACCGAAAGCTGTGAAGCCCATAATACGATCGCCATCGCTCCACCAGCGCCTTCAGAAACCCTCGTGTTTCCGAAAGCGTGCGTGCCGCAGCACTGGCATCCATAGGAACCTTGAACAGGCGGTAAGCAATGCCCTGCGCTTTGGCTTCGTGTCTGACTCAGTCCGACGCGCGCGAGTTCAGGATCGGGCGAACAAGCAATACAGGAACTTGGCGGCCGAGAGTCGCATGGTCAATCCCGCTGATGTTGGCGTGCACCACGCGAAAGTCGTCAATGCTGATATGTGTGAACTGCGGGCTGCCGGCGACCTCTCCGATCGCCCAAACGCCAGTCGCGGTCGTGCGCAGTCGCTCATCGACCTCGATGTATCCACGGTCGGTGAGCTGCACGCCGGCTACCTCCAGGCCAAGCCCCTCGGTGTTTGGAGTTCGGCCTGTCGCAACCAGCGCATGACTGCCCTCCAGCGTCTTCTCAGTTCCATTTTGCTCGATGACGATGCTCACCGATCGTCCCGACTTACCGAACACTCGCTTGATCCGCGCATTGAGAAGAATGTCGATGCCCTCCTCCTCGAGTAGCCTATGAAGAGCCTCACGCACGTCTTCGTCTTCCCGAGACACAACCTCTGGTTACGATCGATTAACGATACTTCGCTACCGAATCGGCGCATCGCCTGGGATAGTTCGACTCCGACGTAGCCGCCGCCGATCACAAGTAGATGCTGGGGAACTTCGCCGAGTTCGAGTGCCTCGATATGCGTGAGCGGTTGCGCTTCAGCAAGACCAGGAATAGCTTCCACAGCTGCCCGCGTACCAGTACTGATAATCACGTTGGTTCCGCGTAGTCGGCGCCTGGCTCCGTCGGGGAGAATCACCTCCAACGTTCGGACCCCTATGAAGCTTCCAGACCCGAAAATAAGCTCAGCTCCCGTGTTCTTGTAATTCTCTAGATACGTTTCGTTCAAGCCTGATACCATCTTGCGCTTGCGCTCACGGACGCCCGACATATCAATCCTAAAGCCTTCGCGAACAATGCCGAACTCCTCACTTCGGCGAAAATACGATGCGACCTTCGCACTGTGGATGATGTTCTTGCTTGGCAGGCAGGCGATGTTCGGACACGATCCGCCGATGTATTTGCGCTCGACGACTGCGACACGCTTGCCTTCAGCAGCAAACGTCCACGCAGCGACGGTCGAACCGGTGCCGCCACCGAGAATCACGAGATCAAATTCTTCAGGCTGCGACTGCTTAAGAACATGGGCGGATGGAGCGGTCTTGGTGCTATTCATGCTACTTTTCCTTTCTGAGCGACAGGTTCACTCTTGGCTTGCATTGATTTGACGAGATCGGCTGCCGATGCTCCTTCGAGCGACAGTCCGTACCCAACTTCTCGCACGATGCGTTCTTTCAAGGGCTGTATGAAGTGTACGCGTGTGTTACGGCGCGTCACTTCCGGAGCCTTCAAGTAAAGCTCGGCCAATTCCTGCGCCCGGCTGAGCGCCTTACCGTTCGGCACAACTTCGGCAACCACCCCCCATTCAAACGCCGTACGCGCCGTTAGCGGCTGTGGATTCAGCAGGAATGTTTCCGCTCGTCCAGCTCCGGCGCGATAACTCCAGGCGGTGAAGATTCCGTCACCGGGCACAATGCCTCCCGCGAAATGCGGCACATCGTGGAAGGTCGCACCCTCGGCTGCCACAATCACATTTGCAAGTAGCGCATATTCTGAGTGTACGTGAGCGCGTCCCTCGATAGCCGCGATGACCGGCACCCGTATATTGGCCATATTTTCGAGGAGCTGAGCGCCTTCGTCGTGAACCTGGCTCCAAACGCCAGGATCGGCGACGTTGCCGAAGGAGGAGAAATCGATCTCAGGGATGAAGTCTCCGCCTGCTCCGGTCAAGATTACGATCTTGTTCGCCCGGTCCTGCGCGATCCGGTAAAAGGCGTCTACAAGCTCAGTATGATCTTGCGCCGTGAAAGTGAATGGCCCTTCGTTGCTGTGAAGTTCGGCAACCAGGACACCGGTAGCGTCTCGAGTCAGCCTCAGACTGTGATAGGCAGCTAAGTAGTCAGCTTGAAATGTTGGCATAAGATTCTCCTCTGTAAACTGCGTGTTGGGCGTGATGAAAGATGCAGCGTTCGCGGTTGGCGTGGTGAAGTTTGGCGCAGTAGGGAGCGACGCCACCGCGCACTCGAAGAAATAGCTCGCCGGCGGCCAGCATGCCTAGCGACGGAGCTATGAAATAGATCCAGATTGCATGCCAATAGTTCGCGTGCAGTGCTGAGCCGAATGTTCGTGCCGGGTTCGTGCTCATGCCTGACAGCGGTGCTTCGAAGGTGTAGTAGGTCACGATCAGTACGCCCACAAAATACGCCGTATATGGTGCCAGTCTTTTGTGATTCGTGGCAAATAACACAGTGATCATCAGAAAGAAAGAGATCGCCAATTCGGCCACGAACGCGACAGTGCTTCCGTACGCGCCCGGAACTGTCACCGCATAACGTACCGCATCATTGCCAAGCGCGCCTCGCAACACATATCTGGCGAGGGCGACACCGCTCAACGCGCCTACAAACTGCGCGATTATGTAGAACCATGTATCCCAAAACTCTACCTTTCCTAGGCGATAGAAGGTGAAGGTGATTGCCGGATTGAAGTGACCTCCCGATCGTTTGCCCCAGGATGAAGTCACAATTACAATCGCAGTCGTACCCATAGCCAACCCCATGAGAGCCCGACGGGCAAAGCCGCTGGAAACAAACTCCCGCACAACCGACGCGGGATGCTGTAGCAATGTGGCAAACACGCACGCAACGAACAGGTATGATCCCAGTTCCGCCACTTCCATCGCGTACTCCGGCCAGTGGTGACGTAAGCTGGCACTTGCACTCAGACCATCACTGCGTCGAAGCGCCATTCGCCCGCGTCGCACGGCGACATCGGCAATGGGTTTTACTGCTCCCTTTGCGGTTTGCTGCAATTGCGTGCCTCCCAACCGTGTGGAGGTCGGTTAGATATGGAAATCCAACAACGCGAGGGCAGCATCGCACTCAAGTGGCAACAACGAGGCCACCTGCGGCCCGAATGACCTCTCCCGTGATCCAGGCTGATTCGTCCGACGCCAGGAACACCGCCAGCGGGGCGATATCCGTGACGCGACCGAGCCGGCCGAGCGGCGTCTTCCCAGCTAGAATGGCACCGGCACCACCCTCAAAGGTCCCCGCGGCTAAATTGCCTTCGGTTTCTGTATGACCGGGAGCGATGGCGTTGACGCGTATTTTGCGCGGCGCCAGTTCGAGCGCCAATCCCCGGGTCAGCGTTTCGATGGCGCCTTTCGTGGAAGCGTACAGCAGGGCTCCCGGCACCGGATGCGAGCCCACGATCGAGCTCAGGTTGATGATACTGCCGCCGTCGGCCCCGAACCGCTTGATCGCCTCCTGCGCCGTGAGGATCGCCCCGAGAACGTTGATGTCGTAGTGGAGGTGAAAGCTCTGTTCGGTGATCTCCGCCAGGGTGCCGAAGCGGAACACCCCGGCGTTGTTGACCAAAACGTCCAGTCTTCCGAACGCGGAATCCACTTCTTTGAATAACCGCGCGACCTCTTCGGTCTTGGACACGTCGGCCCCGACCGCGATCGCCTCGCCCCCGTTGTCGGTAACCGCGTGGGCGACGCGTTCGGCGCCTTGCCGGTCGGAGGAATAGTTCACGGCCACGCGCGCGCCCGCAGCTCCCAGGGCCGTTGCAATCCCAGCGCCTATGCCTTTGGAGGCGCCCGTTACTATTGCCACTTTATTAGATAGTCTGCTCATACTTCACCATTGTCCTGATCTGACTCCCTGTACCCCCGAACGTCCGTGGCGGTGAGCTGCGCCACACGTGTATAAGAATCTCGATCTATCTCCTTATGCTAAAGAGCGTCTTGAAACGGCGCGTCAACATTCAATTTTGCATCCTGGACGAATCGTCGGCAACTCTAACCTTGAATTTTTCTTTCTGTTTCGCGGTCATTCGCCCCGTCATAGACGAACGGTGGATCTGGAAGATGATGCTAGCAAGCTATTCTGACTGTCACTGCTCTGCCGTGGCGCGCTGATTCGGGACAGTGCCCGTGAGGCCGTGAACTTCAATCTCCTCCCGGCCTTGTCCGCCTACCCTCCGACCCATCCTTATCATTTCTCTCGCATCAGATTCTCCGTAGAATCTTCCCAGACGTAACAAAGGTGAAAAAGCATGAAAAATAAATGGACCAGCACGCACATTCATAAATTCCTACTGGCGGTGCTCCTGCTCCCAACTTCCATGCTGGCTGAGCCAATCACGCTTCACCACGCGGTCGAACTCGCGCTGCAACATGCCACCGGCATCGGCATCGCTACCGCCGACGAGCAGCATGCCTCCGCCAGCTACCGCGTCCTGCGCAATAGCTACATCCCGCAATTGACCGCGGGCGCCGGCATCGGCTGGTCCGATGGCTTCCCGCTAAGCCTCGAAGGCGCCGCCCCTTCGCTCTTCAACATCAGCGCACAATCGGCGCTCCTCAATCCCGCATTGCGCTCCTTCATCCACGCCGCGCAGTCCGACGTCACGGTCAGCAACTTGCAAATTAAGGACCAGCGCAATCAGATCATTCAGGACACCGTGCTGACTTACGCCGAGTTGGCGAAATGGGAGCAGCGCCTGAGCCGTCTGCACGAGTCCGAAGCTGCGGCAGCGCGCATGGAAGCGGCCGTAGCCCAGCGCGTCAAAGAAGGCATCGACAGCGAAGTCGACCGCACCAAGGCCCGCCTGTCCGTAGCCCGTGTGCGTCTACGCCTGGCCGAGGCCGCGGGCGCTGCCGACGTTCTTCGCGAGCATCTCTCGAAGCTCACCGGACTGCCCACCACATCCCTCGAAATAGATCCCGAGTCGGTGCCCTCTCTCCCCGCGGTGACGCCAGAAGGCAAGACCGAGGAGGATTCCACGGGCAAAGCCGCGGATGCGAATCCCGTGGTACAGGCCGCGGTCGAACATGCGCGCGCCCAATACCTGCGGGTAAGAGGAGAACGCAAGTCTTTGTGGCCGAGCATTGACTTCGCCGCGCAGTACGCCAACCTCGCCACCTACAACAACTACGGTAAGTTTTATCAGCCCGGCACGTTTCCAGCCGAACAACGCCACCATCGGGGTGGCCATTCACCTTCCCTTCCTTAACTACGCCCAGCACGCCCGTGTTCAGGAGGCCGAGTCGGAAGCCCTCAAAGCGAAGAAGCAGGCCGAAGCCGCGCGCAACCAGGTCTCCGAAGAAACCCTGCGCCTCGAACGCTCCGTAACCCAGATGCAGGCCGCCCGCGACGTGGTGGAACTCGAGTATGAGATCGCCCGGAAAAACGTAGAAGCCGTCCGCACCCGCACGGAGTCCTCCACCGCCAACCTCCACGATCTGGATGACGCCCAAACCCAAGCCAGCGAACGCCTGATCAAACTACAGGACGTAGCCTTCGAACTGGAGCGCAGCCAGGTAGCCCTGATGCGCGCCACCGGCAATCTCGAAACCTGGGCCCTGAGCACGAAATAGCCGACCACGGACGAACCTGCATAAACACTGCTTTTTCGCCCCCAGCCCCGTCCCGGATGCTAAAATAACGAATACTCACTATGCCTCTTAAAACATTGTTTCTGAATCCCCCTTCTTTCGAGAACTTCGACGGCGGCGCCGGCTCCCGTTGGCCCGCCACCCGCGAGATTGAGTCCTACTGGTATCCGGTGTGGCTGGCTTATCCGGCAGGGATGCTGGAGGGAGCGCGGCTGCTGGATGCGCCTCCTCACTATATTTCGGCCGCGCAGACTATTGAGATTGCCAGGGACTATGAGTTTCTGGTGCTGTTCACCTCGACTCCGGGATTTCCTGGCGATATTGGGCTTTCGAAGGCTATTAAGGCTGCGAATCCTAACATCAAGATTGCTTTTGTGGGGCCGCATGTCAGCGTGCTGCCGGAGAAATCTTTGCGGGAGTGTCCTTCGATCGATTTTGTTGCCCGCAAGGAGTTTGACTACGCCGTGGTGGACTATGCCAAGGGCAAGCCTCTGGAGGAGATTGCCGGGATTTCGTTTTTGAAAGACGGCAAGGTTGTGCACAATCCGGATGCGCCGCAGATTCAGGATCTGGATGCGCTGCCTCACGTGACTGACGTTTACAAGCGCGACCTTGACGTTACACGTTACAACGTGCCGTTCTTACTCAACCCCTACGTTTCTCTTTACACCACGCGCGGTTGCCCGGCGCAGTGCACGTTCTGTTTGTGGCCGCAGACTTTGAGCGGACATCCGTGGCGGAAGCGCTCTACGGACGATGTTGCGGCGGAGATGTCGAAGGTCAAGCAGTACTGGCCGGAAGTAAAAGAATTCTTCTTTGACGACGATACTTTCAACATACAGAAGGCACGCACCATCGAATTGTGCGCCAAGCTGAAGCCGCTCGGTTTGACTTGGTCCTGCACTTCGCGCGTTACTACGGACTTCGAAACATTGAAGGCGATGAAGGAAGCCGGTTGCCGGCTGCTTATCGTCGGCTATGAATCCGGCGACCAGCAGATTCTTAAGAACATCAAGAAGGGCGCAACCATCGAACGCGCCCGGCAGTTCACCAAGGACTGCCACAAGCTTGGGTTGGTCATCCACGGCGACTTTATCATGGGCTTGCCAGGCGAGACTCCAGAGACTATCAACAACACCATCCAGTTCGCGAAAGATCTGGACGTCGAAACCATTCAGGTTTCGGTGGCGCACGCTTATCCCGGCACCGAGCTTTATGACTATGCGGTGAAGAACGGGTTCATCGTCGGCGACAACAAGATGGTGGATGAAGGCGGGCACCAACTGGCGCACATTGAGTATCCCGGACTGCCTGCCGATGAGATTCTTTCCGCAGTGCACCGTTTCTACGATGAGTATTATTTCCGGCCGAAGGCGGTGTTCCGCATCCTGAGGAAGGCGGCCTTTGACAGCAACGACCGCAAGCGGCTTTACAAGGAAGCAAAGACCTTCCTGAAGCTGCGCTCGCAGCGCAACAAGCTGGTGAAGAAGCATGGCGAAGAAGCGGCTGCTGAGCTGGCCAAGGCGTAATAAGAGCTTTCACCACAGAGGCACCCTTCGACTTCGCTCAGGGCAGGCAGAGACACAGAGAAAACCTTTAATGGTCTTGTTCTTTTCTTTGCCTTCTCTGTGCCTCTGTGTCTCTGTGGTAAAAAAGCTTTAGAATTGCCTAACTCTCAGTGAACTTTCGCAAGTATCTTGTGCTGGCCGGAGTTACCGTGTTTGCCGCGGCTGGCGATTCCATGCTTTCGCATGGGATGAAGCAGGTCGGCAGCATCTCCTTCAATCATCTGCAGGGCGTTATCTTCGCGGTTCTCAATCCCTGGGTCGCAGCCGGGATTCTTCTTTTGCTGGCCTTCTTTGCTACCTACATGACTGCGCTTTCCTGGGCCGATCTTACTTATGTTTTGCCGGCTACTTCGCTGGGATACGTTTTGCTGGCGCTGGTTGCGCGATTTGTGCTGCATGAGCATGTCAGTCCGCTGCGGTGGCTGGGGATTGTATTGATTACGGGCGGGGTGGGATTTATCGCAGGGGGGCCGAGTTTGACGGAGCATGGGCAGCGCGACCTGGTGCATGCCGGAACATGAGAGTGTTGGCGCGGCAGTTTCTAGTGGGGTGGAGCCGTGACGAATTTCTTCGCACCTCGGCGCTTGATCACCTCTCGAAAGTCCCCACGGCTTGCGCCGTGGGTTGAATTCTATCGCCGCTCCGCGGCTACGCGGCGTCTCGCGGTCGCGCAGAGCGCCGCGTCAAACTCATCGCTGCACGTTTCTGTTCTTTACACCTGGAGCGCTATTCTCGCGATCGTGTTCGCGTCAGTGGTGGGCGATGTGCTTTTGGCTCGCGCCATGCGGCAGGTTGGGGATGTTGGGGCTTTGTGGCGGCAGGCTGGGCTTGGGGTGGTGATTCGCCGGACGTTGGGCAATCCTAACTTTCTGTTTGGGGTCACGGCCATGGCTGTGGCCTTCTTCAGCCTGCTGTTCGCGCTCTCCTGGGGAGACGTGAGCCTGGTGGCTCCTGCGGCCGCTTCACTTACGTTTATTGGCAACGCCGTGGCTGCGAAGATCTTTTTGCATGAGAAAGTCGACCGGCGGCGGTGGATTGCGGCTTCTCTGGTGGCGGCGGGGGTGGCGCTGCTGGCCGGGTAAAGCAGCGGCGAGTACAGCCTTGCGGCCTCATCTGCATCATTGCCGTCCCGGCTCGTTGAGTAGAGTGATGGCAGCTACCGGGTGTAGTTCGAGACAACCTTGCGGGCCGCAACGGGAGCCCGTTCGACTCGTGCGGAGGTTTTCGTGGGGGTCTACGACAAGGCTGCCTGTGACCTGGATATGCCTGCCATCGAGGCGCTTGTCTTTTCCTGATAGATTGTCGAAGAGCGGCGACCATTCGTTGGTATTTATCCGAATGGGTTCGCCATCAAAAAGCACTCTGTCCTTTTTCCCGCCTTCCCACCCACGAAATATGGCATTGCCGCTGCGGTCGAGCGCGTAGGGCACGATTTCCATGTGAATTTCTGTTGGAAGGTCGCGTGCGTTGACGCCGAGCTCATGCTGGAGGTTCTGCTGCGACTGCTGGTCAAGTTTCAGGCAGAAAGTTATGTCTTCATCGTGCTCCTCGTGGACAGAGTTGAGCTGAACGGTTCCGGAGAGTGTGATGGAGAGGGAGCTGGGCAGAAGGCGGTTGCCCATGGGATCTGGTGTGTTGGTGGCTTCACGCAATTTGTCTTTAAGTTCGGTCGCTGTTGATGTCTGCGGGGCGGGCCGGCTCAGGCCGCTGTCGCACCATGGCCGATTTTGGGCTGCGGCAGTGGTGGCCAGAAACAGGACAACCAGCGCCAAGGGGCGGTGGAGTGCTTTGCCGATTCACGTGAACGTTTTCCTTTAGGCCAGAATTTGATTATAAAGCGACGAGCCAACCCTTCCGCAAAGTGGCGGGTGCCCCAGGCGTTGATCTCGCGGACACTGCCGACACGGTGGGTGTCCCGTCTTTCGCGTATTTTGCCGGGAGTCGGAAAATGCTTGTGCAAGTGGTTTTGGTCGGGACGCGCGCCGCAACCAATGAAATAGTTCAAGCAGCATCGCCGCCGACCCTTGCAAAAAACTCAAGGAAGGGGCACCCTCATTGAAATGGTGCACGCAGACATCATTGTGGTTGGCCACTCGGCCCTATGACAGTCAGAATTTCTCCGGCCTTCGCACTGATCGCGGCACTGTCGGTATCCCTGCCTGTAAGTGCGCAGAAGGAATTCAGCAGGTGGCCCACTGGAACTTCGCCGAAAGAAATCGGCGAGCGTGTCGCCAAACGGTTTGCCTCATCGCCTCATAGTCTCTCGACTGGAGAGGCCAAGCAACCCTACATCAACTACCCGGAATCTGTGACCTGGTACGGAGCGTTAACCTTTGCGCAATTGAGTGGCAACAAAGATCTCGGCTCACTACTGATTCAACGTTTTGATCCACTGCTGGATACGGATTCCAAACTTGTTCCAGCGCCGAAGCATGTGGATTTGACCGTCTTCGGCGCGGTTCCGCTCGAAATTTACATTGAAACCAGGCAGCAGAAGTATCTCGATCTCGGCGAAGATCTCGCCGATAAGCAGTGGGCTGATCCTACGCCCGACGGGCTGAGCGGCCAAACCCGTTATTGGATCGACGACATGTACATGATCACGCTGGTTCAGGTGCAGGCGTATCGCGCGACCGGCGACTCGAAGTATCTCGATCGCGCGGCGCTGGAAATGTCCGCGTACCTGGACAAGCTGCAGCAGCCGAACGGTCTTTTCTATCACGCGCCCGACGCACCATTTTTCTGGGGGCGGGGCAATGGCTGGGTCGCCGCTGGGATGACGGAACTGCTGCGCTCTTTGCCAGCGAGTCATCCCCGGCGCGCCCGCATCCTGGAGAGCTACCGCAGGATGATGGCACAGTTGTTGAAATATCAGACGAAAGATGGCATGTGGCGCCAGTTGCTGGATCATCCAGAAGCCTGGCCCGAAACGTCGTCCACCGGGATGTTCACTTTTGCCATGATCACCGGGGTCAAGAACGGCTGGCTCGATAAGAAGACCTACGCCCCCGCCGCCCGCAAAGGGTGGCTCGCTCTCATTCCATATCTCGAGCCGAACGGGGACATCCGCAATGTGTGCGAAGGCACTGGCAAGAAAAATGATCTCAACTACTACCTGACGCGGGCCCGCAACACGGGAGACCTTCATGGCCAAGCGCCTATCCTGTGGGCCGCTTCAGCCTTGCTGCGATGAATCCATAGGGAGGAGCGGTTTGAGAAATATCGCGGGGCTTGGGGGTTGTTGGAGAAGGCGTGAGAAGACGGGATTTGAGAGTAAGAGTTGGAATGAAAGATTTTGCCTAGCACGGTCGAAGATTTGCACTATCGCTCACGCGTTGGCTGGGGCGCGTGCCTGGAACACAGGTTCCCTCAGACAAGCTCAGGGCAGGCTCTCACCGGGCTTTCAGCCCCGTTCGGAGTGACAATTCCTGCGGAGATCCGTAAGTCCTACATGAAACTCGGTCAAATTGCCCGGTGGACACGGCGGGCCATGGGTGTGGATTCCATGTCAACCCGAAGGTAGATCTGTGCAACTAATCTTGTGGGTGTGTGCTTTTGCTCAGAATCGTGGCATGTGGAGTGCTAGGTTCGAGATAGGCGTGCTGGATTTCGCTGGGTGCAGGGCGAGCCAGGCGCTGGCGGGACTGAGGTATGGTGAAGCGAATTGCATCCTTCGGGGCGGTTGGCTTTGTACTGATAGCTGCTTGCGGGGCGGTGTGCCAGGATCGTCAGTTTCAATCCCTTCCGGATGCGCCTTCGGCGCAGGCGGCAACTCAGGCCGCAGCTCAGGACAAAAGATTGAGCGGGTTCGTCGAAGAAGTTCGCTCGCCTTTGATAATTAGCGCCATAGGCGCTCCAGGGTTTACGCGAGAAGATGGATTTCTCCGTTCTGATCGGACTGCTTCGCGCCACAGAGACCCTGACACTATTCTTCGCAAGTACTTATCCTCGTCATCGGAGAAGCGGCAACCGGGAGATTACTCTGCGGGCGGCGGAAACGTCATGGGGCGAGCCACGCATGCGGCTTCACGCAGCGTGGTCACGCGGGATGAGTCGGGAAAGGGCAGGCTGAACACTTCGTATTTGTTGCGCGCGCTGACCGCGGTGGCGAAGGACACGGCGTCGACTCCGTATTGGAGGCGGTCTCCGGGCGCACCACTCAGCAATTTTGGTTCGACCGTGGGCAACGACACGGGGAGGAACCTATGGCACGAGTTTGGGCCTGGTATTGAGCGGCTGGCGAAAAACCACACGCCTGTGTTTATCTCGAAGATCGAAGAACGCATCGGCCGCAGGTAGGCTGAGACTTCGTGTCATTCCGATCGCTCCGCGCGACTTGTATTTCCCACGATCACGGCGCAGTTGCGCCTCGGTAATCCACTAGGGATCTCTTCGGCTTCGCTCAGGGCAGGCTCTTCGACTGCACAAATGCTTGCGCTAATCGCGCAAGCATTTACTCCGCTCAGATGTAATGAAGACGAAAAAGGCGTGCCTCCAAGGGTAGAGTACGTGCTCGAAGCACAAGCCCTGAAGGAGGCACGAGATGATCCACGTAGGCGTAGATCTTCACCAGAGATTTTGTTACATGACGGCTTTGGAAGCAAGAGGGAAGATTTTGCGGACGGGTGTCCAGCCCGGACCGTTTTGCATGAAGAAGGTGTCGAAGGCGGTGTCTTCGGTGGCTGGGGATGGAGGGGCGGGAAGAGTGCATTGGGAAGATGCGGGGAGAGTGGTCAGGAAGATTGTGCAGGTGATGAGTAAGAATGTGATTCGTTTCATTGATTCCTCTGGAATGGCGCGCCAGTCGCCTATTCTAGATAGCGGAACCTGTTGAAGCAATGCGAAGGAAGCGGAGGGCGAGTCCTGTTTGCGCTCTGGGTGGGAGGGTTGGAACCTCGTTTACAAGTTTTCTACAGTGTTCACTATTGCACAGATTAAGGTGCATCAAAGAAGTACTGTATTCTTGCGGCAAATGTCGTTCGCAGTGGAGCGTTTCATGGACACGAACGAGAGACAAATCGCACTATCCGTGCTGGGATGCCTGAGGGAAGACCTGATGTATGCGCACTTGAACAATGGGAGTCGCGTTCTCGACATCGCCGACCTCCGCCAGTATATCTACGAACAGATGGGCCGGATCAGGACAAGCGCCCATGCAATGGAGGGGCTGCACAGCAACGACTACGGCCCCGCGCAGGATCATCGGCAAGAGTAATGGACACAACGGGAAAGCGCATCCATAGAGAAACCCCGAGAGATGAGTAGCTGGCTCCGCGGGGTGGCTGTTCGGTCCAAACCAGCTGTATCCGAGCCAGTTCTAGCCAAACAGGCGCATCAGGCCGGTGGCAGGCAGGTCGGGCGAGAGGAAGTTGGAGTCTTTCGTCTCTGGGTCTTTCGTCCCTGCGGCGCGGGTTAGGGCTTCGGCGGCCAGGTAGCCGCTGCGAACTGCGCCTTCCATGGTGGCGGGCCAGCCGGTGGCGGTCCAATCGCCGGCCAGGAAAACGCGCGGCCATGCGGTGGACTGCTGGGGACGGTAGGCGTCGATGCCGGGGCGCGGAGAATAGGTGGCGTGGACTTCTTTGATTACCGTCGACTTCACCAGGTTCGCGGCGCGGGCTGCGGGGAAGAATTCTCGGACTTCTTTTAGAGCCAGGTCCACGATTTCGGTGCGTGATTTGTCGATGAGATTTTTCGAGGCGCTTACGACTAGTTCGATGTAGCTGCCCTCAGGGGCTAAAGCCCTAGCAGTTTTGCCGCCTTGCGGCACGGCTGAAGCCGTGCCCTGATACGGATCGTTTACGGCACCCTTCGGCGCGCTTCGCTTGCTCAGGGGAGGCTCAGAACTGAAGTCGTGCCCTTCCCGATCTTTCTCCATTGCGGCGTCACGATTGACCTCATTCCCTTCCCGGTTGTATTCGCTCCGCCCATCTTTTTCCAGCAGGCGCGATTTGTGGAACATCCATTGTATTGTTCGATCGAGTAGGACAGCGTGGTCTAGAGTGCTGATCTGGCGGTCGAACCAGAGGTGGATGCCGGTGATGGGAGAGGATTCGAAGTGGGTTAGCTGTTCGCGCAACGGGGTTGACTCTGGTGTTTGCGGGAGCACACGATCCAGGCTTTCGTACGGAAGCGCTAGAACCAGATAGTCAAAAACCTCCTCTGCTTCGTTCACTCGGATTCGTACTTGCGAGGGTTGGGGAGAAAAGCTTTCGAGCGAGTTGCGGAATTTAATCTCGCCGCCTCGGGCGCGGATGTAGTCTCCAGCGCGGTTGTAGAGGTCGGTCAGCGGAATGCTGGGAACGCCCATGTGGCGGGCTTCGGGCGACTTCATCGATTCGCGCACTACCTGCGCGGCGTAGGAGATCGAGATCAGGTCCAGATCTTCGCTTAATGCGCTTACCAGGATCGGCTTCCAGAAACGCTGAATGGCGTTTTCGGTTTGGCCATGCTGGCGGCACCAGTCTTGAAACGAGCGGCCCGTGTCTTGCTGCTTAGTCAGGGTTAGTGCTGCGATTGCGCGCGAGATTACCAGCTTGTCTTTCGCATTTAGAAACGGAAAGCGAGGAACGATGGCGCAGTGTGCAGGGGCGCGGGCAGCGGAGAGGCGCGCATTACGCTGGCGCGGCCGCCAGGTTCGATGAAGGTCATTTCGTCGTACCAGCGGATTTTGTCTTCGACGCCGATGCGGCGGTAGAACTCGACCAGGTTTGTGCACACGCGGAAGAGTACGTGCTGGCAGTTGTCGACTACCTCGCCGGTGCCGGGATGTTCGTAGGACGAGGCGCGGCCGCCGAGGTAGGGGCGGCGCTCGAACAGGGTTACGCGGAAGCCTGAGTCCGCGAGCGCGCAGGCAGCGGCCAGGCCGGCCAGGCCGCCTCCGGCTACGGCTACAGTGGGTTGGGGGGAGTTCTGGGTCATGCGGGATTCGGGCCCGAAGTCAATGGATGATTGATGATTTTTGATTGTTGATTGAAACCCTTCCCGCGCCGCCCTTCAATCATCAATCAACAATCATCAATCAACAATTCCTCCGATGGTATCAGGCGATGCGCTGCAGGAAGCCCTTCCCCAGGACGCGGAGTTTTTCGCTTACCGTCAGGGTTATTTTGCCGCTGAATACGTCGTACTGGCGGGCGGCAATTTTTTCGAGCAGCTTGCGATAGATGTTGACCAGCACCCAGAGAGCGGGCTGGCTGTCTTCGGAAATATACGGAATCAGTTGGTCGCCCGCCTGGTAGAACTCGCGGGCCCGGTCGGCTTCCAGTGCCAGCAGCTGGCGTAGGCGGGCTGGGTCTGGCGTCGAAAGCAGGTCGGCGGCTGAGAGACCGAACCTGGCCAGATCTTCTTCCGGGAGATATACGCGTCCCATGGCGGCGTCTTCTTTTACGTCGCGGATGATGTTGGTGAGCTGAAACGCTAGACCGCACTGCTCGGCCAGAGGCTCGGCCGCGGGATCGCGATATCCGAAGATGTGAATGCAGACGAGGCCCACGACCGACGCAACCCGGTAGCAATATTGTTTGAGATCGTCGAATGTGTTGTATTGCACCGTCAGGCTGGAGGCAGCGGATTGGGGGGCTGCTTCACTCTGCGCTCCATCTTCCACGTCCATCGCCGTGCCCATCGCTAGTTCGTCGAGCAGGCCTGCGCGGATGGTGTAGCGGCGTTGGGCGTCGGTGAGTGCCAGCAGAATTGGATCGTCGCTGGGCTCGCCCTGCTGCACGCGGTGCAGTGCGGCCAGCCACGTGGTCAGCTTGAAGCGGCGTTCCTCGAGGCTGAGGCTGGGGTCGTCGGCTATGTCATCGCAGCGGCGCATGAAGGCATAGACGGCACAGAGCGCCTGGCGCTTGTGCTTGGGCAAGACCAGGAATGCGTAATAGAAATTCTTCGCGTTGGAGCGGGTGATGCCGCGGCACACCGAATAAGCCATGGTGAGCTGCGCCGGCGCCGGGCTCCAGGGGATCAACACGGGCTGGGCTGCACTCATCGGAGTTGGCTCCCGGTTTCCGGCTTCCGGGTTCCGGAAGCCGCCCCGAACAACTTCCCGATCGCGGCCTGGGCCACCAGGGCCAGTTTGCGGGGCTTGGAAATCACCGGGCGACTGCCTAGCACTGCGAAGCCCTGGCGCTCGATAGCGTTTAATATTTCCTGGCCGCCGCGGGTGAAGAGTTCGAGGTCTACCGCTAAAGCTTTATCTACCTTCTGAATCAGCGGCATGCCGCGGTCAAACCATTCGCGAGCGCGCTCCGCTTCAAACTTCATCATCTCGCAGAACGCGGGCGTGTTGCGGTTCTGCTGGAGGTCTTCCTCCGTCACGGAATAGCGCCGCAAGTCTTCGAGCGGCAAATAGATTCGTCCCTTGGCATAGTCAACGGTTACATCCTGCCAGAAGTTTGCCAACTGCAACGCGGTGCAGGTGTAGTCGGAAAGCTGCTGGCGCTCGGCGTCGTGATAGCCGCACAGGTAGAGGACGAGGTGCCCGACGGGATTCGCGGAATAGCGGCAGTAGGCTAGCACGTCGTCGAAGGTGTCGAAGCGGGTTACGGTTTGGTCCTGGCGGAAGGCGATCAGGAGATCGGAAAACTCATGCTTAGGAATTTCGAACTTTCTTACTGTTTCCGCCAGAGCCACGAAAACCGGGTGGCGCGGATTGCCTTCGTAGCAGGCGTCCAGTTGCTGTTGCCAGTCGTCGAGCAGGATCAGAGATGCGGTTGCGTCTCCGACTTCGTCGCCCAGGTCGTCCGAGATGCGGCAGTAGGCGTAAACGTTGAAGAAATCCTGGCGGAGTTTCTTGGGGAGGAACCATGTGGCAACGGAGAAATTCTCGTAGTGAGTGCGGGCCAGGCGGCGGCAGTATTCTTGCGCCTCTTCGAGTGAGGGCGCGGATTTCGGAATGGCGTAGGCGGCGGGGAGGCGGCTCCAGCCGTTTACGGGTGGTGCGATCGTGGTGCGGGAATCAGTGGTTGCGGGAGTCATTCAGTAAAGGTATTCCGGTTGAAAGGCGAGGAGTCAGCGAGGGGAAATCAGCAAAACGTGCCGTCCCTACGGGACTCGTTCTCACTTCCCTCTCTCCCCAGCACTTCCGTGCCGGGCTTTCACATGCTGCCCTATCGGGGCTGGAATCTTGCAATTCTTAATGGCCGGGGATTATGGCGGTTTTTATGTCGCCCCCGCGGTTTAGCATGTGGCGAAGGACCTTTTGCAAGCTCGAAAGCGGCGCTTCGCCGGTTATGTAGTCGGTGGGACGAATTTTTTTGGCGGCGATCAGACCGAAGGCGCGGCGCACGGTTTCCGGGGTGTGATGGAAGGTGGCCTTCAGCGTGATCTCCCCATAGTGCAGGCGGTTGGTATCGAGTTGCACCTTCGATCCGCTGGAGCATCCGCCGAAGAAATTTACGGTGCCGCCTTTGCGGACCATCTCGACGGTCCACTCCCAGGCTTCGGGACGGCCTACCGCTTCGATCACTACGTCGCAGCCGCGCTTCTGCGGGGTCAGCGCACGCACGGCTTCGACCACGTTCTGCACCTTGGTGGTCTGCACGATTTCATGCGCGCCCATGTGCTTGGCGGCTGCCACTTGTTCGTCGCGCTTTACCACCGAGACTACGTTGCAACCGATCGCCCGGGCTACCTGGACAAACATCAATCCGATGGGGCCGCCGCCGATGATGGTGACGGTGTCGCCGATCTCGACTCCAGTTTCGTGCAGGCCACGCAACACGCAGGCCAGCGGCTCGGTCATGGCCGCATCTTCGAAACTGACGTTTTGCGGAATGACGAGCATATTGGCTTCTACGATGCGGCGCGGCACGCGGATGTATTCCGCATAGGCTCCGTTGTTGAAGAGCAAGTCTTCGCAGAGATTTTCCTGATGCTTGGAGCAATAGAAGCACATCTGGCACGGGGCGGAGTTGAGCGCTACCACACGCATGCCCTTTTTGAAGGTGTGTACGCCTTCGCCTACTTCCTCGATGACTCCGGCCAGTTCGTGGCCGAAGAGGGCGGGAGGGACGATCATGCGGGCATGATAGCCGCGCTGATACACCTTGAGGTCGGTGCCGCAGGTGAGCGCCACCTGCACTTTGACCAGGACCTCGCCCTTTTCGACGCGAGGGATGGGAACTCGTTCAATTTTCAGATCTTCTTTGCCGTACAGGACGGCGGCTGTCATTTTTCCATTCACTGCGGGCTTCCTTAGCTTATTCCATTACTACTTCATTGCGAAGCCCAGGCCATCCCGGGCTGAATCACTACTTTCATCGACCCGGGCTTCGGATGAGCGGCGAGTTCCAAGGCTCGCGCACTTTCCTGCAGCGGGAACCGGTGGCTAATCAGCCTTTCCAGATCCAACTCCCGGTCCATCACAAAACGAACTGACTCTTCCTGCAAGTCCACAGACGCGCTGTAGGACCCGACCAGTGTCTTTTCGTCGACACAGATCGCCGCCGGATCCACAACCACCTCGCCGCGCTGCGTTTGCGCAAACAGCAACACCCGGCCGCCGGGACGGGCCGCATCCATGGCGGAGCGTATCAGGGCGTTGCTGCCTACCGCCAAGATTACAGCGTCGGCCCCACGCCCATCTGTCTGCTCCCGCACATAGCGGACCGCGTCCTGCTGCGACGCGTCAATCAGGTGCTCGAATCCAAAGCTTTTACTTATTCTAAGCCTCTCCGGATACAAATCGGAAGTGATAACCGTGGCCCCTGCCCTTCGTGCCAGCACACTCAGTATGATGCCGATGGGGCCTTGGCCGATGGCCAGCACCGTCTCGCCGGGCTGCAGGCGCAGAGCTTCGATGCCTTTCATACAGGTATTCACCGGCTCGACGAAGCAGGCTTGCTCAAACGAAACCCCTTGCGGGATCTTCACTGTGCCCTGCTCGACGATCCAATCCATGACGCGGACGTATTCGGCGAAGCCTCCGCCGGAAGGCTCGAAGCCGGCGGTGCATCCCACTTTCTTATAACTCGCACATTGCGCAAAAGTTTTGTGCCGGCAGTAATAACAATTGCGGCAGGGGATGTGATGAAAGACGACGACGCGGTCTCCGGGCTGGAACCGGGTCACCCCGGCGCCTACAGCTGCCACTACGCCGGAGGTTTCGTGGCCGAAGATGCGGGGGGCGGAGTGCGATCCCGTGGCAATTTTCTTGAGGTCGGTGCCGCAGACGCCGCAGGTGTGTACGCGGACGAGCAACTCTCCGGCGCCGATGGCGGGCACGGGAACGGTCTCGAGGCGAACGTCGTTGACTCCGCGGTAGACGGCAGCCAGCATGGTCGCGGGAATCGAGTGGCTATCGGGTTCGATTGCGAGTTGTCCGGCAATGCCCATCGGGTGTTAGATGAACTCTACTTCGTATGCGCTTCATTCACCATCTTTATTAGAAACGGCTTAGAGACGGTTCAACTTTGGGCTACTTTGCCGGTGGCTCTGCCTGCCGCGGGTCTGTGTTCCGGAACTCGACTGCCACCGTCATGGAATCCAGATAGGGCGAATCCAGCGGGGTGAAGTGATGCGCCTTCACTTGCAGCACTACATAAAAGCTCTCGACCTTGATGATGCGCCTGGCGCTCACGGGAACGGCCGCGTAGCGGCTGGGGTCGAGGCGTCCCAATGAATCTCTTGCTCTAGTCGCCGGATCATCGGATAGATTCGGCAGCAGCACGTTGTCGTAAATAGGATGGCGCAGGTCGGACAATCTCACTTGCCAGGATGTGATCTTGGTGTCGCCCTCCGGTGATTGCGGGACGATCGAGAAGGCATAGCGGTCGGCGCCGCGCGAGTCTTTGATGCGCTCGCGGTAGACCGCGTCTTGCGGCGTGAGCCTGGCTTCGAAACTCTCTTCTACGACGTGACCCGCGCCTCGGCGAAAGCTTTCCGCGTATACGGTCGGGACCGGCGATTGCGCGGCCAGGCGCAGTGCCGCAGATAGGACGATCGGAACCAGGAGTTGTGCTTTTATGGAGAATCTCATGCCTAGTCTCATGCCCACTCTTATTCGCGGCCTCCTGTGCGCGACTCGGCGGTGACTGCGGCGTGGGCTTCCGGACGAGTTGCCAGCTTGCCTGCTTCCTGGTCTGATGTCTGACGTAGTTCCTGCCGGAGACGCTCCAGATGGTCTCCTAGCGCCCTGGCCGCCTTGCGGCTGTTAATGGCTAGCCGGGCTACGCGCGGCCACAGCCACGGACGCAAGGCTACGAATCGCGCAAAGCTGGCTGTGCGGAATCGGCCTTGCGGGTCGAGGAAGCTTGCCATCGCCGGCATTTCAAAGTCATACGCGTCAGAAATCACTTTGGCAGTATCGAACCGAATGCCATGGGCGCGGGCCGCCGCAGCCACGGCGGACGCTTCCATGTCGACCGCGTGCGCACCATAGGCTTGCGCCAGGTTCGCTTTCTGATCGATCCCGGCTACGGCCATGAAGCTCACCAGCGTACCTTCTCTTTTTTCGGTTCTGTTTCTGCCGTCGATCTCGGCGCGGCTGCCGTCGCGCGCATCAATCACCACGGCTGGCGCGAAAACATCGCCGATGCGCAGGCTCGCATCCGAGCGCTCCGGCAAATCCCACCGACTGCAGCAAGGTGGGACGATATAACGCGATCACGGCTTCGGCGGCTCGACGCGCCGCTTCCATGCCGATTCCGCCGCAGACGACAACCATCTCGTCTCGCTCAGAAGAAAATGAAGGTGCGGCCTTCGTGCTCGCGCTCGACGCGGCTCCAGCTCTTCGGTCAGGCCGCTGACTTCGCGTTCCAGCGCTGCTACGATGGCGACTTTAGGCATAGCCGTTGGCCCGGAACCACTCTACTGCACGGCGCAATGCACCATCGGCGGGCATCGTCTTCCATCCCAGCTCGCGCTCGGCTTTGTCTGAACTGGCCCACATCTTTTTCTTTCCCATGCGCACCGTCTCGATGGTCGCGCGCGGCTCGCGCCCCAGCAACCAGCCCGATACTGTCTGATCGACCGCTCCCGCAGCGTAGGCGACAAAGTACGGCAGCTTCACTGTTGGCGATGGCAGCGCAGAGATCGCGCCCAGCTTGTCGAGAATCTGCTTCAAGGTTAGGTTCTCGCCGCCGAGAATGTAGCGTTCGCCGCTTTTGCCTTTTTCGAGCGCCGCGACGTGTCCGCGCGCGCACTCCCGAACGTCAACCAGATTTAATCCCGTGTCCACATACGCGGGGAACTTCCCCTTCAGAAAGTCGACGACGATCCGCCCCGTTGGAGTCGGCTTGACGTCCTGCTCGCCCACGGGCGTCGTCGGATTCACCGTCACCACCCGCATTCCGCTGCGGCCCGCTTCCAGAGCGACCTGTTCGGCCATAAACTTCGAGCGCTTGTAGTGGCCGATCATGTCAGCCAGCGAGACCGGAGAATCCTCATCGGCCGGACGCCCGTTCCCGGTGAAGCCCATGGTCGCGACGCTCGAGGTGTAGACCACGCATCGTACGCCGTTCTTTTGAGCCGCTTCCAGAATCGCGCGCGTGCCTTCCACGTTCGAGCGGTACATCTCGGCCGGATCCCGCACCCAGAGCCGATAGTCGGCGGCCACGTGAAACACCACCTCGCAGCCTGCCATTGCTTTTTCCAGCGACGCAGGATCGCGCAGATCACCCGTCGCAGTCTCGGCCTTCGTTGTCCCAACCTTGAGGCCTTCCAGATTCTTCAGATTGCTGGTCGGGCGGACCAGCAACCGCAGATCGGCTCCCTGCTCGGCCAATACGCGGGCCACATGACTGCCTAGAAATCCGGTTGCGCCTGTGACGAAAGCTATCATTCAGCACTCAGCACTCAAAGCGAAAACCTGGCAAGGGCGACAAGGGGCTGAATGCTGAGAGCTAATTGCTGCTTTTCTCCATCACCTTGGCATACGTTGTCAGCGCGAGCAGCGGGAAGTACTGGCGGTAGAGGTGATACTGCAAATAGAACACGCGCGGAAAACCAGTACCCGTGCAGTAGGGCTCGTCCCATGATCCATCTTCTTTCTGCATGCGCAACAGGTAAGCAATGCCACGCGCCACCGAATCGCTGCGCGTGTCGCCTACGGCCAGCAATCCCAGAATCGCCCATGCGGTTTGCGAAGGCGTGCTCTCCCCGACGCCGCGCAGGGTTGGATCGTCGTAGGAGCCGCAGCTCTCGCCCCAGCCGCCATCCGGGTTCTGCACCATGCGCAGCCACTCGGCCGCCTGCTGGATGCAAGGCTCGTGGTTGTCCATGCCAATGGCTTCGAGGCCGCGCAGCACCAGCGCCGTGCCGTAGATGTAGTTCACACCCCAGCGGCCAAACCAGCTGCCATCCGGTTCCTGCTCTTTGCGCAGGAATTGAATCGCGCGATGCACTGCGGGATGATTCTTGTCGTAGCCGTAGGTCGCCATCATCTCGAGGATGCGGCCGGTTATATCCACCGTGGGCGGATCGAGCATGGCGTTGTGATCGGCGAACGGGATATGCTGGAACACCATCTTGTCGTTGTCTTTGTCGAACGACGCCCAGCCGCCGTTCTTGCACTGCATGGACAGAATCCAGTCGATGGCGCGCTGCACCGACTCGCGCTGGTAGCGTCCGTTGGGATGCTCGACGCGGCTCAACGCAAGACAAACCATTGCACTGTCATCCACATCGGGATAGAACTCGTTGTTGAACTCGAAGTACCACCCGCCCGGCTTGCCCTTCTTGTTCTTGATCTGCCAGTCGCCGGGATTGCGCACCTGCTTTTGAAGAATCCAATCGGCGCACTTCACCATGCGCGGATCGTTCGCCGGAACGCCCGCCTCGGCCAGCGCAAACATGGCATACGCCGTATCCCACACGGGAGACATGCAAGGTTGCATGCGGAAAGTGTCTTCTCCGTTCACCCGCTCTTCGATGCCGAGCTTTTCAAATTCATCGAGCGCCCGAATCACCTGGGGATCATCGAGCGAATATCCCTGACAGCGCAGGGCGATGATGGCGTTCATCATCGAAGGGTAAATCGCGCCGAGCCCGTCGCTCATCTCGAAATGCTCGAGCACCCACTTCTCGGCAGTCTTCAGCGCGATCGAGCGGAGCGGCCGGATGTGAACCCGCTCAAACCAGTGCGTCATGCGGTCAAGGCACAGAAAGAAATTCCGCCACGACACCAGCTTCTTCGACCAGCGGAGGTGCATGCGCGACTTCAGCATTCCACCAACGAAGAGTTCTTCGACGCCCATTTCGCGCGGAATCTTTTTGAAGGGCTTCTTGGCGTAGCATATCGAGAGCGGCACCAGGATGGCGCGCGACCACGAGGAAATCTCGTAGATGTTGAACCAAAACCAGTTGGGAAACAGCACAATCTCAGGGGGAATCGCCGGGACGGCGTCGTAGTCGTACTGGCCGAAGAAACACAGATAGATCTTGGTAAATGTATTTACTTCGGTCACTCCGCCGAGTTCCAGAATCTTTTTGCGGGCGCGCTGCAGCACGGGATGATCTGCTTCGTATCCCGCGAGTTTCAGTCCGAAATACGCTTTCACCGAGGCGCTGACATTGGATGGACCGGCGGCATAAATACTCCAGCCACCGTCTTCGTTCTGATGTTGAACAATCCAGTTGGCTGCCTTGCGGAAGCGCTGTGGGTCGACCGTCCCCAATAGTGTGTGCAGCAGAATGTAGTCCGACTCCAGGGTGGTGTCGGCTTCGAGTTCGCCGCACCAGTAGCCATCCTCGTGCTGGGCGGAGAAAAGCAGCTTGCGGGCGGCGCCCATCGCGGCGGATACCCGGCTGGCCAGCCCGTCGATCCTGCCAAAACGCAGTTGTGGTTCGGAGGTTAAGTTCGAGTCAGGGGAGTTTGTATCCATCAATCTATGGCTCCGTTAGTCATGGCTCCGTTAGTCGGCGGTAGCGCTGGCCGGAGCGGCGGCAATGGCCTCGACAATCTCCGGCGGCAAGCCAAAGCGAACGTTTTCCGGCATCACTTCGAGTTCCTGCACGTTGTCGAAACCTTTGCTGGCCAGGAACTTCATGGTTTCCTCGACCAGGCACTCGGGCGCGGAAGCGCCGGCGGTCAAAGCGATTGTCTTCACGTCCACAAGCCAGGCGGCCTCGATATCTTTGTAACTGTCGATCAGATGCGAGTTCGTACCCAAGTTTCGCGCCACCTCGACCAGACGGTTCGAGTTTGAACTGTTTTCCGACCCCACCACCAGTAGCAGATCAGCTTCCGAGGCGACCTGCTTCACGGCGACCTGCCGGTTTTCGGTGGCGTAGCAGATATCCTGCGCAGCCGGGCCCTTGATGTTGGGGAACTTTTTCTTCAGCGCCGCGATGATGTCTTTGGTTTCGTCGAGGCTGAGCGTAGTCTGCGTGAGGTACGCCACGCGATTCGGGTCGGGCACGGTCAGCGACTTCACCTGCTCCGGATTTCCGACGACTTGGGTCACCAGCGGAGCCTCGCCCAGCGTTCCGATCACTTCGTCGTGATCGTGGTGGCCGATCAGGATCAGCGAATAGCCTTCTTTGGCAAACTTCACTGCCTCAACGTGAACCTTGGTGACCAGCGGACAGGTGGCGTCGATGACTCGCAGTCCGCGCCGGGCGCTATGTTCGCGCACTTCTGGTGAAACTCCATGGGCGCTATAGATCACGCGCTCGCCGTTGGGAACCTCGTCTTCGCTGTCGACGAAGATGGCGCCCTTGCCGCGCAGTTCGTCGACCACAAAGCTGTTGTGAACGATCTCTTTGCGGACGTAAATCGGGGGCCCGAAGGCCTCGAGCGCGATGCGGACTACGTCAATGGCCCGCACCACACCGGCGCAGAACCCGCGCGGCTTCAGTAGAAGCACGGTCTTTCCCTGGCTGTTTGGCAATCTCAGGCTCCCATTCCTACGATCTTCCTGGTAATGATCTTTCCCAAATTAGTAAGATGCAAAATCGGCTTCAAATTCCTAGTATCAGGGTATACGAGCCCTATTGTGGCTATGTTAATAAACTACCGGAAAGTACCCTTCTGGTCAACGTAAGCCACAGAAACGGCGGGGATTAGCAGCGAAGGGGGATTGTGCGCAGTGGACGGTTGCCAGCTCTAAGTGGAAGATTGACCGCCTGCGAGTCATTCAAACCCCAAGTCTTTCAGTTCTTGGTCAGTTAGCGGGTCAAATGCATCGGCCGTCCAAGAGATCTTTCCCTTCCAGCGGCCCGGAGTCCGCGGTCCCGTCCCCACTACCGGCAAAGCGACCAACTTGACCACAGGATGCGTCCCCCGCGCGATAATAATCTCCTCGCCCTGGCACGTCTTCTTGATCAGCCGTGAGAGCTGTGTCTTGGCCTTTTGGATCGTGACCGTTTCCATACCTATATCTTACCCGTTTGCCTTAATCATCTGCTCGGCATGCTTGCGTGAAGTGTCGGTCAGCTTGGCGCCGCTCAGCATGCGCGCTACTTCTTCGGTGCGCTCCTGGCCCACGACTGCTCGGATGTTGGTACGCGTGCGCCCGCCCCAGGCCTTTTTTTCGATGACGTAGTGGTGATCGGCGAAGGTGGCGATTTGCGGCAGGTGAGTGACGCAGAGCACCTGGTTGGTGCGAGCGAGTTCCTTCAGTTTCTTTCCTACCGCTTCAGCGGCTCGGCCGCCGATGCCGGTGTCGATTTCGTCGAAGACCATGGTGCGTTGCGTGCTTTGAGTTTTCTTGCGAAGCGCAGGATCGACTCCCGCTTCCACGCTCACTTTGAGTGCCAGCATGACCCGCGACAATTCGCCTCCAGACGCTACGTTTTCCAACTGGCGCATCGGTTCACCTGGATTCGTCGCGATCATGTACACGACCTGATCGATTCCCGATGCCGTCCAGTTCCCTTCTTCCTGGCGCGTCGTCATCTCGATGCGGAACGTCGACTTCATGGCCAGATCGTTGATCTCGGCCTCCACCAGCTTCTCCAGCTTGCGCGCTGCGTCCTCGCGCTTTTTCGACAGCGCTCGCGCTGCCCGCAGATATTCGGTGCCCGCCTTCGCGAGGTCGGCGCGCAACTCGCGCAGGATCTCGTCTTTGTTCTCAATTTCTGAAAGCTTGCGGGTTACGTCCGCGCCGAATGCGATTACGTTGTCGAGCGCCGGACCGTACTTGCGCTTCAGCCGGTCGAGCGACGCCAGCCGGTCTTCCACCTCCGCCAGGTGTTCCGGGGAAGCATGGATTCCGCCGGCATAATCCCGCACGGTTGCTCCTACATCTTCCACGCTGATGCGCGCCGTCTCTAGGGCCGCCAGAGCTTCTTGAAACTTGGGCTCATAACGCGCCAGTTCTTCAATCTGCTTCTGCGCGGCACGCATCGAGGAAGACGTGGAGTTATCGCCTTCGTAGAGCAGATCGAACGCTTGCATCGCCGCGTTGTAGATCTTCTCCGCATTGGCGAGCACGCGCTTCTCGGTTTCCAGTCGCTCGTCTTCGCCCGCTTGCAGCTTGGCTTCTTCGATCTCGCGTTTTTGAAAGATCCACAGATCGACCAGGCGCAAGCGGTCTTGCTCGCCTTGTTCCAGCTCTTCGATGCGGCTGCGAATTCCCTTCCACGCTTCGTAGGCTGCCGCCACGGCTCGATCTGGCTGCCCGCAAATCCATCCAGCAGCGCGAGCCTTGCCGGACCATCGAACGACAGAATCGATTCGTTCTGCGCATGGATGGTCGCCAACTGCGGCCCAAGCTGGCGCAGCACAGCCACCGTTGCCGCCTGGTTGTTCACGAATACGCGGCCCTTGCCGCCGGAGGCAATCTCACGGCGCACAATCAGCGAGCCGTCTTCCGATTCGTCCAGCCCATTTTGCTCGAGCACCTTCTCGATCGCGTCCCCGGCGCTGCCTTCGCACTCGAAGACCGCCGACACTACTGCCCGTTCCGCTCCGGTGCGAATCACGTCACTCGACGCCTTTTCACCCAGCAGCAGCGCCAGCGCATCGATCAAAATGGATTTCCCCGCGCCCGTTTCTCCGGTCAGCAGGTTCAGCCCGGAGGCGAACTCCACCGCCGCGTTGTCGATGACCGCGTAGTTCTCCAAACGCAATTCAACCAGCACAGAGCCGTCCTCGGTTGACGATGGCGAAGTTTTGCGCAGCATAGCATGAAAAGCAGTGGTCAAAGCCGCCAGTTGCCTGGCTGCCGTTTGCGCCAGACGGATTGTGGCGGGTCGTTCCTCCGAGAATTGCGGAACCGTCATGCCTCCTGCCAACAAAAAAAGCCACGGCCGAAGCCGTGGCTTTGCCGTCAGATGGTGAACTAGCCGGCTCTACGGTACTTGTCAGCGCTTTCTTCCGTGGATCCTGTGTTAATCACTTCCTTGCGGCGTTCGCGCAAGCGGTCCTGGAAGGTATCCCATCGTGGTCCGATACCCGTCGCACCCTGGCTGATCACGACAGTACCGGTGCTGGCCGCGAACCCTCCCTCGGTAAATGCGCCGGTGTCTTTCGCGTCGCCTGTGCTTCCCATCGCCGAAGCGGCTGCCTGCTCTGACGGCGAACTCCCGGGCAACTGCTGCGTGGTCGGGGTAATATTCCGGTCCGTGCCCATGCGGTGCATCACCGGATCAGCTTCCCACTTCGAGCGGTAGCGGCCTTCATAATCCGCCCACTGCTGCTCTGATTCCAGGTCAGCCTCGTCATAAGGCGGGAAAGCCTCAATCTGCTCCTTGGTCAAATCGGCTGCGAAGTCGTCTTTGTGTTCAGTGGAGGCACGAAGCCGCTCCGCGGGAACGATAAATTTCTTGGTGGTTAGCCAACCGGTGTCGACCACGATATAGCTAATCAATCCGGTGAAGTGGTCGAAAATCACGTCGTCGATCTTGCCCAGTTTCTCGTCCTTCAGACCATACAGCTTGGAGCCTCGAATGTCCTCCGAGGCGTTCCCGAAACGGTAGTCTCGCAGCATCCCGTAACGTGCCATGATTCTTCCTCCCGTGAAAAGTTGAAATAAAAGTCGCGCTCTTCTTGGATGTCAATCTCGGCGCGGGGGTATACCGGCAAAATCAATTCATCCTTCGTCGGGAGTCCTCCGCTCCAGCAAAGGCTACTCGTCAGGATGACAATCAGCGTGGTCGTATTTTTACGGGACGGGCCAGGTTCTGAGAAGACACGTTCTGCCGCAGCGGACAAACCGCACACTGCACCTTCACCTCCTCGCTCCGGCACCGCCGCGGAATATCTCCGCGCCCCCGCGCCTTCTGCGGACAATCCAGCAAGCACCAGGCCTCCCGGTATTTTTCAAACCGGGACCGCGTCGACCGTGTGTTGAACCACAGCGTGCTCCGCCCCTCCGCAATCTCGACCGGGACCACGTACCACAAATCCTCCGGGACAATATGCACAACCACGAAATCCATGTCGTCCTTCGTGAATACCTTGCCCTCGCTCCCCGCCATAACTTTATAGAACGACCCGCCTTGACTCGCCCCGCCCTTTACCTGCACGCTCCAAAACCCTTTGCCCCAATCCACCACAAAGTCGTAGCGTTCGCTATCTCCCCAAGGCTTGCATACTGGAATCCTGAGTTTGCAAGCCTTGGCCAGAAACGCGGCCTCAATCACTTCCCCCACCCGCTTGGGGTTGTTGTCGGCAACCGCCTGCAGATCGATCACTTCTTTCTCCTGCTCCGCACCCGAATTGTCGTTTTTCTCGTCCATAAACAGAAAAGGCGCAGCCGGTGGGCCACGCCTGAAGAACGCTCCTTTGCAAAATGTGTGTTTAGCTTTCTACGTTGTCATCCTGAACTCCAACGTCGTCATCCCGAGCTCCCTACCTTGTCATCCCGAGCGAAGCGAGGGATCTTGGTTTCCCAGCCACAAACGCAAGCGGCGCAAACCCGAAGGGCTGCGCCGCTGTTTCAACTCTATAATACCATTATATCATACGGCATAGGGCAAATGCGCCAAAATAGCAAATTTATTTCTCCCAGCGAATCAACAACATAGTCCAAAAATAGCCTCTGCGGGGGCTTGACAAGATTTTGCCGGAATGGCGAAAACGGCCCTTTTTCCCAAAACGGGACAAGCTGAGGCTCAGAACACAACCTGTCATCCTGAGGCCCGCGTTCTTTGCGGCCGAAGGACCCATGCAACTCGCCGGCAGCGTTTACGCCGCCGAACGACCATTTTCCGCTTGAATCACCGCCAGGAATCAAGCACGATGACGATTGGACTCTGCGACCCCAAAGGATTGTGCCGCTATGAGAGTTCTTGTGCTGGCACTTGCTTTCGTATCCGTGGTGGTAAACGGGCAGGAATCCAAGCCCCATAGCGATACTTACAAACGACACGCCGCCACCGAAAGGACAGGTACGCCCGATACCGCTGGTCAGACAGTCATAGTAGTGAATCAACAAGCACCCCAAGGGCAGGAAAACAATCATCCCAGCCAACGGCCAAGCCATCTCCACGAATACCTTCTGCCTGCAAACGTCCTAACTCTCGCACTCGTACTCGTCGGCATAGGCGGCATCATAGCGGCAGTTGTCACGTTGAGAAAGATCGACGAGCAGATTACCGAAATGAGGCGTCAAGTTGACGTCATGTTCGGGCAGTTGCGAGCCATGCATGAGCAGGTTGCCGAAATGTCGGCACAGACCGGATTGCTCACGGACTATGTTACCGAGACGAAAACAATCGCTAACGCGGGAATCGTAAGCGCCAACGCCGCCAAAACCAGCGCGGATATTGCCGCTGCCGAACTTAAGCAGTGGGTAGACATTGGCGAGTGGAAAGAAGTAGCGGACAGCTATGTCGATTGTGCCATAAACGAGAAACGGGAGATAACGCGGAAGCCGTCCACAAATCAAAGCGACTATTCGATTCAAGATTTTCAACAACACCCCGCGCCCGCTGACGGTTACGAGCATAAGGGCGACAAACGGCTAGACGCACATGTACTGTTTTCTTACTATTGCTTGCCGTGACAGGGCTGCTATTTTATGGAATTACCAAAAGCGGGAGGCAGAAAATCGCATCCTGCAAAAGGCAAACCGCCGTTCATTATATTCATCGTGAGGACGTGGTAGCAGTAAGTCGTTTCATAGGGTTCGATGATCGGATTGAACATATCTCGATACCTAATTCCGCCTACTACATAAAACTCCCATTGCCCATTTGTGAGCTTTTCCCACTCTGCTCTAGTGATTATCTTTGCTTCGCTCTGTGCTGTGATGCCATTACCAGCAAATACTATCTGCCCACTCTTGCCGGGAGAATAATCAGGCTCGTAGTCAATAGTTTCCTGCCTAGCTTTCTTCCAGGGGCCGATTTTAAATTCAGTGCGAGGGGCGATCACGCCGATGGCCGGAGACTTGCCGACATTCATGATTTCTACAGCGACTCCCAACCTGACGCGACCAACCGCAGGGCCTTGTCCAATGTCATAAACACTAAGGTGGCCTTGTCCGTCGGCGTTAGCTCCTCTTGGCATGGGCGACATGTAGGGACGTTCGTCGAATCTAGACTGTTGCCTAGAGAATTTAAGAGTATCCGATGCCGTATCAGCCGCGCTCTTTGCGGCGTCAGCAGCTTTTTTGTTGGCGCAATACATGAGGGCGGTGAAGATCGTGTAAGCAACCAGAACGATAAGTCCTATCCCTGCCATTCCAGCTTCCAAATAATCAAGCCAATGCTTTTTCTCGTGGCAGGGTTGGCTGTGCTGCTCGGAGGATGGTGGCGTTATTGGTTTAGTCGGCCCTACTGTTGGAGGGATTATTGGTTGGGTCTCGGCCTCACGTTGCTCGGTTTTGCCGTTAGCGTTTGGTCTGGGATGCTCGTTGTCGGGAGGGCTTTCTGATGCCATTGTTCATCCCTCATTTCCGCGCTGCCCTTGCCGTGACAGGTCTAGTCGGAATCATTGTTAGTTTGGCAGTGTTCCGCGAATTTCGGTATGCGAGTTCCGAACACAAAACAATACCTGGAATAGTGAGGTTTGCCGAAAGTGACATAGTCAATTCTTCCAAAAATAAAGAGTTTAATCGGGTCTTTGGGGTTGCCGATGTGCTTGAGGTCATTAGGCAAAAGGTGTGCTCGAACGGGAAATACTGGGGAGTCACCTTGGAGAACAGTTTCCGTCCAAGGAACCGCGCTTCGATCATCTATAATCGCGTCAAGGTATCCTCCAAATCACAATGCATCTTTTTTCCTGCTCTGCACTCTTTGTCGGCGGCGAAATTCTCGATCTTTTTACCAGCACCGGGGCGGTCGCCAAGTTCGTTCTTCTCGTTTTGCTTGCCTTTAGCCTGATCTCCTGGGCGATTATCCTGACCAAGTGGAGCCTGCTGCGGCGCGCCCGCGTTCAAAGCGGACGCTTTCTGCGCGCCTTTCGCAAAGCCCAGCGCTTGCAGGACATTGCCACCGTCGCCGATCAGTTCCGTCCCAGCCCGCTGGTCGGAGTCTTCGAAGGCGGCTTCCAGGAATACAAGCGCCAACTTGCCTCACCCGGCGCCTCACTTCGCAGCCTTACCGCCGTGCAGCGCGGCATGCAGATCGGAGCCTCGGAGGAAATTACGCGGCTCGAGCGCAACGTGCCCTGGCTCGCCATCACAGCCGCGGTCACGCCTTTCATCGGGCTGTTCGGAACCGTCTGGGGAATCATTGACGCCTTCCACGGTCTTGGGACCGCAGGCGGCGCAACTCTGCGCGCCGTCGCCCCTGGAATCTCTGAGGCTCTCATCACCACCGCGGCCGGGCTCGCTGCCGCCATCCCGGCGGTTATCGCCTACAACCTTATCGGCAACTCCGTTCGCGAGTTTGCCGCCCGCGGCGACGATTTCACCCTCGAAGTTCTTAACTCCATCGAGAACATGCAGCCGCAGGCGCAAGCTGTGGCCGAAGTGAGGCGCTGATGGCCTTTACTTCCCCCAACGGACGCACGCAAACCGCCCTGGCCGATATCAACATCACTCCGCTGGTCGACGTGGTTCTGGTGCTGCTTATCATCTTCATGGTCACCGCGCCCGTCCTGCAGTCGGGTATTGAAGTCAACGTACCTAAGACCCGCACCGTGAAGGAAATCACCGAAGAACGAGTCGTGATCACCATCAATAAGGATCAGCGCGTCTTCCTCGGGAACGATGCCATCAACATCAACCAGATCGCCGCCAAGCTGCGGCAGAAGATTCGCGATCCCCGCCAGCAGTTCATCTTTGTCCGCGCCGATGAGGACGTGCCCTTCGGCGCATTTGCCACCGTGATGGATGCGGTAAAGCAATCGGGCATCACCAACGTGAGCATTGTGACTCAGCCTTTGGAACAAAATGGCACAAAACGCTGAGATATTTTTCGAGCACGATAACTGGGCACGCGCCCTCTCCTGGTCCGCGGGCTTCCACATCACGCTCACTGCGTTCATCCTGCTCTACTCGCTAGTCTTCACCGGGAACCGAGGGGAAGGCTGGGGCTCGGGCGGCGGCGGGTCGGCGATGGGCGTCACATTAGTGAGTTCCGTTCCTTTACCCGCCACGGCCGCGCCCACGCAAAACGTACTGGCCAATGAATCCAAGGGACTCACCAAGTCTGTGCCCAAGGTTGAAGAGAAGGAACCAGACGCCATCGAGATTCAGGGCAAGAATTCCAAGATCACTCCGAAGAAACCTCCAGCCCCCACCAAAGCCAAGCCGGAGCCCGCGCCCGAGGAAGAAACCAACCAGGTTGCGTTCGGCGAAGGCGGGCCGGTCAGCGGTCCTTATGGCACTTTCAATGCCGGCGGAGCCAAAGGCGGTTTCGGCGTCACCGGCGGCGGCGGCGACTTTGGCACAAGGTATGGCTGGTACGTGCAGGTCATTCAGAAGAAGGTCTCCGAGAACTGGCTGAAGTACGAGGTCGATCCCAAGATCACCACCGCGCAACGCGTGTACATTACCTTCGACGTTGCCCGCGACGGCCATCCTTTCAACGTGCGAGTCGAGCAGACCAGCGGCGTGCCCTCGCTCGATATATCGGCCACGCGCGCCCTGCAACGGATCGACACCTTCGGCCCGCTGCCCCCGGATTACAGCGGCAGCAAGATCTCAGTGGAGTATTGGTTTGACTATAGTAGGAAATAAACTTGTGTCCTTGTCGCCCCGTTCCGGCATCCATAAAGGCGTGCGCGGAAATGCCGATCTACAGGAGAGAAGGGACAACGGCATCTACCTGATTATTCCTGAAGTCACAGAACGTGGCTATGATGGATCGTGATGACCGACCGTAAATTGCCAGCAAGAACATATCGGAGCACGATGTTGACGTATCGGCCGTATCGACGATCCTTTTGTCCGGGTTCGCGTAACGGCTCTACACGGATGGACGACCCGCAGAGACCAGTTCGGCAATGTACGTCGGGCACGCGGCGTCCCGGCGCGATGGCACTGCTGCTTCTGCTCTGCTCACTTTTTCTTTCCACGTCCTTCGCCCAGGATTGGGTTCGCACCGGTTCCGGGCTGGGCGTCGAAAAAGTCCGCCTGGCCGTTCCCGACTTCAAGCCTTCCAGCAGCGATCCCCAGAACGACGCGCTGCTCAAGATCTTTAACGACACTTTCTGGAACGACCTGGACAATTCCGGCGTGGTCGAACTCATCTCCAAAAGCTTCTATCCCTTGCAGGTGCCCGGCCAACCGCCCGAGGTCACTTTCGGAGTCTGGAACTCGCCTCCGCCCAACGCCGCCATGCTGGCCTTCGGCAATCTCGGCGTCGCCGGCGGAAAACTCACCGTGCAAGGCTGGCTCTACGACGTAAAAAACACGGCCTCGGCCGAGGTTCTCGGCAAGCAATACACGGACGTTCCCAGCAACGACGCTGCGCGCGTCATCGCCCATAAGTTTGCCGACGAGATCATCTTCCGCCTGGGCGGAGGCATTCCCGGCATCGCCGAGAGCAAGATTTATTTCGTCAGTGACCGCTCCGGCCACAAGGAAATCTGGGTGATGGACTATGACGGCTCCAATCAGCGTCAACTCACTCGCCTGGGCTCGGTGTCTCTTTCGCCGCGCATTTCGCCCGACGGCTCTCGTCTCGCGTTCAGTTCTTTAACCAAGAGCGGCTGGGACATTCTTATGTTCTCGATCGATCTGAACCGTGTGCTCAGCTTTCCCCGCTTCGGCGGCACCAATCTTTCGCCCGCCTGGTCGCCCGACGGCACCCACCTCGCGCTCTCGTCCTCGCGCGGCGGCAGTGCCCAAATCTGGGTCTGCGATGCTTCCGGCGGCGACCTCCACCGTATAACGGCCAACAAAGGGCCTGATGTCGCTCCTAGCTGGAATCGCAAGACTGGGGCTCAAATCGCTTTTGTCAGCGGCAGCACGGGATTGCCCCAGGTCTATACGGTTGAGGCCGACGGCACCAACCAGCAGCGCATGACCGACCAGGGCTACGCTGTCTCCCCCAACTGGTCGCCCAACGGCCAGTTCCTTACCATGGCCTGGACGCGCAAGTATGGTCCCGGCGAGCCCGGTTCTCGGGACATCTATTTGATGGATATCGCCAGCAAACAATGGGTGCAGCTCACGCACGAAGGCGGGAGCCATGATTCGCCATCCTGGTCGCCGGATGGCCGCCACATCGTCTTTCAGTCCAGCCGCTCCGGCTCCGAAGAAATCTGGATGATGCTGGCCGACGGTACCAAGCTTCGTCAGTTGACTTTTACCGGACGTAACACGCAACCAAACTGGAGTTGGAAATAAAAACAGTTCGTCTGAACTCGAAGGTCGATTTCAGGGTTCGCAGGAGGACTTAACGTGAAGAGGAAGAATATGACGCGTCAAACTTTGAAGGTGCTGGCAACGGTCAGCGCGCTGGCCGCTATTCTCATGCTTGGCGCATGCCACAAGAAAACGGCTCCGCCACCGCCGCCGCCACCGCCGTCCGTGGCAGGCCCCACCGCTTCTATTTCGGTCAGCCCGGATACGATTGCGCAGGGGCAATCCGCAACTTTAAATTGGCAGACTTCCAATGCCACTGACGTCTCGATCGACGGCATCGGCGCAGTTCAGCCCAGCGGATCGCAACAGGTCACGCCCACCGATTCCACAACCTACCGCCTGGTTGCCAAAGGCCCCGGCGGAACCCAAGAGGCAACCACGCGCCTCACGGTCACGCCGCCCCCAGCGGCTGAAGCCACTTCGGCGCCTTCGCCCACGGAACAAGACCTTTTCGGCCGCAGCGTCAAGGACATTTATTTCGACTACGACAAGTCCGACATTCGCGCCGATCAGCAGGCTTCCATCCAGGCCGATATGCTCTTCCTCAATCAGCATCCCAACATCAGCTTTACGGTGGAAGGACACTGTGACAGCCGCGGGTCGACCGAATACAACCTGGCTCTCGGCGACCAGCGGGCGAGTGCGGTTAGAAACGCCTTGACCACGGCCGGAATTAACGGGAGCCGCATCAAGACCATCAGCTACGGCAAAGAGAAACCATTCTGCACGCAAGAGAATGAAAGCTGTTGGCAGCAGAACCGCCGTGGCCACTTCGTCTATCAGAAGTAGCGTTTGGCCTGTGGCCGGGTCTTGAACCCGGCCACAAATCTTCCCCACTCACAGCGCCGGCAATCCGTCTAGAATAGGTTCAGGAAACTTACCCCCATGACACTACGACGATTCTCCGCACTTCTCGCCCTGCTCTCCACGCTTTGGCTGGCCGTAACCCCTGTTTCGGGCGCCAGCAAGGAAATGATTCAGTTGCAAACCCAGGTCCAGCAACTGCAGGAGCAGATGACCGCCATGCAGCGCAGCTTCGACGAGCGCATGGGCGTCATGAAGAACCTGGTCGAGCACGATACCGACGCGATCAACAAAGTCACCATCGTTCTTAGCTCCCTGCAGAACACGCTGCAAAAGCAGCAGGCCGACTCCGCCGGGCGCGTCGACCAGCTCGGCGGCCAGATCCAATCGCTCAACGACACGCTCGACGAACTCAAGGCGCGCCTTGCCAAGGTCAGCAAGCAACTCGAGGACATGCAGTCGTCGCAGCAAAGCCTGGCCGCGCAGCAGCTCAGGCGCAGGCGCAACAGGCAGGCCGCGCGGCCGCTGCTCCTCCTCCGGACGTGCTTTACAACAACGCCCTGCGCGATTACAACGGCGACAAGAACGAGCTTGCGACCCAGGAATTTTCCGACTACATCAAGTTCTATCCCAACACCGATCTTGCCGGGAACTGCTACTTCTATCTCGGCGAAATTCAATTCCGCCAGGGCAACTACCAGCAGGCCTTGCAGAGCTACGACCAGGTTTTGCAGAACTTTCCCACCGGAACCAAGTCCGCTTCGGCTCAGTTGAGAAAAGGATTTTCGTTGATCGAACTCGGGAAGCAGGAAGATGGAGTGGTGGAACTCCGCCACGTGATCCAGCGTTATCCCAAATCCAACGAAGCCCTGCAGGCCCGCGAACGCCTGCGCAAACTGGGAGTCGCGCCACGGTCGGGGGAATAAAGTGTCGGTGGTCAGTAATCAGTGATCAGTGGTCAGGCATCGGAGGTTCGCTGTGACGAAGATTTCGGAAAATGATCCCGACCGCGCCAAGGGCGCCACTGAAGGCGTAAAGCGCGATCACGACGCCAATGCCGGCCTCGCGGAACAACTCGGCCACCGCGACCAGGACCCACGCATCAAAGGCGCTGACACAGACTTTCCCGAACCGGGTGGAAGCCCGGAACATTCTGGGGAAGAGAGTAAGAAGAAGTGATCAGTGGGGTGGTCAGTGGTCAGAAAAACCTGCATGATTGCTGGCGTTGACTGGCCACTGATCACTGACCACTGACCACTGCACTTAAATCGCCATCGCCCCAACTTCTTTTTCCACTTCAGCCGTGTCCACCATGGCGATGGCGTCCCAGGGGCAGCCGTCGAGAAAACATCCGTCCGGGCCTTTGCTGAGGCACTTCTTGCAGCCGATGCAGAGGATGGGATCGATCGCGATGCGTCCGAAGGGCGTGCTGTCTTCGTCCGGCACCCAGAACATGCAGTCTTCCACCGGACAGTATTCCACGCAAGCCGGCGAGCCGGCGCAACCCGTACAGCATTCGGTGATAACCGCCAATTCCTTTGGCTTCTTCTTGCGCGGCGTGGTCAGGCCCTTGGACCTGGGTTCAGACTTCATCTCGTCGGGAACCATGCCGACGGCTTTGGTGGCGCCAGGTGCAGGTGGCATGGCGTGATTATAGCGTGAGCCGCAGCCGGGCAGAAAGGACTTTAGTCCCGACAAGGACAGCTTTGAGGGGACCACGGCGTCTTCCCAGAACGGGTTTCCTGGAACAGATTGTGACGTCTCGCACCATTTCCACGCATGCAATTCTGCTATAGTGAACCCCTGCAAAGGAGCATCCCATGGCAGGAAAGAGTGTTAACAAAGTCATCCTTATCGGCAACCTCGGCAAGGATCCCGAAGTGAAGTTCACGCCGCAAGGCACGCCCGTCGCCAAGTTCAGCCTGGCCACCAACGAGCGCTTCAAAGACAAGGACGGCAACTGGCAGGATCGCACCGAGTGGCACAACATTACTGCCTGGGCGCGCACCGCCGAGATTGTCGGCGAGTATCTGAAGAAAGGTAGCAAGGTCTATATCGAGGGCAGTCTGCGAACCCACTCCTGGGACGACAAGACCAGCGGCCAGAAGAAATACATGACCGAGATCCACGTGAACGATCTGGTCCTGCTGGGCGGACGCGGCGAAGGCAGCGGCGGCGGAGAGTACAGTGGCAGCTCGCGCGGCGCAGGCGCATCAGCCAGCAGCGGCGGCGGCAACAACTTCGACCAGCGCACGCCCGAACCCGAGCATGCCGCAGCCAGCGCCGGCCCGATCACGGATGAGGATATTCCGTTCTAGGCGGCCGCGAGGGCAAACGCTGCTGGAACACGAAATGCAAAATATAGTTTGAGCACCTTCATAAACTGTCATAACATGAAGGTATGGCCATGACATCTTTGAACATTTCTCTTCCCGAACCTCTGAAACAGTATGTCGAAGGGCAAGTTGAATCGGGCGATTGGGGCACTCCCAGCGAATACATTCGTGAATTGATTCGCCAAGACAAGGATCGGCGCCTTCACTCGCTTGAACAGGATCTTATCGCAGCCGCCAAGGGACCTACGATCGAACTTTCCCTGACGGAAGTACGCAAGAAAGGCCTGCTCGCTGTTTTGCACAAACAGGCTGGCAAGAAATGAATCGTGTCGAGCTTCGTCTCACTGATGTCGCCGTCAGCGACATTCAGGAGCAAGCCGACTGGTACGAACAGCGTTCGGGCCACGCATTGGCCCGACGATGGGAAAATGAAGTCACTGCTGCTCTGGTGCGCATTGAGAAGAATCCCCGCTCAGGCGCAAAGTGCGGTTTCAGCGCTGACGAACTCCAGGGCATTCGACGAATGCCAATCGCCGGATTCCCGAAACACCTGATCTTCTATCGCGTCGAAAGGAAGAAATCAGGATTCTTCGGGTAGTTCACGGCGCCCGTGACCTCGAAAGCTTGCTTTGAAGCCTATGGAATGCGCAAGGAAGTAGAATATTTTCATGACCGAACTAGCCGACAAGAAATGCGTTCCCTGCCGCGGCGGAGTGCCTCCGCTCAAGGGCAAGGAACTCGATGCGCTGCACAAGATCGTTCCGCAGTGGAGCTTGGTCGAGCAGCACCACATCACTCGGGCATTCGCTTTCCCCGACTTCAAGCAGGCGCTCGACTTCGTGAATCGTGTGGGAGCGCTGGCCGAAGAGCAAGGTCATCATCCTGACATTTTGCTGGCGTGGGGCAAAGCCGAGGTCACGATGTGGACGCACAAAATCGACGGCCTCACCGAGAGCGACTTCATCATGGCCGCCAAGATTGATCGACTAGCGGCATAGGGGGCTAAAGCCCGCATCGTTTTTGACGCTCCACGCGGCGCCGAAGCGCCGCTCTTCCACGTTACTCTCCACATCCATCTTCCCAATTATTCGACACCTTCCTCTTCCACGTTAGTCTCCACATTCCTGCCCACCCGCATTGCCAGCGCCCACAGCACCGCCGGAATCAGTATGACTAATCCCGTACAGGTCGCGACAGTGCGAGCTGCGACGCCCGCATCGAGCAAGCGTCCGTGGCACAGGTCTGCGGAGAACTTGCAGAACCAGCGCCGACCAAGCGCCCGCGGCAATGCAGCAAGTGGAGAAGCCCAGGTCTGCAGAAAATACGCGGCCGCGGAAGCGGTCGTCGATATGAAGCTGCAGAAGTGTATACGTGGAGAAAACCCAGGACGGTTGATCCTCCCATATGCGCTAGCATCGCGCACGCAGCAGCCATCCACACCGTTCGGCTGCTTCTCCGACGAGACTTCCATATCCAACCGCTGGTGAGATAGCCAAAGCGGATGCCGATTGCAACCGGTCGCTGCGGCCCGCCCAGCGCGCCGAAACCAGCGGACCAACCAGCGCCTCTCCCAAACCGCGTCCCCCGAGCAGTCTATCGGCCGGGCAATGGCGACTCCTTCCTGTTCGTAAAAGATGTGGGATGCTCATTCCCAGCCATCGATCCGCGCCCGCATCGACATTGCGCCAGTGCACCGCGAACTCGTGCGCTCCCATCACGGGACCGCGGGTAAAGATCACCCAGCTCGGCCCGATGTCGATATCTGGGTGGTCAATGCTGCCGACCCGGCCAGTGCCCACATGGTGGCGGAGATGGAGGGAGGTGGATGGGAAGTTTCCGACTGGTCGCCGATGGCAAACAGTTGTTGGCGATGAATGGAGTGTCAGCGGCGGATTAGCGCCATGAGTTCACCGGCTTTCGCAAACAGCGTTGGCAGCAGCGTACGGTGACTGCGCACATAGCGAATGCCTTCGAGCACAGGAGCGGTTGATCCACTGGAAGTCATGGGACGACCGGTCGATCTCGGGATTTCTGTACAAGCCGCCGGCAAAGTTCACCGGCAAACGACCGGTAATCGTTGACATTCACGGTGGCCCCGAGGGGCAATTCAGGCCTGATTTTAACGAGAACGACAACTATTACATCAACGAGTTGGGCGTCGCGAGGATTTATACGAATGTTCGCGGGTCGACCGGTTACGGCAAGACTTTCCAGAAGTCGACAATGATTTCTGCGCGAGGGGTCGTATAAGGACATCAATACGCTGCTGGACTGGATCCAGACGCAGCCCGATCTGGATGCGGGGAAGGTCATGATCACGGGCGGCAGCTACGGCGGCTTCATGACCTTGGCGGTTGCTACGAATTACAACGACCGCATTTGCTGCTCGGTGGATGTGGTCGGACGCGAACTGGTGACGTTTCTCGAACATACTTCGGGTTATCGGCAGGACTTGCGGCGGGTGGAGTATGGCGACGAACGCGATCCGAAAATGCGCGAGTTCCTGGAGCGGATCGCTCCCGCCAACAATGCTAAGAACAGTACCAAGCCGCTGTTCGTGATTGCGGGACAGAACGATCCGCGGGTTCCGGCCAGCGAGTCGGCGCAGATGGTGCAAGTCGTTCGGCAGAATGGAACGCCGGTGTGGTGGCTGCTCGGCAAAGACGAAGGCCACGGCTTCGCGAAAAAGAAGAACCGGGACTACCAGTTCTACGCCACGGTCATGTTCGTGAAAGCGTACTTGCTGAAGTAGGTAGGAGGCATCATCTCGAGTGAAGCTAGGGATCTTGGTTCTTGCGTGCGCGACCGGCACGGTTGCTTCAAGCAGAAACCAAGATCCCTCGCGTTGCTCGGGATGACAACAACGCTCCAGATTGCAACGATGCTTGGGATTACAACGACGCTCGGGCTTTAAACGACGTGAGTTAGGAATCGATTACACATTGCCCATTGCGCGATTCGGCTACTCAAGGTTGCAGCTTGAGCTTCAAATCGGCGGCGATCTGCTTGCCGTGGAAGCGGCCGTTCTCGATAAAAATCTCGTTGGTCCGAGATCCGGCGACGATCACACCTGCCACATAGATGCCGGGCACATTGCTTTCAAGCGAGACCGGATCGCAGACCGGGCGGCATTGCTCTTCGGAAAGCTCGATTCCCATGCTCCGCAAAAAGTCGTAGTCGGGGTGGTAGCCAATCAACGCCAGCACGAAATCATTCTTCAAGCGGATAGGCCCGGGCGGCGTGGCGATGACAACGTGATCGAGTCCGATTTCCAGCACTTGGCTTTCGAAATAGGCTTCAATCTCTCCGGCCTTGATGCGATTCTCCAAGTCGGGTTTGATCCAGTACTTCACGTGGTGGTGCAGGCGCGAGCCGCGATAGACCAGGGTCACTCGGGCGCCATGCCGCCACAGATCGAGAGCGGCGATGGCGGCCGAATTCTTGCCGCCGATCACCACCACATCGGTGTCGTAGTAGGGATGAGCCTCGGCATAATAATGCGAGACCTTGGGCAGATCCTCGCCGGGCAGGCTGAGCTGATTGGCGAGATCGTAGTATCCGGTGGAGACGATCACTTTGCGGGTATGGTAATCGCGAGGCCGTCCGGCGCGGTCGGTGGCGGTGATGCTGAATTTCCCGTCTTCGCCCATGACGGTTTTAACCCACTCGTACTGGCGAATGTCGAGACGGAAATGCTCGGCGACCTTGCGGTAGTACTCGAGAGCCTCCTCGCGCGTGGGCTTCTGGTTCGCCGTGGTGAATGGGATCTCGCCAATTTCAAGCAGCTCGGGCGTGGTAAAAAAAACCATTCCTGCAGGGTAGTGAAAAAGCGAATTTACGAGGCAGCCCTTGTCGAGCACGACGACGTGAAGCCCGAGTTTCTGCGCCTCGATGGCGCAGGCCAGGCCGGTAGGTCCTGCGCCGATCACCAGGACGTCGCTGTGCACCTCGGGATGCACAGCAGTCTTGGCCTTGGGCAGGGTTTCGACTTCTTCGGCGGTAAGAAGGTCGGGCATGCAGTTCAATGACACATACGCCCTTCAAGGAAGAGGTGACGCAGGTCAGAGACCGATGATTTTAGCACGCGGTGTTTTAGGAAACGCCAGGACACTACGCACTCTGAGTCTTTATGGAGAAAGTACGGAAGCGTGGGGCAATCCGCAAGGGCTACCGTCGAATCTTGACAAGTGACAATGTACACTTTACGGTGTACCCTAATGATCAGGAGTTTCAGGCATCGCGGCCTAAGGCGGTTGTACGAGCGCGACGACTGTAGCGGAGTGCGGCCTGATTTTGCGAATACAATTCAGGAAATTTTGACTGTCCTCGATGACGCGGCGTCCCCGCGAGAGCTAGATCTCCCGGGCTACCGGCTGCATCCGCTCAAAGGCGACCTTAAAGGGCTTTTGGTCTCTGTTACGGTCCGACCAAATTGGCGAGATCATGTTCCGCTTGTGAATTCCGGCGACGATAACGGTATTACGTGAACTGATGGGCTCATCGTTTTCTGATTCGAACGCAAGAGGGACCAATATCAGTCCTCCAAGCGTCAAGGTTGGACGTAATTAATCGAACATCAACGTCGAGAAGCGCTGGCTTGACATTGGCCCTTCTATTCCGGAATGGCTTAAGTTGTTAACGTCATCTCTGTACGGTAATGACGAACTGGCGCGTCTGAGGGGTCGCCGCGACGCGTACCGAAGGGAGCGGATGAGCTTCAAGAGGCGAGACAGCGCGAACGATGGAAAAACTTTCTCGGACATCCCGCTGGCATACGTAATATGGGGTGGATGGCCAACTGTTGTTTCTGCGGTTCCAACGACGTTCAGCGCATAACCCAACAAGTCTTCAAACCAAATCGGCAAGTCGGATTTGTCACGGTGATGGCACGTCGACCCTGCTGGGTTGCGGCAGCATGGTCGACAGCAGGGATCCCGAAACTCCGCCGTGTTCCAACTGTAACTGGCTCATATGCGCGAATTGTGATGCCTGTGCAGACCCAGGCACGCCTCGAGACCACGTAATTGCCCTCGCCCCGGTTCCTACAATGCGAGCCCGCCGGCTTACCACGGGAAGCGAGACGGGTTGTTTCTAAACCGTGTAGGCGATGACAGCTCGCACCATGGGCTTTGCATTTTCACCCGCCGTATGAATAGTGCGTTCTTCATACTCGCGGAGGACCAACCTGCTCCCGCATGTCCGACGCACAGGAGATGTCCTCATGGCTACTACTCTGACTGAACCTCCCACGCCGATGCGCATTGAATCCGACAGCATGGGGAAGATCGAAGTCCCGGCCCATGTGTATTGGGGAGCGCAGACGCAGCGCTCGCTGCTGCACTTCAACATTGGGCGCGATACCATGCCGCCGGAGCTGATCCGCGCATTTGGCATTCTCAAGAAGGCATGCGCGTTGGTGAATCAGGACCTGGGCAAGCTGCCCGCGGACAAGGCCGAGCTGATCGTGCAGGCTGCCGACGAGGTGATTGCGGGCAAACTGGACGATCAGTTTCCGTTGCGCGTCTGGCAGACCGGCAGCGGCACCCAGACCAATATGAACGTGAATGAAGTCATCTCGAACCGTGCCATTGAAATTGCCGGCGGCCCGCGGGGACGAGAAATGATGGGATCGAAGAAGCCGGTGCATCCTAATGACGACGTAAATATGTCGCAGTCGTCGAACGATACTTTTCCGACGGCGATGCATATCGCGGCGGCGGATCGCGTGAAGAACGTTCTGATACCCGCGATCAAAAGCGTGCATGACGCGATCGCCGCCAAGGCAAAGGAATTCCATGACGTGGTGAAGATCGGACGCACGCATTTGCAGGATGCCGTGCCGCTGACGTTTGGGCAGGAATTCGGCGGTTGGGCCAGTCTGCTGGAGCGTGACATAAAGCGCCTCGAACAGGCACTCGATGGACTATACGATCTTGCGATCGGCGGGACCGCTGTGGGGACGGGGCTGAACACCCATCCTGAATTCGCGGAGCGAGCCGCGAAAAAGATTGCCGAACTCACCGGGCTTCCCTTCCGTTCGCACGGCAACAAGTTTGCTGCGCTCTCCGCGCATGACGAGATCGTCTTCGCACAGGGCGCGATGGAAACTCTGGCCGCTTCGCTGATGAAGATTTCGAACGACATCCGCTGGCTGGCTTCCGGGCCGCGCTGCGGGCTGGGGGAGCTCTCTATCCCGGAGAACGAGCCTGGGTCTTCGATCATGCCGGGCAAGGTGAATCCGACGCAGTGTGAGGCGATGACTATGGTGTGCGTGCAGGTTCACGGCGCTACTGCCGCGGTGGGATTCGCCGGCTCGCAGGGCAACTTCGAGCTTAACGTCTACAAGCCGGTGATCATTTACAACTTTCTGCACTCAGTCACACTGATCTCCGACGCTTGCCACGGATACGTGAAATACATGATTAAGGGCATCGAGGTGGATCGCGCCAAGGTGGACTGGTGCGTGAAGAACTCGCTGATGCTGGTGACAGCATTGGCGCCGAAGGTGGGATACGACAAGGCCGCGCAGATCGCCCACACCGCACATGTGGAGCACAGCAGCTTGCGCGAGGCAGCGCTGAAGCTGGGATATCTTACCGGCGAGGAGTTTGATCAGCTGGTAAAGCCGGAGAGGATGACGCGGCCGTAGACGAGCCGGGAGGCTCACTAGGGGACTGGGACCGCCTCGATCTCGTAGTGCACGACATTGAAGTCGCCCAGCCCTAACGGAGTCCAGCATGCCGTCCGTCGATAAAGACTAGGCTCTCCGCGGGCTCGACAGTTGCGCGGAGACGGGGAGAAAACAACTAGGTTCGACCCGGTAGCGCTGAATATCTTACTTGTCCGATAGGCAATCCCGTCGAATCCCTTTCTCCGCGCCACGTCCGCGACGAACCGTGGCACAAGGTACTCCGGTTTCCATGAGGAACCGTGATCGACCGGCTTATCAAGGAATCTGTCGTATACGAGGGCCGCGTACAAGAGGGAGGGTGACGATGCGCCTCTGAGGTCGAGAACTCTATCAAGCGATGTGATCTCAAAGGCTTGGATGCCGCAAAGCCCATCTTTCTCTTTGTCGGGCCGGTCGAACTGCTCGGCAACGGCTGTCTCCACGTTCGACGACACATACAGCATGCTCTGGCCTTCGTGATTGTAACGTCCCTGGGAGATTTGATGTCTGGCAGGATCCGGCGGCAACATGCGCTCGGGGGTAAGCTGTTCGGGACGGTCTAGTCTCTGTGCCCGAACCCAGCGTTGGCCTTGCAGGCTTGTTACTGGAAAACGCGAAATCGCGCGCTTGATTAAGGCACCAACAGGATGGTCCAGACCTAGGCCGGGGAACGAGGCTAGGAATTCGTCAAACCGCGTCAATCTTTGCCGATACTTATGGGTTGATCTGGCACCGAAGTGGGCCGTGGAACGAAACTCATCTTCGCAACGTTGAACCCATGTGCCTGGGTATAACCCCTTTTCACAGTTGGGGCAAACAAGGTCCCTGCAGGTATAAACGTGAAGACCATCAGGTACGCGTAGGTCGCGGAGTATGTCGCTGACCCACTCATACGCATCTCGGCTGCAGGCCTCGCAGGCTGTGATTTCCGCTCCCGCGAGGGCGCGAACAAGCCGGTGATCAATACGACCTCGACTCATAACAACAATTTTACGCCACGGCACGGCCAGTTCTGGAATTCGGCGCGAGACTACTGCTCCGCCAGTTCCGCTTCTTTGATCAATGGTGCACCATTCCTTTTCCGCGTTGTTGTGATCACGACTACGCTCACCAGCACGAGGAGTGTCCCTGCGATCGTCCGCGCACCGAGCGCTTCCCCGCCCAGGAAATACCCGAGCACCACCGCGATCACGGGATTCACATACGCGTACGTTCCAACCTTCGTCGGGGACTCGTGATGGATGAGCCAGACGTAGGCAGTGAAAGCGATAATCGAGCCAGCGACGACTAAATAAGCCAGTGCGAGCCATGCGCCGGCAGACACCGTCCCCGGATGAAAGTCGCGGAACTCGCCGAACAGGGCCGCCACAACCATGAGCAGGATTCCTCCGATGAGCATTTGCGCGCCGGAACTCATCACCTTCGATTGGGGCAACCTCAGCTTGCGGGTGAGAACCGAGGCCAGCGACCAGCAGAGGGCGGCCACCACCAGGGCGATCGCACCCGACCTCTCAATCGGAGCGTCGCCAAAACCTACGGAGCGGCTGACCAGCACCGCGACCCCGGCGAGGCCGACCACAAGGGCGCATCCCAGGCGCAGGGTGAGTTTCTGAGTACGCAGAATCAGTATCTCCATCAGCGCGGTGAAAACCGGGATGGTGGCCAGCATGACCGCAGTAATTCCGGAAGGCACGCGTTGTTCCGCCCAGAAGACCAGGCCGTAATCCACCACGAAGATGAGCACTGCCAGCACGGTTACCGAAGCCCATTCGCGGCGAGTTGGCGAAGCTGTTCCCCTGGCGCGCATCCAGGAGTAGAGAACGATACCGGCGGCGAAGAAGCGCATTCCTGCAAGCAGAAACGGGGGAACCTCACGCACTCCGATGCGGATCGCCAGAAACGTCGAGCCCCACACGAGATAAATAATCGCGAAGGCCATCAGTATCTTCCAGCGTTGAGGTCGGGGCATCGCGTCCATTTGGAGCATCCTGAAGAGGGGAGGAAGGCTCGTTTCTTTTGATCAGCGGAGGGAGGCTGCCGAAGCAGAGTTCTCCTATTAAAAATATTTATGGACTCAATATTCTAAAGGTGCCGTCCCAGTCCGCACGTTGGGAGAGTGGGCCCTAGAAGGCCCAACGCAGCAATGACGCTCCTACGGTGAAGCCCGCGCCCACCGAGGCCATCAACACCAGGCTTCCCTTCTTCAGCTTGCCTTCTTCGATGGCGGTGTTCATGGCCAGGGGAATCGTGCCTGCGGTGGTGTTGCCATAGCGCTCGATGTTGACGATTACGCTCTCGGGACGCAGGCCGAGGCGCTCGGCGGTGGCGTTGATGATGCGCAGGTTGGCTTGATGCGGGATGAACGCGTCAATATCCGAACCCGTGAGGCCATTGCGTTCCAGCAACTTGAGGCAGGCTTCGGTTTGCCTGCGCACGGCGAACTTGAAGACCTGCTGGCCGTCCTGGTGAACGACGTGCATCTTTTTGGCGACGGTTTCACAAGTTGACGGATTCAGGCTGCCGCCGCCGGGCATGTTGAGGAAGCCTCCACCAGAGCCGTCGACCTCGTGGATAAAGTCGATGAGTCCGACGGAATCGTCTTCGGCGGGCTCGAGAATCACGGCGCCCGCGCCGTCGCCAAAAATCACACAGGTGGCGCGGTCGGTGTAGTCGATGATTGAGGACATCACGTCGGCGCCAATCACCAGGACCCGCTTATGAGCGCCGGAGGCGATGAACTGCGCTCCGGTCTGCACCGCGTAAATGAAAGCGGAGCAAGCGGCGGAAAGATCGAATCCCCAAACGCCCTGGGCGCCGAGCTTGTGCTGAACCAGGCAGGCCGTGGAGGGAAAGAACATGTCGGGCGTAACGGTGCCGACGATGATGGCATCCATATCGCTGGCGGCCAGGCCGCGCTGGGCGAGAGCCTTCTTGGCGGCCTCGACCGCGAGGTCGCTGGTGGCCACTCCTTTGTCGACGATGTGGCGTTCTCGGATACCGACGCGGCTCAGAATCCAATCATTGGTAGTGTCGACCATTTTTTCGAGGTCGGCGTTGGTGAGAAGTCGAGGCGGCACGTAGGTGCCAAGAGCGCTGATCTTCACTCTTGGTTTTGGGCGTAGAGCCTGCTTGGAATCGTTCAATTAGTGCTCCCGATGAAATGAAACAGTATTTTGAACGATTGAAGCCGGAATGTCTAACTCAGGCCGATGGCATGCATGGTTCTGTGCCTGTCTGGCTTCGGAGGCCGGCAAGTCCAGGAATCAAGCCACGCGGTGTTCCTTTTCATGCTGCATCCACTCGCGGATGAAATTGGGGCAGGCGACGACGCCGAAGTCGCGACCCTCACCACCGAGGAGATACATCAGGGCCACGCGATCCAACTCTTCGAGACCAGCCAGGTCGAGCAGCGGCCACAGAGCGCAGTCGATGGCCGAGGCAACGAACTGGTCGAGGTATTTGAGGTGACCTTGCGACAAGCTACCGGAGACGCGAATGGTTACGCTTGGGGAAACTAATTTTGAAGGAAAACTGCGCATGTTGGTTCGCCGCCTTTCGATGGTGTTGCCTGCCCTGAACATTGGAGACGAACCGGCGGAGCGTTTCTTGCGCAAAGAGTTGTAAGGATGTGTAAAGGCCGGGACTGCAGAACAGTGGGCGCTCGAACAATAAGCCAGGCACCGGGGGCCCACTGCACACGCAAGAGCCCGTTACCGTTGCTTCCTTCCGGACCTGGCGGGGTTGGCGAGAGTACGTCGCGTGAGACCGATGCCTGACCTGAATCATTCTAACAAAGGTAAGGCAGATCCTTCGCAGCCGGACGCCAGAGCGGGAGCGTGACGCTCCCGAAGCCTGCTCTGAGCTTGCCGAAGGGACAGCCGGCGGGACCCTTCGACTTCGCTCAGGGCAGGCTGCCGGCGCTACGCTCCAAAGCCGCGTGACTTTTGGTGCAAGAAATGTGCAGGAAGGCCTTCCCTATCGGTGGAACTTGTCGAACAATAGATAGATAGACTCTAGCGATGATGTGTTGGCGGATGGTCCGCCCACAATACTCGATGTCGCAATCGAACCCACAATCCGGTGTGAATCCCGCTCGCAAGGCGATCAACAGATACTTCGAGCTTTCCCTCTATTTGCTTGTTTTGATGGGATTTGGGGCATTGGCGAGTACGGGCGGACTGGGTCTGCCGACGATGCTGCTGGTGGGAGCGGCACTGGCCTTGCGCGGGTACTTGCTGGCGAAGCGGCGGCAGGTAGTGATTTCGGAGAGCTGGACCACGCCCCTCACCATCGCGTATTTCGCTTTCTACGCTGCGGATTACTTCGTGCTTTCGCGCAGTTTCCTGACGGCGACAGTGCACCTTGTGTTGTTTGCCGTGGTGGTGCGGTCATTTTCGCTGCGCCGCGATCGCGACTACACGATGCTGGCGATCCTGGCGTTCCTGATGGTGCTGGCCTCGGCCGTCTTAACTGTGGACAGCGTGTTTCTGCTTTTCTTTGCCGGATTCATGCTGATGGCGGTGGCGACATTCATCCTGATGGAGATGCGGGGGTCAGGGCGATCCGCGCGCTTTCAGGCGCGACATTCCAGCGACCCGCAGGAGGACCGGCATCTGGCCTTCTCGCTGGTGCGGATGACGCCGGCCCTTGTGTTGATGATTCTGGTGGGCGCCGCTGCGGTATTTTTTCTTCTGCCTCGCATGTCGGCGGGCTACCTGGGCGGCTATTCGTTCGGCACCGATTTTTCCACCGGCTTCAGCGACCATGTGCAGTTGGGCCGGATCGGGCAGATCCAGCAGTCGAACGCGGTGGTGATGCACATCCAGATTGACGGAGATCAGCACGGCCACTACGCGCTCCACTGGCGCGGAGTTGCGTTGGCGAATTTCGACGGGCGGAACTGGTCGAATCCGCGTGAGCAATACGTGCTGCCGCGGGAGGCGGACGGAAGCTTCGCCGTGCCACTCTTCAGCCAGGGAGTAGCGCAAGCCGCGCTGGCGCGGACTCAGGCGGTGCCGGGAAGGTGGAATCGGCTGATTCACTACCGGGTGCTGATGGAGCCGATCGGCACGAATGTTTTTTTTCTTGCTCCATGGGCGCGCCGGGTGAGCGGAGTTTACCGGGCGGTGCAGATCGACCGGGGTGGGGCGGTGTACGATCTCGATGGCGAGCGCGCCGTAAGCCTGTATGAGGCGGACTCCGACATCTCCACCCCTTCCCCCGAGCTGCTTCGGGTAGCAGGAGACTATCTTCCGCCATTTGTCCTGACTTACCTGCAACTACCGGGGCTCGATCCGCGCATTCCGCGGCTGGCGGCGCAGATCTCCGGTGCGGGTTCCAACAGCTACGACAAGGCCGTGGCGCTGGAACACTACTTGAAGACACATTACGGATACACGCTCCAGTTGCCGGGCTCGCCGGTCGCCGACCCCCTGGCGAACTTTCTTTTCGAGCGCAAGCAAGGACACTGCGAGTACTTTGCTTCTTCGATGGCGGTAATGCTGCGCACACTGCGCATTCCGTCGCGCGTGGTGAACGGCTTCGTCAGCGATGAGTTCAACGATGTCACAGGCAACTATGTGGTCCGGGCCAGGAACGCGCACGCCTGGGTGGAAGCCTACTTCCCCGGATACGGATGGGTCACGTTCGATCCCACGCCGGACAGTGCGACCGGATCGCCGCAAGGCTGGGGCCGGGTGATGCTTTATCTGGACGCGGCGTCATCGTTCTGGCGGGAGTGGGTTATCAGTTATGACTCGTCGCATCAGTCTGTTCTAGGCCAGTCGGTTCTGAGCGGGACGCGCAGTTCCTTGGAGCAAGCGCGCATGTGGGCTCGGCTGCGGTATGCGCGCATGCTGAACTGGGCGCGAAAAAGCCAGCGGAGTGTGGAGCACGCGCCGGGAAGATGGTTCGGAGGCAGCGCGGCGGTGCTGCTCGTGCTGCTGGGCTTGGCGAACGCTGGGCGTATCACGAAGTTGATCCGTACCAGACGGCTGCAGGCACATCCGGAGCGATCACCGGATCAGGCCGCTGCGATGTGGTACGAGCGGATGGCTCGATATCTGGCGCGGCGCGGCGTGCGAAAGTCGAGAACGCAGACGGCGCAGGAATTTGTGCGCGTCATCCCCGATGAGCGGTTGCGGGCGCGGGTGGGGCGGTTCACGGACGCCTACGAGTCGGCGCGCTTCGGGAATTCCGCGGACGACGCGTGTCGCTTGCCTGAGTTGTATGAGGAAGTAGAGTCAGCGACTAAGAAGTAAGTTGGCCCTGCTGGCATCCGACAGTTCTGTTACGCCGAGTGAAGGTTCGTATCAGGGCACGCCTTCGAGGCGTGCCGTACGCGGCGTGCCTTTGAGAAATGCGCCTTCAGGCGCTGCTGGGGCTGAAGCCCACTCATTTTCGACAGTCATTGGCATGGCTGAAGCCATGCCCCAATACGAGTCCCTGTTGAGCGTCGCACCGGAACATAAGGCTCGCAGCGACTAGAAATGGTAGACCACGCCGCCGCCGACGAAGTAGTTGTGCTGGCGGGTTTTGCCAGTGTCGGCCAAGGGTAGATCAGGCGTGCCCGAATAGAAGTCGCGGACCTGGCCGCGAATGCTGAACCGATGCCAGACCTTGACGTCCAGCCCTAAGCCGATCTGGAGCACACCCGAGGTCGTGGACTTACCCGGATTGGTGCCGTAGTAGATGAGGTTGTTCCCCTCGTTGAAGTAGCCGAAACCACCGCCGATACTGACCCACGGCGACACCGCAGTCTCGGGAAACAGATTGACGCGAGCCGAGGGAGTCACGAAGATCTGTTTATATTTCGTGGGAACGACGGGGCCACCAGAGTTGAGTTTCTCATCCAGGTTGAACACGGCAGGCACTTCTCCCGCGAGGGCGTAGACAGGAGTTGCCAAAAGGCGGCGTGAATAATTCACTTCGAAGGTGAGCCCGTGGCCGGAGCGAACAAAAGGGTTGATGGTGGGCGCGTTCGGACCGTGAATGCCCTGGTCGCTGATAAAGATGCGGCCAATCATACCTGTCACTTCGTTTTTCTCGTCCTGGGCCGACGCGAAGGCGCCCAGAATGGACATGCTCACTGCCAGGACTGCGATGACGGCCTGTTTCCCAGACATTTCCCCTCCAGGATGCGGGACTCACATTTTCTTCGGTAAGGGCTAGGGTAGCATGAAGGCTAGAGTTTTCTTCCACAGGTACTATCTTTTGTGGTGCCGATGGTCAACCGGCGGTTCAGGTGCGCTGCGTCTGGCGGATGGTTATCCGGAGATGCCGCCGGAGAATGTTAGAATAGCTGGATTGCATGTCCTCGAAAACCCTCACTATCCCCCGTTCCGGCAAGAAAAACCATGACCCTGCGCTGGAAAACCAGGGTCGGGAAGCACGTCCGCAGAAAGTGGGGTTCGTCAGCCTGGGGTGCCCCAAGAACCTGGTCGATAGCGAAGTGATGATGGGTCTCCTCGCCCGGGCTGGGGCCGAACTCTCGCCCCGAGCCGAGGATGCCGATGTGATCGTGGTTAACACCTGTTCGTTCATCGAGAGCGCGCAACAGGAGTCGGTGAACACGATTCTCGAGATGGCTGAGCACAAGACTTCGGGGCGGGCGAAGAAGTTGATCGTCGCCGGATGCCTGGTGGAGCGCTTTCGCGATGAAATCCGCAAGCGCATTCCTGAAGTGGATGCGGTGGTGGGGACCGGAGAGTTGCAGAATATACTGGCGGCGACGGGCATGGGCGCGGCTCCGCCGGGCCTTACTCCGACAAAGCCCTCCCCGTTTGTGGTGTTGCCTTCGCGGGCCGAGGGCGATGCTCGCGCAGCGCAGGGGCGATTCTCTCGTGGGGAGTGGGACGGTGCGATTGCCGATCTGCCCAACTATTTGTACGACGACGAAACCCCGCGCATTCTCGCTACGCCGAAGTCCACGGCCTACATTAAGATCGCCGAAGGCTGCGACCATCCTTGCACGTTTTGTATCATTCCGCAGTTGCGGGGGCAGTTCCGTTCGCGGCGGTTCGAATCGGTGGTCGCGGAAGCCGAGCGGCTGGCACAGGCCGGCGTGCGGGAAATCACTCTGATCGGGCAGGACACGACCTGCTACGGCGAAGATTTCGGGCTGAAGGATGGTCTCGCCCTGTTGCTCGAAAAACTTGCCAGGATTGAAGACCTGCGCTGGATCCGATTCCTCTACGCTTATCCGAACAAGATCACGGGCAAACTGCTGGAGACGATCGTATCCTCCGAGAAGATTTGCTCTTACATGGATGTGCCGCTGCAGCATGCCTCGGCGCGGGTGCTGAAGCGCATGAAGCGCGGCGGCGGCGCGGAAGTGTTTCTGCAGTCGATTGCCAAGATGCGGCGCGCGATTCCTGATCTCACCCTGCGCACGTCGTTTATCGTGGGCTTTCCGGGAGAAACCGAAAAGGAATTTGAAGAGCTGTGCGAATTCGTGCGCGAAGCTCAGTTTGACTGGATGGGAACGTTCTCCTACTCCGACCAGGAAGGCGCGGACGCCTACGGGTTGGACATGAAGCTTCCCGTGCGTGAGATCGAGCGGCGACGCAAGCACTTGATGGGAATTCAGCGCCAGATCAGCAAGAAGAAAAAGAAAACGCTCGTGGGACAAGAGTTCGACCTCTTGCTGGAAGGAACATCGGAAGAAACCGATCTGCTGATGGAAGGGCGCACTTCGATGCATGCGCCCGAGATCGACGGCAAAGTCTTCGTGAACGACGTCCCGGAAGAGACCGAGCCGCAACCGGGCGAGTTTTATCGTTGCCAGATCACGGAAGCGCACGACTACGATCTGGTGGCGAGGATCCTGTAGCGGGCTGTCTGCAACTCACGGATTTCACTGATGAGGTCCTTTTCACAACTCAACCAGCACCCGGCGCTGGGAAGGCGGCGGTTTCCGGGCCACCTCTGGCCCCGAGGAAGCGATCCCGAAGGAATTGAGGAAGGCCGCGTATTTCTCTATTTCGCTGACTCCGCAGAACTCACCCTCGATAGCGCTCCGACTAAGCTAGCGCCTCCGATGCCAGACCTTGAGTGTGTAGTCGCAGGCGAGCGAATACTGTTTGAGGTCGGCGAGATTCTTGAGACAGATTTGGCGAAGGGTGCTGATCGTTCTGTTAAGCAAGCCCGCAAGAAGATGGAGGCCATTTCGAAGGGCGACATGGGAACTGCAAACTCGATCCAGACATGGGGATATTTCGAGGCCGACAGATATGCCTCGTTAGAACGAATGTTAAGGAAGAAGCTCTCGAATAGGTACGAGACTGCGGGCATCCCCACTCACCTCCTTCTTTTCTACGATCAGCAAGCTCCGCAAGGTCCGCCCGATGAGCCGATCAATTACGTCCTTCAGCGGCACCAAGAATGGGCAGACCTCATCACTGGCAGTGTGTTTCAGAAGGTTTGGATCTTCCACCTTTCTAAGGAATTCCTGATTGGGTATCTCGAAGTTGCCCCAGATGGAGCGCTCGCTGCATTCTCGCGCGAAAGCTCGGGCTAAGACTGTCCCGATACTCTTTTTCGAGTTGCCTATAGAATGAGTCCTGGCCATGCCTCGCAAACGCACTCTGAAGCTTCGCTGCCCGATCTGCAAGAAAGCCGTAAAGAGCGGCGACCCCGAATTCCCTTTCTGCAGCGACCGCTGCCGCACCATCGATTTGGGTAAGTGGGCGAGCGGAGCGTATGTGATTCCCTCGCCGGTCACGGACGCAGACGAGCAGATTCGAGAGAGCACGCCTGAAGATCCGGACGAGCAATGATGATGGACGCATCCGAGCCCGAGATTCAGCGCACTCCGCTCTGGGCGACGCTGGTCGCGACGTTTTTCGGCATCGGACGTCTGCGGCCCGGGCCGGGCACCTGGGGATCGGCCGCAACCGTGTTGTTGTGGGCGGCTCTGGCCCACGCGCTGGCGCCCTCGCTGCGGACACCAATCGCAATCGCCTTAGCCGTGCTGGTCACGCTAGTCGGCATTCCTGCGGCCACGCTGGCTGCGAGAGGCTCGGGAACAAAAGATCCGCAGTTTGTGGTGATCGATGAGGTTGCGGGTCAACTGGTGGCTCTGGTCGCTGTGCCGCTTGCGTGGAAATCTTTTCTGGCGGGCTTTATACTTTTTCGTGTTTTCGATATCGTGAAACCGCCGCCGGTGCGACAATTGGAGGCGCTCCCGGATGGCGCCGGGATTGTGCTGGACGATATTGCCGCGGGTTTGTACGCGCTGGCCGTGATGCATCTCTTGTTGCACTTTAGTCTTCTAACGTAGTGCGAGTGTTTTTCTCATGGGATTTTCCGACCGCATCCTGGGTAAGAAAAGCGTGAATGGCGGACCGCACATTGAGTCCGTATCGCCGGTGCTGGCGCTGGCGGGTGGCGAAGTTCGCATTGCGGGCTCGGGATTGCGCCCGCCGCAATACCAGCGCCCGCGTGTGCAGTTTGGCGAGGTAGAGGGCGGGGTCGTAATCAGCTCGGATGCTTTTCTCGTTGCCCGCGTTCCCGAGGGAGCGACTTCGGGTCCTGTGGTGGTTGCCACCGATGGGCACGTCAGCAACGCGCACACGGTCAAGGTGGCAGTGCCCATCGCCGAGAATTTGCACCCCGTGACCAATCCGGCCCTCGATGCGCAGGGCAACATCTATGCGACCTTCTCGGGTTCACGCGGCCAAAAGGTTCCGGTCGCGATCTTCAAGATCGATACCAACTACGCTGTGAAGCCGTTCGTCGTCGAGATGATGAACGCAACCTCCATGGCCTTCGATCGCCAGGGGCAGATGTATGTTTCCTCGCGGCATGAGGGCGCGGTCTATCGCGTTGCGCCAAATGGGAAGATGACCACGTACGCCGAGGGCATGGGGGTCGCCACCGGCATAGCTTTTGATCGGAGTCAGAACCTCTACGTGGGGGACCGCAGCGGCACGATTTTCAAGATTGGCCCCGACCAGCAAGTATTTGTGTTCGCCACTCTGGAACCGAGCGTTTCGGCATATCACCTGGCTTTCGGTCCGCAGGGGGACCTGTTTGTAACCGGCCCTACCACGTCGAGTTTTGACTGCGTGCACAGAATTGATCCGCAGGGCACGGTTCACACGTTCTTCCGCGGCTTGGGACGCCCGCAGGGCTTGGCTTTTGACTCGACAGGCAATCTATATGTGGCCGCATCGCTCTCTGGCAAGCGCGGCATTGTGAAGATCACACCGGAAGGCAGAGCCAGCCTGGAAGTTGCGGGTCATGGCCTGGTGGGCCTGGCCTTCGCGCCTGGACGAAGCGTGATTCTGGCGACCACGGACGCTGTGCATCATCTCTCCTGGAACATCGCCGGGCTGCCGCTGCTGTCGGAGTAGCTAGGAGCAGTTCTCAGTTCTCAGAAAAACCGCCGCGCGTCTTACTAAGAACTGAGAACTGGCATTTTCATTTACACTTCTAGCCGTGAACGCTGAGATCATCGCGGTTGGCTCCGAGTTGCTGACGCCTTTCCGCATGGATACGAACTCGCTCTATCTCACCGAGCAGATCAATCAGTTGGGCGTTGAAGTGGTTTTCAAATGCGTGGTCGGCGATGATCTCAAGCGCCTGGTTGCGGCCGCGCAACATGCGCTGTTTCGCTCGGAGATCGTGATTTTCAGCGGCGGTCTCGGGCCCACCGAAGACGATCTTACCCGCGAGGCCGTGGCCGAAGCCCTGGGCGTTCCGTTGCGTCGTGATCAGGATGTTCTCGCCGGCATTGAGCGCCGTTTCGCCGCACGCGGCTGGAAAATGGCCAGCAACAATGCCAAGCAGGCGGACGTGCTCGAGGGCGCGGCGGTTCTCCCGAATGCGAATGGAACTGCGCCGGGACAGTGGCTGAGCGGTAAATTCGATGGACGCGAGCGCATTGTCGTTCTGTTGCCCGGGCCTCCGCACGAACTGAAGGCTTTGTTTGAGGCGGAGTGCCGTGAGCGGTTGCGGGTCAAGTTGCCTGTGGCATTCCTGGCGACCCGCGTGTTGAAGGTAGCCATGCTCGGCGAATCCCAGGTGGATGCGCGCGTGGCGCCCATCTACAAGCAATTCGGCGATGTGCAGACCACCATTCTCGCGGGAGCCGGAGAGGTTCAGTTGCATTTCAAATCGCGCGCCGGAACACTGGAAGCAGCGCAGGCGCTCGCGGATGAAGCGGCCGACGCGGTCGAGGAAGAACTCGATGACGCGGTGTTCTCGCGCGACGGAGAATCGCTGGAGCAGATCGTCGGCTACTGGCTGCAGATGCGCAACGCCACGCTGGCAGTGGCGGAGTCATGCACCGGCGGTCTGTTGGGTGAGCGAATCACATCTGTCGCCGGCAGTTCGCGCTACTTCGCCGGCGGCGCGATCGTCTACTCAAATGCAGTAAAGACCGAACTTGCGGGAGTACCCGCCGCCATGATCGAGCGTCATGGAGCGGTGAGCCGCGATGTAGCGGCCGCGATGGCGGAAGGCATTCGCTATCGTTGCGAGGCGACTCTCGGGATCGGCGTCACCGGCGTGGCCGGTCCCGGCGGAGGAACGCTGGAGAAGCCCGTGGGATTAGTGTTCCACGCCTTAGCTAGCGCGAGCGGGACGGAAGTGATCGAGCGGACCTTCCCTGGCGACCGCAAACGGATCCGGGTGTTCGCGACGACGATGGCGCTGGATATGGTGCGAAGGAAGTTGATGTAAAGCAGCAATTAGCAATTGGCAATTAGCGACTGGCTGGTTCACTCTTGCCAGAATCCGAGGTGGCCAACTGCTAAGTGCCAACTGCCAAATGCGATTATTCGTTGCGCTCGATATCGACGATGCCATCCGCGGTCGAATTACCCGCTTCCTCGATGGCGTGCGCGGATTTGCCCCCAATGCACGCTGGGTGCGCCCTGAATCGCTGCACGTCACTTTGAAGTTTATCGGCGAGAAGCCCGAGGTAGAAGTCGAACAAATCAAAACGACGCTGGCAACGATCGCGGCGGAGAAGTTCGAAATGAACTTTCGCGGTTACGGATTCTTTCCGGGCGCGCGTGCGCCGCGAGTGTTCTGGATCGGCCTTGAAGCTGGGCCGAGCCTGCCTTCCCTGGCCGCGATAGTCGATGAAAAGCTGGCCTCGCTTGACATCCCCAAAGAAGAGCACGCTTTCAATCCACATCTCACGCTGGCGCGGGGCGGAAGCGGTTCAGGCTCGCCGCGCAAGCAAAAGTCTGACCACGCGAACCGCAGCTTTCAGCGCTTGCAGGAAGAACTGGCGGCCTTGCCTGCGCCGGAGTTTGGTACCATGACCTCCCGCGAGTTTTTTCTATACCAGAGCCAACTTTCGCCCGGCGGCTCAAAGTACACAAAGCTGGCGGGATTTGCTTTTCATTAGTGCTGTGACTCACGCGCAATGTCCACAACCCTTCTGATTCCTTTGATCGCCGTTACAAGCTACCTGCTGGGGTCGATTCCCTTCGGATATCTGCTGGTGCTCATCTTTCGAGGCGAAGATGTGCGGACGAGCGGAAGCGGGAACATTGGCGCAACCAATGTTTCCCGCAAGTCACCGGCCCTGGGCATACTAACGCTCTTGCTCGATGCTGTGAAAGGCACTGCCGCGGTATGTATGGCGTATGCGATTGCTCCAACTTATCCGTTAATGTCCCTGGCGGCGTTGTGTGCTGTTCTCGGCCACATGTTTCCGGTGTGGTTGAAATTCCGCGGTGGTAAGGGAGTCGCCACCGGATTGGGATCGTTTGTCGTGATTGCTCCGAAAGCTGTATTGATTGCGATAGGAATCTTTGCCGGGGTTGTGATCGTGTTTCGCTACGTTTCGCTGGGATCGATGGTTGCAGTCGCGGCTTTTCCGTTGCTCGTTTACCAAATGCATGAGTATGGCAGTTCACCGATTACCCTGGCATTCGTGGCCGCCACTTCCCTGCTCATCATCGCCCGGCACCACCAAAATATTCGCCGCTTGCTGGCTGGTACAGAAAGCCGCGTGGGAGCGAAGCGCTGATGAGCCAGATCGCGATCATCGGAGCGGGAGCCTGGGGCACGGCGCTGTCGATTGTTCTGGGACGCAAAGAGGCTCATCAGGTGCGACTGTGGGTTTATGAGAAAGAAGTTTGCGAGTCCATTGCGCGGCAGCGCGTGAATGAGAAGTTTCTTCCCGGCCAACTTATCCCGGCCTGCGTGACAGCCTGCAATGATCTTGCGAAAGCGCTTGAAGGTGCAGCCATCGTAGTGAGCGTGATGCCCTCGCACCATTGCCGCCGCCTGTTTGAGCAAATGCGGCCGCACCTGCGCGCGGAAACCATGATCGTCAGTGCGACCAAGGGACTGGAAGAAACTTCCCTGCTGCGCATGACCGAGGTGATCGCACAGGTCTGCGACGGCACTCCAGCGCCCCGCATCGGCGCGCTGAGCGGCCCATCGTTCGCTGTGGAAGCCGCGCGGGGAGATCCCACGGCGATCACCATCGCATCACAGGATAAAGAACTTGCCCGCACTGTCCAACAGGAGTTCAGCCATGCCAGCTTTCGCCTTTACACCAATGAGGACCCCATCGGCGTGGAACTGGGGGGCGCGCTGAAGAACACCATAGCCATCGCCGCCGGTGTTAGTGCGGGCCTCGGACTGGGACACAATTCTGTGGCAGCCCTCATCACGCGCGGCTTGGCGGAGATGACGCGGCTGGTTGTAGCCTGTGGAGGCAAAGCCGAAACCATGGCGGGCCTCGCAGGTCTGGGGGACCTGGTGCTGACCTGCACCGGCGGCCTCTCCCGCAATCGCAGCGTGGGCGTCGAACTTGGCCGTGGACGAAAGCTGCCCGAGATTCTAGCCGGAATGCATGGCATGGTCGCCGAAGGAATCTTTACGACCACGGCGGCGGTCGGGCTGGCGCGGGCTCGCGGCGTCGAGATGCCCATCACTGAGCAGATGCACCTCATCCTGCACGAAGGCAAGGCTCCGCGGCAAGCGATTTATGAACTGATGACCCGCAGCAGTAAAAGCGAAACGCACAGGATGTAAGAGGGCCAGGCGCCCACCGGCTACTGGCGCACTCCCGGAACATTCCACTTGGCCCGGAAAGTCCCGGGCGCGGCGGGCGCGGACACCTGGCCGAGTCAGCGGTTTGCAATCAGTTTGTTCAGCTGGTATGGAGCCCAAGGCTAATCCGACGAAGCAGAAAGAACAGCGGGAGCCAATGCAATGCCCCGAGTGTGGCACTAGGATAGAGGTGCGGCATACCCATTACCCTCACTTCGGCTGCCCAAAGTGCAATACGACGATTTGCGTAGCACCTGCATATCTAATTAAACTTCGAGTGCTTGCCGCCATTCTTGCGTTTGCGCTCGCATACTTCCTAGGTTTTGCGGGGTATGCTCTTTGTCGTGGTTGGAGCACTTGCATCCTTAGTGTTGGCATCTATAGCAACACCGATTGGTCTAGTCGTAGTACCGCCCATTATAGAGAGATACTGACCAGCTGGTTGCGGGTGGCCCTCGACTAAGGGCGAAGGCGCTATCAAGACGAGGAGAAATACCCAGTCGCCGCCTCGTCAGGGAGAAAGTACGTTTCATTGCCAAACCCGCGCCAGACGCCCGTTCTTACTGGTACTTTGGTAATGGCGAAGCTCACGCTTTTCCCCTCCCAGCAGCTCTCGCCCATTAAAATTCTATAGATACCTGTGAAATCCGCCGCCACTTCGATCGACGGCGCCCCAGAACCGAGCCAGGGGAGCGACTTGTCTACCACAGCACCCAATCCGGCGCGCGTGCCTATTCTGTACGTAATCCTCGGCGTGCTCCTGGTCATCAGCATCGTCCCCATGTACTTTTATTCCGTGAAATTGGAGGCCATTAACCGTGACCTTCTGAAGACTAACGAGAAGCTGTTGCAAAATACGGTGACGCGGTCGCTGGCCGACGATCTCTCGCAGCACGAGCATTCCCTGCGGATGATGCTGGCGAACCTCTCATCGGCAATTCAAGTGGCGAGCGGCGGTGATATCGGCAGCAAGAATATCGACGCGCCGGAACTGCGGGCGCTGCTGGAAAACTTTGTTTCTTCCTCCGACGAAATCGCTTACGCCACCCTGCTTAACTCCGAGGCGAAAGGAGTCACGGCCGGGCGCGGCTTCGCGCCGGACGCTTTCCTGCAACGCGAGCTGCAGCATGCCTATGACGCAGCCCGAGACGGCCGTGCCTACAACGGGCAGGCGCTCCAGGTGGAAGATGGTAAGTCCTCTCGCACGGTGGTGCTGGTGAGCAGTCCCGTCAGCTACGGGGGGCGTTTTCTGGGCATGGTGGGCGCGGTGGTAGACCTGCAATTTCTAATTCGCCGCCTGCGGGAGGTTAGTGCAAGTGGAGGTGGTCTGATTCCCTATGTCGTGGACGCTCAGGGGCGACTCGTGGCCGCGGGCACTCCGCAATATGTGACCGGCCAGGACATGAAGAACCTGGAGATCGTCCGTAATTTTGTCGACGAGGGCAACAAGCTGCAGGTGGTCCCCACCAAGGAATTCCTCGCCCACGAGGGCAAGCGCAGTGTAGAGATGCTCGGCACCTACAGCCCGGTGACCGCGCTCGATTGGGCAGTGGTGGTGCAGAAGCCGCAGTTCGAGGCTTACCGTGGAATCACCGAGATGCAGAGCAAAGCGCGCCTGCTAGCGCTGCTAGCCGTGCTTCTGAGCATTGGCGTAAGCATATTCGCAGCTCGCAGAATCACGAATCCCCTGCAAACCCTTACCCAGTACAGCCGTGCCCTGGCGCGCGGCGACTTTTCGCAGCGGGTTCACCTGGCGAGCCGGACCGAAATCGGTGAACTGGCCGAGACGTTCAATACCATGTCGAAGGATCTGGAACAGTTCGTCGAAGATCTGAAGCGTGCCGCGGAAGAGAATCGCGCGCTGTTTCTGGGTTCGATCCAGATGCTGGCGGGCGCGGTCGACGAAAAGGACCCCTACACCCGCGGCCACTCCGACCGGGTCACCCGCTACTCGCTGATGATCGGAAAAGAACTGAACCTGCCGGCTGCTTTCTTGGAGACGCTGCAGATTTCCGCGCAGCTCCACGATGTGGGCAAGATCGGCATCGAAGACCGCATCCTCAAGAAGCCGGGCGCCCTGAATGCGGAAGAATTTGAGGCCATGAAGACCCATACCACGAAGGGAGCTAATCTTCTGCGCCCAGTGACTCAACTCGCGGAAATGCTCCCCGGCATTGAGCTTCATCACGAAGCTCTCGATGGCCGCGGCTATCCTTACGGCCTCAAAGGTGATCAGATTCCGTTGCTGGCGCGCGTGATCGCGGTCGCCGACACTTTCGACGCACTGACCACCAATCGTCCTTACCAACATGCGTACCCTCCGGAAGAAGCGTTGAAAATCATTCACGATCTTGCCGGCAAACGGCTCGATCCCGTGACAGTGGCAGCACTGGTGGCCGTTTATGAGCGCGGCGAGATTCGCATCCCGCGCAGCATCGCAATCAAGAGACCGGCGTCGGCCGCGGATGCGACCGCGACCCCATCTGCGCCACCACCGCCCGCCGCGGAAGCTTGCAACCTGGAAAGAACGCGCGTCTAAGCCTTCCTCACGCTAACTGCCCGAGTACCTTACCGAGTACCTAGTACCCAGTGCTGAGCACCCTTTCATTGCACCCCTCGGTACTCGGTACTGGGTACTGACGCCTGACCGCTATAATCGAATGGGATTCCTTCATGATTCAGACTCTGTTCGGCAGTACCGAAGAAAAACAACCCGGACTCTTCGAGCGCATGAAGCAAGCGGTCACGCGCACGCGGGAGAACCTTGCCGAGCGCATTGAGGAGGTCGTTGGCTTCGGCAAGGAAATCGACCGCAACACGCTTGACGATCTGGAGGCCACGCTGATCGCCGCCGACCTCGGCAACACGACCACACAGGAGGTGTTGGGCAAGCTCCGCGACAAGGTCGACCACAAACAGATCCAGGACGTGCAGGAGTTGAAGCGGCTGCTCAAGGAAGAGTTGCTGGCCATTCTGAATACGGCGAATACCAGGCCTATCCAGAAAGTGGCGGGCACGCCGGAAGTGATTTTGGTTGTCGGAGTAAACGGAACCGGCAAGACGACGACCATCGGCAAGCTGTCACAGGTATTTCGCGCGCAAGGCAAGACCGTGCTGTTGTGCGCGGCGGACACCTTCCGCGCGGCGGCCATCGAACAACTCGAAATCTGGGGACAACGCACTGGCACTGAAGTGATCAAGACCAAGCCCGGCGGCGATCCTGCGGCCGTGCTGTTCGACGCGCTGCAAGTCGCCACAGCGCGGCAGACAGACTACGTAATCGTCGATACCGCGGGCCGCCTCCATACCAAGACCAGCCTCATGTCGGAGCTGGAAAAAATGCGCCGCACCGCCCAGCGCATCATTCCCGGAGCGCCGCACGAGACGCTGCTGGTAATGGACGCAACCACTGGTCAAAATGGCTTGCAGCAGGCGCGCCAGTTCACACAGTCGGCGGGCGTCACCGGAATTGTGCTCACCAAACTCGACGGCACCGCCAAGGGCGGCGTGGTGGTCGCCATCTCGCGCGAGTTGGGGCTGCCCGTGCGATTTGTGGGTGTGGGCGAGAAGGTGGGCGATCTGCTGCCGTTCGATCCAAAGGAATTTGTGGATTCGTTGTTTGAATAAACCCTCTATCACCACGGAGGAGCGCCTTTCGTAGCGCCGGCATCCTGGCGGCTGTCCTGAGGGCGTCTCGCCCTCAGAGCGGGAGCGAGGACGCTTCCGCGACAGCCGCCGAGGACGGCGGCGCTACGTTATCCCCAGGATGCTCGATCACGCTACTGACGAACAGTTTCTGCACCGCGCGCTTGACCTCGCGCGTCAGGGCATCGGATTAGCCTCGCCCAATCCCTATGTGGGCGCTGTGATCGTCGACACGCAAGGCAGCATCGTGGGCACGGGTGTTTACACCTACGATGGCGTGAAGCACGCCGAGGTGCGCGCTCTTGAGCAAGCCGCCGACAAGGCGCGAGGCGGCACGCTCTACATCAATCTCGAGCCCCATTCGCACCAGGGCCGCACGCCCCCCTGCACGGACGCTCTGATCGCTGCCGGAATTCGTCGCGTAGTCGCTTCCATGCCCGATCCCAATCCCAAAGTCAGCGGGCGAGGCTTTGAAAAATTGCGCGCGGCGGGCGTTCACGTAGAAGTAGGGCGACTGGAGCCGGAAGCCCGCCGCCTGAACGAGGCCTTCGCCCGTTACATTCGCCACGGCGTTCCTCTGGTGACCCTGAAGGCCGCGATGACGCTTGACGGCAAGATCGCTCCGCCGCCAGCGCCGGAGGCGAGCCGCGACACTGGAACACGTCCCGGCGGATGGATCACCGGCGAGGCTGCCCGCGCGCACGTCCAGCAACAGCGTCACCAGAGCGATGCAATTCTGGTGGGCGTGGGAACAATTCTGGCCGATGATCCGCTGCTCACCGATCGCAGCGGCAATCGGCGGCGACGCCCCTTGCTGCGGGTGATTCTCGATTCGCGTCTGCGGTTGCCCTCGGACTCGCGCCTGGTGCAGAGCGCTACGAATGATGTGCTGGTCTTCTGTTCCTCCGCCGAGGAAAAGAAAAAGCTTGAACTGGAGACCCGCGGAGTCAGGGTTGAGCAAGTGTCACCTGGCGCGGAGGGACGTCCTGATATTCACGCAATTCTGCGCCGTCTGCGAGAACTTGAAATCACTAACGTAATGATCGAGGGTGGGGCGGCGGTGAATGCGACGGTGCTTGCCTCCGGTGTAGTCGACAAGCTTTTTCTGTACTATGCGCCGACTATTCTGGGAGCGGGATCAGTGCCATTCGCTTCCGAGGCGAGTTTCCGCGGAACAGACGCGGCTCTGCGCTTAGCGGCTCTGCGTTTAAAGAATCCCCACTTGCATCGTTTCGGCGAGGACGTAGCCGTCGAGGGTTACCTGCGCGACCCTTACGAAGAGTGAGTTGTCTGCTGCGGAATCGCCGGCAATTAGCAGTTAGCAATTGGCAGTTGGCTAAAGGCTAATTGCTAATGGCTATCTTGCTCCGTGGTGGGTTTATGATGTTCGTTACGGATCGAGGTCCTCATGTTTACCGGCATCGTCGAAGAAGTCGGACGCGTCACCCGCATCGAACAACGCGGTGAGAATCGCCGCATTACCATCGCCGCCGAGAATGCGCCGAAGGAACTGAAAGCCGGCGACAGCGTAGCGGTAAGCGGAGTCTGCCTCACGGCGCTCGACATCAAGCCCGGTTCATTCTGCGCCGATCTGGCTCCTGAAACCTGGGCGCGAACGTCGTTCTCGCGTATGCACGAGGGCGCCCTGGTCAACCTGGAACTGCCCATGAAAGCCGATGGCCGCTTCGGCGGACACATTGTGCAAGGCCACGTAGATGCCGTCGGCAAGCTTATCGCTCTGGAGCGCATTGCCGACTCGGAAAACTGGTGGCTGCGAATCGAGTTGCCCCGTGACGTCGAGAAATACACCGTCTACAAAGGCTCCGTCTGCATCGAGGGCATCAGCCTTACGGTGGCACAGCTTGAGGGAGCGATCTGCACCGTCGCCATCATTCCGCACACCGTCGAGATGACGAACCTCAACTCGCTCAAGCCCGGCGATCCCGTCAATCTCGAAGCGGACTTGATTGCGAAGTATGTCGAGAAGATGATGACCAGCGAACCGGCTGAGAGTACGCTCACCGTGGAAGAGTTGGTGCGGCAAGGGTTCTGAAAACAGTGTCCAGTGCTCAGTGGCCAGTGGTCAGTGATTCAACGTTGGCGCCAAGCATCAATTCGCTATGAGCGACGGACAGTCTGAACCTCCACCGATCTCTGCAAACAATCTTGGTCTATGTGACGATTGCGCCCACGCCCGGCTAATCACATCGGACCGAGCCTCAACATTTCTGCAGTGCCAACTGTCGTTTACCGATCTCCACTTTGACAAGTATCCACGACTCCCCGTTCTGGCTTGCACCGGCTACGCCAAGCTGCCCTCGAAGAAATAGATATTGTTGGTTCAGCGGTTTCTAATGCCAGTTATGGCCAGAAGTGCAGAATTGTGTCCATCACGGTGAACTGAGCGAGAATGAGGACAGGCAACACGTAGAGGTAAACGGGATGGACGCGACGGCTGACGATCACGTCGCGCAGAACACCAAGGAGAATCAGGAGGTCAACGCCCACATAGAACCATGGCCACGCGTGAAACGTGGCGGGGAAACGAACGAAGGCGGCGGCGGTGAGCGCGCAGGAGGCGATCAGCATGAGGCGGCGGTGGAGCTCGGGCTGGGTGCGCCAGTAGATAGCCAGGGCAAAGGGGATCGTAAAGGATGTTATGTCCAGAAGGGCGGTCCGGAGCAGGGGCGCCCTGCGGGCGAGATCGGGATCGAGCAGGTCGAAGTGCCGCATGGTGACGGCGGTTATGGTGCCGATTATGGGGATGGCAATGCCGAGTACGACGCCGAACCACCCGAGCGCGCAATGTATGCGGACGTTGCCGGTGCGGATCAGGGCGGACTGGACGATATACAAGACCACCCAGGCGGAGAAGATGCCGACATGGATCGAGAGAAGGAATGGCTTGGGGTGGCTCGGGTGGAAGAACCGTTGATCGGCCGTTGGCCCGAACCCGCAGACCACGACTGTTGCAATCAAAAGAGACATGAAAAAGTAGAAGTATTGGGCCAGCGCGCGAGTGGGCTTCGTCGGCAATGCGACTTCCTCGATTCACAGGCCCTAGGCTTCGATCTTCAGTTCGTCGAGTTCCAGAAACTCCTGCACGATCGGCTCCTTGGATTTTTCCATCTCCGCGTAAGTGCCAAAGAAAATCGCTTTGCCTTCATACAAAAAGACGACCCGGTCAGCGAGTTTCTGGGCCAGCCGCATGTCGTGCGTGACCACGATGCTGGTCAGGTTCAGTTGACGCTTGAGCCGCTCGATGAGATCGCCGAGCAGTTGCGCCATCAGCGGATCGACCATGGTGGTGGGCTCGTCGTAGAGAATGCATTCCGGCCTCGCCGCCAGCGCCCGCGCAATGGCCACCGACCGCTTCATGCCGGTCGACAGGTCCGAGGGCAGCAGGTCGCGCATCTCCTGCACTCCGACCATCTTCAACAGTCCCTCGACGATCTCGTAGATTTGGTCTTCTGATAAATCTCCGGATTCGCGCAGAGGAAATGCCACATTCTCTCTGACCGTGAGGGAGTCGAAGAGCGCTCCATTCTGAAACACCATGGTGACTTTTTTTCGGATTGCTTCCATCTGCTGTTCAGTGAAGTCGGTAACGTCCTGGCCGGCAACGATCACCCGGCCGGAATCCGCTTTGAGAAAACCCATGAGCAGTTGCAGCGAAACCGATTTGCCCACGCCACTGCGCCCCAGGATGCAGACGGTCTCGCCGGGCATGACGTTGAAGCTGACGTGATCGAGAATGACGTTGTCGCCAAAGGCCTTGGAAACCTCGCGGAACTCGATGTACGGCTGGACGGGATCGGGCATCGGTTTGGCTCTTCAAACTCAGTGTAACGGTATTTAGGCCCTTCGCTTCTCGGCCTCCAATTCCTCGGGCGTGTTCAGGTTGCGGAAGATCGCGCGCGAGAATCCGGCGCTCTCCAGTTCTTCCCGGCCGATTACGCGCGTTCGAGGCGCGTCGAACAACGAGTCGATCCGGTTTTTCCCGGCACGCAAAGCGTCCTCGGCCGCGTCAGCGAATTCCCGGCGATAAACGGCGCACAGCGGCTGCCGGCCTTCGCCGTCAAATGGAACCAACGCGACCGCCCCAGGCGTACCGCGCGCGTGGCCGATTAAAAACTGCAAGAATGCCCACGAGACAAATGGCATGTCCACGGCCAGCATCAGGTTGAGTTCCGTCAACGAAGCCCGCAACGCAGCATGAATTCCGCCCAGCGGCCCGCATTCACAGAATCTATCTTCCACCACCGGGGCAAATGGCGCAAACTTCCCGGGACTTCCCACAATGCGCACGCGGGGGGTGACCGAGCGGGCCAAGTCGAGAGCCCGGGCCAGCAGCGTGCGGCCCTCGTATTCCACAAATGCCTTATCTGTGCCCATGCGAGTGCTCTTGCCGCCGGCAAGGATAAAGGCGGTCACATCGTTTGCCGAGGGATTTCCCATGCGCCGATGATACACTTTGGCCACTACCCGAAACTCCCCCTTTTCCCTCGGGTTAGTCCAAGCTGATACTTTCGCTCATTCCAGCCTACGGCCCTTCGGCATCTGTAACCGTCGGCAGGACTCGTTTTAAGTCTCAATCTTAGAGGATTCTCCAATATTGGAGCGTCCGCCGAAACCCACACGAGAGGTAACTGGATGTCGCACCGCGCTCTCCCTCCGGCTAGGAACCACCGGCGCTTGCATCGAGCCAATTTGTTCCAATGCGCGGTTCTGGTGACGCTGATCTCCTCTCTCCTTTTCCTGGCCGCCTGTTCCGGCGTTTCTGTTCCTGCGAATTCGTCATCCAATGCCGTGATGGTCACCGTCTCCCCGCCGACGGCTTCAGTGCCGTCGGCCGGAACCAAACAATTCACCGCTCTGGTAACGAACACCTCGAATGTAGCCGTAACCTGGTCGGCTTCCCCGGGCACGATATCGAGCACGGGCTTCTACCAGGCGCCTGCAGTCACAGTGAATACAAATGCGACCGTAACGGCGACCAACGTGGCGGACTCAACTAAGTCCGGAACCGCGTCGGTCACGATCACGGTGGGTTCTCAATCGTCACTCACCATAACTACCAAATCCTTGCCCGTCGCAGTCTCCGGAACGGCATACTCGAGCCCGTTGACCGCCACGGGAGGCTTAGCCTCGTACAGTTGGTCGCTCGTCTCGGGCACGCTACCCTCCGGAATCGCCGTGAATTCGGGTGGATCGATCTCCGGAAACACTACTCAAACCGGGGACTTCAATTTCACCGTCCAAGTGACCGACTCCTCTTCGCCCAAGCAGACTGCCACGCAGGCTCTGGTACTGACCGTGAACGGCGCCACCGGAGGCGGAAACTTCCCGCCGGCAACTTTCTTCGGATTCTCGTGGAACGACACAGCCAGCCTGAGCTGGCCCGCGGTGAGCTACGGAATGCAGCGCTTCTGGGATTCACCTGGCATGCAGTGGCCGAATCTGAACACGGCTTCCGGAGTGTTTGACTTCACAGAACTGGACTCCGATCTGGCGCTGGCATATTCCAACGGCACCGTGGAAGCTATGCATACGCTCTCTCGCACTCCGACCTGGGCGAGTTCCAATCCCACGGATACCTCCTGCAATGACACCACGGGCTTGGGAGGAGGCGCCGGGCAGTGCGATCCGCCCAGCGACCTGGAAAGCGATGGCAAAGGAACTAACGCCATCTGGAAAGCCTGGATTACCGCCATCGCGACCCACGTCAACAGTTCGGGTTACACCTCAAGTCATGCTCACATTAAATACTGGGAAATCTGGAATGAGCCGGATACCACGGGGTTTTGGGTGGGCAGCTTAGCCCAGTTGGCGCGGCTTACGGAAGATGCGAACTGCATCATCACAGGCCGTGGCGTGATCCATCAGAATGGAGATGGCTCCGCCACTCCCTGCACCGCAACCGCGATTGACCCCACCGCGCAGATTGTGATGGCCTCGGCACACGCCAAGGGCGGTGCTCTAAAGTACGGCCAGAACGAACTGTATTGCAATAATTCCCCCTCAGGACTTCAGTTGCCCTGTCCCAACCCGCCGGACGCGATAGCGGCGGCGGTCGATATCATCAACTTCCACATGAAGCCGGGAAACGAAACTGGGAACAATTGTCCGGCCCCGACTCCCTGCACTCCGGAATCGGCGATGCAGTGGTACATCTCCAACATTCACGCCATCCTGCAACCGGCGGAGTTGGCGAAACCGCTGTGGGATGGAGAAGCGCAATACTCGACCACCGGCTTCATCAACGCCTACGCCGATCCTGACATGGCAGCTTCTTTCATGCCGCGTTTTTATCTGCTCAACTGGACGCTAGGCGTCAACGGCATGGCCTGGTATTACGCCACCACCTCAGCTGAGCCGGACGAGGCTGTGACGTCCTATCAGCAGACCTACAACTGGCTGGCGGACGCGTCTCTGGTTACTCCCTGCGCCGCCATTGGCACGGTGTGGTCCTGCACGATCCAGAGCGACGGAACGCAATTCCTGATTATGTGGGATACATCCCAAAGCTGCGCGAATGGTTCGTGCACCACGAAGAACCAAACCGTGGGCTCGCAGTGGACGCACTATCAGGACATGACAACCTCGAGCACCCGAATCGTGATATCGGGAAACGTCGTCCCGGTTGGAATTAAGCCCGTAGTCCTTGACTAGCGTAAGTGTTTAACCAGCAAAGTGCTCGAGTAACCAAGCTGCTGCCTTTCCAAAACAGCCAGTTCCGGAAGCGCCGACGGCACTCTCGATGCAGGTAAGTCCTTGATGTGCAATTGCCTGCACACTGCGAAGTAACCTCAGTAACCCCAAACTGTTCCTAAAGTACTAATTCTAAATTACTTATTGGCACGGAAGGGCCATTCCCCGCGGTCCGACGCGTGAGTTAATACTAGTACAGGTGGCCTATGGTGGCATTCACTAACGTCATGCGGAGAAACTGGTTGTCGAGAAACTGGTTCAGCACGATCTGGTTTAGCGCGATTCTGCAACCCCGGACCGCACTTCTCCTGGGCATCCTTGGGTTGTGCCGACCAGCGCTGTCCCAGGAAGTATCCGTCGCGCTGCTTCAACCCCCCGTGATCCAACCTGCCGCGATGGCATCCAGTTCGCCGCTGATGCCGGTGCTGGCCGTCCAACCGGTGACGCTGCCGGAGGCGCCCAGCCATCGCTTCTGGGATCGTCAGAATAGCCTCCTGTTTGCGGCAAGCGCCGCCTTCAACACTGCTGACTTCGTCATAACCCGGGACAACCTGCGCCATGGCGGCCGGGAACTGAACCCCCTAACTCGTGTATTCAGCGGCAGCACCGCAGGGCTTGCCGTGAATTTCGCCGGTGAGACGGCGGGTGTGGTCGCGCTCAGCTACTTCTTCCACCAGACCGGACATCACAAACTGGAGCGCGTCGTCCCCATGGTGAACATCAGTTCCTCCGCGGCAGCCGTGACCTTTGACCTTGCCCGCCGTTAGATCGCAATAGGCATAGATCGCAATCGTCCAGTGGGCGCGCCACGAAAGTAACCTACCCAACAACCGCACTCCGGGAGATGATGAGGCTTCGGGCGCTAGGTCCGGAAGTAACCATCATGCCGCAGAAAATCATGGATGTTCTTATGCTCGGGCGGTGCTCCCACGAGTTCTCCTGGCCGCGGCGCAGCGCTGACGGAGACTACTATCAGGTTTGCCTGTTGTGCGCAGCCGAGTACAGTTATGACTGGACGACCATGCGCCGCACCAAGCGGGTGGAGCATGCCAAGCCTGAAACTGTCGTCCGGCGCAGCCACACGCGTGAGAAGCGTCCGTCCTGGACCCCGCGCGCCCGCCGCCTGAAGCTGGATGTGCCGCTTCGTTACCGCGTCAACAGCACGAGTACGTGGTACGAGGGTAAAGTCGAAAACATCAGCCAGACTGGTCTGCTGTTCGACGGGCCTCAGCAGTTGCCGGTGAATGCCTTGATCGAATTGGTGTTTGAGATGCCCGAAGAAATTTCCGGGCAGAAGAACCGCAACGTGCTCTGCCAGGGTCGCGTCATCCGCTCCGCAGACACGCAACGTAAAGGTAAAGGCAAAGAAGCGCGCGATCAAGATCAAGATACGGGAAACGGCGACAGCCAGCTGGCCGCCTCCATCGTCGACTACAAGTTCATCCGCTAGAACATCCCGAGCTCGGGATTCACAAATCCCTAATCCCAATTTCGGGTTTCAGAACACGCGAGCTGATTCTTTGCAATTGAGCGCTAGCGCACAAACTTCCTGCGGATCACACCCTATCTGTAAGAAACACATAACGATTCCTGACATCTTCGGGGCTGTGTCTGTTCCAACTCCGTAACAGCCAGCGTTTTTCTCATCGCGCCTATACCACGTATGTGCTAACGTGCGCGCACTAATTTCGGACATCCCCTGCACCTACTGTCCGGACTCGCGTGTGTATTTCCGCGCCATTGCGGTCCCTGGCCGTAACTCACACCCGAACAAAGGAGGAGCCTTGCTCCGCTCAACGAACTCCCCGCCCCTGGCGGGGAAGGTGACGTCCCATTCCCTTCGCTCATTCCCCTCTCGGTCCCCGGCCGTCTCAACCAGGGTCTCGAAGTGGCTAGAGCCTCCACGCAGCAGAAAGCACCTCACAAGGAGGAATCTTGATCAAGACAACAAAGCTCGCGTCAGTATTGACTATGGCAGTGTTGTTCCTCGCCGGAACGGCATTGGCTCAAACCGACCCTGGAGTTCAGAGTGGCAACCGCGGCACCGGAGCGGCACTTTCTTCAGTATTATCGAACAGCCCGTCGGGGATCTTATCGTTTTTCACTGACGGTCAAACGCGCTTTCAGGAAGTGGAGGCGGTCTCCAACTCCACCAACGTCGGTCTGGGACCGCGCTTCAACTCCAATAGCTGCAGCTCATGTCACGCGCAACCCACGATCGGGGGGACCGGCGCAGCCACCAATCCTCAATTCCAGTTCACCAGCAATGGGGTCGCGCCCGGCAACACCATGCCGTCGTTCATTACAGCAACGGGTCCGACCCTTGAAGCGCGCTTCCCGTTTTTCTTCAACTCCAATGGTTCGGTCAACTACAACTCTCCGAACGGAGGAGTGGAAACCTTGTTCACGGTTACGGGCCGCTCTGATGCCGGCACCTGCAACAGCGCCACCGCGCTGCCACAGCCCAGCTTCGCCACCGCCGTGGCGGAGAACAACGTCATCTTCCGGATTCCCACTCCGACCTTCGGCGCAGGCCTGATCGAGAATCTGGACGACTCGACCCTGTTGAGCAATCAGGTGAAGAATCTCAACAACAACTTTGGCATTTCCGGCACATTCAATCACAATGGCAACGACGGCACCATCAGCCGCTTTGGTTGGAAGGCACAGAACAAGTCGCTCCACATCTTTGCGGGTGAGGCTTACAACGTAGAGATGGGCATCAGCAACCTGCTGTTTCCTCAGGATCGTCCGCTGCCCGGCGAAGACGGCGCCGGCGGAACTGGCCAAACCGGGTTGGTCTCCACGTGCCTGAACCTCAGCGGCGGCGGTTATCCCGAAGACACATCCAATCCCGGATCGACGGGCACGGCGATTCTCGATGACGTCTCGGCGTTTGCGAACTTCATGCGGCTCCTGGCGCCACCGCCAACCGGCAGCGTTGTGCTGAACGGATCCACGGTCAGCGCGTCAACCATCGCCACCGGCGCTTCGTTGTTCGTCTCGACCGGCTGCTCGGTCTGCCACAATCCGACTCCAGGCACCACGCAGCCGTCGAACGTCACCTCATCGTTGAACAAGGTTGCCGTGAATGCGTACTCTGATATTGAGATCCATAACATGGGAACTTTGTTGGCGGATAACGTCTCGCAGGGCGGCGCGGGTGGCAGCCAGTTCCGTACCGCTCCGTTGTGGGGCCTGGGACAGCGGATATTCCTGCTGCACGATGGCCGTACCACAAACCTGGTCACGGCGATCCAGGACCACGCGAGCCATAACAGCGAGGCCACCATCGTGGAGGAGCAGTTTTTTGAACTCTCCACCACGCAGCAGCAGGATGTATTGGATTTCCTGCGCTCTCTGTAAACAGTCTACGGGACCGTTCTGGCGAGATGCGAAAGTGTCTCGCCAGATCCCTTTTCCTCTTGGTTGTCGCTTTATCGCGGTTTGTCATCCCGAGCGAAGCGCGGTCGCTTCTAAGGAGGAACATGCTTTCTCGATTCCGACGTTCTATCGTCGTGCTCACGGCGGCGCTATCCTTGCTGTCTTGGGGCCAAAGCGCCAAACCGCAAAACCCTCCGAGAAACGGCGGCGACTTCTCCGATAACGTGCAGTCCCCTACGAAAGTGCCCACAGGAGTCATCCTGGTAAAGGGCGCATGGTCGAGCGCGAGCGATTCCGTCACTCCCGTGCCCGAAGCCGGAAACGTGACCAGCAATATGTTCACCGACCAGTATTTTGGAATGACCTACGCTCTACCTTCCGATTGGGAAGAGAAATACAAAGGGCCGCCTCCGTCGGATAGCGGCCGCTACGTCCTCGCGCAACTCAGACCGGTGGATACATTCAAAGGGGCTCGCGCCACCATTCTGGTCACGGCTCAGGATATGTTCTTCAACCCACTCCCCGGAGCCAACGCGCTGGATCTCATCAATTACTCGAAGGACCATCTTCAGGCCGACTACAAAGTGGAAATGCCGCCAACGCCGACCAAGATCGCCGAGCGGCCTTTTACCTTCTTTGCGTATTGGTCTCCCATAGCGGAGCTGCATTGGTATGTTCTCGCTACCGAAATTCGCTGTCACACGGTGGAAATCGTGCTAAGCAGCCGTGACACCAAACTGTTGGAAAACCTGGTCCTCGATCTGAACAAGATGAAGTTGACCGCGGAAGCCGGTCCCGCGGGCGGTGGGTCAGTCCCGGTCTGCCTCAAGGACTATGCCCAGGACGAAAATGTGATTACGCGGGTTGACCCGGTCTTCAGCGAGCACAGGTTCAATCCAGTTCCAGTCCGAATCATCATCGACAAAGAGGGCAAGGTGAAACACATTCACTTTCTCAGCGCGTTCCCCGATCAGGCGAAAGCCATCACCGACGCCCTGGGACAATGGAAGTTCAAGCGCTACCTGCGGAACGGCCAGCCGGTCGAGCTGGAAACCGGCCTGATGTTTGGGCGCGGCGTATATCCGGCGAGAGTGGCGGCGGCGGAACGCGCGGCGCAGTGATTTTCGATCATCGTTTACAACGGAAGGCTCCGGTCGCTTGCCGCAGCCGTCGGTGTTTCCGGTCAGCTTGCTGCCCCATTGTCCGTTCGGACAGTGACTTCAGTACCTTAGTCCTGCCTGCCCTCATCGCCTTATAATCCACTCAAGAACCGTCGACAGTTGCGTTCTTAAGACAGTTGCGTTCTAAGACAGTTGCGTTCTAAGGAAGATGTGCGCGTCGAAACCGATTCGCACTTCCATAGGAACGCCCAAAAACTCAGTGGACCCGTTTCATGCATTCGCGATTTTTCTCCTCGGGCTGGCCTTCGGCAGCTTCCTGAACGTGTGTATCTACCGTCTGCCCCTGGATTTGTCAGTGGTGACGCCGGGTTCGGCCTGCCCGCGCTGCAAGCGCCCCATCGCTTTCTATGACAACATGCCCGTCGTCAGTTGGCTGCTTCTTCGCGGCCGCTGCCGCCAGTGCAAAACCAAGATTTCAGCACGCTATCTCTTTGTCGAACTGCTCACCGCCGCTCTCTTTCTTGGTTGCTACGCTTATTCCGGACTCACTCTGACTACGTTGAAATACTGCGTCTTCGGATTTCTGCTGCTCGGCCTCATCTTCACCGACGCCGAAACCAAACTGCTGCCCGATAAGCTGACGCTCCCCGGCCTCGCTCTGGGCCTGCTGTTCAGCTTGCTGGTTCCGGTGCGAGACATGGCCTCGCAGTTTTTGCCAGGAATCGTGAGCCTTCCCTTCAGCGCCGATATTGCCGCCTGCCTGCTTTCCCTGCTCGATTCCCTGCTGGGGGCGGCCTTGGGCGCTTCGTTCATTTACGGCGCGGGAGCAGTCTATTTGCGCTGGCGCGGTGCCGAAGGCATGGGCTTCGGAGATGTGAAACTGATGGCGATGGTGGGCGCTTTTCTGGGTATGAAGCTTACCATTTTCACGATCTTTGCCGCCTCGCTCGCAGGATCTCTGTTTGGCCTGACCACCGTCCTTGCAGTGTGGATCAAGCGCACGCATCGTTTCCAGCGCCGCCTGGCAAATCTGCAAGCCGCGCGCCGCCGCGGATGGCAATCCGCGCAAATGGTTTACCGGCATTATCAAATGCCGTTCGGCGTCTTCCTGGGCAGCATGGCTCTGCTCGCGCTTTTCGTGGGCAACCAGTTCCTGCGCTGGTACGGGAGGTTCTGGTGGTAAGGCTGCTCGCCAATCCGCTGGCCTTGCGCGCCCTGCTGCTGCTGTTTGCGGCGGGAAGCGGCTTTGTCTTTGCCGCCTGGCTCATGCGCAGCTTGCGGCGGAACATCAACGCCGAATTCGATCTCGACTCGGCAGCCTCGCCCAAGCTGGAGGCTTTGCCCCTGCATCTCTACAACACCGTCATCCAGCAACTCAAGCAGCAGAAGCATGAATTACAGGTCCAGACTCTGGCCGAGCAACGCCGCGCCCGCACTACCGAGAATTTCAGTCAGGCCGTGCTCTCCAATCTTTCCTCCGGCGTCCTGGTCTTCGGCGTAAACGGACTTGTAAGACAGGCCAATCCCGCCGCCAAAGAGATTCTCGGTTTCAGTTCTCCCTCGGGCATGAGCGCGGCGGATATTTTTCGCGGCGCCTCAGTCTGCTCACCCCATTCGTCGCCGGGGCGGCTCACGGAAGAAGTCAACGCCGTGCTGCGTGAAGGCAGCCAGTGCCGGCAACTCGAGGCCGATTACACCACCCCCACCGGCCACAAGCTTCGTATTGCGGTAACCGTTTCGCCGGTCCCCGCCGTGGATGGCAGCCTGCTCGGAGCCGCTTGCCTGATCAGCGACCGCAGCGAATTTGAAAGCATTCGCCACCAGCAACAGTTGCATGGCGAGATTTCCGCCGAGATGGCGCTGGAGCTGCGCACCTCTCTGGCCACCATCGCCGGATATGCCCAGCAGTTGGCGCGAAACCGCGACCCTGAACTGGCTCCCGAGTTGGCCGCCGACATCGCCAACGAGGCGGCTCGTCTCGATCGCCACATCGGAGGCTTCCTGATAGCGAAAGGCGCCGCCGCAGGCAACAAGATTTGAACATCGTTCTTAAAAAATCAGGTTAAGGAATCTGGTTTGGGAATCAGGCTAAGATCGAGCCGCAAGGCAAATGCAATTAAAGGATGAAACTATGAAGCACCTCAAACACATCGGGTTGGGATTCGTACTCGCGTTGTCCACAGTCCTGCTGAGTGCTGTGGCGGCAGCTCAGACTCCATCATCTACGCCGGATCAAGCTCCTCTCGGCGACTACGCGCGCAAGGTCCGCAAGGATCCGGGCGCTCCCAAACCCAAGCCCAAAGTCTTTGACAACGACAACATTCCCACCAACGACAAGCTCTCCGTCGTGGGACCGGCGCCTGCGAGCACCACGGCCGATGCCAGCGATAAGTCTACTGCCGACAGCAAAGACGCAGCTGCCAAACCTGCCGCTTCCGCTGACGAAGAACTGGCCCGGAAAAAAGCCATATGGAAGGGCTGGCAGGACAAGCTGAGCGCGCAGAAAGATTCGATCGACCTCGCCGGCCGAGAACTCGACGTCCTGACCCGCGAATACCAGCTTCGCGCCGCCGTCGTCTACGCCGACGTGGGCAACCGTATGCGCAACTCAACCCAATGGGACAAGGAAGACGCGGACTACAAGCAAAAGATCGCCGACAAGCAGAAAGCCGTCGCAGACGCCAAGCAGAAACTCGACGACATGAAGGAAGAAGCCCGCAAGGCCGGTGTTCCATCGGCCATGATCGATTAGTGAGCAAGAGAGGTCAGCGTTTCAGCCGCGAAGCGGAGCTAGAATGCAGCCCACGGCGTAAGCCGTGGGTCGAAGGTGGAATGAGAACAAGCCCCGAAGTGGCGCAAGAGAAACTACGACACAGACTCCGCAGGGACACGATTTCTCACACACACTCTAAAGCCCCTGAGTTCTACCCTCCCGCATCCGCAGAAGCTGTTTCAAGTGATGCCGCCCATGCACCAGATGCAACTTCCTCCACTGCGTTGCGCTCAACGGACCCAGAATCGGATGGTCGAGCACACGCACGCGTCCCCCAAACCGCGCTTCACACTGCGCGATGATCGCATCCATCGCCACCATCTTCGCCCCGATTTCGTTTCGCACTTTCTCCACCGGCAATCCTTTCGGCTCCGCCACCGCCGGCGCTTTGCGTCCGGCGGGCATATGACCCATTCCCACAACCACGAAGGTCTGCACGCGGTGCTTCATGGAGGCCCGCGTCGCCAGCGGCTTGCCGGCTTTCATCAATCTCTCGAATCCGTTGATCGTGCCCACATAGCTCTGGTAGAGATGTTCCAGCAGTTCCGTCGCACACCACTTGCCCGGCGCGATGCCAGCTCAATTGCTCGCTGGACATGCCTTCCACCGCCGATTCCAGATCTTGTTTTAACTTTTCCAGGCGGGATTCCATGGCACTGCTCTCGCATTTCCGCGCGCTTCAGGTAGAATGTTGCGCGTCCATTAAATCATCCCAGTTATAGCAGAAAGGTCGCCATGAAGATGCGGGACTTTGTGCAACCGACGGCCATCGCCGCCGCCCATGTGCTGCTCACGCTGCTTGCAGGTTGCGAGTCCAACGCCCCAACGCCGCCTCAGTCCAAGCCGGAACCCAAGCCTCCAGAGCTGGTTACAGGACGCGCCGCCTTTCAGAAAACTTTCATCGCGGCCCGCAATTACGCTGCGGATGTAAAGCCCTTCCGCATCGAATCCACTCCTTCGCCCGACGGCAATGGCCGGGATGGCAAGTCGGCGATCTGGCGCGCCAGCTTCGCCTCCGTCCTGCAACATGGCGTGAAGCCTTTTTTCTGGTCCGGCAGCAACGCCCCTGACGCTCCTCCCCGCGGCGTTTCCCCCGGCAACGAAGACGCCTATAACCCCAGCAATGCGTCCACTCAGACGTTTGACCCGGCTTTTCTCAAGATAGATTCCGACCAGGCTTTCACCGAGGCCCAGAAACACGGCGGCGACAAAATCCTGGAGAAGGATTCCACGACTCCCGTGATTTACATCTGCGACTGGAACCACAACACCAACGAACTGACCTGGCACGTCATCTACGGCGGGTCCCGCGAAACCGCCAAGCTGACGGTCGCGGTCAACGCCTCCACCGGCGGGTTTATCCGGGTGGAGAAATAAGTTGGGCTCCCTCGTTGCGGGGATGGTTACGGGGATGGTTACGGAAAGAAAAGCAAAACCCGCGCTGGAACTTTATTTTCGCTGCTCCGCCTGCTTCATCTGGTACTGGATGGAGGCGAAGAAGCGGCACAGGGCGCTGGCCGAGGCAATGGCGCTCTGCAGCGTCTGGGGTTCCCCAAAGGAAACAATATCTGCGACGGAATATTGGAGACGGAGACGGTCCGCGGCGCACTGCGCGCTCAGCAGTTCCACCTTCGCGGAGCGGAGGTCGGAAATCAGGCGCCCGACTCCCGCTGGCTTACCCCGTTTATCGTTCCACATCTACAACTCCTCACGTCGCTTGGATTGTCGGCGTGCGCCTGCCGGAGCCACTTTGATTGGGAAAGGCTGTAAATCAAACAACCCTGGCGGCTCCGGCAGGACGCAGCCTGCGGATTAACGTTGTTGCTGATGTGGATAAATTGTACGGTGTTAGTGATACATGGTCAGAGTAATCTGAGTCTTGCGGTAATTGACGCGGTACGGAGGCCCGTTGCCCAGGCAAGCTGATCCGCAACTCGAACAGCGCATTCTTGACGCCGCCTGCCGGCTGTGGTCGCGGGGCGGCGAAGCCGGCCTTACCATGCGCGGTGTCGCCAAGGCGGCCGGCACCACCACTCCCACTCTCTACGAGCGCTACCACGACCGCGACGATATTCTCCGCGCCGTCCGCATCCAGACCCGCGTCGAACTCTTCGCCGTCCTCGGCCACACCCGGTCCATTACGCAAGCCTGCGAACGCTATCTCGAGTTCGCCCTCGATCATCCCCACGCCTACGAGATGCTCTTCGACGGATTCGCCCAGCCTCCATCCCTTTACGAACCGTGGCCTTCCTTCAACCTCATGCGCCAGCGTTTGACGGAGCGCCTGGGCGGAAATCCCCGCAAGCACACTCGGCTTATGCTCTCCGTGTGGTCGCTGATGCATGGCACTGCTATGTTGATGATCCGGGGAGGGGTTGCCGGTCCTCTGCGCGCGCAAATGATTCACTGCTTGCCTCGATGCGGTCGAAGCCATCATTGCAGAGGCCGTCCGCTCGAAGGGCAAAACATATTCCGGCCCGAAGTGGCCCGCAAACTTGATCCTCGGAGAAGCCGCTCACAGCAAGGTAAGCAATGGTGAGCCTGACGCCGGCACGAAGTCCGGGGCAAAAGGCCGTGGCAGAAAAGAAAAGAAAGGTCTCGGGTCCTAGGTGTTAGGTCTTAGGCAGAGCCTAACACCTAAGACCTAATACCCTCACCTGAGACCTTCTACTGCGTTTGCTTCGCTCCCGCATCCGCTTTCAGCCGGTCAATCGCCTTCTGCGCTTCCGCGGCCTGTGGCCCGTGCGGCAGAATCCTCAAGTAACTTTCATACTCGGCCCGGGCGTCATCGAGAATTCCCAGCTTTTCCAGGCACACGGCCAGCCGAATCGTCGCGATCGCATCGTTGTCCTTGTAGCGCAGCGCCTCCCGGTAGCGGTCCTCGGCGGCGCGATAGTTCTTACGCTTGAAATAAAAATCTCCGACCTCCACGCTTTTCGCCGCCCTGTGCGGATCCCAGCTGTGCAATTCGGTGATCCCGCCATTCGAGGTTGTGGCCTCCGCTTCCGCTACGGCTGCCGAACTCTTCGGATGAACTTTCTCATCGTTTGCCGGAGGGTTCAAATCTGTCTGCGTATCTTTGCTGGAGCTTTCTCCAACGCCGCCATCCAGGTCGTCAACCCGCACCCGATCCGACCGCGGCGGCTCCAGGTTCGGACGAGGCGCTTTCTTCGCTGCCTCTCCGCTCGCCGGAGCGGAATTCCCTGGACGGTCCCCGGGGAAAGTCGTGTCGCGACTCAACCCATCAGGAGAGCCTGTTGTCCCGGAGGAAGACGGCGGTGGCGTTTGCGCAGGCTGCTGCTGTGCCCAAACCACACTCACCGATCCCAGCAGCACAACGATCCACAACCAATATCGCATAGGGGCTATTTTACAGTAGGGCCGGTAGCACCGGCATCCTGCCGGCTGTCTGGTCGCGTCTTCCGTTTCCGGAGATATTCATGTGGGGACGACCGCCTCGGCCGTCCCGCCGAGCGCAGCGAGGCGGCCTCTTCGCAGAAGCCGGCAAACTGAGACATAACCAGCTGTCCCGAGCCAGCGCGGCAAAAAAAATACAGGCCGCTCAAGGGGGAGGTATTGAGCGGCCTGTTTGGCGAATCCTCCAAGTGGAGGACAAAGCTATTCGTCCGATTACATCGACGACGGATTATTCTGCCCGGTTGTCGCTGGCGCTGCCGAGGGCGCGGTGGTGTCGCCCACGGTGTTGGTCATCAGGCGGACATCCACGCGGCGGTTGTCGGCGCGGCCTTGGCTCGTCTTGTTCGACTCAACCGGCTTGTCCTTGCCCAGGCCGATCACGTAAATCTTGTGCGCCGGCACATTGTACTTCGAAGCCAGATACTGGATCACCGAATCCGCACGCCGCTGGCTCAACCCATAGTTGTACTCGGCCGAACCCACGGAGTCCGTGCTGCCTTCGAGCGCGATAATGTAGCCCTTGGTGCTGGCAATCGTGCCAGCCAGTTGGTCAAGCGCTTCTATAGCCTTGGGCGTCAGATTGTCTTTGTTGAAGCCAAACTTTACCGAGGTCTCCGCGACCGGACGATAGTTATCCAGGTTGGCAACTGTATCGGTCAGCACGCCCACGCGGCTGTTGGCTGCGTCCGCCATTTGCTGCGCCGACGTTGCGGACTGGTTAGCTGCCTGCGCTTTCTGTTCCACATCCGCCGTCTTGACGGTCAGCGCCTGGATGCCGGCCTGCGCCCGGGCATCGACGTCCTTGATGTCCTTGCTGTTCTTGGCCGTCAGGTCGTCCAGTTCGTTGGTCTTGTTGATCAGCGGAGTGGTCTGTTGCTTGACATAATTCTTGCTGGTGCAGCCAACGCTGGCCGCCATGCTCACTGCGAGGAAAATCGTTAACGAAGTGCGGTTCATAATTGAGGAGGCTCCTTATAATCTTTATCGTGGCGCGCGATCGGCTTCTCACGCGTCGCAAATCTTGGTGTTGCGGGCCCTGGGAAGCGCTCAGCTAACAACTTCCCGCTTCTTACATTTGCACGGGACGTGCCAGTTCTCCGTCCCCCGCACTCCCAGACTTAAGTATATACGTTTTCAACCAGTTGCGAACCAAAACTAACCCCGGCCCCGTGGCTTCGGTGGTCCGGGGTAACGCAAACCCCACATAGGCAATGGAAATTTTATACAGTGAGGCTCAGATTTCGACACGCCCCTCAGTTGGCTCGGGACTCATCGGGATCCCAGCCCGCCGCGAAGTTTCCCTCAGCCAAGCCAGAAGCTCATCTGAAAGGCGGATTGTCAGTGTGGCACTCATCCGTAAGAGTTGTAACAAACGTCTACCCAAGTCGCTCTTCTTTGCGTTCTTCGCGGCCCTTCTTCGCGGCCTTTGCGGTTAAAGACTTTTTGCCGGTCAGCAGCCTCCAGCCTGTGAGCAATCGGCGAAAGAAAGTAAAATGGAAGTCTGCTCCTAAAGTGGATCTCCTAGCCAAAATCCGCACCATCCCCACCGAGCCCGGCGTGTATCTCTACAAAAACGCCGAGGGCGAAGTCATCTACGTGGGCAAGGCCAAGAACCTGCGCAGCCGCGTCGCCAGCTACTTCCACGAAGGCCGCTGGGAGGACTCGAAGACCGGCACCCTGGTCCGCGAGGCCGTCGACGTGGACTACATCGTAGTCGCCAACAACAAAGAAGCGCTGGCGCTCGAAAACAATCTCATCAAGCAGCGCAAACCCCGCTTCAACATCCTGCTGCGCGACGACAAGACTTATCCCTACGTGAAACTCACCCTAGCCGAGCGCTGGCCGCGAGTCTACGTAACGCGCCGCCTGCGCAAGGACGGCAGCGCCTACTACGGCCCCTACTTCCCCGCCAACCTCGCCTACCGCATCGTCGATCTGATCCACCGCAATTTCCTGATTCCCTCGTGCAAGGTAGACTTAACGCGCTTTCATCCGCGACCCTGCCTGCAGTTCTACATCAAGCGCTGCCTGGGCCCCTGCGTGAAAGACCTCACGACTCCAGATGCCTACCAGGAAGCAATCCGCGACGTGAAGTTGTTTCTGGAGGGCCGTCCGACAGATCTGAGCAAATCGCTGCACGCCCGCATGGAGCAGGCAGCCGCGGCGCAGGAATACGAACGCGCCGCCCGCTATCGCGACTTGATCTCAACCGTCGAGCAGTTGCAGGAGCGCCAGCGCATCGCCGCCGCCGAAGGCGACGACGCCGACGTCTTCGGCTACCACTACGAAAACGGCATGCTGGCCGCAAATTTATTTCACATGCGTGGCGGCCGGGTAGTCGACCGCCGCGAATTCTTCTGGGAAGACCTGCCCGAGTTCGTCACAGCAGATGCGAGGACAGAGATAAACCATGTGGGGACGGGCGCCCTGTGAGCCCACCCCGAGCGGAGCCGAGGGGTCCAGGCGAGCGCAGCGAGCCTGCCTCTTCTACCACGGAGGCCTTCAACCCAGGCGAGTTCTTCTCCGCCCTGCTTAAGCAGCTCTACATCGGCCAGCCTTATGTCCCACGCAATCTCTATGTCCCCGTAGATTTCGAGGATCGCGAAGAATTGGAGGACTTGCTCTCCGAGCAGATCGCGGGTGAGAACGCGCGAGCAGCAAGAGTTCACATTTTCGTCCCGCAGCGGGGCGACAAGCGCTCGCTCCTCGATCTTGCCGGCACTAACGCGAAACAGTCCTACGATCAGCGTTTTCGAGTGCTCAAGCCCAATGCCAAAGCCATCCAGGAAGAGCTGCAGGACGCGCTCAGCCTGTCCGAACTGCCCAAGCGCATCGAATGCTTCGACATCTCGCACATTCAAGGCGCGGAGACCGTGGCCTCGATGGTGGTCTGGGAAGACGGCAGGATGAAGAAGTCCGATTACCGCAAGTTCATCATCCGCACAGTTGAGGGCGTCGACGATTTTGCTTCCATGCGCGAAGTGGTCACCCGCCGCTACAAACGCCTTCAACAGGAAGAGAAGCCGATGCCCAGCCTCATCCTCATCGACGGGGGACTAGGCCAGTTGCACGCCGCAGCCGAAGCTCTGGAGTCGCTGGAGATCATCAACCAGCCGCTCGCCGCCATTGCCAAGCGCGAGGAGATTCTCTACGTCTACGGCCAGGAGAAAGATCCTATCGCTCTCGACCATCACTCGCCGGTGTTGCACTTGATTCAACTTATTCGCGACGAAGCCCACCGCTTTGCCGTGACCTTCCATCGCAAACGCCGGCAGATGCGCGACCGCTCCACCGAGTTGTTGGAGATCCCGGGCGTAGGCGAGAGCACGACCCGGCGTCTTCTGGAACACTTCGGGAGCCTGCAAGCTGTAAAGCAGGCCGACGCGGCGGCGTTGTCTGCGGTCGTAACCCGGAGTCAGGCAGAAACGATCAGCAATCACTTTCGGAAGTAGACTTCTCCGCTTAAGTTTCTGGAGGGCTTGTCGAAGGGCGGGAAACTTGACTTCCTATCCATCACACCCGAAAAAAGTACTGAGACATCTGGCAATCACCAGAGACGAAAGCGGCGACGACAGACGGGACGATTCAATCCGAAAAACTGGAAAGCGGCGACGACGACGGGACGCTTAACCCCTACACCCGCGGAAGCTGAGGCAGCGCGTCGAAGTGTGCGTCGCGGGCACACAGAACAAGCGAATGCTGCAGCACGAGGGCCGCGATCCACATATCGTTGGTCGGGATGGGAGTGCCTTGCTTCCTCAGTTGCCGGTAAACAGCGCCGTAATGGTGCGTAGTCTGTTCATCGGCATAGAGCACACCGACTCCGGACTTCAGCAGAAAACGGCGCACGACAGCCTCATTGCGCGGTCCTTGACTTCCCACAGCAAATCCGGCGCGCAATTCTCCCAGCACGATGAAGGGCAGCCAGACTTCATCGGCGAGTTCGACCGCTTCCACAACCGACACGTTGCCTCGGCAAAGGTCGGTATAGCGGTTCGTATCGAGCGCCAGCCTCACCGCCACATCTCTTCATCGTTGGTGTCCTGCGCGGCCAAGGCGCTGTCGAAAGCGGGATCCTTGCGCCAGGTACCTGCGATGTCGGCGAGATCGCGCTGCCGCTTGCTTTCCCCGGCAACGCCAGCGCCCCGGGCCAGGGCTTCAATCGCTACATCATTCAGGCTTTTGCCCCGCTCACGGGCGGCCTTGCGAAGGGCCTCGTCCAAACTTCCGGGCACCTTGCGGATGGTGTATTGCATGCATTAATTGTAGGCATTGTAGGCAAGAAATGCAAGCGCGCGCCCGATGATTAACGCTAAGATGCTCGTTTTGCTACACTATCGCAATCCCATGAAGCCAATCCGTACTGTCCTTCTAACCCTCGCTGTCCTTCCGTCCCTCGCCGCTGCACAGGCGGCGAATCCTCCCGACCTCGCCACGCCTCAGGAGAAGCATCTGCGCAATGTGCGGCAACTCACCTTTGGCGGACAGAATGCCGAGGCATACTTCTCCGCGGACGGCGCGAAGCTGATCTTTCAATCATCCCACGGCGAAGTGAAGTGCGACCAGATCTTCATCATGAACATCGACGGCAGCGATGAGCATATGGTCTCAACCGGCAAGGGACGCACCACGTGCAGCTACTTTTATCCCGATGGCAAGAAGATTCTGTTTTCCTCGACGCACCTCGCCAGCCCGGAGTGTCCGCCGCGCCCGGATTTCTCCAAAGGCTATGTGTGGGGAGTCTATGCGGGATACGATATCTTCACCGCCAACCTGGACGGCTCTGACCTAAAGCAACTCACCAACACGCCGGGCTACGACGCCGAGGCAACGATTTCGGTCGACGGGAAAAGGATCGTCTTCACTTCCCTGCGCAACGGGGACCTCGACATTTATTCGATGGACGCCGACGGCACCCACGTCGAGCAACTCACCCACGAATTGGGTTATGATGGCGGGCCGTTCTACTCGCCCGACCGCCAGTGGATCGTTTACCGGGCTTACCATCCTCAGACCGAAAAAGAAATCAGCGACTACAAAGAACTGCTGAAGCAGAATCTGATCCGGCCGACATCTCTTGAACTTTGGATCATGAAAGCCGACGGCAGCGGCAAACGGCAGATCACCAACCTGGGCGCGGCCAGCTTCGGCCCGTCATTCCTGAATGACGGCAAGCGCATTATTTTTTCCTCGAATTACGATCCCGTGACGCATACGACCGGCGGCATGGGAAACTTCGAGCTGTGGCTGATCAACTCCGACGGCAGCGGCCTCGAGCGCATCACCTACAGCGACGGCTTCGATGGCTTCCCCATGTTCAGTCCCGATGGAAAGAAATTGGTGTGGGCTTCGAACCGCAGCGCCAAGGTGCCGCATGAGACGAATATCTTTATTGGGGATTGGGTGCGTCAAAGATTCTGATTGTTGATGCATTACAGTTCGTTCTTCTTCGCGTACTTTGCGGCTCTTCTCGCGAACTTGCGTAAGGCTTTTGTGGTGGAGAAGAAAAGCTTAACGCGAAAATGCTAAGAGATTCAAAGGCGCAAGAACAACGATTCGTTTCATAATATTTTGAGTTTACCAGCAAGGCCCATTTCTTGCTACATTGGTCTACAAAGCAGAATTGCATCTCCTCGATGAAAATCCGCCATGGGCTTACCGCGATCGTCCTACTCCTGCTGATGGCCTTGGCCATCGTTGGATTCTTGCGCACGCGCGAGCCGGAGCAGCCCGCGGAGACTGACGACTCCGGCAAGGCGCCCGGCAAGCGGCTGTTGGCGCGGGAAGCGGCGAAGCGTCCGCTGGTGGACCAGCGTCCCTTGCAGACGGCGCGGAGGATGGCGGCCATAGCTTCATCCCCGGAGGAACTGGCGCTCGCGCACGAGGCCGAGAAAGTCGCCGATCACGAAGTGGATCTGGCCTTCTTTGATGCCTTGCGCACTGCAGAAGAAAATCCGCCGAAACTTACGCCGGAAGCCAAACAGATCGAGGATCGAAAGAATAAAGCGATTCTGGAACTCAAAGAAGATCAGGAGAGCATTGCGCAGCTGACACGCAAGCTGGCTGCGGCGCCAGAGGCGCAGAAGGACAACCTGCAGGACCAGATCGAAGTCGCCAAGGCACAGATGGACCTCGATCAGGATGAGTTGGACGATGCCTCGGAAGATCTGGAGCAGGCTGGAGGGGATCCGCAGTCGAAGCTTAAACGCTTGAAGGCCGAGCACGATGCCGGCGCGCAGCACCCGGCATCGGCCGGCTCAGCCGTGGACCCGCACGAGCGGGATTACCAGGCGCATACAACCCTGGCGCTGGTGAGGGCGTGGAAAGTTCTCCGGGACAAGCGGGCAATGCTCGAAGAGGCGCGGCAAGAGGCGGCCGGCAAGGAGCAGCGCCTCAGCCAGCGTCATGCCACGCTGGCGGCGGCGGTCGAGAAGGAAAAGGAAAGCCGCGACGCCGCCAAACAGCAAGCCAAGGGCTTTGCTGCCGCGAAGCAGGCGGCGAGCCGCGAAGAATCAAAGGCGGGCGCGCAGACCGCGCTTGATTCCTTGAAGCAATACAGCCGCGACCAGAAAAATCTGGCCGACCTGGCCCGGCGCATTCAGGATGAACAGGAATTACACGTTGCCTACGCCAGTTGGATGGGACTGGTCGAGCTCCGCCAACGGGCGGCCGCCCACAACCTGATTGCAAACGTGCTCTGGATTCTGGCGGTGATTCTGGTCGTCTATTTGGCCCACCGTGTGATCGATCGTTTATTCGGCAGCGTAACCGCCGAGAATAAACACATCGAAACGTTGCGCAGCGTGATTAAGTTCGCGGCGGAGCTGCTGGGCGCCATCGTGATTCTGTTTATCGTATTCGGCATGCCCAGCGAAGCGCCGACCATTCTTGGCCTGGCCGGCGCCGGACTTACCGTCGCCAGCAAAGATGTGATCATGGCGTTCTTCGGATGGTTTCTGCTGATGGGGCGCAATGGCATCCGGGTGGGCGACTGGGTGGAGATCGATGGAGTAGGCGGAGAGGTGATTGAGATTGGGCTGCTGAAAACGGTACTGCTCGAAACGGGCAACTGGGCGGACGCCGGACATCCCACAGGCCGCCGGGTTTCTTTCGTGAACAGCTTCGCCATCGAAGGCCACTACTTCAATTTCTCGACCTCAGGTCAGTGGATGTGGGACGAGTTGCAGCTGACGATTCCGCCGGATCAGGATCCCTACGCGGTCATCGACGGACTGCAGAAGCTGGTGGCCAAAGATACGGAAGAGAACGCAAAGAAAGCCGAGCAGGAATGGAAGAACACCACTACGCGGTATCACGTGCAGGCATTCTCGGCGGAGCCGGCGATTAACGTCCGGCCAAGCGGCTCTGGTGTAGAAGTACGCGTGCGCTATATTACTCGCGCCTACGAGCGCCACGAAACGCGCAAGCGGCTATACGAGGCGGTGGTGGCGATGATGCGCGGCAAGGCGACGGAAGTAAAGCCGCAGGCATAAGACGCTTAACTACTGTGGAAATTGTTGATGGATGATTGTTGATTGTTGATTGAAAGACTGGACTGGATTTTCTCCGCGGCCTTCGCGGCTTTTTTTTCGCGAACTTTCCGGTCAAAAGCTTTTCTTCGGCGAGGAGGGTGGCCAGCGCGCCACACACTGACCACCGCTCCCGTGGACTACTTCATATCCGATTTTGCCGCGTCCTACTTGCCTTTTAGTTCGACCAGGATGATGTCCATCCCCTTGTCGCCGGTGTTCTCCGGCAAGTGCGTGCCGGCGGGAGTAAAGACCGCGTCGCCCGCCTTGAAGGCCTTGGTGTCCTTCTTTCCATCGGCCAGGGTGAACTGCACGGTGGAGTCGTTGAGGGCCACGGCAACGGAATCGGGATGGCTGTGCATGATCGACTTCTCGTGCGCTCCGTAATGGATCTTCAGGACTCGAACCTTGTCGTTCTCGGTCACTACCGTGTAGTGTTTGGGATCGACTTTGACAGCGTCTTGCGCGGAGAGGACAGGAACAAAAAGCAAAGACAACACGACTGCATGTAGCGCCAGTGGCACTCGCATTCTTTTTTCTCCTTGGGGTGTTAGGGTGCTTGCAAAGCGCACCACCCTACCCTGCCGGAGCGCTTGATGTCAATCAAAGCGGGGGGTTTGGGAAGAAGGCCGGCTGGATTCTCTGTAGAGAAACTGTTGGAACCTGGCCGACTCCTCGTCTGACGCTTGCAGCGGGTTTAATCCTTTGCGTGCGGTTCTTTGGCGTGCAAACCAGACTACTACGGCAATCATTCCGCACCAGCCCAGAAGGCGAACCACTGCGGCGATTTTGGTGTCATAGGCGAGGACGCCGAGGCTCGAGAAGATGGCGTTAAAGTCGTGCTCGACAAAATCGGGATCGCCGGTGGTGACCAGGGGCAGCGCCATGGCGCGCGCGTCGGCCATGTAGGTTGCGGTGTAGAGCCAGTTCTCGAAGAAGAAAAACAGGCAGAAGACGAAGCCGGTGGTCTCGCGCTGAGAGAAGAAATACACGGCGAGAAGAAACGGGACCAGCCACTGCAGCAACGTGCCTCCCCAGAGGCAGAGCGTGGGGCCGAACCACGAGAACAGATTGTGGCCGCCCTCGTGGACGACGAGGTTGGCGCTGTCGATAAAAAGAAATCCCCCGTGCGCAGAAAAAGCGTAGGCGAGGAACGCGACATAGAAGACGATCGAGGCGGCGAGCGCGGGCCGCGAGACCGGCTTCCAGGGCTCGCCGAACCCGAGTTGATCAAGAAACGAATGCAGGAATTCGATCATGGCTTGATAAGGATATTAGGATAAGGGAGTAGTGAGAGCAGGTTACGAAGGTCAGCGCCGGGCTGAACCGGCGGGTGCTTTTACTGCATGGTCTGAGGAGGGTTTCATTCAATGAGCGTGCGAGCGAGCAACGGCACACTCGTGGTTACGGGTGGAAGTCGCGGTATCGGCGCCGCGATCGCCAAACTGGCGGGTGAGCGCGGATTCTCGGTGGCAGTCAATTTTGCCACGGACGCGGCGGGAGCGGGTGCGGTTGCTGAACAAATTGTTTCGGCTGGGAGACGCGCTTGTGCCATTCAAGCCGATGTGGCCCGCGAAGAAGATGTCATCCGGCTGTTTGATACCGCCGAACGCGAACTGGGGCCGGTCCGGGCTCTGGTCAATAACGCCGCGATCACTGGGGGGTTGGCGCGCGTAGAATCGGTGAGCGCAAGCACTCTCGCGCAGGTCATGGCGGTGAACGTTACGGGAGCGATTTTGTGCGCGCGCGAGGCCGTGCGCAGGATGTCAACCCGTCACAGTGGAGCGGGCGGCGCCATCGTGAATATTTCTTCTCGCGCAGCGCGGATTGGCTCCGCGGGAGAGTGGGTGCACTACGCTGCGTCTAAGGGCGCGATTGATAGCTTTACGATTGGGCTGGCGCGTGAGGTTGCGACCGAAGGAATCCGCGTAAATGCAGTCGCTCCCGGGCTGATCGAGACCGGGCTGCATGCCGCGAACGGCGTGCCTGACCGGCTGGATCGACTGGCGGCGACCATTCCGATGCAAAGACCGGGAACCGCGCTTGAAGTAGCCGAAGCAGTGCTGTGGCTGCTCTCTGCCGCCGCTTCTTACACCACCGGCGCTATTTTGGAGATTGGCGGCGGTCGTTGAATGCGAAAGCGCTAGCCGATTGTTAGTTCAGCCCTTCATGCCGTCGCGCGCCATTTGCAAGGCGCCCACGACGGGCTCGATGAGCTGCGGGTTCACCCCGAGGTGCGGATCGAGCTTACGAACCTCATGGCAGAAAACTTCGCGCACCGTTTGTGAATGCCTGAAGACGCCGCCGGCCATGGCCAGAGAAACGGCTGACGAGTTCGCATCACTCTCTCCAAGAAAGCGGCGAACCACGATCCCGGCAAGTTGGGCGAGTTCCGTGCCGGCCTGCGCGAGAACGCGCTGGGCCAGGGCGTCGCCGGCATGGGCAGCGGAGAGGACCGCCGGAAACAACCTCGCGAAGTGGGGACTGGCGTGGGCGGCGCGCACCAACTCTTCGAGCGAGCCCAGGTGCCAGGCCGCTCTCATTTCGCCGAATAGCGGCGAGGCTTGCGCGGCAGCGCGAACATCCTCACTCTGGTCGACCACGCGCAGCAGAGCGCTGACTGCGGCACATCCGATCCAGTGGGCTGAGCCTTCATCGGAAATGGCAAAGCCCCAGCCTCCGGCGCGGGCAATCCTGCCCTGTGCATCGCGGCCGTAAGCAATCGAACCGGTCCCAGCGATAACGATCACACCCGGCCCCGCGCCGAAAGCCGCGGTGAGCGCGATCTCCATATCGCCCACGACTTCGATTTCGCCGGGAATGATCTCTGTCACGATCCTGCGTATGGCCCCGGCAATTTCTTCGCGGCCGGCGCCCGCGACGCCAATACAGGCACGTTGCACTTGCCGCGAATCGATTCTGGCCGTCGCGAACGCCCCTCGAATGGCATTCCGCAGAGATTCGCGGGCGCGCGATTCTCCCACGCGCGTGATATTGCTGGGGCCGGCAGTAACGGTGGCCAATTGTGAGACCTCGTCGCCTACAGTGCAGGTCGTCTTACTGCCGCCTCCGTCAATGCCCAGGTAGTAGGCCACGCGTTTAGTTCTATCACAAGGCAGTTCTCAGGGCAGTTCTCAGTTCTCAGCAACCCATGAAAAGTTAGATCGCGCTGTGTCTACGACGCGTCCATAAAGACTCACTCGTATTGGATTTCGATTGCCGCCATAATTGGAGACGGACAGAACATGAAGATTCAAATATCGGAACTCGGCAATAACGGCGATGTTCGGGGTTTTTCCTTTACCGCCCCGCCCAGAGCGCTTGATTTCCTGGGACGCATTGCCGATGTGCATCTGGCTTCGACCTTGCCGGGAGCGGTGCGGGGTAATCACTATCACCTGCGCAGGCGCGAAGTTATTGTCATCCTGCCCGGCCCTGCCTGGTCGCTGCACTGGGACGAAGGCGAGGGTATGGCGGCGCAGCACCGCAGCTTTGATGGCAGCGGCGCGGTCCTGGTGCTGGTTTCGCCGGATAGTTCGCATGCAGTGCGCAACGACGGCGCAGGTCCGCTGTGGCTCGTGGCTTCTTCGTCGGAGCCCTACGATCCAGAGGAGACGGTAGCGCGGAAAGTCGTTTAGGTGGAGTTGGCTTTTCTTGGCGACCTTCGCGGACGTTCTTCGCGTACTTTGCGGTTAAAGGCTTCTCGCCGGAAGTGGAAGAGCTTTTAACCGCAAAGCTCGCTAAGAAGGGCCGCGAAGGTCGCTAAGACGAACGGGTATGGGCCTCGACAAACTTGATCTCACGATTATCGCGCTCTATCTGGTCGGGATCACTTTGTTCGGGCTGCGCTTCCGCAAGCGGCAGCGCTCGCTGCGCGACTATTTTCTCGCGGGACGCGATATTCCATGGTGGGCAATCGCGCTTTCCATTGTTGCGGCCGAAACCAGCACGCTCACTATCATCAGCATTCCCGGGCTTGCCTATGACACCAACCTGACCTTTCTCCAGGTGGTGATGGGATACGTGGTGGGGCGGATCGTGATCAGCTTTTTGCTGCTGCCGCATTATTTCCGGGGCGATCTTTACACTGCCTACGAGTTGATCGAACGGCGATTTGGGCGCGGCTTGCGCTCGCTGACCGCCGGCCTCTTTCTGTTGACGCGGACCGCGGCCGAGGGCGTGCGCGTGTATGCCGTGTCGATTGTGGTGGCTATCGCGCTGGGAACGGGCGAAGTGGCCTCGATCGCGATCATCACTGTATTGACGCTCATCTATACGTTCGAAGGCGGGCTCGCTGCCGTGATCTGGACCGACGTAGTGCAGACCGTGATCTACGTCGGCGGAACGATCGTTGGACTGTGGACGATTCTGCATCTTGTGCCGGGAGGATGGAGCGCGATCCATGCCGCCGCGGTGGGCGCGGGCAAACTGCAAGTGTTCGACTTCACTCCAAACTTTTGGATTCCCTATACCTTCTGGGCGGGCGTGATCGGTGGGGCTTTTCTTACCACGGCAAGCCATGGTACTGACCAGCTCATCGTGCAGCGGTTGCTGGCGGCTCGAAGCCAGAAGCAGTCGGTGACGGCGCTGCTTTCGAGCGGCGTGGCCATTTTGTTTCAGTTTGGGTTGTTCCTGATGGTTGGGATCATGCTGTGGGCGTACTATCGCGTGCCTTCAGCAACCTTTGGGAAGCCGGACCGGATCTACCCCACATTCATCGTCAGCCGCATGCCGCATGGGATTTCCGGGTTGCTGATTGCCGCGATTCTGGCCGCGGCCATGTCGAACCTGAGCGCTGCGCTGAATGCGCTGTCGTCGAGTTCCATCATGGATTTTTATGTGCGCTTCCGTCCGCAGGCTGACGAGCGGATGCGAATGCGCTTGTCGCGGCTTTCGACATTCGTGTGGGCGCTGGTGTTGTTTGTGCTGGCGGTGCTCTCGTTGCACAAAGCCGGGCGTGTGATCGAGGTGGGGTTGCAGATTGCGTCCGTGGCCTATGGCGCGCTGCTGGGTGTGTTTCTGCTGGGAGTGTTGACGCGGCGGGCGAATGAGCGCGGCGCGATGGTGGGGATGCTGTTTGGATTTGGCATCGAATTGTATTTGTGGGGGACACGCGTCCCGTGGACCTGGTGGGTAATGATTGGGACGGTGGTGACGTTTGCGGTGGGATGCGGAGCAAGCTTGCTCTTTCGAAATAGTGGTCAAGAAGAACGACGACGCCCCTGACGTATACTGGCACACTTCCCTATGCCTGAGCCGATTCAAGTAACAAGTACCCGTCCCGAGCTTGCTCGCGACCTTGGCATCAGTCACGCCTCCGCGGTCGTGGTGGGGACCATTATTGGCAGCGGAATTTTTCTGGTTCCCGCCGAGATGATGCAGGCCGTGGGCTCGGCGAAGCTGGTATATCTGGCTTGGCTGGTGGGCGGGTTGCTGTCTTTCTTTGGTGCGCTTACTTACGCCGAACTCGGCGCCATGAAGCCGCAGGCTGGTGGCGAATATGTTTACGTGCGCGACGCCTACGGTCCGCTGGGAGGCTTTCTCTATGCCTGGACTTGGTTCGTCATCGCCAAACCCGCGTCGGTGGCTACGATCGCTACCGGGCTGGTCCGCATTCTGGGAACATTTCCAATCTTTTCTTTCTTCCCAACCAATGCCATCAGCGTTCCTTTCGCCGTTACCTGGGGCCAGCTCGTAGCGATTGCCGCAGCCGTTCTTATTTCTATTTTGAACTACCTTGGCGTCAAGAAGGCCGGCGAGTTCCAGCTTGTGTTCACGGTGCTGAAAGTGGCAATCATTCTCGGCATCGTGGTGATCTGCTTCAGCGGAGCCGGGAATGCCGCCGGACGCGGCTGGAGCAACTTTGCCACCACGTTCGCCGGAGCCAAAGGAGGGATCGCCGGCTTCATGGCGGCGCTGGTGGCGGCACTGTGGGCCTATGACGGCTGGAATGATTTGAACATGGTCGCCGGCGAAGTGAAAAGGCCGGAGCGGAACATTCCAATTGCGTTGATTGCCGGCGTGGCGACCGTGGGAGTGTTGTATGTGCTGGTGAACGCTGGGGTGCAGTACGTTCTGCCGGCGAGTGCGATTGCGGCCTCGCCGCGGCCTGCTTCCGACGCGGTCGCCCTGGTGATGGGGCACATGGGCGCGAGCATTGTGTCGGCGGGCATGGCGATCTCGATGCTGGCTACGCTGAACGGCACGATCATGAGCGGGGCTCGCGTGCCTTTTGCCGTGGCCCGCGATGGATATTTTTTCTCGGCTCTCGCCGAAGTGCATCCGCGGTTTCATACGCCGTCGGTTGCCATTCTGTTGCAGGCGGTGCTTTCGATCATTCTGCTGTTGCTGGGAGGAAATTTTCGGCAGCTCTTTTCGCTGGCTATCTTTGCGGAGTGGCTCTTTTACATGATCTGCCGGGAGCACAGTTTTCGTTTTCCGCTGGCGCGATCCTGATGTCGTGCGGCCTTATCGCATGATTGGTTACCCTTTCGTCCCCGCGCTGTTTATTGCCGCGGCCGCCGTTCTTCTTTACTACACCTTCCGCGAGGACTGGCCGAACTCGTTTTATGGGTTGCTGGTGATTCTGGCTGGCGTACCGGTGTTTGCCTGGTTCCGTTCAAAAAAATTGAGGACAGAATCCGCTTAAATCCATGGAATCAATGACTTACAGTTAATCGATCTGCGCCAATCTGGATAAAATCTTGATTCTAAAAAACTTGCCCGTAAAATCTTGCGGACAAAGGAGTTAGCTGCATCGGTCTCACGTAAGTCCTGTAGAATCAGCGCGGCGATTTCTGTCGAGACTGAAAACAGCCGGATCTGCGAGCCAAAATCTTGTGCGGAAAGGACTTAGCCGCACGATAAGTAGTTTTCAATGAACTGTTCCGCGCCAAGGATTCCCCGTGCTGGGACAATTCTGAAACGAAGTGCGGGCTGTGCGCAAGGTCAGATGTCACAATGAGGCTGTGGAAATGTTTTGGGAGTGGTCGAGTTCTGAACGGGCTGTTCCCATCGCGTACGCGTAAGAGTCAAAGGCCCCGCCCAGCGAAGCTTGGACGAGCACCCTCCGGGAATTTAGGCTGGGCCAGCCCCCTCCAGATGTTCAATTGCCATTTTGACGGGGTCTTCGCACATGTTCCACCTAGCGAAAACTCTACCCCGATTCCACCGTGGGTTACGGCCCGCCTTGTTCCAGATTCCGCACGGAGGTAAGCGACACAGAATGTCGCGTACAATATTGGCATCGAATTGTCTTGCCACTCGCTATGTTCAACCTCGACAAAACGGCTTTCGAGGTCCCTTGTCCGGCGTGCAAGTTCCCCAATACTGTCTTCTTCCGAGAAGCACGCTTCGGGTTGACGATTCCCTGCCGAGGCTGCAAAGGGAATATTCGGCTCGTGCCGGCGGACGGGGGGTTCGGCAAAGCGAAGCGGGCACTCGACAACTTTGTGCCCATGCTACCTAAGAAGGTTGAAATCAAATTGTGACTATGCTGACAGACCTGAGAGTAAAACTACGGACTCGACGTTCTCGCATCGCATCCTGCGGGTATGAAGATTTCCTACCCCTGACGAAACAATTCTTCACGTTCCTCGACGGAAATTCCGTACTCAAAGCGGTCGTGGCCGAGCTGTTGGCACGCTACCCGCAGACTGTCGAGGCGATGAAGACCGCAGACCCGAATATCCGAATGTACGGTGACTCTGCGGGGGACGCGGCGGTAATCGGCTATCTCAAGTGGAAAGAGTTTGCTGAACAAAGTCTTCCTCACGGCTTTTTCACCCACGCCTTCAACGGAGGCTTCGACGAGGCGTCCGGGACCTATAAAGACTGGTATATCGAGCCGCTCTTTGACTACCTCGACGAAACGCTGGACGACGCAAACGTCATTCTTGGAACTCTCATTCGATACAAACGGAAAGTTGAGTGGTATCGACGTTCGGATGTGCTGAGACTGTACGAGGATGACACCTCGACCGGAGAGAGAAATCTGAAGCAGCACATGTTTGAGTTTCTTTTCGACCAAGGGTTGACGTTTCATGTCGAACCTGTCGCGGCATCTGGTGAACCCGATGTCGTATCGCTTCAAGACACCCAGCAGCACTTCATCGGCGAGGTCAAAATCTTCGACCCAGAACGCAGTCGCGGTGCAACGTACATCAAGAAAGCGTTCTCACAGACCTACCGATACTGCTTAGACTACAACGAGCCTCTGGGGTACCTCATCGTCTTCAACGTGTCAAAGAAGCAACTGCGGGCAGACCTGTCGTCATTGCCGGATGGCATACCGAGATTTGAACTCAATCACAAAACAATCTTCTTCGTTGTCATCAATCTCTATGCCGCCGGAACAGCAAGTACCCTCGGAGTTGCAGAAACAGTGACAATTCAAGCGTCTGAGTTGGTTCGTGAGGTGGAGGAGTCATTGTCAGCCAAAAACTGAACCGTCAATTTCAACCGTCGAGATCCTTGCGCATCTATGAGAATCAATTATCGGCAGCCGCCTCCGACTTTCCGTAAAGTGCGGCGATTAGAGCAAGGGCCCACCCTATTGTGTACGTACCGTAACTTGCCCATGAGCAAATGTCATAGACGTGCTGCCGTTTCTCTCGAACGGCGCGCGCGTCCCGAAGCACATCTATCGCTAATCCGTAAGATTGGACGTAGGATTCATCATTTTGGTCTATCAGCGCCTTAATATCCGTATTCTGATCCGGTTTCACGTATGAATAGTTGAGTTGAATCCTTCCGTTTTCCAGAATGTCGTTCAATTGAGCTACTTGCAAACTGTACGCCGTACCCAAGTGCGCTTTGTCGATGAGTTCATTAAGATCATTCAAAAGGGCACGCGTGGTCGAGAGCTGCGTAAGCGCTGAAAGAACTTCCCGCTGTGTTTGCACCGCTGTTCTACGTTCTCCTTGCGAACGCTGTTCCCCACAAAGTGTTACGACAGTGTTTTCAATGATACCGGCCTCTCTGAGTACCACATTGCTGTCTTGGTGTCCGGCAAATAGAACTTGCGCAGAATTGATGGAACTAACAAGATCTTTGAGATGATCGCTAACCCCTTCTTTTAGTACAAACGTCATAAACACGATCAGGGCTCCCAAAACAGCCGATAAATGATTTTGCTTTCTGAGATGTCCACGGTGGGACTGCTCGTTGTTGGGGACTGCCATGTGCCGCTCCTTTGGGGGGCTGGCCCACCTTTGCCGGAGCAATCATAACCGAGGATGCCTCACCTTTGCTTCTTTTGCAAAGAGCCTGCCCCTTCGGCAGGCTCAGGGCAAGCTCTGAGCTTGCCAAAGGGAGTGTCCGTTCCACACGGGCGTCGCTGCGCTCCGCTGAACAGCCGAGGCGGCTGTTCCCACATGGGTCGTGGTGCTGCCGAGAAAAAGCAGGTTCCTCCACTCCGCCGTCGCGTTCGCTCCAGCTCCGGTCGGAATGACAAAATGGTGGAGCGTAAGCTAAAAAGCCCGCGCGAAGTCCCTGAGGACTCTACGCGGCTACCGTGGCTTTTTGAACTGCACTTGCGGCGGCACGAATCACGTCGATGACACGTTCCGGTTGGGAGAGCATTGGCACGTGGCTGCTGTCGACTTCATAGGTGGTTGCGCCCATACGCTTCGCGAAGAAGCGCTCCAGATCGGGATGCACGGTGCGGTCTTTCTTGCCAACGATGTACCAGCTTGGCTTCGACTTCCAGGCGGTTCCCCGGACTTTCGCCTCGAACAAGTCGGGTTTGGGGACGCCCTGAGTCGCCCAAACGAGTTGCTGTTCCTGCTCCGAAAGATCTCCGCAGAAATACTTCGTACCCTCGGGACGCAGCCAGATACGTCCATCCACGACTTCGATGTGGGAGAAGACGTCCGTCTTCGGGAAGTTAGATTGCTGTGTCTGAGATGTCTCATCGGCGTCGGGAGCGAGCGCGCAGATGTAAACCAGCCCGGCAACGCGATCGTCGACTCCGGCGCCGGTGATGACGCTTCCGCCGTAGGAGTGGCCGACGAGGATGACAGGGCCGCTGACCCGGCCGATCGTGGCCTTCACCAAGGCGACGTCCTCTGCCGTTGTGTTGAGGCCGTACTGCGCAGCAATACACTCATACCCCTCGGCCTGAAGGGGGCCGATCAGCTTGCTGAAACACGAGCCGTCAGCCCAGAGCCCGTGGCAGAAAACGATGCTGGGTTTGGTTTGCGTAGGTTTCATTTTGTTCTCCTTTGGTTGCCTCTTACGCACTCCGGCTTCGACAGGACCGGGCATTGAAGACGTGTCCCACCCACCGTATGCTCAAGGCTGGCTGCTCTATTGCAGAATTTTACTGGTTTTGTTGTTTATTGCCTAAAAAATGAGTCGCACTTACCACCCGGTTGAGATTTATCGCTGGAAGCCGAGAATTACTCTATCGAACATGCGTTCGGCAAAGCTCCTCTTCAAAGGAGCGTGCCCCTGCAGCCAGCGAAAGAACAGCGGCCCATTCAGAGCGTCGATCAGCAGTTCCGGATCCGTTCCCCGCTTCAATTCGCCCGACGCAATGGCTTCCCGGATAAAGCGGCGTTGCATCTGACGCCTTGGCATCACATAGCGCTGCAAAAACAGGCGTTGAAGTTTGGTGTCATCGTGAATGCCGGTGACGAGACGCGCCATGACTGCGCCATCGTCGGAGGCAAGGAACTCAGCCACATACAGCACATAGCGCCGCAGGCGCATTAAGGCCGGGCCGCTGCCTGAAACAGCGAACACTGGCTTCATGTGTTCAAAGCACGCATGCAACAAAATCTCTTCCTTCGAGCCCCACCACCGATACAAGGTGGCGCTGCTTACGCCGGCAGCGCTTGCGATCTCGTGCGAACCAACTGCGTGAAAACCTTTGGTTTCCAGCAATTTGTAAGCCGCTTCCAATATGTCGCGCCTGGCCTGCTCGCTTCTTGGCCGCCCGGCACGCCGTAACTCTTTCCTGGCTTCTTCCATGGTTAATCTCGAAATACGAAAATAATTGTTTCGTTTTAGTTTGACAAGCATCTACCGACAATATAGAAACGAAACTATTGGTTTCGTATGTCGGCATCTCGTGAATACTCTTTTGAACATGAACCGGCCGAACAAGGAAACACTCATGAGTAATCAGGTCACCATCTCCGCCAATGAGGCCGCGGACCGCCTCGCGATCCGGGAGCTGGTCGAAGCCTACGCACACTGCGCCGATCGTCGCGACGCAAGAGGTCAGATGGATCTCTTTACTCCGGATACGCACTTTGTCGTATACATGAACGCCAAGGATCGGAAGCCTTCACAAGAGCTGCATTCCCGCGAGGCGCTGGCTCCCGTGTTCGCAGACCTGAATAAGTACGCCGCCACGATGCACTTCATCGGACAGAGTACGATTCTCAGCCTAACGGATGACCGAGGCACTGGGGAGGCCTACTGCCTGGCGCATCACCTCACTGTCGAGGGTGACAAGCGACAGCTGATGATCGCAGCGCTACGCTACTACGACACCTTCGTCAAGATGCACGGTTCGTGGCTGTTTGCAGAGCGCCTGCTCTACGTCGACTGGATCGAAGAACGAGTTCTGTCATGATGGCGAGCAGCCAAGTGTCTTCCATAACGAACACTGCGACCACGAACCAGGAGCGCCTTGCAATCGTGGGTGCGACTGGAATGGTCGGCGGATACGCCCTTCGCTACGCTCTCGAGCAGACTGCCGTCGGAACTGTGACCACTATCGGGCGCAAGAAGCTCGGCATCTCGCACCCCAAGCTGAAAGAGGTTCTGCATCGAGACTTCGCGGACTGCTCCGCACTGTCGGAGGCTCTCTCGGGTCAAGACGCAGCGGTTTTTTGCCTGGGCGCCTACACCGGCACGGTCTCGGACGCGGATCTCCGCAGGATAACCGTGGGCTACACAACCGAGTTCGCACGAGTTCTCCGCGCGAGCAGCCCAGACGCGGCGTTCTCATTCTTGAGCGGGAATGGCGCGGACCCGAGTGGACGAAGTCGGATTCCCTTCGCACGCTACAAGGGAGAGGCCGAGAACGCACTCCTCGCGGCCGGTTTCCCCCACGTTTACATTTTCCGACCGGCGTACATCTACCCCGTGGAGCCTCGGAAAGAACCGAATTTCAGCTACCGCCTGCTGCGCGCGATCTACCCGGTGTTTCGGGTGCTGTTGCCAAACCAGGTGATTCGGGTCGACGACTTGGCCGCAGCCATGGTCGATGTCGTTGTCCGAGGAGCAGGAGAGCGCCGGAGCCTGGTTCTCGAAAACCGTGACATCCGAGCGATGGTTGAGTCCCTTCATCCCAAGCGGGTGGGTGGCGCGACTGTCTCGGAACGTTAGGAAATGGGGGCTTACGCTCGGAAATTTTGGTCCTGCCTCGGCAATGCCATCGAGTCCCTTACGAGGGACGGAATAGGAACGTAATCGAACGCACTCCCTGCCAGCACCTTGGCTCTGAATCGAAATCGACGACAAGACGCACAGGAGGATGCGCCGGTCACATGAGCAAAGTCAAAGGCAACGTCAACGACATCCCGCGCCTGTTTTGGCCTTGGTCCCGTAACCGCCCTTTCCGGTTACCTTAGGTCAAGAGCCGTGGACACGTTTACCCCCTGTCCGTTCTCCCGTACTGTGGAAACTCCAGTCCCGGTCCGCTCCCTCGGCCGGGATCCCCTTGGAGTTAATACATGGCTAGTTATCAACATAATTTTCAGCTCGGAATTCTTCCCGAGCGCAAGATTGACAAGCGTGCGGTCGCCGCGGCCTACGCCTTCATGGTGCTGCTCGCTTTTCTCCTGGTGAACCTGGGGATTTTGTTTCCGGACAGGATGCCGTTCCGGACGTATCGCGTCACTTCGATCATTCCGCTTCCCGCGCTGAAGCCCGAGCGGACGCCGGTCAAAGTGGTGAAGCCGACGGTGAAGGTAAAGCTGCTTCCGCCAGTTCCGGTTTTCGAACGTCCAAAGTTGATTGTGCCGCGTGAGGTTCGTCATGTACGTACTCCCGAGCCGGTAGAGGCGCCGAAAGTAGTAGTAAACCAGTTTGCCGCCCCTCAATTGAAGATCAACGCGGGTGGAGCGCGTCCACAACTCTTACATGTCGGAGATTTTTCAGGCAGCTCGGTGGCTCCCACGGTCAACGCCCCGGTGGAGAAAGTGCAGACCGGAGGCTTCGGCGATCCCAATGGTTTGAAGGGGACGGGCAAGCAAGGCGCCAAGCTATATGCGGCGCAGGCCGGCTCGTTTGACATGCCGGCAGGCGCGGGACAAGGCAACGGATCGGGCGGGGCAAAAGGCATCAAGGGAACGGTAGCCAGCGCCGACTTCGGCAATGGCATCGCGACCGGAGGCAAAGGCGACGGCCGTAGCAGTGGGGCAGGCGTCTCCACCGGCGGATTCGGGGCGGAGCAGGTGGTGCATGGCGGACCGAAGATCGCGCAGGCGTCAGGGCCGGCCACTACTCCAGTGGAGATCACATTCAAGCCGCAGCCGGTTTACACCGACGAGGCGCGCGGTCTGAAGCTGGAAGGCGAAGTTTTGCTGGAAGTGATGTTTGAAGCCAACGGGACTCTGCATGTGAATCGTGTGGTGCGGGGCCTGGGGCACGGGCTGGATGAAGCCGCGGTCGCAGCCGCCAACAAAATGCGCTTCAAGCCGGCGCTGCGGATGGGACAGCCGGTGGATTCGACGGCGATCGTGCATGTGACATTCCAGATGGCGTACTAAAGTTTAAGTGCTTGGGAAACTTTAGGTCAGAAGACTCGCTTCGTGGCCCTGCATGTGCGAGGCGAATTGAGTAAGCGGTTCTAGACAACAAACGGTTCACGTTGTTAGAGAAAGATCGAGAGACCTTGCGTCAACCTTGGAGAGAAGAGTCATGCGTACTTGGAAATGGATGTTTACAGCCGCCCTGCTGGTCTCGGTGAGCGCTGCCGCGCAGCAACCGGCGGAGTCACAACCTTCGACGCAGCCGGACGCTGCCGCAGCCACGCAGACGGCGCCGACAACGGCGACTTCTGACGCTCAGCCGGTAACGCCTGGGTCGCAGGCCACGGCGTCAACCGCTCCGGCGCCGACTCCGTCGGCCCTGCCTCAGCCCACCACCATGGATCAGGTGGTCGATCGCTTTATCGAGCGCGAACACGGGCTCATGAAGGCGCTCTCCAATCGCACCCCGGTGGTCGAGACTTACCTGCAGAATCTGAGCGCCGATCCGCAACTCGGCCCCGTGCCCAGCAACGACCACTACTTTCTTGGCCGCATGGATATGGGCGAGTCGGTCGACCGCAAGGATTATTTGAAGGAAGAGAACAAAGGCATGGAGAGCCGGCTGATGGGCGGCTTCAACAAGCTCTTCAAGGTGCAGTACCAGCCCCTGGGCTTTTCCTGGATGGTCTATGCCGACCGGTCAGACTTTGACCGCTCGCACTATGAGTTTCATTACATCCGCCGTGAATTCCTGGGCGACATCCGCTGCCTGGTATTCGACGTCACGCCCAAAAAGGGTTCGGGTAAGGGACGATTCCAGGGACGCGTCTGGGTGGAAGATCAGGAGTACAACATCGTCCGCCTCAACGGCACTTATGCTCCCGCGCCGAAGAATTCATACTTCTTCCACATGGATAGCTGGCGCTTGAACCTGATTCCGGGCTATTGGGTGCCTGCTTACATCTACAGCGAAGAAGGCGACTTCAGCGCTGGGGTGAAGAACAAGATGGCCTTCAAGGCGCAGACCCGCATCTGGGGCTACGACCTGAAGAAGGGCGACAAGGACGACGAACTCACGCAGATTCGCGTGGACAGCGTGAAGGATGAAAGCCCGACGGCGCAGGATGCGTCGCCGCTGCAGGCTGAGCGGGAATGGCAGCAGCAGGCGGAAGACAACGTGATCGAGCGCCTTACCCGCGCTGGATTGCTTGCGCCCGAAGGCGACGTAGACCACATTCTGCAGACCGTGGTTAACAACCTGGAGGTCACCAACAATATCGACTTGCCGCGTCCGGTGCGCACTCGCGTGCTGCTCACGGCGCCGCTTGAAACCTTCAGCGTGGGCAACACCATCGTGATCAGCCGGGGATTGATCGACGTTCTCCCCGACGAGGCCAGCCTGGCTGCGGTGCTCTCGCATGAACTGGCGCACATCGTGCTCGGCCACAATCTGGGCAGCAAGTATGCCTTCAACGACCGCATGCTGTTCTCCGACGATTCCACCTACAACAATCTGGGCTTCAAGCACATTCCGGAAGAAGAAGCCGCGGCCGACAAAAAGGCTGTGGACTTGCTGAACAACTCGCCTTACGCGCAGAAGCTCGACAGCGTGGGCTTGTTCCTGAAGGCGCTGCAAGCCCGCGCTCCTCAGCTCAGCGCTCTCTTGACCACGCACCTTGGCAATCCGCTGGCTTTAAACGGAAGCATCGAGCGGCTTGCGGCTCTGGAGAGCAAGGGTCCAGCGCTCGACAACAACAAGCTGGATCAGGTTGCGGCCCTTCCGTTAGGGGGACGCGTCAAGGTCAATCCCTGGGACGACAAGGCAGAGATGGTGAAGACGGCTCCGGTCGCGATCACCTCGGCGCGCGACAAGATGCCGTTTGAGGTCACGCCCTTCTATCCGCGGTTGGCACGCTACGGCGCCTCGACGACTCCGAGCGCTGCTCCGGCTACCGCCGCCGCTAACTCAACCCCAGGCGCGAACTAACGCTTTACTCCAAGTTGCAATAAGACGAGGGCCGGGATCCGGAATCAACTTCCGGGATACCCGGCCTTCGTCTTTTGTCGAGTACCTAGTACCGAGTACCTAGTACCGAGAAAGGCGGATTGACTCGGTACTGGGTACTCGGTACTGACTACCTACTCGGGCTCAACTTTGTCCTTTGCTCTTCCGGGCAGCCCGGCGGGATTTTCATGAGTACGTTCGCGGAAGCCTCCCCGCAAACCTGTGGCCAGCTTGACGCTCGATTCGCCGAACTTGTCGCGCAGGCGGTCGGCGGCGGCCAGCGCGTCTTTCCAGCGCTTCTGCCGGCCGCCTTCGAGCAAGTTCATCTGATCAACCTGCGCTTCGAGTGACGACGCTTGCACTCCGAGCAGACGCACCTGCCTGCCCGGCTTCCAGTTCTTGTGAACCAGTGTACGCGCCTGTTCAAAGATTTCGCCATCAAGCTGCGTGGGCGCCGGCAAGGTATGAGCGCGCGTGATCGTAGTAAAGTCTTTGTAACGAAGTTTGAGTTGGATGGTGCGCGCGTGCAGGTTCGCCTCCCGTAGGCGCCGTCCCACCATTTCGGAGAGCCGCATCAGCGTGGCTTCGAGCTGGCTCGCGTCGGCCGTGTCTTCGTTGTAGGTATGTTCGTGGCTGATCGATTTGGCTTCGGTGTCGGCTCCGACTTCGGCGTCGAACCATCCGCCGGCATCTTCTCCGCGCGCTTTGCCGGCCAGCGCGAGGCCCCACTTTGCCAAAGCGTTCTTGCAGTTCAGATTCTTCCAGCCGCGCCAGGTCTCCTACTTTCTTAATCCCTAACTCGTGCAGATGGCTCTCCATCACCTTGCCGACGCCGGGAATCGCGCGCACATCGAGCGGCGCCAGGAACTTCGGTTCTCCTCCTGGCACAATCCACAACACGCCGTTGGGCTTGGCTTGCGCGGATGAGACTTTCGCAATCAGGCGCGATGAGCCAATGCCGATCGAGCAATTCAGCTGCGTTTCTTCTTTCATTGTCTGTGGAGTTTGTGCGCGGCCTTCAGCGGCGGACCGTGCAGCCGCGCCGTCCCCGTCATGTCGAGGTAGGCTTCGTCGATCGAGGCCATTTCCACCTGCGGCGAGAATGCCGTCAGCACTTTGAAGACTTTTTCCGAGCACTCGCGGTAGCGCTCAGGATGCCCATCGACAAAGATCGCGTGCGGACAATGCTTCGCAGCCGTCCGCAGCGGCATGGCCGAATGCACTCCGAACTTGCGAGCTTCATACGAAGCCGCCGAAACCACGCCGCGCTCGTGGCGCTGGCCTCCGACGACAACGGCTTTGCCTTTCAGAGAGGGATCGTACAGTTCTTCCACGGAGACGAAGAATGCGTCCATATCGACGTGGAAGATGGTGCGGGGGAATGCCGGCATCTGGGAGGCGACGGCCATGAGCGAATTCTAGCAGCCCCAATTAGAGAGAACGCGGGAGAGCCGGAGCTATACTCCAGGGACAGCCGAGGGCGGCTGTCCCCACATTGGTATTACACCAGCACCTTCTCCAGCACCGGCGTCGCCGCCGCACTCGCGCCTGCTTCACCCGCTCGTAAATCTTGCCGTACTCGCGCGCCGAAGCATTCCACGAAAAATCTTTGTTCATGCCGTTACGCATGAGCACCTGCCACGAAGTCTGATCGCGAAAAGCCTGCAGCGCTTGTTTGATGGTCAGCAGCAGAGATTCGCCGTTGTATTCGGTGAACTTGAAGCCGGTGCCTTTGCCGGAGCGCGCGTCCCAGGGCTCAATGGTGTCGTCGAGGCCGCCGGTGGCGCGCACGACCGGCACCGTTCCATACTTCAAGCTGTAGATCTGATTTAGCCCGCAAGGTTCATATTTTGAAGGCATTAAGAACATGTCAGACCCGGCCTCAATCTTGTGCGCGACGGCGTTGTCGTAAGCCACCTTCAACGCAATCTTGTTGGGGAACTGCTTGTTGAGGCGGGCAAACATTTCTTCATACTGCTTGTCGCCGGAGCCGAGAACGACCATGATCATCTCTTCGCGCGCCAGCCGGTCCATGATCTGCGCGATCAGGTCGAAGCCCTTCTGCGCGGCGAAGCGGGACACGATGCCGATCACCGGCAGCTTCGGATCGGCATTCTTCACCCCAAACGCCGCCAGCAGATCCTGCTTGCACAGGGCTTTGCCGGAAAGATCCTGCGGAGAAAACTTCGCCACGATGAACTTATCCGCCTGCGGGCTCCACTCGTCGTAGTCCACACCGTTCAAAATCCCTGTGACGGTGGCGGCGCGGTCGCGCAGCACGCCTTCCAGTCCAAATCCATATTCGGCGGTTTGAATTTCCTGGCTGTACTTCCGGCTCACCGTGGTGACGTAATCGGAATAGGTAAGTGCGCCCTTCAGAAAGTTCACCTGCCCAAAGAATTCCATCTTCGACATGGTGAAAAGATCCCAAGGCAGCATGAGCAGCGGCAACGTCTCCGGCGGGAACAGCCCCTGGTAGCCCATGTTGTGGATGGTAAATACCGTGCCTACATCGCGGAACGCCGGGTCCTCTGCATACACGGTGCGCAGCAGCACCGGCACCAGCGCCGACTGCCAGTCGTGACAATGAAACACGTTGGGCACGCCCAGAATTTTTGTCGCTTCCAGCACTGCGCGCGAGAACAGCGCAAAGCGCTCCGCATTATCGGGATAATCTCCCGCGGGCGTGCCGTACAACGCGTCGCGATCGAAGTACTCCGGGCATTCGACAAAATAAAACCGCACTCCGGACTGGCTTCCACCCGTCACCACGGATGCAAAGCGGTACTTGTCGTCGAAAGGAATGGTGATGCTGCGCACCACGGTCGCCGCATCGGTGAGCTTGGTTTGCTTGTAACGAGGCAAGTACACGCTGACCTGATGCCCTAGCGATGCCAGAGCGCGCGGCAGTGCGCCCACCACGTCCGCCAATCCGCCGGTCTTTGAAAACGGTACGCCTTCCGAAGCCACGAATGCGATATGCATGAACCCCTCCCAGGGTAAGACCCGCTTTTCGCGGGCGCACGTTATGATGGAATATCTGTTGCGGGACCCAACCTCCCGCATGCCATGCACGCGGGCCGAATAGCCAGTCTATATGCCCGAGGAAATGAGGGTCAACGTGCCGAAGGTCGTGTCCGCTCGACGCCCGCAACATAAGCCCAAGCTGGGGCAACATTTTCTCGCCAGCGACGATTTCGCATTGCGGATGGTCGACGCTCTCGGCGACATTTCGCAAAGTACAGTGCTCGAAATCGGCCCCGGACGCGGCGTTCTCACTTCCCTGCTGGCCAAGCGCGTCCGCCGGTTGATCGCGGTGGAACTCGACCGCGTGCTGGCCGCCCAGCTTCGCCTCCGCTTCGGCATGTTCTCCAATGTCGAGGTGATCGAGGCCGACATTCTTTCCATTGATTTCGATTCCCTGTTCGGCCCCAAGCCCGGCCTGCGCCGCCCCGGAATCGAATTCCTCCCCGAGCCGGTCAAGGTTATCGGCAATCTTCCTTACTACATTACGTCAGACATTCTTCTGCGCCTGTTCGATTACTCGAAATATTTTGAGAGCATCGTCATCCTGGTGCAACGCGAAGTGGCGGATCGCATCGCCGCCCAGCCCGGCAGCCGCGATTACGGCTTGCTCTCCGCTACCGCGCAGCTTTACGCCCGCGTGGAGAAACTGTTCACTCTGCCGCCCGGAGCGTTTGCCCCACCGCCCAAAGTGCATTCCACTGCGTTGCGGCTCACTATGGCTCCGCGGCAGAAGGAGCTTGGCCTCGACGCTGACGGCCAGATGAAGGCGGGTTTCATCGAATTCCTCAAGCTCTCTTTCGGCCAGAAGCGTAAGACGCTGTGGAACAACCTCAAATCGAACTACCCGGAGCCCCGTTTGCGCGCCGCTCTGGCTCAGGCCCGGGTAAAGCCCGCCGCACGCGCTGAGACGTTGAGTCTGGAGGAGAGCGCCGCGCTGTTTCGTGCCTTGCGCGACAACCACCAGCGCTCGTAGCATTGTTTTCAAAGACAGGGTTTGCAAAGACAGGGTTTGCAAAGACAGGAGCAGTCTATGGCCGCGAGCCCGGTTCGCCACCCAGCGGTCGCCGGACGATTCTATCCTCGCGATGGAAACTCTCTGCGCCAGGAAATTTGCAGCTACCTTACCCAGACTCCCCAGCACACGCCCATTCGTGCTCTGGCCTGCATAGTTCCCCACGCCGGCTACATGTATTCGGGCCACGTTGCCGGCGCCGTGTTCGCTGCACTGGAAATTCCCCAGCTCTGCCTTGTGATGTGCCCCAACCATACCGGCGTGGGCCGCGCCCTGGCGATTATCAGCGCAGGCGCTTGGGAAACGCCCCTGGGCAACGTCCCCATCGACAGCCCATTCGCGGCGGCCCTCAAGCAGCGCTGTCCTTTTCTGCAGGAAGATGCAACCGCGCACCGCGGTGAGCATGCCGCCGAAGTCGAGTTGCCTTTTCTGCAAATGCGCCAGCCCGACCTCAGGTTTGTTCCCATCGCGCTCGGAACCGGGCAGTTCGACGTTCTCGCGGCACTCGGAGAAGCGATTGCGGATGTGATTGCGGCCCAGAACACGCCCGTCCTGATCGTGGCCTCCAGCGACATGAATCACTATGAATCCGCGCGAGAACAGCGCAAAGCGCTCCGCATTATCGGGATAATCTCCCGCGGGCGTGCCGTACAACGCGTCGCGATCGAAATACTCCGGGCACTCGACAAAATAAAACCGCACTCCGGACTGGCTTCCGCCCGTCACTACCGATGCAAAGCGGTACTTGTCGTCGAAAGGAATGGTGATGCTACGTACCACGGTAGCCGCATCGGTGAGTTTGGTTTGCTTGTAACGAGGCAAGTACACGCTGACCTGATGCCCTAGCGATGCCAGAGCGCGCGGCAGTGCGCCCACCACGTCCGCCAATCCGCCGGTCTTTGAAAACGGTACGCCTTCCGAAGCCACGAATGCGATATGCATGAACCCCTCCCAGGGTAAGACCCGCTTTTTGCGGGCGCACGTTATGATGGAATGTCTGTTGCGGGACCCAACCTCCCGCATGCCATGCACGCGGGCCGAATAGCCAGTCTATATGCCCGAGGAAATGAGGGTCAACGTGCCGAAGGTCGTGTCCGCTCGACGCCCGCAACATAAGCCCAAGCTGGGGCAACATTTTCTCGCCAGTGACGAATTAGCCTTGCGGATTGTCGACGCTCTCGGCGACATTTCGCAAAGTACGGTGCTCGAAATCGGCCCCGGACGCGGCGTTCTCACTTCCCTGCTGGCCAAGCGCGCCCGCCGGCTGATCGCGGTGGAACTCGACCGCGTGCTGGCCGCCCAGCTTCGCCTCCGCTTCGGCATGCTCTCCAATGTCGAGGTGATCGAGGCCGACATTCTTTCCATTGATTTCGATTCCCTGTTCGGTCCCAAGCCCGGCCTGCGCCGTCCCGGAATCGAATTCCTCCCCGAGCCAGTTAAGGTTATCGGCAATCTTCCTTACTACATTACGTCGGACATTCTTCTGCGCCTGTTCGATTACTCGAAATGTTTTGAGAGCATCGTCATTCTGGTGCAACGCGAAGTGGCAGATCGCATCGCCGCCCAGCCCGGCAGCCGCGATTACGGATTGCTCTCCGCCACCGCACAGCTCTACGCCCGCGTCGAGAAACTTTTCACCCTGCCGCCCGGAGCATTTGCGCCGCCGCCCAAAGTGCATTCCACAGCGCTACGGCTCACTGTGGCTCCACGGCAGAAAGAGCTTGGCCTCGACGGCGATGGCGGCACTAAAGACGGTTTCATCGAATTTCTCAAGCTTTCTTTCGGCCAGAAGCGCAAGACGCTGTGGAACAACCTCAAGTCGAACTACCCGGAGCCACGTTTGCGCGCCGCCCTGGCTCAGGCCCGGGTAAAGCCCGCCGCACGCGCTGAGACGCTGAGTCTGGAGGAGAGCGCCGCGCTGTTTCGTGCCTTGCGCGACAACCACCAGCGCTCGTAGCATTGTTTTCAAAGACAGGGTTTCCAAAGACAGGGTTTGCAACGACAGGAGCATCTATGGCCGCGAGCCCGGTTCGCCACCCAGCGGTCGCCGGACGATTCTATCCTCGCGATGGAAACTCTCTGCGCCAGGAAATTTGCACCTACCTCGCCCAGATTCCTCAGCACACGCCGATTCGTGCTCTGGCCTGCATAGTTCCCCACGCCGGCTACATGTATTCGGGCCACGTTGCCGGCGCCGTGTTCGCTGCACTGGAAATTCCCCAGCTCTGCCTTGTGATGTGCCCCAACCATACCGGCGTGGGCCGCGCCCTGGCGATTATCAGCGAAGGCGCCTGGGAAACGCCCCTGGGCAATGTCCCTATCGACAGCCCATTCGCGGCGGCCCTGAAGCAGCGCTGTCCTGTTCTGCAGGAAGATGCAACCGCGCACCGGGGTGAACATGCCGCCGAAGTCGAGTTGCCTTTTCTGCAAATGCGCCAGCCCGACCTCAGGTTTGTTCCCATCGCGCTCGGAACCGGGCAGTTCGACGTTCTCGCGGCACTCGGAGAAGCGATTGCGGATGTGATTGCGGCCCAGAACGCGCCCGTTCTGATCGTGGCCTCCAGCGACATGAATCACTATGAATCCGACGCGATCACGCGCGTCAAAGACCACGCTGCGATCGAACCAATTCTCCGCCTCGACGCCCGCGCCCTGTATGACTCCGTCACCCAACAGCACATCAGCATGTGTGGCTTCGGTCCGGCCGTCGCCATGCTGACCGCGGCAAAGAAGCTCGGCGCAACTTCGGCCGAGCTGCTCAAGTATGCGACATCGGGTGACGTCTCCGGCGATCGCGAGCTAGTCGTTGGCTACGCCGGCATCGTGGTTCGTTAGCAACCGCGTGGCGAGGCCTTTTCCATTCCTTGGCAGTCTATTAATGCCCGGCCGGTGCGCCGCTCTCCATCTCGATCAGCTCCTTCGCCCGTGCCCGCACCACGTTGATCACCGAAGTATCGTCCACTATCTTTTGCAGCACGGGCGCCACTGCTTGTATCTCGCTCAGCTCGCCGCTCTTCGCCTGGGCTTCCATACGCTTCAGTTCCTCGTCCAGCGCCAGCTTCTGATAGAGATGGTAATAAGCGAGCCGCCGTCCATATTCCAGCGTGCCCGCCATGTTCTGGAAAAGAGCAGTCAACTCCCGCACCGCCGCCACGCTCGAATAGTTGTACGACGCAGTGTTCGATCGCTGGCCATCCTGATAGCTCAGGATTTTCGTCCCCGTAAAGGCCACCTTGCGGTTTCCGGAATCTATCCTGCCCGCGAAATAATGCGCCTGTTTCGCCCACTCAAACATCCGCTCGCGGTTCCCCGCCGACACCTCGAATTCCAACCGGTACATCTGCTCTTCCGCATCATCCGTCACCTTCGCGGCGCACTCATAGCGCGCATGTCCAGTCTTGTCGACCGTCATCGAGTAATGCTCCGGATTGGAGTGGGGGAAGTCGAGCGTAAAGGTGATCACGGCAGTCGAAGCGGCCCGGTCGCTCGTTACCTGCTGCGACAGCAGAGGCACAGACATTGCGGTCACTGCCAGTACTCCCATCCCAACCGCCCGCCAGAAACTTGTGCCTCGGACGGGATGTCGAATGAGAATGGGACCTCGAATGAGAGAAGCTAGAATGAAAGATACCAGAGTCATCACCGCGCCGCAGCCCTCTGCTTTGAAAGCGTGCCCGCGGTGTGCAGATGGCAGATCGCGATGGCCAGCGCGTCCGATGCGTCCATCGGCTCCGGAGCCTCGGCCAACCCCAGCAGGCGCGTCACCATGTGCTGCACTTGTTGCTTTTCCGCCCGTCCGTATCCCACCACCGACGATTTGATCGTCAGCGGCGAATACTCCGCGACCTCCAACCCTGCCGCGGCCGCTGCCAGCATGGCCACTCCCCGCACCTGACCCAACGACAGAGCCGACTTCACATTCAGCGCATAGAAGATGCCCTCGATCGCAACTTCATCCGGATGATGCTCCGAAATAAGTCCTCCGAGTTCGTCATAAATGCGTGACAGCCTCCGCGACAGCGGTTCCCGCGGCGAAAGCTTGATCGCACCGCAGGTCAGGCACACCAGCCGTCCCCCGGAATGCATCTCGACAACGCCGTACCCGGTGTACTCCCCGCCGCAATCGATGCCCAGAACTCGCATGTGAGTGCAGTGTAGCGCGGAAACGGCGCCGTTCCTAGGGAGGAGATTCGCCAAGTAAACAACGAGCAAGCTAACAACACTTCGGCCGCGGCACTTTCACATCTTCGATTTCCCGCCGGAATGCAGCATAGGCCTTGCGCGATGACACCAGCCCTGCCCGATCAAGAAACCGCGCATACGCCGCCTCGTCAAAAATCTCCCGCAGGGCCGCGACTGCGGTCGTCGTGAAATCGCGGATCGTCTTTCGCAATTGCTTCATCCCTGCTCCTCCACCAGCCGAGTCCTCACAAAGGGTGATTCCTGCACCCGCGCTTCTCTAGCTCCACTCAAAATCCCCATCCACTGCCGCATGGACTCTGCCAGCACCAGCCCCACCATCACCACCAGAACACCATTCACTGCCGCATCCAGCCGGTTGTTGAAGATCAACCGTGCCGTCGCGCTGGTTGCGGGGGCCGCCGCCAGCGCATGGGCTTGCGCCAGAAATCCCACTCGCGGATTCGGATCGAGAATCTTGTGCCACGATGCCGTAAATGTAACCGCAACCAGCCATGCCAGAGGTAACAGTGTGACCGCCGCATACCTCGCTCGATGCATCTTGATGATGATCGTCGTGGCCACGCACAACGCCACCGTCCCCAGTAGTTGGTTGGCGATGCCGAACAGCGGCCACAGGGAATTAATCCCGCCGAGCGGGTCTTTCACGCCCTGCCATAAGAAGTATCCCCAGGATGCAACAATCAGGGCGCTGGTCGCGAGAATCGACGGATACCAACTCGTCCGCCCCAGCGGCTTGTACAGATGCCCGAGGGCATCCTGCACCATGAAGCGTGCCACGCGCGTGCCGGCATCGAGTACAGTTAATATAAAGAGAGCCTCGAACATGATCGCGAAGTGGTACCACAGCGCCATCAGAGTCTCGCCGCCCAGACTGTGCGAAAAGATATGCGCCATGCCCACGGCAAACGCGGGGGCGCCACCGGTCCGGTTGTAAAGCGTCAGTTCGCCAACCGCATGCGCCAGCGCCTGCATATCGGCCGCAGTTACAGGAAAGCCCCAACCAGATATAGTCGCCGCCGCTGCGGCAGGCGTTTGCCCGACAACTCCCGCGGGACTGCTGATCGCAAAATACACACCCGGCTGCATCACGCAAGCAGCGATGATCGCCATCACCGCGACCGCCGACTCGCACATCATCGCGCCGTAGCCCACCATGCGCGTCTGGGTCTCGCGCGCAATCAGCTTCGGGGTTGTTCCGCTTGAGATCAGAGAATGAAATCCGCTGATTGCTCCGCACGCAATTGTGATAAAGGCGAAAGGAAATATTTTCCCCGCAAACACCGGACCGGTGCCGTCGACAAACCGCGTCAGCGCCGGCATGTGCAGCGTGGGGTGGAGCGCCACGATCCCCACACCCAGAAGGGCGATCGTTCCCAGTTTCACGAACGTGCTCAAGTAGTCGCGCGGCGCGAGCAGCAGCCATACCGGCAGCGCGGAGGCGGCGAACCCATACACCATGATGAGTATCGCCAGCGTGGGCGCGCTAAACGTGAACCACCGGGCCAGCGCTGGATTCTGTGACACGTATTGTCCACCCCAAATCGCCGCCAGCACCAGAACGAATCCCAGCGCCGAAACCTCCATCACTTTTCCCGGACGAATCCGCCGCAAATACACGCCCATCAGCAACGCGATTGGCATGGTCATGGCAATTGTGAACGTGCCCCATGGACTCGCTTTCAGCGCGTTTACCACAATCAACGCTGCCACACCCAGCAGGATAATCAGAATCGCAACCACCGCCACATAAGCGACGAATCCCCCGACGCGCCCGATCTCATCCTTGGCCATCGCGGTCAGCGATTTGCCATCGCGCCGCACTGAGAAGAGAAGAATGACGAAGTCCTGCACGCAGCCCGCAAACACTGCGCCCGCCAGCACCCACATCGTCCCCGGAAGATAACCGAATTGCGCCGCCAGCACCGGCCCCACCAGCGGTCCCGGCCCGGCGATCGCCGCGAAGTGATGCCCGAAAACCACCCATTTATTGGTGACAAGAAAATCACGGCCGTTCTCCAGTCGCTCCGCCGGAGTAGCGCGCAGGCCATCGAGCGCAAGAATCTTCACTGCGATGAACTTGCTGTAAAAGCGGTACCCGAGCGCGTAGCAGCATGTCGCGGCCGCCACCAGCCAAAGGGCGTTGATGGGTTCGCCGCGATGCAGGGCCACCGTGCCCACAGCCGCCGCGCCCAGCACCGCAACCGTTCCCCACCCCAAAATCGCAAGAGTCTTATTCATTCACTTCAATCCCAAAGCTGGATCCCAATGCTGGATCCCAATGCTCGATCCTGAACTAGCCCGCTTCGCTGGTCATGATGAAAAGCGGCTTCATCTCGAAGCTCTTGTAATGCGGCCGAAGGCGGTCGACGTTGTAGTGTTCCTTTACGTTGACAACTTTCTTCGAGGCGGTAACAGTGTCGATGGGCATGTTGTCGTATCGACCGTTCCTCAACACCACAAGCCGTCCGTGGATCCTTCCCAGAAGCAGGTCCAGGGCGAGGTTGCCGTAAGCCATCGGGACGACGGAGTCAATCGCATCGGGATCGCCGCAGCGGACCAGGTAGCCCAGCTTCTGAGTCAGGGTGTTGATTGACTTGCCGTTGTTGTACTTGGGGGAAAGCTCCTTCAGTTTCTCCGATACCAGGTCTCCAATGCCACCGAGCTTTTTGTGGCCGAAAGCGTCAGCCGTGCCCTTTTCGAAAACCATCTCTCCCCCCTTGAACATCGCCCCCTCGGAAACCAGGACGACGGAGTAGTGGCTGGGGTTCTTCTGGCGGTCATGCACCAACAACTCGGTAAGCCGCTCGATGTCGAACTGGTGCTCAGGGATCACGCAGCGGTGCGCGGCCCCGGCCATGGTGGGCAACATGGCGGTGAATCCGGCATAACGGCCGAAAACTTCGAGCACCATGAAGCGTTCGTGGGAGCCGGCACTGGTGCGCAAGCTATTCGTCATGGAGATGGTGCGGGTCACACACGTGCTGAAGCCGATGCAGTAGTCGGTGCCCGGGACATCGTTGTCCATGGTCTTCGGTATTGCGACCACCTTCACGCCCTCCTGGTAGAGACGCACGCCGTAGCTCAGCGTGTCATCGCCGCCGATAGGGATGAGGTAGTCAATGCCCAGCCAATCCAGGTTCTTCAAAATCTCGGCGGTCAGGTCGTTCTTCTCGGCGTTGTAAGTGTCCCGCAGGTGAGGCGGGACGCGGGACTTCTCCACCCGCCCGGGGTTGGTGCGTGAGGTGTGCAGGAACGTACCGCCGGTGCGGCCGGTGCGGTTGACCAAATCCTCGGACAGCGTCTGGAAGTTGTCGCTATTGTCGTAGTCTTTTTCCCGGACGATGTCGACCAGTCCGGCCCATCCCCGGCGAATGCCAATCACCTGGCAGCCCTCGCGCAGCGCGCGAATCGTTACGGCGCGGATGGCCGGGTTCAGGCCCGGCACATCACCGCCGCCAGTGAGAATTCCGATCACACCTTTTTTTGTTTTCACGTCGCCTCTTATTCTTTGTCCCTTATCTTCTAAGATGCGGTCACGTCATCCTTCAAATCATGCCTGCCGCCAACGGCAGTGGTTCGCCGCCAGTCTATTTATAAGACAATTCCCCGTGAGAATCGAACCGCCGTTTAATGATAATCTGATGTCTTCGCTTAGAGTAATGCCGGCTTCGTCTCGCGATGCACAACCTTTACCTGCGGCTCGCTCCGTGGTTTCTGACGCTCATCGAACTCCTCCTGCTGACGGCCGCCGGTTTCTTGATTCTCATCTCGTCTCGCGAAAGATCTAGCCTTCCGGAGACTCCGGCTTTCCTTTCCGTGAAGCGCGCATTCACCCGACTAGCCCGCCGCCAGCGCCTTTCCGCGATGGTTGTGGGTTTGAGCATTATTGCAATTCGCGCCGCGCTCATCCCGATTCTCGGCACTCCGCAGCCTCGTTTTAACGACGAGTTCAGTTATCTGCTGGCAGCCGACACCTTTGCTCACGGCAGGCTCACGAACCCCACCCATCCGATGTGGATCCACTTCGAAAGCTTCCACATCATTGAACAGCCCACGTATATGTCGATGTATCCCCCGGCGGAAGGCATGGTCCTCGCTGCCGGTCAGATCCTCGGTCACCCCTGGATCGGGCAAGTCCTCGTGACCGCCGTCATGTGCTCTGCTCTGTGTTGGATGCTGCAGGGCTGGCTGCCTCCGCCCTGGGCGTTGTTCGGAGCCGCGCTGGCCGTGCTTCGGCTCGGCATCCTCAGCTATTGGATGAATACTTACTGGTGCGCTTCCGTGGCAGCTCTTGGCGGCGCGCTGGTCCTCGGAGCATGGCCGCGTGTGCGGCGGCGCCTCCGTGTCGGTGACGCCGTGCTGCTGGCGGTGGGCCTCGCGATCCTGGCCAACAGCCGGCCTTATGAGGGGTTGGCTTTCGCCGTTCCAGTCGCTATCGCAATGCTTTTCTGGTTCGCAGGAAAAGATCGCCCCGCATTGGGCCGGTCCTTGTTCGGCCAATCCGTGCCGCGAGTTGTGGTGCCCATGTTCTGTGTGCTGCTCGTCGCGGCCGCAGGCACCGGCTATTACTATTACCGCGTCACCGGCAACCCTTTCCGCATGGCTTATCAAACGAATCGTGACACGTACGCGACTGCTCCTTACTTCATCTGGCAAACGCCGCGCCGCGAGCCCGCGTATCACCACGCAGTGATGCGTGATTTTTACCGTTGGGAGCTGGGCGAGTTCGAGCGCAACCGCACCTTCACCGGCTATCTGCATCGCGGGGCGGAAAAGTTCATCTCGTGGTGGCAGTTTTATCTGGGCCCGCTGCTCACGCTGCCTCTGCTGGCGCTTCCATGGGTGGTTCGCGATCGTAAGATGCGTCTGCCGCTTTTAATATGCGCCGGCATGTTGGCCGCATTTTCGGTCCAGACCTGGACGCTTCCCCACTATTTCGCTCCTGCCACCGGCGCCCTGTATTTGTTGCTCGTGCAAGGCATGCGTCACTTCTGGCAATGGTCCCCCGCTCGCCGCCCGGTGGGACAAGCGTTGGTGCGCATGATTCCTGTGTTGGCGTGCGCTATGATTCTCCTGCGAGTGATGGCTGTCGTCACTCATACTCATATCGAGCCAGCGTGGCCGCGCGGCAACCTGGAGCGAGCGGCGGTGCTGCACCAGTTGAAGCAACTTCCCGGCGCGCAGCTTGTAATTGTCAAGTATGGGTCTCACCACGACGTGGACCGGGAGTGGGTCTACAACGACGCGAATATTGACGCGGCCAAAGTGGTCTGGGCGCGCGACATGGGCAAAGACGCCAACCAGGAGTTGCTGCGGTATTTCCACGATCGAAAAATCTGGTTCCTAGAGCCCGATAAACCGTCGCCCGACAGTCCCTCGCCTCGGCTGCTGCCGTATCCCGACCCACAACTCGCAAACAAAGTATCCCGCCAAGAGAGTACATCAGCGGCTCGATGGGATAACGATAGCGCGCAAATGTGTAAGAAACATAGTAGACGAGCGGATATAGCGCCAGCACCGATGCAAATGCAACCCAGCGCTTCCCCCGCCGCCAGGCTTGGACCAGTCCTCCCATGGTCATCAAAAGCAGAACCAACGGATATGGCTCGAGTTGCGAACGCCGTATCCAGAACGCGAGAATTCGCTCTCCGGTAAGCCGCGCAAACTCTTTCGGGTTGGAACGCACAAAATCGAAAACCCGTCCCTTCAGATCGGCGGCAAACAGCATCTCTCCTTCCTTTTGATACAGCATGCTGTCGCCGGTCGGGTGCAGAGAAAAACTGACGTTGCCGAAATAGACTTCTGGCCAAAAATTACTGCGCACGGGCACAAACTGTCCAAACGCCCGGAAGTTGCGCACCGTCCAAGGCAGTATTCCCGACAGGCACACGACAAACAGCAAGACTGGCTCCTTCCAACGTCGACTCCGCACAGCAGCATCGATTGCTAACGCTGGCAGGGGCGCCAGCATAGCCGGATTCAACAACGCCCCGAAACTCCAGATCACACCGCACCATGCCCAGTCGCGGGGTCGGGAAGACCCGCCGAGTCTAAGAGTCGTCATGAAAGCAAACGGCAAGACCAGGCCGGAAAGGCACGTCTCCCACAGCAGCCAAGGTATGAACAATAGCGGAGGCGCGATCGCCCACGCCCATCCTGCAACAATTCCCGCACTCTCGCCAAGCTGTTCCCTTCCCAACTTCACCAACACAACCGCTGTAAGGGACGAGAAAACCACATTGAGCAGAATGGCTGCGACGGCCGAAGCTGCACTTGTAACTCCGAAGATGCGAAAGATGCAGGCCAACAAAACCGGATAGCCGGGAGCCACCCATGCGGTAGGCCCGTTCGCATCGTGAAACGCGGACGAAAATCCGCGCCCCTCGACGATTGCCCGCGCGATTCCCCCCGGCTCATTCACTCCCCAGGACACATGGTTATGCGCAAGAAAAACTCCCAAGACTGCGAGGCGCAGGGTTAAGGCTACAAAAAGAATCCACCCCGACCGCCTCAGCCAAACCCAGCCCCTCATTCCGCTATGCACTGTAATCTCTCCAGGTTGGCTCGTGAACTATTGTCGACCACCGGCGGCCTTTCGCGATCAACTTCAAAAACGCGGCTTATTATAGGCTGATCTGTCATGCTGGCATCCGCCTCTTCGTTCCTGACCGCCCGCCGCGTACGAGCGCATGGCCTGATCCTCGCGCTGTGCCTCTGGTCCGTCTACGCTTGGAATGTGGCCACGCCCGGTCTGCTTGATCGCGCCGGCAATCTCAAAGGCACGGACTTCCTGCATTTCTATACTCTGGGCTCCCTCGCTCTCGCTCACAACGGAGCCGACTTGTATAACATGAACGCGCAAGCCGAACTCGCGGCCGAGCGCGTCCCCGCCGCTGCCGGCGTCCGCTATCTACCGCTGTATCCGCCGCAGGTTTCCCTCTTCTTTGCCCCCTTTACCCGCCTCTCTTATCCTTGCGCCCTGCTCCTCTGGCTCACTTTAAGCTCGCTCATTTACGGTGTTTGCTGCTACGCCCTTTGGCGCGCCTGCCCCAACCTTCGCAATCAAAAACTCACCGTTGTGATTCTTGCCCTAGCCTTCCCTGCTTTCTGGCATCTCATCGCCTGGGGACAAACTTCCGCTCTGGCTCTCGCTTGTTTCACCGTGGCCTTCTTCGCTCTGCGCGCCCAGCGCCAATTCCTCGCGGGCCTGGCTCTGGGATGCCTCATCTTCAAACCCCAACTAGCTCTGGCCGCTGCCGTTGTTTTCGTGGTGACACTCAACTGGAAGGTAATCGCTGCCGGAGGCGTCTCGGCGATAGCCCAGCTTGCCGCAGCCTGGCTCTACTATGGTCCTGGTCCGCTGCGCGACTGGATGCACACCCTGCTCAACCTGCCCAGCCTGCTTACGCAACTTGAGCCCAGACTCTATCAAACTCACTCCCTGCGCACCTTCTGGACCATGCTCGTCCCTTGGCCCGCAGTTTCTCTCGCGCTCTACGTAACTTCGGCACTCCTGGTGTCAGCCTTGACCGTAGCGCTGCTGGCGAAACCGTCTTTCTTTGTCGTTGCGCTATCCGGCGTTGCTGCTGGCCACGGTTCTCATCGCCCCGCATCTGACGGTGTACGATCTCGTGATTCTCGCGCCCGCATTCCTGCTAATCTCCAACTGGATCGTCTCTCAACCCGACCAGCCCGCCACGCGCCACTTCAAACTCCTCCTCTATCTGGCATTCATGCTTCCGCTTCTCGGCCCGCTCGCGCGCTGGACACACGTTCAGCTTTCCGTCCCTGTGATGGCCGCACTCTTATATGGGATATGGAACCTTGGCAGGAAATCAGATCCGGTTCGCAATACTCTCTGACGCAACCCTACTGCCCGAACAAAAACTGCAGCGCCTCAGGAAATCGGTCCGCCCACGCCGCCTCGTTATGCCCGGCTCCATCCTCGATCACCAGCCGCAACCGGCTCTCACTCAGCACGGCCCGCCGTATGATGGCCGCCAGTTCCCGCACATCGTCCACCACAGTCCGGCTCCGCTCCGCGCTCCCCGCTTCGTCAGTTCCCACTGCCAGAAATGTTCTCTCCGGCCAAATCCTCACCTCCCGGCTCTCCCTGAGGAGCTGCCGGCCCGACGCCCAAAGCGACGGACTCTCCAGCAGCAACCTCCCAATCGCTCCCGGCTGCGCCACCACCGTGTACAGCGCGATCAGCCCTCCCAGCGACGATCCCCCCAACCCGGTGTTCTCCGGCCCAGTCGCTACACGATAAGCACTCTCCACAAACGGCATCACTTCTTTGAACAGAAAATCCGGATAATAACGCCCCCGCACCCGCAGCATCCTTGGATGGATCGACCGGTATGGCATGTACTCGCGAATCCGTTCCTTGCCCGTGTTATCCATACCCACAAAAATCATGGGCGGCACCGCGCCTGCGCGGATTAACCGATCCGCCGTTTCGTCCACTTGCCACTCGACTCCTGCAAACGCCGTGGCCGACTCGAACAGGTTCTGCCCGTCATTCAGGTACAACACCGGATAGCGCCGCCCTGCATTCTGCGCTTCGTCATATCCCGGAGGCAGCCACACCCGCAAGAAACGTGTGTTCCGGAAGACGCGGCTGCGAAATTGATGCAGCCGCAGATCGCCGGCCGCCCCGCTGGCGCGCACGACCTCACCAACCGCCCCGGCCCCATCCCTGATTTTCTGGATTCTTCCCATCAGAAGAGTTTTTTCGTTTGGATCGTCGGTAGCGAATTAAGTAAGAACGTTTCCTCAAGAGACAGCTTTGAAAGGGCGCGGCTTCAGCCGCGCCGAAAGTGCGTTCATGAATTGCGGGCGTTTAGCCGCGATTAACTGGCCGCGCTCGCTCTCAACTTCACCATCGCCGCCACCACCGTGATCCCTGCAATCAACCCCAGAGAACTCAAACACAGAATGCACCAGGTATCCAGAACAAAGCCTTCGATATACGTCAGATACAGCGCGAACCCCAATCCCGCCCCCGCCGCCGCCAGCAAGTGAAACGGCGTCTCTGGCCGCGTTCGGTAAACGGTCGCTAGCGCCAAAAGCACTCCGTAACCCACGATGCCGATCCCCGCCACCGGGATTCCCATCACGCTCGAATACTCACTCCGGTTCACGATGTCGCAATTAAATTTCTCCCCAACGTCGCAGAACGCCGACGCCGACTTCGCGTAATGCCGCTGCAATGACACCGCCGAAACTACCATTCCCGCCACAGCCAAAACCGCGATCGCCAGAAAAAGGGTCCGGTTGTCCTTCGCAGGAATTGCGTGGGCCTCAGCCGGTTGATTTCCAGTCGCACTCACGGCAAAGCGCACCCAGTCTTATCGCTAAGTTCCTGCAGCGGAAACTTTCCTTCTACGAGCGGACTCGTTCCGAACTGCCACGTCGGATAATGTTGCACTCCGGCCGCCTTGCACGCGGGCGACATCTCGCGCGAATCCTTAATCGCACACTCCACATAGGTCACGTAGCGGAACGATCTTCCGAACTCCTCTTTTTGCTCAGTGCAGTGTGGACACCAGTAGGCGCCATACATCTTCGCCTGCTTCGACGACAGGCACTTCGCGAAGTCGTCATAGCGGTGATTCGCGTAGTACCACCACGCACCGTAGGCTCCGATAAGCAGCACCACAATCGCGCCCCAGAGCATCTTCTTTCGTGACGGCGGACTCGCGTCCGGCGTCCCCACCCGCTCCTGCTGCCGCTTTCGCCTCGCTTCAGACATGTTTCTTTTTATATCACGGCCTTCGCGAAGGCAGGACTCACGATTCTTTCTGCCGAAACTTCCAGACTCCTACCAAAGCCAGTATCTGGACGAGGCAAGCCGAAATCACGACAAGGGTAGCCAACCGAAAGAGCGGTGCATCCAGCGATTCAAGCGGCATCGTTGTAACGAGCAAGATGGGAAGACAAAGAAGCGTCGCTTCATTCAGCCCCGCCAGACGCAAGCCCCAGGATTGCTGAAGGGCCTTCCCCGACCAAAACGTTGATATTCCCAGAGGAAGCAGCAGAATCCCCACCAGAATATGGTTCAGCCGCATGGCCGCAATCACCAACTGGGCATGATCAGAACGCAATTGTCGGCTCGACCACCCTATCAAGAAAGGTGTGGCGATCAGGTGGAGGATGCCTAGCATAACAAGTAAAACGCCGGTCGCTTGCGTCAACCGCGGCGCCCAGCGTGCGAGCTTCGAAACTAGCTCCATCGCAAATTCGCTCTCGTGCTGTACTCACGCAACAACGTCCAATGCTCCCGGCAAAACATCCAACTCCTCGCAATGCAGTGTCAGCACTTCCCCATCCACCATCAAATCCACGGGGGCGTCCAGATCAAACTCTACCCGCGACACCGCTTTTCGCTCTGCCAACGGATGCTCAATGTGCGTGCCATCATAAAGCTTCGGCAAGTTTCGGATCAGCCCCAACCGCCCAATCGCACCCCAACGGACGTATTCGATCAGGCCGTTATTCACCTCGGCGTTCGGTGCAATCATCATCGTCCCGCCGGTAAACTTGCTGTTGTTGAAGGTGAGAAACAAACAGCGCCTCCGGTCAAATTCCGTCTCACCGTCCACCCGCACCGGAAACGGCCGCCTGTGCAACCGCGCCAGCCCCAGAAAAATCGAGATGACATATCCCAACTCTCCCTGGCGGCTGAAACGCCGCGCCCGCAAGTTTGCCACGTCTGCCGGAAACCCCACGCTCAGCAGATTGATGTAGTGGATCACTCCGCCGCGGTGCCGCAACCGTAGCACATCGCACGGCTGCCTTCGCCCGGCGATCAGCGATTCGATGGCGTGCTCCACCCCCCGGTCGCTGAAATCGCGCAGAAAAGAATTCCCCGTCCCCAGTGGCAAGAACCCCAGCGTCGGCCGCCCCCGCGCACTCGCTTCCGGAAAAAGCCCGTTCACCACTTCATACGAAGTGCCATCTCCACCCACCGCAACGAAACGGCGCTGTCCGCGGCCATAAGCCTCGCGCGCAATCCGCGTAGCATCTCCGGAGCCTTGCGTCTCAATCACGTCGAGCGCAACCCCGCCTGCGCGCAACCGCTCGAGTGCCGAACCCAGCAGCTTTCGGCTCCGCCCGCCGCCCGCCGCAGGATTCACGATCGCTAGATAGGACTCGCTCAAGTTTTTCCAATGAACGTAAGATGGCCGGGAGTTCCCAACGCCAGACTAATTGTCGTCGATAACGACCTCTCGGCTTTCCCCGCGGCAGTTCTCTGCGAATTCCGCGAGTGATCTCGTTTTCGCGATTCGAGACTTAAAACAACCCGAGCCTCCTCACAGCCCCACCACCGCTCCACGCACTATAGTTTTTCCTATTTCCTCCGCCAACGCCTGCCGCTTGATTTTCATCGATGCCGTCCGCGGAAAATCCTTCTCCCAGATCACATACCCGCCCACGCGTTTGAAATCCGGCAAGCGCCGATTTCGGTTTAGGACCTCATCCAGTAGCACGCTGTCGAAACGCTGATTCTGTTCCACACGCAAAACCATGATCAGCATCTCCCGCCCCAGTTCTTTTTGCGGCCACACATAGTCCGCCGCGAACACACAATACTCCTTCACGGGCAATCCATCGAAGAACGTCTCAATATCCTCGGGATAAATGTTCTTCCCGCCCTCGGTGACGATCATGTTTTTCTTCCGGCCAAAAAGCTGCAGATGGCCGCTGTCGTCAAAACGCCCCAAATCGCCCGTCAACAGCCAGCCATCGACAATCGTCGCCACCGTCAACTCGGCGTCGTCGAGATAATGCGACATCACAGTCTTGCTCCGGGCAGCAATTTCCCCAATCCCCTCCTCATTCGGGCTTAACACTCGCAATTCCACTCCCGGCAGCGGCTTGCCCACCGTGTCCGCGCGAAACGGCTTCAGATCGTTTAAGGTGAGGGCCGTCCCCGTCTCCGTCAACCCATAACCGTTGACCACCGGAATTCCCAGATCATAAAAAAACTGCATGCTCGAAGGCTCCATGAAAGCGCCTCCGGTAATCAGCGCCAGCAGTTCTCCGCCAAATGCCCGATGCACCTGCGGCAGCAGGGCGCGGCTCACTTTCACGCGCGGCCTGTCCCGCGTCAGCATTTTGTTGAGCCCAATCATTCGATTCAAAATTTTGCGCTTCCACGCCGGCAACTCATCGAACTTCGCCCGCAATCCGCGCTCCAGGTTCTTCACGATCATCGGCACCAGCGACACATACGTGATCCGGTAGCGGACAAACGCGTCCCGCACAAACTCCGGACGCAGCGTCCGCAAATGCACCACGCACGCCCCGCACACGAACGGCCCAATAAATCCCACCATGAAATCAATGGCATGATTCGTCGGCAGAATGCTCAAATACCGTACTCCCGGCCAGAATGGATACCACGCCGTCAATGCCCGGCACTGCTCCAGATAATTCTCATGTGTCAGCACGCATCCCTTCGGACGTCCGCCCGTACCCGACGAATACACGATGCAAGCCACATCTTCCCGCCGCCGCATTACAAAATCGGGCGCACCTTTGCGCTTGAAATCCTCCCATCGAAATCCCCCGGCCAGGTCCGCTCCCAGCGGAGCCTCCGTCACCAGCACCAGCTTCGTCTTAATGTTCTGAAACGCCGGCGATTGCATGATCGCCAGCCACAAGTAATACTCCACGACCAGCACCTTGGCCTTCGAGTGCTCCAGCAGTTGCAGTTGCTCGGCCGCTGTCAGCTTATAATCCAGCGGGACCAGCACGCCGCCGCTATGGAAAATCGCATAAGCCGAAATCAGCCACTTTGACTGATTCGTCATCAGGATGGCTGCGCGGTCCCCCGCATCGAAGTCGGCATCCTCCAGCGCCCGCGCCAAAGGCAGGCTGATTTCTTTGAAGTCAGAGTAGGTAAGCCGTGTCTTCTCCCGCTCGCGATCGGCCTCGATCAGGCAAGTCTCGCCGGAATAACGGTCTAACGCATCACGCAAGGCCGCGCCCAGGCAGCTATATTTTTGGAGATCGAGCATAAGGGAATTGCTGATTGTAGATTGGTGATTGTTGATTAACAACAACCTGCGATCACGGCACGGTTACAATCATCAATCAAAAATCAGCAATCAACAATTGGTGTGCTAGAGTCGCGCCTGAATCTTCCCCGCGAGCGTGCGAAAGTCGGAAACTCCCTGCAACTCATAATCCGGAAGCTCCACCCGAAAATGATTCTCCAGCTTCGTCAGCAGATCGAGAGTCTGCAAGCTGTCAATCCCCAGCGTCTTGAAAAAGTCGTCGTCGGGAGCAAGTTTCTCCCGCGGCACCTTGAAGTGCGCCGCGGCCAGACTCAGTATTTCATCCAGGGTCTGTTCCGCAGTATTCATAGATGTTTTGTCATCCTGAGCGAAGCGAAGGATCCATGCATTTTCTTACTCGCGTCGTCCCTCGGTACTGGGTACTAGGTACTCCCCTACGGCAGATAAGGCTGCGCATCCGTGCTCTCCACAAACTTCTTCAATCCCGCCTGCACCGCCGGACGCGCAAACAGCTCGCAGAAAATATCGATCTCCCGCCGCAGCTCTTCATGCGGAATCGGCTTGATAAATTTCTTCGCCGCCGCAGCCGTCGCTCGATCAAACTTCCCCATCTGTGCCGCCGTGGCCCGCGCCGCCCGCAGCGCTTCCCCCTCGCCGACCATCTGGCTTACCAACCCGATTTGCTGCGCCTTCAGCGCGTTGAAGCTGCGCCCTGTCAGCAGCAGGTCCCTCACCACGGCATTGCCCAAATCCCGCTTCAGCCTTGGAATCCCACCGTACCCCGGGATTAACCCCAATCGCAGTTCGGGGAAGCAAAAGCGCGCCATCTTGTCGGCGATCATCATGTCACAGGTCAGCGCCAGTTCGAAGCCGCCGCCGAATGTGACCCCATGCACGGCCGCAATCGTCGTCAAGGACGAAGCGTCGATCGCATTCATCACATGGTGGATCCGCTCCAGGTAGGCCCGCGCATGATGCGCCACTTCCTCCCGCCCGAATTCCTGGATCCACTGGTAAAGCTCCCGCAAGTCGGCTCCCGCACAGAACCCGCCTTTCAGCGTGCTATACAGGATTACCGCGTGTGCTTCCCCGCTCACCCGCTCCAACGCCGCGACAAACTTTTCCAACTCTTCCAGTGTGAGCAACCCGATCTCGTTGAGCGGCTCGCGGTGCAGCGCCAGTTCAATCACGCCGTTCTTTAAATCCCAGGACAGCGTCTTCCCTTGAAATTGCTCCATGCGCGGCGCCCGCTCCTCAGCCCTGACGGATGATCCCATACCTGGTTAGTCGTTCATACTACCTGCTTCACGCGATACAGGTCCTCAATTTCCCTCCTCATCCGCTCCGCAATCGCATCCCGCTTCAACTTGCCATTCACCGTCAACAGGCCGCTATCGATCGAAAACGCTTCCTCGCGCACTACAAACGCCCGCACCTGCTTGTAATGCGGCAAGTCAGGATTCACCTCGTCCAGCGCAGCTTGCACATGCTCGGCCGTCATGCTCCCGGTCACAATCGCCGTCAAGTATCCTCGCCCGTTTCCCACCACAACTACTTGCTGTGCCTCCGGCAGACTCTTCGCAATCGCGCTCTCGATGGGCTCCGGAGAAATCTTGTGCCCCGATCCCAGCACAATCAAGTTCTTGATCCGCCCCGCGATCCGCCAATTTCCCTCTGCGTTCACTTCGCCCTGATCGCCGGTATGAAACCATCCGTCGCGCAGTGCCTCCGCCGTTTGCTCTGGCCGGTTCCAATATCCCGCAAAAACATTAGGCCCGCGGACGACTATCTCGTCATGCTCCCCCAATCTCATCTCCATGCCCGGAATCGCCGGCCCCACGCGCCCCACCTCAACCCGGTTCGGATCGTCCATCGTGCAAATCGCAGTCGTTTCCGTCAGGCCGTAAACCTGCAGCACGCGAATGCCCAGCATCATGAAATAGAGCTGCGTCTCCGCACTCAGCGGCGCCGACCCGCAAATCAGCGCCTTCAGATTTCTTCCGATCATCTTTTTCCGGATCGCCGGAAACACTAATCGGTTTGCCAGCCCCAGCCACATGGCATCGCCCGCCCTCGGCCGGCCATCTTGCCTCCGCGCCCATGCGCCTTTCGCCCGCGCATAGATCGCCTGGGCCACGCCGCCGGTCTGCCACAGTTGTTCATCCACCGCACGCCGCATCCGCTCCAGCAACTGCGGCACGTTCAGAAAATAGTCCGGAGCGACCACACGCATGTCATTCGCGATCTTCGCCAGATCCATGTTGATGGTGACCAGGCTCCGCCGCTTCAGGAACGTTAGCAAAGCGATCCACGACGCCGCAAACGTAAATGGCAAGTAATGAAAGATGCGATCCTGCCGCGCCAGTCCAGACGACGAACCTGACATCAATTGTTCTAATCGCTCCGCCGTCCGGTCTAGCATAAAACCTACATTCGCCGCCGTTAGCACCACGCCTTTGGCTTCCCCCGAAGTTCCAGAGGTATAAATAATCGTCACCGGACTGTTGTTGCCAACCTGCGGCCGCTCCAACTGCACTCCGTCCACACCGGCAAAAATCTCGTCAAACAAAAACTGTGGGGGAGTCTCCGCCCAAATCTGTGCGATCCCCTCCCGCAACGCCGCATCCCCACAGCACACCAACGATGGCGTGCAGTCCTTCATCATCGCCACCAACTCCGCCGGCGCTTGCCGCGAATACAGCGGCACTACGATCAACCCTTCAGCCATGAGAGCCAGATTCATCGCCACCCAGCGAATGCCGTTCGCTGCCAACAACCCGCACCGGTCGCCCTTCTGTAAGCCTTTCGAAGCAATACAAGTTCTGGCCTTGCGGACCAACTCCAGCAACTCGTTGCCAGTCACGCCCGTAACTTGCCCGTCGCGGATTTCGGCGAGAATCCGCGTATCCGCAGCCAGTTGCAGTTGCGAAAAGATCTCTCCGATAAATGGAACGAGTGTACTCAAAATGTGAATTGCAAGAGAAACCGTTCGGATTCTCTTCGCGACCTTCGCGTGACCTTAGCGTCCTTTGCGGTTAAAAGCTCTTTCTCGGCAGTTTCTCGCGAAACCGCTAGTTATAAGCCGCCACCAACTCCCGCAGACCCCGCGCTCATTGGCGGCAAATAGTCTTCCCAACCCCACTCCCCCCGCCGCGTCTCAAACTCCGGATACCTTCTCCGCACTTCCTCCTCAAAATACACGCCCATGCGCGCCATCACTTTCAAATTCCTGACGACCGTCTGCGCAATTCCGGCAGCAATCGTTTCGCCCTCACAACTCAGTTTGTCCAGAGCCGCCAACAGCTTTCCTTCAAGCTCGGGATCGTCGACCGTCATCAGCAAATCCTGATGTCCCCGCTCCCGCATCAAGTTCCGGATCCGCTCATCCATCGTGATTCCCGCCGATGGCACAAGGGCTGGCATAGACGTCACAATCCCGTGATACCTCGATGACGCCATCATGTGGCACGACCGCAGGATGCTCACCAGTTCATACATGTTGTACGCATCCGATGTCAGCACCGGCACACCGCCAAGCTTCTCCGCAATGCGGTTCGCGGGACGTGCATCCAACCGCTCCGTCGCCGCCAGAATCACAAAAACATTCTTCTTCTTGCGGAATGCATCTACGGCATTTGCTATCGCCGTCCAATATTTCCGATACGCTTCATCCGCCGCAGGCCCCGAATTGTGGAAATACACCGTGCGGTAATGGCTGTCCTTGTAAGCGCCCGTCAAGCTTCGCACCGCATACTTCGCTACCGACGCCTTCACCGGCCATTCAAACGGATTAATCGGACACACCACCAGCACCGGCGTCCGTCCGTCCCACCCCACTTTCTCTAACACGCTCTTCCCGTACTGCGGTGGCCGGGGTTCAAAAGTCCACGCGGTATCGGTTCCCAATTCAGTCGGCACACCCAGCTCGCGCAGCACTCCTCGCGACTCCTCATTGCGTGTAATTACAAATGAGTTCCTGCAATACCGCCCGCACATTTTCGCCACTATCGGATCCATGTGTCCGGCTTCGGCGCCATAGCCCACCGACAATTTATTCTGTGCTGCCGCGATCCCCAGCGACCCGATCATCATCGTGGTCAGCGCGTTGGCGAACTTGCTCTTGAACATCGACCCCTCGCACGCCACCACGCCATCATGCTTCGGCACTTCATGGGCAAGAAAAGGCGGAAAAATATCAGGCAGATGCACTTGCTTTGTGCCCTCGAAGTATCCGCGCGAGAAATCGAAGTTCTGGCTCATCACGCTGAACTCCACCCGTTCCGCGCCCAGAATGTGCCGGATCTGCCGCAGCATCTCTTCCACCCGCACATCCGACCCCATATTCCGCGTGCCGTTGTAGCCCGCAAACAAAAGTTTCAGCTTCTCGCCCGGCTTCCAGCGATCGCCCTCGCCCAGCATCCATCCCGCCTTGGCCCGCTCAATCGAACTGCTGACCCAGGCTTCAAGAATGAAGTCCATCATGCCGCTGTCCCTCCCGCCGCGGCCGGCCAGGAACGGTATCTGTACGCGAAATCATTCTCCCGGCTGAACTTTAATAGCGGATAGCAATATTCAGAGAACGGCACCGGCTTCTTTCCCAATTCCTTCGTCACCCGCGTATTATCGAACACCGTGTTCCATACCAGATACGGCATGAACACCTTCATCAGCGACGCACCCTTCCCAATCGGTCCGTTGCGGTTCGCCAGAAAATTCACCGACCCGGCAAACGGCCGCTCCACCACCGGCACAAACATCGGCGAGCGCTTATTCTGCGCCGCCGCCAGAGCTTGAGTGATCTCCCGGAACGTCTGGGATCCAATTCCCGAGGAAAGATGATAAGTGTCGTGTTCGGGATTTTCTTTCTGATGCAGCGTGGCTATCGCCTCCGCCACAAAATCCACGTTCACAATATCGATCTTGTCGGTCGGCCGAAACGGCAGCACCGGCAGCCCAGCCAGAAACACAAACGCCTTCACCATGTCGAATTGGGTCGTCTCCGCATAACGGCTATCGCCCAGCACAATGCTCGGACGGAAGATGGTCTTCGGTGTCTCCGGCAGCAATACCCGCATCATGTGTTCGCAGAATTTCTTGGTCCGCGCATACGGATCGTAATCCGACCGTTCCCAATCAATCGACCAGTCCTCGCTCACCACCTCATTCTGCCGCTTTCCCGCCACGGCCACCGTGCTGACCTGGCTGAAGCGCCTTAGTCCGTGATAATGCTCGGCGTGCCGCGCCAGGGTTAGCACCTCAAGCGTGCCCCGAAGATTTACATTCAGGCAACTCTTCTCCGACTTCCGGTTCAACGACGCCGCACAGTGAATCACCGAATCGCTTGTGTGAACCAAGCGGTCATACTCGTCGCGCCCCAACCCGAATCCAGGCTCTGTCAAGTCACCTCGGAACACGCGCACTCGGGTCTGCAGAAATTCATAAAACTGCGGGAAGTCCAAATGCAATTGCAGCGCCTGCCACAGCCGTCCTTCCGCCTCGCTTACGTCGCGCGCCCGCACCAGCACGTTCAGGGCAGCGCCATGATCGCGAAGCAGATTCGCCGCCACATGCGCCCCTATGTATCCCGTCGATCCCGTCAGAAAAATTGCCATTCACCAATTCCGTTTCTTTTGTCGTCGATGTTCTGTCGTCGATTGCTACCAGACCGCCGCCGACGGCTTTTGGGTGGCGCAGCGCTTCAGCGCTGCGATAGACCTCCTTGAAGATGTCGGGCTTTAGCCCCGGGGGATAACCTCAGGTGCCCGTCTTCACTGTCTCCCCATTCTGCAAACTCCGCGCCGGGCGCGCCTCCAGCGGCCTGCCCTCGATCAACGGATAAGTCCACTTCCGCAGCGCCGGAATATGCACATTGATCCAGTAGTCCCACCAGTCGAGCATTCGCGCTTTGTAACCAAACTCCTCCCGCTCTTCCTCCACCAGCGCGTGCGAGAGTTTCTCCACGTTGTCCGCCGCGAAATCGTGCTCGTTAAACAGGATGAACGGCTCGAACAACTCAATTAGTTTCTCTACGCGCTCCAGATTTCTCTCCGTCTTCACCAGTGGCATCTTCTTCAGCGGCAGCGGCGACATGATCCGTTGAATTGACTTCACAATCGCCTTCTGCGCCGGCGCCGACATCCGCTGGTACCGCTCCTTCGACACCGGAATCGCATCAAAGCGCAGCCGCAGCCACGATTCCAACCCTTCCTGCGCCCGGTAATGTTTGCGATGCGCCAGCGACGTCAACTCAATCGACCGCCCCATGTCGCAAGGATTCGTCGCCGACGTTGCCAGTTGGTATAGCTGGTCATGCCGCCGCTCCACAATCGCCGCCGCAATCAGCGTCATCCCCGCGCACACGGCGTCTACCGGGATAATGTCCAGCCGCTTGCTTTCATTCGACGGCAACTGACGGAAATATGTCCCCAACAAGTAAGACAGTGATGCCGATGTATTGATCCCTTCATTCCACCCCGGGAAAGGCTTCGCCACCGAGGTCTCCACAATCGCCGGACGGACCACGGCAATCGGCAACCCCGCACCGAACTTCACAATCAGCGATTCCGCCAGGCTCTTGGTCAGCGTATAAGTGTTCGGCCAGCCCAACTCCTTCGCCCGCCGCGTCCCGGCTTCGGTCAAATACGTCTTCAACCACCGGATGCGGTTCTTGCGGATCTGGTTCTCCAGAGCGGCTCCCTGCAGCCCTTTCGCCGCATGTTCCTTCGCCAGCGACTGCATCTTCAGTCCCGCCGTCACTTCGGCGCCCTCGGCTTGCGCCTCCGCCTGCGCAATCACGTCATGCAGCGCCCGCCATTCTTGCTCCGCATCGAAGTTCGCGACGCGACGGGGCGTGTAATTCGGAATCAGCTTCTCCGTCACCCGCCCGTCACGTTCACCGGCCACATAACAGGTCGAGAGATGCAGCAATCCCGCGTGGTCTGTCGCTCGCACAAATTCCAGGATGTTCATCGCCGCATCCGTGTTGGTCGCCAGCGCATCCCGCAAGTCCGGATTGAAGTCCGTCAATCCCGAACTATTCACAACCAGATCAAGATTCCTCTGCAGCCTCCGCGCTACGTCCGCATCCAGCCCCAGCCCCGACTGCGTGACGTCTCCTTCCACCACCTCCACTTTGTCCCGCAAGTACTCCCCAAGACCGGCGCCGTACAGATCAAACAGCGGATCGAATACCGGCGATTCTTCCACGATCTTTTCGAAGCGCCGCACAGCCGGATTCGACTTCTGCCGCCGGATCAACAGATAAATCCGCACAATCTTCGGCAACTCCATCAGCGTATTCGCCAGCCAAACCTTCCCAATAAATCCGGTAACTCCAATCAGCATCACGTGCTTGCCTGCCAGCGCCCGCCGCACCGAAAATCCCGCGGCCTGCCGTTGCCCCGCGAAGTGCACAATCGGACGTTCCTGCGCGGCCGATTCCCGGCCCACCCCAATCACCGATGCCCGCAGTTCCTCGAGCGTAATATCCAGTTGCCGCGCCAGCGTCTTTGGAGCCCGCCGCCCATCCGGGCTCTGCTCCCGGATCAGCGCGAATCCGCCCCGCGGCCGGATCACCGGCTCCAACAGCCTTCCCGTCGCTACGCCATCCCGAAATTCCAGCCGGTTCGCCACTACCCGCCTCACCCCAAGGTGTTGTGCCAGCGGCTTCATCACATGCTCCAGCCCCTGGCTCACCAGCACCACGTCCGCGCCCGCGCGCACGAGACCCTGGACCCGCTCCACCCCGTGCGACTTCAGCCGAGGCTTCAATTTGTACTGGAAATATTCTTCACCCAACAGATCCAGCCGGTCGCGGCTCACACCCCGCAATGCCGTGTGCACCACGCGCGTCGCAAACTTTCGGTTGGTCGAATACAGAAAAGGACGCAGTGCTGCCATCACGAAGATCAGCCCCCGCCGCCACCACCGCTCCGCGAAGGTCTGCGCGTTCCAGGTAAAGAACGCTACCGGTTCCACCACAGTCAGGTCAAGCAGACTCCCCTCTACCCGCCAGTACACCATGGGGGACACCCCGGCCGGCACACCCGGCTTATGTTTCGATGGTTCCAGTTGGTTTGACTCCTCCAAAATGTTGTTCGTTCCTGCTATAGGCTGCCCCGCTTCGGGGCACACGAATCTTCTATTGTAAACAATGCACCGGCGTCCGCGAAGCCTCGATCAGCCAGCGTGGCCGATGAGCAGAGTGTAGCCATCCGGGTCCTCGACACAGACTTCGCCTTTGGGCATGTAACTGGGACAGGTAATGGGCGAGACGGGGACACCGGCAGAGATCAGATATTCCCGCAGCGCAACCAGGTTGGGCGAGTAGAGATAGAACAAGATGGCCTGCTGGCTGGAAATGACCGGCGCGCTCGCACGTGCGAATATCAGTTCCGCTTGCTCGCAGGCAATATGCACCCACTACAGTTCGCCGCTGCTGGTCTTTCAAACTGCCGCGCACTTCCATCCCCAGCAGCTTGTAGAAATCCACCGAACGCTGGAGGTTCGCAGCGTGCGCCATGGGGATCATTCCAGTAACCTTGGCCTCAGACGATGATTTCGCGGTGGACGATTCAGCCTTCAATCTTCGCCTCCCGCAGTTGCTTGACGGCAGTCTCGGAACTCACCGGCGAGTAGTAGACCTCCTTGAAGGTGTAGGAGCGGGCCTTGGCCGCAAGGACGGGCAAGATCTCGATGTGCCAGTGGTAGTCGTCGTCAATGGTTTTCCAATAGCCGAGCGCTTTCGAGGGATGCAGACTGTTGGGTGAGGTGTGCAGCACGAGATGGAAACCTTCGGTGAGCGTGCGTATGCGCTGCAGCGTGCGGCGCAGCAGCGCGGCCAGATGGACCCGCAGCCCCGGTTTGGACAACCCCGTGCGCTCGAAGGACGCATCGTGATTACGGGGGATGATCCAGGTCTCGTAAGGTACGCGTGGGGCATAAGGGCCGACAGCTACGTAATCCCCGTGAGCCTCAATTACCCTCGAGGCCTGCCGCTCCTCCTGCGTCAGAATGTCGCAGAAGACGCAGCGTTCCTTGCTTGTGAAATACTCGCGTCCCGCCCGCAGTTCGTAGAGCACGCGCCGGGGCACGAACATCGTGGCGGTGAGCTGCGACGTGGGATGAGCGAATTCCTGGCCAGCGTTGGGGCCATGGTCTTTGAAGAAGCTGACGTATTTGATGCGCGGATCGCGCTTGAGGTCCATGATGCGTTCGGCAGCGAGCCGCAAGAACTGCCCGATCTCTTCGTCGCTGGCATGCCACAGCTGGCGCTCATGCCTGGGATTCTCTACCAAAACCTCATGCGCTCCCACGGAACTCATGCGGTCGTAAATGCCGTCGCCGCGGCGTCCGGGCTCGCCTTCAATGTGGTAGAGCGGTGTGGGATGCACCACCGAGCGTGCCGACCACCCAACCGTGCCGGGAACTGCGGCGATGAGTTGCGTAGCCTCGGGGGAATCTGGGCAAAAACGGCAGACGGTTTCAGTGCGTGGTGTGCCTTCAACTGAGTCATCTCCCGTCATGACCCAGGAGCGAGTGATGGGATCTTTGCGTAGTTCCATGTATCAGCTAAACATTGCCGGAGAAGGCGCGTCAACTGCCATTTCCAGGAATGAAGCTTTGTTATAATCCGCGCCAAGCCAGCTGCGCCGATTGGAACAATGACCGAGCCGTCCACTCCGCTGATGCGGCAATACGCCGCCGTAAAAAAAGAACATCCGACTGCGCTCCTGTTCTTTCGCCTGGGGGACTTCTACGAGCTTTTCTTTGATGACGCGATTGTGGCTTCCAAAGAACTGCAGATCACACTGACCTCGCGCAATAAAGAAAAAGGCATCGCGGTGCCCATGTGCGGAGTGCCTCATCACGCCGCCGAAGGCTACATTGACAAGCTCATCCGCAAGGGTTTCAAGGTGGCCATCTGCGAGCAAATGGAAGATGCGCGGCTGGCGAAGAAGCTCGTGCGGAGGGAAGTAACGAGGGTCGTTACACCCGGGACTGCGGCTGATTCGTTGATGGGCTCGGAAGAAAATAATTTCTTGGCCGCCCTCGCTCAGGTTGGAGACCGTGTGGGCTTTGCTGCTATGGATCTTTCCACTGGAGAGTTTCGCGCCACGGAATTTTCCGGCGAAGGCGCTCTGCGGCGCGTGGAAGAGGAACTGGAGCAGTTACGACCGAAAGAGTTGCTATACGGGTCAGCGGCGCCGCTGTTCGATACCAGGACCAGCCGAGCATTGCTCACCCAGCAGGCTTCCCCGCAAGCGCCTCATCCGCGGGCGTCGGGCGCCACATGTGCCGAGACTCCGCTCGACGACTGGATCTTCGCGCCGGACCACGCGATCCCGCTGCTCGAAAATCATTTTGGAGTTCTATCGCTAGAGGGATTTGGCTTGGCAGGCCGTACAGCGGCAGCCGCGGCGGCCGGGGCGATTCTCTATTATGTGCGCTCCACGCAACGCGGATCGCTCGACCACGTAGACCGCATCGGTTGGTACGAGCGGCAGACCTGCCTGGTGCTCGATGCAGTTACGGTCCGCAATCTGGAGTTGATTGAGCCGCTGTTTGCCGGCACGGATGCGGGCATAACTCTCTTTCGCTCGATCGATGCCGCAGTCACACCCATGGGCAAGCGACTGCTACGAGCCTGGTTGCTTCGGCCCTCGCTCGACCTCGCCGAAATCAATGCGCGCCTGGATGCGGTCGAAGCAGCAGTGAAGAATACTATCGCGCGGGAAGAGCTGCGCCGAGCCCTCGATGGCGTACTCGACCTGGAGCGCCTCTTAAGCCGCGTGACCCTCGAGACGGCGAATCCCCGCGACGTGTTGGCACTGGCGGCATCGCTGGCGAAGATTCCGGCAATCAAAACTGCTGTGGGACGGCTGGCCGCAGATCGCCTGAAGAGTTTACACGGATCGCTCGACGAGTTGAGCGATTTACGCGATCGCATTGAAACCACGATTGTGCCCGAACCGCCGCTAAGCTTCGCCGATGGCGGCGTCATCGCGGCGGGAGTCGATCACGATCTGGACGTCTTGCGCGAACTTTCCCGTAACAGCAAGCAGGTGCTGGCGCAGATCGAGCAACGCGAGCGCGGCCGGACCGGCATTGGTTCACTCAAGGTAAAGTTCAATTCCATCTTCGGCTACTACATCGAAGTATCGAAGCCAAACCTGCACCTGGTCCCGCAGGATTATGAACGCAAGCAGACTCTAGTAGGCGCCGAGCGCTTCACCACTCCGGAGTTGAAAGAGTACGAAGCCAAGATTCTTGACGCCCAGGAAAAGATCGTCGAAATCGAGCGCAGGCTGTTCACCGAATTACGCATGGCAATCGCGTCCGAGGCCAGGCGAATCCGGCAGACCGCACTGGCGCTGGCCGAGTTGGATGTCCTGGCTTCGCTGGCACACATCGCCGCGCTGCGGAATTATTGCAGGCCGCAGTTCGTTGCTTCGAACAAGGCCTCAGACAAGGCTTCGCAGGATGCAGATTCACGACAAAGTGACGCCGGCGACCTCGAGATCGTCGACGGCCGGCATCCTGTGATCGAGCAGCAAGAATTGGCCGGAGGCAGCGAGCGCTTCGTTCCCAACGATCTTTACCTGAACGCGACCACGCACACGATTCTGCTGCTGACCGGTCCAAACATGGGCGGCAAATCTACTTATCTGCGGCAAACGGCGCTGATCGTGATTCTGGCGCAAATGGGCTCGTTCGTTCCAGCGCGCTCGGCCCGCCTGAGCGTAGTCGACCGCGTTTTCACCCGCATCGGCGCCAGCGACAATCTGGCCCGCGGCCGCTCGACTTTTATGGTTGAGATGACTGAAACGGCCGCGATCCTGCATACCGCGACGCCGCGCTCTTTGATTCTCTTGGACGAAGTCGGCCGCGGTACTTCGACCTACGACGGCCTCGCGATCGCCTGGGCGGCAATCGAATATCTGCACGCGCGAGTGCGGGCCAAGACTCTGTTCGCCACGCACTATTTCGAGCTGACAGAATTGGCCGAGCAGCTTGCTGGAGTGAAGAATTATCACGTCTCGGTAAAGGAAACCGGCGGCGGCATCGTTTTCCTGCGCAAGGTCGAGCCGGGAGCAGCCGACCGCAGCTATGGTATCGAGGTCGCCAAGCTGGCAGGGTTGCCGAATGAAGTGATCGCGCGGGCACGCGAGGTGCTCGCCGAGCATGAGTCCGTCGAGCGGCTGGCGACGGATCATCTCTCTCCTGGCGCCACACCTCCGCCGATGCAGTTGACCATCTTCACGCCGCTGTCACAGCCAGTGCTGGAGAAGCTGCGCGAAGTAGACTTGAACCGGCTCACGCCGCTGGAAGCCCTGAATTTGCTCGCGGAACTGAAAAAAGAAATCTAACAACGCAAGACACGAAGTATAAAGGTGAGAACTTTCATTGGATGAACGCTGAACGAAAGACCCACCGGATTCCCGACATCGGCCAGCTCCTGATCATCGGTTTCGACGGCACGGGGATCACGCCGCGCCTCAGTTCCCTGCTCAAGCGTTTGCAACCGGCGGGAGTGATCCTGTTCGCGCGCAACATAGAGACCGCTGAGCAGACTTGGCATCTTCTAGGCGATTGCCAGAAATGCGTTTCGACGCCGCTGTTCACCTGTGTCGATCTCGAAGGCGGAAACGTCGATCGCTTCCGCGACGTGCTCGGACCCACGCCCTCGGCAGCAGGCGTCTTTGCCACCCGCGATCGCAAACTCTTCCGCAAACACGGACAGATCATCGGTGAAAACTGCCGCGCCCTGGGATTCAATGTCGATTTCGCACCCGTGCTGGACTTGGCATTCGAGGCCTCGCGGAGCGTGCTGAGTTCCCGCGTAGTTTCCGCGAACCCGCGCGAAACCACTGCCTATGCACGGGAGTTCCTCGCCGGGCTTCGACTCGCCGGCGTGCTGGGGTGCGGCAAGCATTTCCCCGGCTTGGGTGAGGGCAGGCTCGATAGCCACCACGATCTGCCACTAATCGACAAGCCGCTGAAGAAACTCTGGGCTGAGGACCTGCTCCCTTATCGTCTGCTCCGCACGCGGATGCCGATGGTGATGGTCGCGCACGCCGCGTACCCGCAAGTCACGCACGATCAGACTCCAGCGTCCCTCTCGAAAGTGTGGATTACCGGCATCCTGCGAAAACGCAGCGGCTATTGCAACCTGATCGTTTCGGACGACCTGGAAATGGGCGGAGTCTTAACGGCGGCTCCGGCCGGACAGGCGGCGGTCGAGCACATCCGCGCCGGGGGAGATTTGTGCCTCATCTGTCATCGTGAGGACTACATTGCGCAGGCTTACGAAGAACTGATAAAGACGGCAGAGCGCGACCCGAAGTTCGCCAGGCGCGCCGAAGAATCCGCACGGCGAGTGCTGGCGTTCAAGAATAAGTCAGCGAGTATGCTTCGCAAGGCAACAGTCCCGTCGGCCGCAACTGTTGAGAAACTTTCGCGCAAGCTCTGGGAATTCGGCGAGCAAGCGAGGCTCGAGGCTCTGAATCGTGAACAGAATGCACGACCCCCGCGAACATGACCGGATGGACATGAAGAAGAAAAACATGATCGTGGCCGGAGTTATGAGCGGCACGTCCGCCGATGGCATCGACGTTGCGCTGGTGCGTTTGGAACCGCGTCTTCACACCACACTCGAGTTGCTCGGGCACGCCGAATACCCATACCCAAAGAGGGTTCGCGCTGCAGTGCTGGCCGCGATGAACGCCTCGCAAGCCAGCGTGGCCGATCTGTCCCGGCTGAACTTCCTTCTCGGCGATCTTTACTCCGAAGCCGTTCTTGCCACCGAGCAGCAGTTCCGCGTCAAGGTAGCGCTCGTCGGCTGTCACGGCCAAACGCTCTATCACCAAGGCGAACCGCAGCGCTTTCTCGGGCGCTGGATTGCGGCCACGTGGCAGACGGGAGAGCCCGCGATCATCGCCGCAAAAGTCGGCGTGCCGGTGGTTTCCGATTTTCGTCCAGCGGATATTGCGGCTGGAGGCAAGGGCGCTCCGCTGGTTCCCTTCCTCGACCGCATGCTTTTCCGCGATGCCCGCCTGGGAAGAATCGTGCAAAACATTGGCGGCATTGCGAACCTCACCGCCATTCCCGCGAACGCGGCGGGGAATAATGTGTTTGCGTTCGATACCGGACCCGGCAACATGGTAATCGACGCGGTCACCGAGAAGCTGTTTGGCCGGCCGTTCGATCGCGGCGGCAAAATTGCAGCTTCCGGAAGGGTGCTCGATCAAGTCGTCGACGAAATATTGCAGAGGACGTTTTTCCGGAAACAACCACCCAAGACCGCTGGTCGCGAGGAATTCGGCCGCGACTTCGTGGGCGAATTTCTACGAAGCTGCAAAGGCTCTCGAAAGCAGGATGTTGTGGCGACGGCTACCGCGCTGACGGCGAATTCGATTGCCGGTGCCGTGCGCCAGTTCGTCATTAACAACTCGATCTCCGCACGAAAGCACGTATTTCATGAAATGATTCTTTCCGGCGGAGGAGCGAAAAACTCCACGCTCGTGGCTATGTTAACCAGCGAACTCGCGCGACTCGGATTACGTCTCCGATTCTCCGACGAATTTGGCCTGCCCTCGGCGGCAAAAGAGGCCGTGGCCTTCGCCGTTCTGGCGCACGAAACCTGGCAGCGGCGGGCGTCCAACATTCCGTCGGCAACCGGGGCAAGACGCGCCGCGGTGCTTGGTAAAATTTCGTATCCATAGAATTCGTAAGACGCCTGGTAAACGTATATGCCGATCTACATCTCGATGCTTCGCGGAATCAACGTTGGCGGTCACAAGCGCATCAAGATGGACAAGCTTCGCGCATCGTTCGAGGCACTTGGCTTCGAGCAGGTCAAAACCTATATTCAGAGCGGAAACGTGGTTTTCCATACGAGAAAGCTCTCACCAGCGGCGCTGTCAAAGAGAATCGAGGAAAAGATCCTCAGCGACTTTGGTTTCCCAGTCTCCGTCATCTCCCGAAGCAGCGACGAAATAGCCACAACGATTGAACGCAATCCTTTTCTGAACGAGCGCGGGATCGACTACGAAAGACTGCACGTCATGTTCCTATCCGACGCTCCCGCGCCCGCCGCTCTAAAGAAGTTGGCGGACCTCACGGCCGCGCCTGACGAGTGTCGGTCTTCTGAGCGAGAGATTTATTTCTACCTCCCGAACGGTGCTTCCCAAAGTGTTCTGATGAAGAGTCCTGTAGACCGAATCTTGGCGGTCGTCACCACTACCCGCAATTGGAGAACCGTCAACAGCCTCCACCAGATGTGCCAGGACTGCCGCTGATGCGTTGCGCTTCGTCAGTTCTAGCTGCGCTTGCGTTAACGCTCCTGCTCTCCTGCTCTAACAAACCCGAGCCCGATACGCTGGTAATGCTGATCGAATCGAGCCCCACGAATCTGGACCCACGCGTCGGAGTCGACGCGCAATCGGAGCGCATCGACAGCCTGATCTTCGATTATCTGGTTGTGCGCGGCGTCGATCTGAATGCGGCACCGGGTTTGGCCGAGCGCTGGGAGGTTCCCGATCCACTGACCTACATCTTTCATCTTCATCGCGGCGTGAGGTTTCATGACGGACACCCACTTACCTCGCGCGACGTAAAGTGGACTTTCGATTCCCTGCTCGGCGGGAAGATTCGCAGTACGCGGGCAGCGGCATATCGTTTTGTCGATCGCATTGATGCGCCCGACGATTTCACCGCTATATTTCACATGAAGGAACCGGACGCCGCATTGTTATGGAACCTGACCGATGGAGCAGTTGGCATCGTGCCCTTCGGCAGCGGAGATGAAATTTCGCGGCATCCCATCGGCTCCGGGCCGTTCAAGTTTGTCAGCGCCGAAACCGACAAAGAGGTGATCATTGAGCGCAACGACGACTACTGGGGCGAGAAGGCGAAGCTGGCGCGCGTACGTTTCGCCGTCGTGCCCGACGCAACTACTGAGGCCCTTGAACTGCGCAAAGGTACCGGCGATATCGCCAGCAACTCAATCACGCCGGACACTGTGCTCACACTCCAGCGCGAACCTTTCCTCGCCGTCGAACATGCCCCGGGCACTGAAGTTCAGTACATGGGATTCAACCTGCGTGATCCTATTCTGAAAGATGTGCGAGTACGCCAGGCCATCGCCTACGCGCTCGACCGCCGCCCCCTGATCGAGTATCTGTGGCGCGGCGAGGCGCGTCCCGCGCGCAGCGTTCTTCCCCCGCAAAGCTGGGCTTACAACGGAAACGTGCCCTCCTACGATCACGATCCCGAGAAGGCACGCGCTCTTCTCGATGCGGCCGGTTATCCGGTAACGGATGGCGTGCGCTTCCACATCACCATGAAGACTTCCACTACCGAAAGCACGCGATTGATGGCGGCCATTATGCAGCAGCAATTGCGCGATGTGGGGATTGCGCTCGACATTCGCAGCTTCGAGCCGGCAACATTTTTCGCCGACGTCACTCACGGAGCGTTTCAGCTCTACAGCTTGCGCTGGGTCGGAGGCAACCAGGATCCAGACATCTTCTACGTTTTTCACTCGTCACGGTTTCCGCCGAGAGGCGCCAATCGGGGCTTCTACTCGAATCCGAAAGTGGACGCCCTGATCGATCAGGCCCGCCGCGAAGTTGATCCCGCCGTGCGCAGGCCGCTCTATGCGGAGTTGCAGCGCATTCTCGCTGACGAACTCCCATACATTGACCTCTGGTATCTCGACAACGTTCTCGTCCACAACAAACGCGTCGTGAATTTGAAGTTGAACCCGGCCGGCAACTACGATTTTCTGCGCACCGCGGAGCTGGCGCAGTGACGGCAATCGACGAGTGGATGCCGCAGTATCATGTGAGCTCCAGCTATTCGATTCTCGTGCGCGCCTCGTCTGAAAAAACGTACACCGCTCTAAAGCACGCCAGTTTCTCAGATCTCCCCGTGGTTCGAGGTCTGATGCGGCTGCGCGGCTATCGCATTGGACGCGGCCGAGTTCCCGAGTCCGCGGCCGAGGCCGGCGTGCGTGGTTCCTTCATCGAACTCGCAGAAATTCCACAGCGCGAGGTGCTGCTGGGCATTGCAGGGCGGTTCTGGAGGCCCGACGGCGGCATCGTTCGTGGCTTGACGCCTGCGGAGTTCGCGGATTTTCAGCGTGAAGGCTATGCCAAGGCTGTCTGGAACTTCTCATTCGCACCGGCCGACGGCGGCACGCAGCTTACGACCGAAACCCGAGTGCAGACCTTCGGCCGCGCAGCAACGGTGAAGTTCCGAGCCTATTGGATCGCGGTCGGTCTTTTTTCCGGTTTGATCCGCACCTCCATGCTGCGCGGGGCCAAGCGAATCGCGGAGCAGCCGGCCTAAATTCGCGTGTTAACATCGAAGTTTCGATGTAAAGTCGGCGAGAGCGCCGGCGCTAAGTATCATGCGAATTCTCTTTATTGGCGACATCTTCGGACGGCCGGGGCGAGCCATCGTCAAGGACCGGCTGCCCGGCATCGTTCGCGACCACGCCATCGACCTCATCATTGCTAACGGCGAGAACTCCGCCGCGGGCTTTGGCATCACTCCAGCGCTGGCCGAAGAGCTGTTCGAGCTGAATATCGACGTCATCACCACCGGCAACCATGTCTGGGACAAACGCGAAATCCTCGATTACTTTCAGATGATCGAAGGCAATGGCCACGGTCCGCAACGGCGCGTGCTTCGTCCAGCAAATTATCCCGCGGACATGCCCGGCTGGGGCCTGTATCAGGGTCACAAGGGGAAAATCCCTTACGCCGTGATCAACCTGCAGGGGCGCGTGTTCATGGCTTCGAACGACGATCCCTTTCGCATCGCCGACCAGCTCTTAAAGAAGATTGATGCCAAGATAATTTTCGTAGACTTCCACGCCGAGGCAACCTCGGAAAAGATTTCCCTCGGCTGGTATCTCGATAGCCGCGTCACGGCGGTCGTAGGCACCCACACGCACGTGCCCACAGCGGACGAACAAGTTCTTCCGCAGGGGACGGCCTACATCACCGACGTCGGCATGACCGGCCCTTACGACGGCGTGATCGGGGTGAAGAAAGAACTCGTGATTAACAAGTTCCTCAACGGCATGCCGGTGCGCTTCGAGCCAGCCACGGGCGATGTCCGGCTGTGTGCGGTGGTGATTGACTGCGACGAGAAGACCGGCAAGGCGCGCACTATTGAGCGGTTGATGCTGAGCTAAGTCAGCTGAGAAAACAGAGTGTCTCGCCCTCGATTACACTCTTACTACGATGACGACCATCAGCCGGCGCAGATTCCTTGCCACAGCAGCGCTATCTCTTGCTGCAACCCGTCTGCATGCGCGGCAAGGGACGAAATCCAAGGTCTTGCTCACTCTTCCAGCCGCGGCCACAGGGCCCAACATGCCTGCTGACTTCGTGGGTCTGTCGTATGAGGTACAGCAGCTGGCCGATCCGAGTTTCTTCGCAGCAAGTAATGTCGGATTGATCCGGCAGTTCAAGGCTCTAGCGCCGCGGGGTGTGCTGCGAATGGGCGGCAACACTAGCGAGTTCGGCTGGTGGAAGGCCACGCCAGGTTCTCCTGAGCCTGAACGGCCACAGACTCGCGTGGTCGAAGGCGAGCCCAAACCACAGTACTACGCCGTAACACCCGAGGCCGTGCGGAATCTTGCAGATTTTCTTGAAGCGACCGGCTGGACGTGCCTGTATGGCATCGGCATGGGAACCAATACGCCTGAACGTGCGGCCGAGGAAGCTGTGTTCGTGGCCAAGACTCTCGGTGCGAGCCTGCAGTATTTCCAGATTGGCAACGAGGCGGATCTGTTCGGCCGCCACCTGCGCGATGCGAGAACGTGGTCCGCGAAAACCTACCTGGACGAGTGGCTCACTCTTGCCCGGGCTGTGACCTCCCGCGCATCAGGGGCAAAGTTCGGCATGCCGGATGTTGCAGCGAATGCGGCGTGGCTGACGGAGATCGCGGATTCGTGGCCTTCGATCGACAATCCGCCACACGTCACAACGCTTACGCACCACTACTATTTCGGCGGGCCGGCGACCAATCCCGAGGTCAACATTCCCAACCTGCTGAAGCAGGCTACCATGGACAGGGTTCAGAAGACGGCGAATACTGCGACTGCCGCGGCGACTAAGGTAGGTGCCCGCGTCCGCATGACGGAGGGCAACACTTGCTATCGCGGCGGCAAACCAGGCGTCTCCGACGTTTTCGCTGCCGCGCTGTGGTCTGCCGACTATTCGCTGTTGCTCGCCAGCAACAACTATTCCGGAATCAATTTGCACGGCGGCACCGGCAAATCCGTCGCAAATTCCGTTGGAGGGTTCCTCCCCGGCGACATCCTTCTTAAGGAGAGCGGCCAAACCCCGGATCAGATCGCGGCTCGTCCGCACCCCTTCTACACCCCTATTGCGACGTTCGACTCAGAGTACGTGATGGAGCCTGTAGCGTATGGCCTCAAGTTCGCTGGAGAGCTCTGCGGAGCGTCCTTTCTCCACGGCGACTTCACCTCACAACTCCAGGCGACGGGAGTTAACGCGACCGGCTACGCCGCCAAACTTCCCAGCGGGCATGTGGCCGTCATCATCCTGAACAAAGACGCGGAGCAGAGCCTAGAAGTAAGTTTGGAGTTTGGACGGGGACGAACAGGGACAGTGGAGACCAACACGCTACACGCCCCGGCGCTGGACAGCCGCGAAGCTCACATCAACCGTTCTCCAGAACCTGGCCGTTTCCAAGACGGTAAATACACGGCGACGGTTCCCCACGCTACCGGAGTCTGCCTGACCCTCAGACCATGATATCGAGACATTTCAATCTCGAATCGACCAACCTCCGTGTGCGTCCAGACTTACATCGCCAAACCTTAGAATGGCCTGCCTGCAAGAAAGCGCTTTTCCCGCGTTCTCAGGGTGCTGTCTGTTCCATCCCCGATCTTATTTAGACCGAAGGTACGCGCACTACTAGCTATTCGCGGAGAGCTAGCCGGCAGGTTAAAATCAAAGCCAATGCGGCACGTAAGGTCCATTCTCACGGTGTGTCTTTTGGCGGCCATGCCGTGCATTCCGGCGTTTGCCGCGAGCGATGCGGCCGCTGACACTCCGAAGGTCTCTTGCAGCGACGGCGTGCCCGGCGGCGTCAACTGCGTCCCCACCAAGGACGACCTCAAGCAAGCCCGCAGTGCCTACAACCATGGCCTGAAACTGCAAGAGCACCAGCACGTGGAGGAGTCTTTTGCCCAGTTCGACCGGGCCTCGCGGCTGGTGCCGCACGATATGAAGTTCCTCTCCGCGCGGGAAATGGCGAAGGCGCAGTTGGTCTTTCAGCACACCGAGCGCGGCGACGCCTTGCTGGCCGCCAGCCAGCGGGAGCAGGCCACAGCCGAGTTTCGCGCAGCCCTCGACCTTGATCCTGACAATGCCTACACTCAACAACGCCTGGCCGAATCCCTGCGCGACCCGGCCGCGTCCATCCCGGGTGCGATGGCGGCGATGGTAGCTGATTCGACCGAAATTCATCTTCAGCCCAAAGCCGAACAGGCAACGTTTCACTACAGCGGCGATGTGCGCGGCCTGTTCACCGAACTGGCCTCGGCTTACGGCGTGACGGCGCAATTTGACGATTCGATGCAATCGAAGACAGTGCGTTTCAATGTGGACAATGTCGACTTCTTCACCGCCCTCAGCCTGGCATGCCGTGTCAGCAAATCGATGTGGACCGCGCTCGACGCCCACCAGTTGCTGATCGCGGCCGATACTGCAGAAAATCACAAGCAATTTGACCGCATGTCGCTGGTGGCGTTCAAGGTGCTCGGAGCAACCACGCCGCAGCAGGCCACCGAACTGGTCACTTCCCTGCGCAATATCTGTGACTTCCAGAAAATAACTTCAGGACAAATTGGCACCGTCGAAGTGCGTGCCCCACAGGCCACGCTGGCGGGTTGTACGAAGTTGCTGCGCCAGTTGACCAGCGACCGCCCGCAGGTGTCGCTCGATGTTCAGGTCTTCCAGGTCAGCCATACTTTCACCCGCGAAATCGGCATGCACATTCCCAATACCTTCAATATGTACAACATCCCAGTGGCAGCCCTGGCGGCGCTGGGCGGACAGAGCATCTCCTCGCTCATCAACCAACTGATTTCTTCGGGAGGCATCAACGCGGCGGGAAGTTCGGCGCTTTCCGGGCTTCTGGCGCAACTGCAGGGCCAGTCGAATTCCATATTCAGCCAGCCCCTGGCCACCTTCGGCGGCGGCCTCACCTTCTCGGGATTGAGCCTGGATCACCTTACGGCCGCGCTTTCCCTCAATGAGTCGTGGGCACGCAGCCTGAGCCACGTGACGCTGCGTGCCGCGCAAGGTAATGACGCAACGTTTCACCTGGGCGAGCGTTATCCGATTTTGAACGGAACCTATGCGCCCATTTATAACTCGTCGGCGATTTCGAAGGTGCTGGGCAATCAAACCTACGTCCCGCCATTTCCGTCGGTGAGTTATGAGGATTTGGGCCTAAGCCTCAAGGCCAAGCCCGTTATCCACGGCAACGGGGACGTAAGCCTGACCCTCGAACTGCAAGTGCGCTCGCTGACCGGGCAGAGCGCGAATGGCGTCCCCGTACTTACCAACCAGGAATACAAAGGCAGCATCCGGCTCCGCGACGGCGAGCCTTCCGTGGTCGCCGGAGAAATCACGACCAACGATCAGCGCTCGATGAGCGGCATCCCGGCCATCGCAGCCATCCCCGGCCTTAACTGGGCTGCGACCGACAACACCCGCATGAAAGAAAACGACGAATTGCTCATCATCATCACACCGCACGTAGTGGCCAGCCGGAGTCTAGCCACCGATGCGATTTGGGTGAGCACGAACTAGCAGCGGGCTTCAAGCTTCGGCTGCCGGGCTTCCACGCTACCCGATTGCTTACTGTCCAGCCTGCCGAGTTTTCGACTTACAACTGAAGCTGATAGTCGGACGCCGCTTCGAAGCCCGAAGCCGAAGCCCGAAGCCTGGCTTACTTCCCCTGCTTCGCCGCAAAATCCACCAGACCTTTCAGCGTGTCGGCAGGAACCTGGCTGACATTTCCGATGCTGCGCCCGTTGATAAAAAGAGTCGGAGTGCCCGTCACATTCACCGACTTCCCAAGGGCGAGCGAGGCGTCCACGTGTGCCTGGGTTACCGGAGTGCCGGCGCACACCGCGATTTCCGCGCCCTTCACGCCCGCGCCATCGGCCAGCGCGGTCAACTTTTCGTCGGCGTTTTGGGCGGTGATGTCAGCTTGCGTCTCGTAGGTTTTAGCGATGAACTTCCAAAACGCATCGTTGGACGCTTGCCCGACGCAGTCGGCGTAAGCGGCTCCTTTTGCCGCCCAGTTATGCATTTCGAGGGGAAAGTTCTGAAAGACGAAGCGCGCGTTGGGTTCAGCCGCGATCAGTCCCTCGATCGCAGGCTGCGCGGCCTTGCACGCCGGACACTGCAGATCGCCGAACTCGACAATCGTAACCCCAGCGTCTTTCGGTCCGCGCGACGGACCAGTAATACCCTTTTCCAGCTTCTTCTTCGCCGGATCAAACGGTTTGGCACCGAAAGGAATAATGTCGCCCACCACGGCATGCTCGCCATCCGGTGTTACGTAGAATCGGCTGCCTTGTGGGCCCTGAGGCGTGGCCATGACGATGTCCACTTCGGCCAGGCCCGGCGCCGGTGAGGGTTTGATGCTGGAAATTTTCCAGCTCACCTGCGGATCATGCCCAAAGGTCTGTTGCAGGAAAGAGTCCACGGTGGCTTCTGAAGGAAGGTTCACGGGCGCCGCGGAAGCCAACTGGTCCGCGGCCTTGGTCTTTGCCGATGTTTGCGCGGCAGCCAGACTGCCTGTCAGCAGGAGGATGAGAATCAGATGAATAGAACTGCGCATGGTTTCCTCTCAATTCAAATAATTTGGCGTGGAGCAGGACAAGGCGGGATTCTCTGACCAATCCCTTTCAAACCTCACTCTTTGCAGCAATGGGAATACGGCGGCCGTAGCCGAAAGCCTTCGCGGAAATCTTAATGCCCGGGGCCGCCTGCTGGCGTTTGTATTCGGCGCGGTCCACCATTCGGACCACGCGCTGCACTATCTGAAGATCGAATCCATGATCGGCGGCGATCCGCTCGGCGGAGTGCGCGGCTTCCACGTAATCCTCCAGCACGGCGTCCAGAATCTCGTAGGGCGGCAATGAGTCGCTGTCTTTCTGATTGGGCCGCAACTCCGCGGATGGCGGCTTTTCCAGTGTGGCCTCCGGAATTACCGGGCGGCGCGAATTCACGTAATGGCTCAGCCGGTAGACCAGCGTTTTCGGCACATCCGAGATAACAGCCAGGCCCCCCACCATGTCTCCGTAGAGTGTACAGTAGCCCACTCCGAGTTCGCTCTTGTTGCCGGTGGAAAGCACGATCGCTCCGAACTTGTTAGACAACGCCATCAGCAGCGTGCCACGCGCCCGCGACTGGATGTTCTCCTCGGTAACGTCTTCCTTTCGGCCCGCAAAAACCTCCTGCAAGGTTTGCCGGTATGCCTCAAACGCTCGATTGATCGAGAGCAGCTCGAAGCGGATGCCAAGATTCTTTGCCAGCGCGCGGGCATCGTCGATCGAGCCCGGCGAAGAGTACGGACCCGGCATGCCCACGCCGATCACGTTCTCCGGACCGACGGCGTCGGCGGCGATAACGGCGGTAAGCGCCGAATCGATGCCGCCGCTCAGGCCGATGATCGCCTTTTGAAATCCGCATTTGCGCATGTAGTCGCGCGTGCCCAGCACCAGCGCAGCGTACACGCTGGCTTCCTCACCTTCGACCTGTTCGTGCATATCGCCGGTGAGGACTTTGGAGTCGAAGTAGATCAGGTCTTCCTCGAACGAACTTCCCTGCGCGATGATGTGCCCTTCCGCGTTGAGCACCATGCTCGATCCGTCGAAGACCAGGCTGTCATTGCCTCCGACTTGATTGACCAGCGCGACCGGGACTTTATGGTGGCGCGCGATGGAAACCAGCATGTCGCGGCGCAACTCGCGTTTGCCGATCCAGAAAGGCGACGAGGAGATGTTCAGCACGAAGTTTCCGCCGGCACGGATGAGAGTCTCGATGGGATCGACTGTGTACAGGCGTTTGGGCCAGAACAGTTTGTCGTTCCAGGCGTCTTCGCAGATGGTGAGCGCCATGCGGTTGCCGCAGAAGGAGAACAGGTCCTGGCTCTTGGCCGGAGCGAAGTTGCGCATCTCGTCGAAGACGTCGTAGGTGGGCAAGAGCATCTTCGATTGCACGAAGGCGACTTTGCCGTCCTGCAAGAGCGCGGCGGAATTCATGACCGACTTGCCAGTCTCGGAGTGAGCGGGAGTTACTAAACCGCAGATGACTGAGATGCCGCGCGTCTCGGCGGCGATCTGCTCGACGGTCTCGCGATTGCGCGCGACAAACGAAGGCCGCTCGACCAGATCGCGGGGAGGATATCCGCACACCGACAACTCGGGAAACAGAATCAGCCCCGCGCCGCTCGCCTGCGCGCGCCGGGAAAACTCGACGATCTTCTTCCGGTTGCCGGAGAAATCTCCGACCGTGGGATTGATTTGGCCGAGCGCGATCTTCACAGGTTTAGTGTAAAGCAGGACGGCGGGCTTCGGCTTTCGGGCGTCGGGCTTCGGCTTGGAAGGCTGAATCTGGCTAAAATATTGGAAACAAAGAACTTGCTCGTAAAATATTCCATTCAAAGGACTTAGCGCATCTCGCTTTGGCTAAGTGCCGTGGAATCAGCAGTCGGCTCCCAAAATATTGCATTTGCGGGAGTTATCTCGTTGCTATTCTTATACCTGCAGAGATAGGGTCTCAGGTTTGAGGATTGGAGTCAAGGGAAATCTGGCGACCTGTGGTGCTCGCCAAGTCGAATCTCTGCACTCGGTCATTCCTGTGTCCTGTCTCGCAAATCCCGAATCATTTTCCTGAGTTCTGCAAAGCGCATGTCGGGGTGTTCATCGTCCAATTGCACACAACGAAGTCGGATTGCATTAAGCCGCGGATCAGTTATCGGAATCGACGTAAAATTATCCCAGTCATGCGGACCTTCCGCGCCGCGCACGTGATTTTCCATGAACTCCGCGACCTCGTTTGTGCTCCTTCTCATAAGTGGTCTCCCTCTAAGGCCCCTCTGGGCTAAAGCCGGCGTCTTTATTGGCTCTGGGCGGCACGGCTGAAGCCATGCCCTTTCACGACCCCTCGCAGGCTTCCCTCGCACGGCTCTAGTCTCCTCCGGCCGGGAAAACCGTGTGCATGGGCGCGGGCGGTGGCGTGTCGCCTTTCTGGTCGCGCCAGAGAACTTTATTCAGACTGAGCGGCTCCGGCGGCGTCGGGGCGCGAGAAATCCATCTTGGCCGATTCCTTGGCTCCTTGGGCGTCGCGTTTGTTGGTCTCGTAGATGAGGCCGTTCTTTAGGTTGCGATAGTCTGCCTTGAACGCGGGTTGGTCGCCCTTGCCCGAGAACATCGGGCCCATCGCCGGTGCGATAGGCATCGTTCTGGTTCATGGGAGGCAGGCCTAGCAGCATCTCCATGGTGTGAACCATGTTCACGGTGGTGTAGAAGCGGTGATCGACGTAGGGCTCGGCCGGCGTGCCGGGTGAATACTTGCTGACCACGAAGGCAGTAGATCGATGGGCGTCGATATGATCGCCGCCGTTTTGCGCGTCGTCTTCGAGGACGAAGATGGCGGTGTTATCCCAGTAGGGACTATGCGAGACGGCATCGACCACGCGGCCCAGCGCTAGATCGTTGTCGGCCACCGAGGCCGCCGGGCGCGGGCGTTCAGGCCGCGTGCCCCCGGTATGATCGTCGGGCAAATACAGCAGAACGAATGCCGGCAACTGGAACTCGGGGCCCTGGTTCGACTCGCGGGCGCGCGTGTAGGCCGCGAATTCGTTCAGGAATTCGTCGGCGCGGAGCTGGTCGGGATAGTCGGTGTTGAAATCGGGGTAGAGCGGGTCGAAATGATCGCGCAGCACGGCCTTGCTGGCCTTGACGCCATTGAACAAAGGCACCGTCCATGGGAACGGGCTCGGCCCGCCGTGAGGATCGCCTACATTCGGCGGCAGGGGATCACCCTGGTGAAGTTCGGTGCGCGGACAAGGTGATTCCTGGGCCGAAGGAGTGCCTTCTTTCGGCGTTGCGGCTTTGCGGCTCTTGTTGCACCATGCCGCATTTACGAACTCGCCGTAGTCACGGTAGCTCAATCCATGGTGCGCGACGTTGTCCCAAAGAAAGCCGGTGGAGGGATCGTCGATGTCGGGCTGTTTGTGATCGAGAGGATATTCATCGGCAACCGTGCCCTGGAAATCGTAGGTTCGCTCCTTGCCCCGGTAGTTGATCTGCCAGGTTTTTTCGTTGTAGTCGCTGGTGATGGCGGCGGTTGACCAGAGATGTCCGTCGCCGGAAACTTCTCCGCTGTCGTAGAAATTGTCGAGCACGCCGAATTGCAGCGCGAGTTTGTGCTCGTTGGGCGTGATGTCGGCGCCATAGAGCGTGAGGGAGGGGTCGCCGTCTCCTACCTTTAGGTCGCCCAGCACTTGGTCGTAGGTGCGGTTTTCTTTGATGACGTAGATGACGTGCTTGATCGGATTCTTGCCGCCGGGGAACTGAATCGTCCCAGGGTTATTGTGGAGCAGGTTGTCGTGCTCGACCGTGCGGGTAAGTTCTTCGAGCTTACCGAGAGTGGAGGGAATATTCAGCCGTGCGATCGAGCCGCGCAGCAGCGTGGGAATATAGGGATGAGCCTGGTGTCTGACCTCATAGGCGGTCTTGCCCAAGCCCTTGTTCGGGCCTGTGCCCTGGCCTTTGGCGGTGGCGATGAGGAGGTCGTCGCCTTGCACGGCGAGAGCGGTGGGGTACCAGTCAGCGGGGATAAAACCGAGGGGCGGCCAAGTAGCAGTGTCGCTGGTTGGACCATTCGTGATCAAGTTCGACGTATCAAGAACTGCTACGGCATTGACGGAGGCATCGGCAACGAACAGGCGCTTCCCGTCCCCAGACTGAGCCAAGGCGCTGGGCCACGTTCCCGCATATTCCTGATTTCGAACGGTCGTGTTCAACAGCGCGAACATTCGGGCGTTCTGGGTTGAAACCACGGCAACCAAATCCTCATTCGACAACGCGACGTAAAGCAGCTTCTCATTCGGACTTAGCAGCATTGCCGTGGGATGCGAGCCGGGGGCAATGGGATCGTCAGGTTCTTTCAGCTTGATCCAGCGGACGAATTTGCCCCTGGTGAGATCCAGTTCGGCGATGCGGGATGCGTTCCACAAACTGCACCACGCGCGCACGCTGTCGCGAGTGACTACGCACGTATAGGGGAACGAAGACGGAACTAGATCGCTTGTGCTGAGGTCGAAACTCTGAAGCACTTTGCCGCTGGCGACATCGAGCAGCACAACATTGTCGGAAAGATTGTCGGCGACGAGGAGACGATCGTTCTTATCGGGCGCGCCTGCGCCGGCTGCAACCAGCCCCAATCCGGCAGGATAAGGAATCGCGGTTCCCGGCGGCGTCTTGCGCAAGGCGATTGCGACGTTCTTCCCGGCGGCGAGCGCCTGGGGTGCGATGGCGATGAACCGTTCAGTCGTAACCTTGCCATCTGCAAAAGAGTAGACCGCGATGCCGTTGCCCGTGCTTCCCGGCTTCTCTCCTGTTGGATCGGTTAGGGAACCGACCGAAGCGTAAAGGTGCTTGCCATCGGAGCCGAAGACCAATCCGAGAAAGTAGCTCTGATGCGCGTCGTCGCCAAAACGCTTATCGGGAAAATCGGAGAGTTGATTCGTCTTCAAGTCCAGAATCGCGATCGACTGCGTCGCCAGCGTCTCCTGAGTGCCATAGCCGTTGTTCAGCAGCGCGGCGTAGCGGCCATCCGGGCTGATCGCGATGGTGGCCGGGAAGCTGTTGGTGCTGCCGAGGCGGCCGGGAGTGGGAGTCGTCAGAATCTTGCTGGTAGGCAACGAGATGGATGAGGCGTCGGGCTGGCGCTCCTGCGCCGGAAGCGGGATGTAAAGGGCGAGAAATGCGGTCAGGAGAATCACGCGGGAGAATCGGATCACGGGGCCTCCGCGGAAGTAGTCTGTAAGGGCGGAAAAGCTACGGTTTTGTTAGACACCGGAGGCGCGCGTTGATCCCTCGCGACTGGGCTCGGGATGCTCCTCTGTTGTGCTTACATTGTGGCGGACGTCGGCGCCCTGCACCCAGAAGATGACGTCTTCGGCGATGTTGGTGGCGTGGTCGGCAACGCGCTCGAGATTGCGGGCGACGAGCAGCGCGTCGAGGGCCTGCCGCACTACCTCGGGACGCTGGTTCATCGTCTTCACGAGTTGGATGAAGGCATCGTCCTTCATGCGATCGACGACGTTATCCATTTCGAGCACCGCCTGGGCGAGTTCCGCCTTGCCCTCGATGAAGGACTCCAGAGCACGGCGCACCATGGCGCTGACGGCCGCGCCCATGCGCGCGATATCGACCGGCAAATCTGCCGCAGGAAGGTCGGCCATATCCATCACGCGCTCGGCGATGTTGACGGCCTGGTCGCCCACGCGCTCCAGGTCAGAATTGATCTTGGTGACGGCGAGGATAAAGCGCAGATCGACTGCCATCGGCTGCTGCATGGCGAGCAGGTCGAAGGCGGCCTCGTCGATCTCGCGCTCCGCAGTGTTGATTTGACTTTCGCCTTCGAGAACCATCTGGCAGCGGGTGAGATCGCGATCGAGATAGGCCTGGCGGGCGCGATCCACCGCCTGCTCCGCCAGTCCGCCCATGCGGAGCAACTTCTGCCTTAGATCGTCGAGTCCCTGCTGAAAGCGCGTGCGCATTATCCGAACCTTCCTTATCCAAATCTGCCGGTGATGTAGTCTTCCGTCTTTTTATCAGACGGTTTGGTGAAGATTTTTTCCGTCTTATCGAACTCGATCAGGCGGCCCAGCAGGAAAAATCCTGTAAACTCGGCGACGCGCGCCGCCTGCTGCATATTGTGCGTCACGATTACTATCGTATACCGCTCTTTGAGCTGAAAGATCAACTCCTCAATCTTTCCTGTGGAGATGGGGTCGAGCGCGGAGCAGGGCTCGTCCATGAGAAGAACTTCAGGCTCGACAGCCAGCGCGCGGGCGATGCAGAGCCGCTGCTGCTGGCCGCCGGAAAGGCTGGCGCCGGACTTTTTGTGAACGTAATCCTTTACTTCGCTCCATAGGGCGGCGGAGTCCAGCGACCGCTCGACGATTTCGTCCAGCTTGCTGCGGTCGCGAAAGCCATTCAGCTTCAATCCGGATGCGACGTTGTCGTAAATCGACATGGTGGGAAATGGATTTGCTTTCTGAAACACCATGCCAACGCGGCGGCGAAGTTGGGTGGCCGAGGTACCGTTGTAGGCGCTGACATCCCCGATGTGGACGGTTCCCGTCACTCGCGCCTCGGGGATGGTCTCGTGCATGCGGTTCAGGCAGCGGATAAACGTGGACTTGCCGCAGCCCGAGGGACCGATCAGCGCCGTGGCGTGATTGGCCGCCACCGTTATTCCGATGTCGTATAACGCCTGGGTCTTGCCGTACCAGGCATTCAGGGTTTCGACCTTGATTCCAACGCCCATAAACTATGCCGCTCCGAAGGTACCACGGCGAACGGCGAAGCGCACGGCCGACACCGCAGCGACGATGAGAATAATGAGCACGAGCGCCCCTGCCCATGCCTGCCGATGCCATTCGTCGTAGGGAGAAATGGCGTAGGAGTATATCTGCAAAGGAAGCGCAGCCGTCGGCTGATCGACCCGCAGATTCCAGAACTGATTGCCGAATGCCGTAAAGAGCAATGGCGCAGTCTCGCCGGCCACGCGGGCAAAGGCCAGCATGATTCCGGTTATCACGCCCGAAGTCGCGGTGCGCAGGGTAATGGAGAGAGTGGTCCGCCAGCGCGGAATGCCCAGTCCGTACGCGGCCTCGCGCAAAGCCTGCGGCACCAGCAGAAGCATCTCCTCAGTGGTGCGGCAGATGGTGGGGATCATCATGATCGCCAATGCCACGCCTCCAGCCAAGGCGGAGAAGTGTTTCTGGGAGAGAACAACGATCGCGTAGGCCACGATGCCGATCACGATGGAAGGCACGCCGTTCAGCACATCGGCTGTGAAGCGGATGGCGTCGCCGAAGCGGTTGCGGCCAAATTCCGCGAGGTAGATGCCCGCTCCCACTCCTACTGGAACGCCGATAAGGCTGGCCAGGGCGAGTATGAACGCCGAGCCGACGACGGCGTTGGCCATTCCGCCGCCCGCTTCGCCCACCGGTTTCGGGGTTTGCGTGAGAAAAGCCCAGTTGATGGAGCCGACGCCGCGGTAGACAAGGTAGCCGAAGATTGCGGCCAAGGGCGCCAGAACCAGAATGACCGTGAGCACGGCCGCGCCGGTCATCAAATGGTCAGTGACACGGCGCCGCAAAGCGATCGGCGGTACGGTGTGCAGCACGGCAGTGTTGCTGGTATCAGGCACGGGCGCTCGCAGGCTGGCCGCGGGTAACTGTCCAGACCAGCAATCGTGCCAGGGCGTTAACGACAATCGTGACCAGGAACAAAGCCAGACCAATCTCGATGAGCGCCGAGAGGTAAACGTCGCCCGTAGCTTCGCTGAACTCGTTGGCCAGCACGCTGGCCATGGTGTATCCCGGCGCAAATAAGGACTTGGCAATCTCGGGGCGGTTTCCGATCACCATGGTGACGGCCATGGTTTCTCCCAGCGCGCGGCCGAGGCCGAGGATGATGCCGCCCATGATGCCGGCCCGGGCATTGCGCAGCACACCGACGCGAATCATCTCCCAGCGCGTTGCGCCGAGCGCGAGAGCGGCTTCCCGCTGGTGCTGGGGTACGACCATCAGCACTTCGCGTGTGATCGAAGAGATGATCGGGATGATCATGATCGCCAGGATGATTCCCGCCGCCAGCATGCTGATGCCGTAGGGCGGGCCCTCAAAGAATCCAGTCCAGCCTAGTGTCTTCGAGAGGAACGGCTCAATGTAATTACTGAGAAGCGGCACCAGGATAAAGATCGCCCAGAGTCCGTAAACTACGCTGGGAATCGCAGCCAGCAATTCCACAAAAAACGAGAGCGGCCCGCGAAAAGCCGGCGGACACATCTCCGTGGTGAACACGGCGACGCCGATCGACAGCGGCACCGCAATGAGCAATGCCAGGAGCGAGGAAACCAGAGTTCCGTAAATGAACGGCATCGCGCCGAAGCGCTCGTTCACCGGATCCCAATCGCGCCCGCCAAAAAACTTGAATCCAAAGGCATGCCAGGAAGGGCCGGAGCGCAGCATCAATTCGTAGACAATCAACACCAGAATGCCCAGCACAGCCAAGCCGCAGAGCAGCATGGCGTACTTAAAGACTTGGTCGCCGGTTTCGCCGGTGGTGCCACGGAGAAAGACCGCGGCCTGCTTCCCAGTTGGAGAGAGGCCACTAACTTTCGTCGCTTCAACAGGTTGCGGACCGGGCATATCAGGCCGGAGTGGGGCAGACATGGCCATTCGTGTTTACCCTAGCAGAGTCCTGTTAACAGAAGGTTAAAAATGAGGAAGACTTTTTGACTTCCAGCCGAGGCCGCGATATAGTTCACGCCTCCCTCAGGTGAGGGTCAAACCTCACTCCTCCAACTTTCCTGTCCGCACGCGCTCCTTTTGGTTAGATCGCGGGATTGCTTTTTCCGCGTCAAGTCTGTATTTTTCTTGCAATTCATGCCGCATATGCCGATCGCGCCAAAGCGCAGCCGTGTTGTTTTTCAGAAGCTTGAGCAGGACTTGGTCAAGCTTTCCTCGAAACCACGAGCGGAGAACGTACACCGCTTCCGCACCGGCACGCGGCGCTTGCAGATACTGCTCGGTGAACTTTCTCCAAAGCTGGACCGGAGTCAGAAGAAGCTACTGAAGATGCTGGGACGAATCCGTAAGCGCGCCGGCAAAGTCCGCGATCTGGATGTGCAGCTGGCGGCTCTGCGCGCCTTGAAAATGCCGAGGGAGCCGCGGCGCAAGACGCAACTGGTGAACCATCTGATCGAACTCCGCGGCCAGCAGGAAAAGAAGCTGCGGAAGGCCGTCGAGCGAAGACACCGTTCGAGAGATTCGCAAGCGGCTGAAACGCGCCAGCAAGAACTTTAAGCCGGAAGCGAGCCCGGACCCTCTTGCAGTTGCGCGAGGGATGCTGGAACGGATTAACCGCGAGGACGCACCGGTTACCGAGGCCCTCCTGCACCAGTACCGAATCCTGAGCAAGCGGGCCCGCTATGCGGCCGAGTTCGCGGAGCAGTCCACTGAAGCGCAGAAGTTCATCGCCATGCTTAAGCGCATGCAAGACGTATTGGGCGATTGGCATGACTGGCTCACTCTGACGCAAACCGCCGGCGAGCATCTCGGCGAGGTGCGCGAATCGTCGCTGGTGGCGGAGTTGCACAACGTGACCGGAGCAAAGTTTCGCCATGCCGTTGCCGTGCTCCCGCAGATGCGGGGAACACGCGCCTCCAAGCCCGCGGCCGCCGCGCAGGCCGGGGCTCGGGCAGATGCTTCGAAGAGCCGGCCTTCGACGTCTGCCGCGTAGGCTCATCGCAGGTTCCCTCAGTTCTCCGCGCGCTCTGCGGCAGTTCTCCTAACACTCGCGATTTGAGATTTTGCCGGCTTCTCATTAAGCACCCTAAACGCGGAGACCGCTGAGAACCTCCACCGCGCGCGCAGAGATTGGATGACCGCGCGGGCCATCGCATGTAAACTGTTGGCCTTCGCCCATGCCGACCTTTGCCGCGGTTGATATCGGTTCCAATTCCGTCCGGCTGAAGATCGCGCGCCTCACACGCGGCCGTCTTCACTCCATCCACGAAGACCGCGAGGTTACGCGCCTGGGCGAGGGCGTGTTTCGTTCCGGCTTTCTCACTCCCGAGTCGATGGCCGAAACGGTGAAAGTCTTGCGGCGCTTTCACCGCGCCACGCAGCAGGTGGTCACGGACCCGGTCCGGGTGGTCGCGACCAGCGCTTTGCGGGACGCGCGTAATTCGCAAGCCTTTCTGGAGTGGGTGCGTTCCGCGACGGGATGGAAGGTCGAAATTATTTCGGGATTGGAAGAAGCGCGACTGATTCACTCTGGGACTGGTCTCCAATCTCCGCGTAGACAGCGCGCCCGCGTTGATGATGGACCTGGGAGGCGGAAGTTGCGAGCTGACGGTTTCCGGGCGGGGCCATATTCGCGACATGGTGAGTTTGCCGCTGGGCGCGGTCCGCCTTACCGACGAATTTCTTGGCCACGATCCGCCGCGCAAGGGCGAACTCAAACGGCTGCAGGGATTCGTAACGCGGGAAGTAAACCGCATCGCCTCGCGAGTCGTGGCGGCAAAGGTCAAGAATGTGATTGCCACATCTGGGACCGCCGCCGCCCTAGCCGCCGCAGCCAGCCATCTGCGAAAGAACGGGAGCCGGCAGCGCACAGTCGTCTCCCGCCTGGAGATGGCGCGAATCGCCAAGCAACTGGCGCGCCTGCCGGTAGACGATCGGCGTCAGATTGAAGGCATCGGTCCGCGGCGGGCGGAAATCATCGTCGCCGGCGCGATCGTTTACCACGAATTGCTCGACCGCTGCCATCTCAAGGGTTTCCGCTATTCCGCGCTAGGCTTGCGCGATGGCCTGCTGGCGCAGATGGCGGCGGAACACGACCGCAGCACGCGCTCAGGAAAACAGATTGAATCGGAACGTTGGGAATCAATCGCCCGAGCCGTGGCTCATTACAACGTGGACATGAAGCACGCGCTCGATGTGCGCGACTCCGCCATGCTTTTGTTCTCCGCGCTGCGGTCGGTGCACGGGCTGGCGCCGGAATTTCGCGAATGGCTGTCGGCGGCCGCCATGCTCTACGAGGTGGGAGACTACGTCAACCGCAACGGCCATCACCGACACACTTACTACATTATTTCGAACTCGGAGATTCTCGGTTACACGCCACAGCAGCGCCGCATGATCGCGGCGATCGCGCGTTATCTGGGAAAGTCGCGCCCCACATTGGAAGACACGCCGATGAAGTCCGTTGATCCCGCCGACCGCGCCGGAGTACAAAAGGCGATTCTTCTGCTTCGGCTGGCGCGCGCCCTGAACCTGGGCCGGAGCCGCGCCGTGCAGAAAGTGCGTGTCAGCCAGCACGGCGCTGAAGTCCGGCTCACGCTCGTGCCCCGCCGGCGCATGGGCGTGGACCTGGAGTTGTGGGCGATCGAGAAGGACTGCGCTTATTTCCGCGAGGTGTTCGGGCGGGAACTTTCCACAGCGGCCGTGTAGAGGGTGCGAAGAGCTTTCGGCGTCAAACACCATTGCAAGGTGCCGGAACTGCGGCGCATATCGACGCGGGCCACGGCTCCCTTCTTCAACTCTACTGAAGCTTCACATCCGGATTCGCTGATTACCGTGCCGAGGAACTGGCTGAGGTTGGGATTGTGTCCGACGACCATGATCGATTCCTGGCTGGCGTATTTTTCGAGCAGGCGTCGAAAGTCGGCGAAGGTAGCCCCGGGACGCAGCGCGGTCTCGATCTGCAGCTTGCCTTCGTAACCCATTTCATTTCCCACTAGGGATGCGGTCTGGGTGGCGCGTTTAAGCGGACTCGAAATGATGCAATCCACCTGCGCCTCCATCGCGGCCAGAGCGCGGCCGACGTAGCCGCACTGTTCAATGCCCTCCTTGTCGAGCGCTCGCTTCTCGTCCTTCTTGGTGTTAGCGACGGCTTCGCCGGCGCTGGCGTGACGCAGAAAATAAATGATCATCGGGAGTTATCGTACTCTTCCGGCGGGAGCTTTGCGCTTCCCTGCCTCGACCTGGGCCAGAGTGAAGCCGGCCGGCTGCTTGCCCTCGGCTACGCTGATCAGGTAATCCTGCGCGCTGAAGGCGGCTGCGCCCACAGGCGGTTTGCGATTTCGTTTGCCGTGCATGGGCTGCCACGCGCGGATGTAGGTGGCATCGCGCAGCAGGATGCGGGCCTTGCGGTTGTCGGCAAGGTAGGCGTCGAGAATCTCGCGGCGCACGCGCTCGCGCTGGAATTCGTCGCGCAAGGGGACGAGCACTTCGACGCGCTCATAGAGATTGCGCGGCATCAAGTCTGCGCTGCCGATGTAGATTTCTTCCTCGCCGCCGTTGCCGAAGTAGTAAATGCGGCTGTGCTCAAGGAAACGTCCCACGATGCTTCGCACACGGATGCGGTCGCTGAGGCCACGCACGCCCGGACGCAGAGCGCAAATGCCGCGCACGATGAGGTCGATCTCAACCCCGGCCTGAGAAGCTCGATACAGGGCCTGAACCATGTTCTTGTCGAGCAAGGCGTTCATCTTGACGATGACGCGTCCGGGGCGGCCCTGGCGCGCGTGGTCGGCCTCGCGATCGATCAGAGCGATCACTTTTTCCGCGAGATCGAGCGGGGCCACCAGCAGCGGGTCGTAGCTGGGGTTCTCGGCATAGGCGGTAAGAAAACTGAACACGTCGTGCACGGAGCGGGTAATTTCCGGATTCGCCGTGAACAGGCTGAGGTCGGTGTAGATGCGCGCCGTGGTGGCATTGTAGTTTCCGGTTCCGATGTGGGCGTAGCTGCGCACGCCATCGGGATCGCGGCGCACCAGCAGCGATAGTTTGCAATGCGTCTTCAGGCCGACCAATCCATGAAACACCTGTACTCCGGCATCTTCCATTTCGCGTGCCCAGCGGATGTTGTGGGCCTCGTCAAAACGCGCTTTCAATTCGACCACCGCGGTGACTTCCTTGCGCGAAGCGGCATCCATTAGCGAAGGCACAATCAAGGAGTGCTCGTTGGTGCGGTAAAGAGTCTGCTTGATCGAAAGTACGTTCTCGTCCTCCGCCGCCGACTCGATGAACGACACCACGGCGTCGTAGGAATCGAAGGGATGGTGCAGCAGCACGTCGTGCCGCCTCAATTCCTCGAACAGATTCTGGGACTTGGCGGTAAGGCGCAATTCGCGTGGGACGAAGGGGCGATATTTGAGATCGGGGCGCTGAGTCTGCTCGTAGACGTTAAACAAACGCGAAAGGTTAACGGGGCCGTTCACGGGAAAAACCTGCCAGGGATCGAGTTCGAACACGGTGCGCAGGCGATCGATAATTTCGGGATCGGCATCGGCCTCAATTTCCATGCGGACCGCGTCGCCTTTACGCCGGTTATGCAATTCGGCGCGCACGGACTCCAGAAGATTGCGCGCTTCTTCCTCCTGCAGATAAAGATTGCTGTTCCGGGTCACGCGAAAGGGCGCGGAGGAAACGATGTCATAGCCGTGATACATGTTCTGGGCGTGGTGGGCAACGAGGTCGGCGAGAAAAATGAAGTCGGTCGTGGTGTCCGAGGGCAGGCGCACCAGGCGAGGCAAAGCGCGGGGCACCGACACCACACCGGTATAGGTGAGAGCGGAGCGGCGCCGCCGGCGCAAGAGAAAGCCCAGGCACAGCGCCTTGTTGATCACACGCGGAAACGGATGGCTGGGATCCACCGTCACCGGAGTAAGCAGAGGGTCTAGTTCTTTCTCGCAATACTCGTTGACGAAGCGGCGGGCTTCGGCGTCCAGTTCGTGCAAGGCGAGCACGCGGATTCCGCGCTCAGACAGCGACGGACGCAACGCATTCCAGCACTCGTACTGTTCATCCACGAACTCGTGAGTGAGACGCGACAAAATGTCGCGCTTTTCACCCAGCGTCAATCCGTCGGGACCGGCTTCGTTGTAGCCATCCTCGATCTGCTGCATCATGGAGGCCACGCGAATCTCGAAAAACTCATCCAGATTGCTGGCGGAGATGGCCAGGAACTTCAGCCGCTCCAGAAGCGGGTTGCCCTCATCCTGGGCCTCCTCGAGCACACGGCCGTTGAACGCGAGCCATGAGGTATCGCGGTTAAGATAATACTCAGGATTTTCCAGCGAAATGCGAGCCATGCGAGGGTCTTACTCGTTCGATCGTGGGGACATCCGTCACCCAGTATAAAACATTCGCCAGGCAAGGTGGAACGGGTGCATCAAGGCGGACAAGGGAAGAATCAGTGGTCAGTGGCGAGTGGGCATAAGAGGGACCCAGGTTGGGGGAGGGTGCCCACGATTTTTGAAAGGGCACAGCCGGAGCTGTGTTCATCCCAATGCGATGCGCAGCGAGCGATTCTTCCTCACTGACCACCGATCACTGACCACTGACCACTTCCCTACTTGACCAGCTTGATGGCTTCTTTCTCTTTTTGCACAACGCTGTCAGGCAACGGTGCGTAGCTGAGTGCAGCTCGTCATCTTCTGTCCGTCAGTAACCATCCAGTTCAGATAATCGACCAGGATTTTGCTTTTCGCTGCGTCCTTCGACTGCTGAGGAACCAGCAGCCAGGTGAAGCTGGAAATGGGATATGCGTCTTTGCCTGGTGCATCGGTGATGGAGACGCGAAAATCCGCCGGCATCTTGGGAGCGGACGCCGCCGCCGCCGTCACGCTTTCCAGTGAAGCCTTCACAAAGTTTCCCGCGGAGTTCCTGACGCTGCCGTAGGAGATCTTATTCTGCACGGCGTAGATCAACTCGATGTAGCCGATCGCCCCGGGCATCTGTCGAATCAATCCGGCAACGCCTTCGTTTCCTTTTCCACCCAGGCCGATTGGCCACTGGACGGAAGTGTTTCTGCCCACCCGGCTCTCCCAGTCAGGGCTGACTTTCGACAGGTAGTCCGTCCAGATGAAGGTGGTCCCGCTGCCATCGGAGCGGTGCGTTACAACGATGTCTCTGTCAGGAAAGTTGACGCCCGGATTTGCGCTGGTGATGGCTTTGTCATTCCATTTTGTAATCTTGCCAAGAAAGATTCCCGCGAGGATCTCAGGCGTAAACTTCACTTCCCCAGTCACGCCCGGAATGTTGTAAGCCGGCACGTCCGCGCCCAGCACGGTCGGAAGGTTAAGAATCTTGGTCTTCCGTTTGTCTTGAGCTTCCTTGAGTTGAGCGTCCGTCATCGGCATATCGCTGGCGCCGAAATCAACCGTACCCTCGGTGACCTGGCGGATGCCTCCACCGCTGCCGATGGATTGGTAGTTTATTTCGATATCCGAGTGCAGCCCGTGGTATTCGCTGAACCACTTCGAATAAATCGGATAAGGGAAGGTAGCGCCGGCTCCGTTCAGCTTGGTCTGAGCTACGAGCGGCAGGGCTACAAAGGCACACAACAATAGCAGGGTGAGTTTGCGCATACGCGATCATTTCTCCTTAGGAGAGCTATAGCTATGCTCGTTTCTATCGGCGCTATGTTACAGCACGGTTACAAACGGATGAATTTCTGATGAACGGGCTGGGATACATTAATGGGCAGAGGTCACTGAGGGCGTCAAACGCGCGATTTCACGAGGAAACAGAGTGTTGCCGGGAAACTGAGTACGCAGAGCGGTTAGCAGTTCGAGGGCGCGGACCTTGTCCTTGTCGCGCACATAGGCAATCGCCAGCAGAATGCGGGCAAACGGTTTCAGATAACGGCCGTGTTCAGCCGTCATCCTCAAGTCTGCGATGCCGCCTTGCTTGTCGCCGGGCAAACCGCCCATGCGCAGGAACCAGCGCACCGGCGCCGTCATGCTGCCGATAATGTACTTGCTGAATCCTGTCGCCACCAGCACGTCGGAACAGTCGCTGTTGCAGACGGCGAGAAGCTGCTGCGCCCAGACGGAAGCCTCTTTGGTGTAATGCAAGGAAGCCATGTTTTTCTTCTCGATGAGCGCCGCGTAGTCGGCCTGCAATCCCGGAGGCAAGAGTCATGGCAAACAACCCGTCCCGGTCCTTCGCATCTTTACTCAGGCGGGCGCGGGCCAGCCGTTGGGCGCGGTCGAGCGCTTCCTGAAAATGGTCGTGCACTTCAGGGTCAGGGCTGAGCTTCGAGCGCGTGCTAAAAGCCTGGTCATTCTCAAAGAACTGAGTCTCCAGCACGCCCAGGCGGTTGAACTCCGAGAACAGACACCCGGCAGCTTCGCTGACCGGCCCGACCGGATCGTCAGGATGTTCGGCCTCCCAAGCGGAAAAATCCTTCTGCGCGCCCGTGAAATCCAGGTTGTAAAGCCCCAGGAATCCGTGGTCCAGCGCCGTGTCGGCGTTCGGATCAGGTGCAACCGCGGCACCAGCCCTAGGCTGCAAAGCCAGGATCACGCACAAGGCCGCCACCGTACCGAGGATCACTTTGCGAAATTGCGCGAGATCTGGCATCACATGAATCCGAGTTGTTTCATTACCGTTGGTTTCCCAGACAACGCAACATTACTTTCCTTCACACCTTGCTTCGATGCAACTATTCCGGGCTCCGTTTGTCACATTCCTGTCATTTGCCAGGGCGGAGGACCTTCTTTCCCGCAATGGATCTAATGCGGTTGTACGCCTCCGGACAAAAACTTCATGAGCGATTCTATACACCATGCGGGGTGACCCGGAATCCCACCCCGCAGGACCTCAAGCACAAAACCGGCCCTGGCACTGCTTTGAATCAACATAGCAAGGTCTGGTTTTCGCTGGGTCACGGAATTGTCAAAGAAGTGTATTTTCCGCGGTCGACCAAGCCTGCACCCGCGATCTGGGCTTCATCGTCACCGACGGCGGGCCTTCTTTTCCGAGGAGAAGCGGCACTGCACGTTTGAGAATTGGCATTCACAAGGAAGTTTTCACCGATCCCTACCGTAACGTGGTTCTGCGAAAATCCGTTTCGAACGGGGGCTATTGCGGCGCGGCCTTCAGCGTCAACAGGCCTTGCACTTTTCCCCAATCATCAGTTGCGCGATCAAAGGTAACTTCCCGGCGCTGGCCGGAAAATCGCGGGTCCAGCAGGAAGATCTTGAGGATCGAATCTATTCTCTCGCCCTCTAGGGTATAGCCCGTGTTGTAGATGATTCCGTAGACAACGTACAAGTGAGAATTCCACTCCATGAGCAGCGCTCGTCTCTCGGTGAGTGCGCCGATCAAGGTGCCGGAAACGAGCGAAGTCGCCGGCACATATTCTGCCGTCACTCTGATGGGGAGGCCATCGCTCAGCAGATGCCTTCGCTGCAGCTTCGTGGCAACATCCTTTAAAGACTTTGGGTCCGCCCTTTGAACATCGTCTTCAAGCGCAGAGTCCTTCCCGCAGCAAAATTCTTTATCGCGGAGAACAATCTCGACCGAGGCCGCGAGCACATCCGAGGCGTCTTTGGACTTCGCCGTCAGCGAAGGCAGATCGTTGATGCGGACTTCCGTACTGGGGGAATAAGTTTGCCCGTGCGCGAAGCAAACCGCGAGGCACATCAAGACGCAGCCGCCCAAAACAGGAAAAGCAGACCAGAAGGAACGAGGCTCAGTCACGCATCACCTCTTTACGGTCTTCGTGCCGTTACAACCTTCCCGCTGCGATTACGCTTCGCCGACGCTCGAGTACACCAATTCCACCACCGTGCAGTCGTCGCTGAGAGGATTTCCGGCGCAGAACTCCGTGACCGCGGCGAAGATACCCTCCAGTGTCGGAGTCTTCGCCGCGGCCGCTTCCAGCCGCGAGTCTTCGAAGAAGTCGCCCATGGAATTTTCCGCTTCGGTCACACCATCGGTGACCAGGATGAAGCGGTCGCCCGAATTAAGCTGGCAGCGGGCGCTTTCAAACGTTGCATCCGGCAGCAGCCCTACCGGCACATTGCCGTGCGGCGGACGCATCACCTCTCCACCGCAAACCAGCAGGGGTTGCACGTGGCCGCAGTTGACGTATTCCAGGTCGCCGTCCCGCCGCAGGCGCGCCAGCAGTACGGTGGCGTATTTTTCTCCCACCAGTTTTTCGGTGAAGAAGTGATTCACGGCGGCGACGACGTCCAACAGCGGCATGCCCGAACTCAAATGCGAATAAATCATGCCCTGCAGCGAAGTAGCCAGCAGCGCCGCTGAGACTCCTTTGCCACTGACGTCGGCGAGCACCACCGCGAGGCCTTCTTTGGTGTTGACCGCGTCGAAGAAGTCGCCTCCAATTTCTTTGCAAGACAGATTCTTGCCGCGCAGCTTCGCAAAAGGAACGTCCGGAATCTTCACCTGCATGAGGCGTTGCTGAATGGTGGCGGCGATGGCTAATTCCTGCTGATAGCGGCGCGATTCTTCCTCAGCCTGCACCAGCCGGGCATTCTCGATCAACGATCCGGCTTCTGTCGCGATGGCCCGCAGAATGTCGTGGCCGACGCCGGAAAATTCCCGCGAAGCGAAGCGCGAGTCCACGTACAGAACTCCTGCCACTTCGGAGGCAGCGTCAGGCGCGGGCGTCTGCTGGTCGCGGACGGCCTGTACCTGCCGCTTGCGCAGCGGAATGCAAATCACGGTTCGCAGATCGTAGGCCACAATGCTCTGCCGGGCCGCGAGATCCATCGAACTGCCGGTATCGGTGAGCAGAAACTCGGAGTTGGAGCGCAGCGATTCGTCGAGCGCCGAGTGGGAGATCGTTTTGTCGTCCAGCAACGCCTCGCCTTTGCTGTTGCGCCCCGCAGCCAGTCGCAATTTGCCCTCGTCGTCTTTGAGAAAGACATAGCCACGCTCGGCGCGCGTCAGGCGCAGCGTCACCTCCAGCATGGTCATCAGAATTTCGTCGAGCACGCCGGCGGTGTTCAGCTTGCGGGCCGCTTCCAGAAACAAAGTTAACTTTTCGAGGTCGGTGGCTTCCTGCGAGATCTGGATCCCGGAAATCTGGCTCAAAAACTCGCGCGCCGTATTCGAGGTGCCGTGCGCCGGATTGAAGATGGCGTAAGTCGAATCGCGCGCTCCAAATTCCAGGCGGTCGTTGCGCTCCAGCTTTTGCCGCTGAACCCGCTCTCCATTGACGAACGTGCCGTGCTTGCTGCCCTGGTCGACGAGAAAAAACCCGTCTTCCTCGAGCACGATGAGCGCGTGGTCGCGGGACACGCGAGGATCGGCGATCACCAGATCTTTGTCGACCTTGCGCCCGACGCTGAACGGAGTCCGGTTGAGGACGATGTTCCGCTGCTCGTTGCCTTGCACCAGCACCAGCGCGGGAAACACGCCGGAGCCGCCGGAAGACGAACGGCCTATCGCATTCAAGGTCATCGGGTGTGGCACCGCCTCCTTACAAGTTTACCCGGAAGTCACGCCGATAAGCATAATGACAGGAATCAGGCCCCGGCGGGAAGAGCCTTCCTGAACTACCTGCGCCTCTGGTGCGCCACGCTCTCTACGCTTGGCGCCAGGACTTCTCCGCTCTCGATATCGAGACGGCAAGAGCGAGCAGGGCCACCGCGATCCAGCTAAACTGGTCCACGACGAGAGCCAGCACCAACAGCAGCGGCGTACACAACAACACACCCGCCGCCGCGAGAAAGAGTGTTCGCGGCCAGCCTGAGACTTCCAAACCCCGCAGGAACGGGTTACTGAGAAGTAATAGGGGCAGCAAAAGCAACGTCAGGTCGTAAGCGTTCGCATAGTAGCTGGTCACCAGGGTCACCACGATCCAGAAACAGAACGCAACCGAGATCGACCTGCGATCACCGCCGCGCCATGATCTGCTGGCAATGATTATCCCGAGGACAACGACTCCCCCAAGAAACCAGTGGGCGCTTTCGGGAAGTGGTCCGCTCCCAAACAATACCGCGAGAAGACCGCGAACGTTAGGCATGCTTTGCGGCTTGGTCACCATTCCCAGCCCTGCTGCCTGATTCAGACCCCACAAATACAGGGGATAGCCCAACAGGCCCGACCAATGCACCATAAGCAACGAGATCCCGAACAAAAGAGAAGAACTCGCAATGAATCCCAACACCACTCTGCCTTTCTTCCTCAGGAGGAGAATCGCAAGCAGGGGGATAACAAGATGAAACTTAAACATTCCCAAAGCCAGAACGGCCCCGCATCCCAGGTCGGCGCCGCGCAACAGGAGCCTCAATCCCAGCACCAGGATCACCAGGAGCAAGATGGCGTCCTGTCCCTGTAAAAGATCAAAAGCCGTGGGGAAAAAAGCTAGACACATCAGACTCTGCATGGCATAGGTTGCGTTCGAAAAGCTCTCGCCGTCGAGCCGCGGCAAGAAAAACGGGATGGTCAGCAAGAGAGCCAGCTTGAGCGCCATCCACAGCACACAGGCAGCCGGGTATGTCAGGTAAGCGAAAGGAAGGAAAAGTAGGGCTTCGAACGGCGGGCGTATGTAGGGCAAGGGGCCGCGCCGAATTTTAACGGTTGAAGCGAACTCCTGTTGTATTTTCCACTGGAGCGCTCGGTCGTAAAGCCGCGCGCTCTGACCGCTGCGAACGATCTTGCCGGCGGTGTAAAAGGAAGCGAAGTCACCGTAGCCCTGGAAAACCGAGGCTCGCACCTGCCAGAGCAGTTCTGCGTTCAGCGCTGCAAACCCGAGCAAGAAAACCACCAGGGACTTGCGCATCACGGCGTCGATTCGCGGGTTTCTCATGGCGAGTCTGAGCCTCACAGCACCAGCGACCAGCCCAGAAAAAGCCACAACAATCCGAGGTTAATCACAAAAAGCGCTGCGCACACCATCTCAAATCTGGACTGCAGCGTGGGGCGCTGCAGCAAATAAGCGCAGCCGACAAAAGCCGGAAAGACAATTAGCAGATAGCGCATCATGCTCTGTAGCGGAGGTGTGGTCTCTTTACAGAGAAAGACGACAATTGCGGCCGCACAATAGAGTAGGTATTCGATTCTAAGCCGACTCCAGGCCACCAGACCAGATATGAGGAGCAGGGATATCAGATTCAATCCGAGAATAGGATCCGGCCTCCGCGCCATGGCATCAACACTCGCCCACAGGGTTGTCCAAGGCATCGCCATCGAAGTCCGCCAATATTGCCCGTAGGATGAGGCGAGTGCGCCGTGACCGGTCCACTGCAAGTATCCCAGGAATCCGGCCGGACCAAGCGGGACCAAGAAAAGCGGCAGGGCCCTTATCCTTTTGCGCCGCAGGTTGTGCCGCAGGGCCATGATCAGCAGCGGCACCACCACCACCACGCCTACTGCTTTAGTCAGCGCCGCGGCTAAGCCGAGCGCTGCAGCCGCCAGCCAACGGTCTCTGCGAGCCATGCACAAAGACCACACGATCAAGGCAAAGAGCAACGACTCCGCGTAGCCGGCAAAAAAAATAAAACTGGCCGGCCAGGCGGCGCAGAGCAAAACACTCTGATGAACCAGTTTCGGCGGGGCCTCACTCAAGAGCAACTCTTGCAATCCCCAAAAAAGAAAGAACGCCGCCAGGGTTGAAGTGAGCAGAGCGGCGGCCATCGCCGGGAACAGCAGGCTCATGATCTTTACGAGATTGGGATACAGTGGGAAGAAGACCACTGCGTCCGGCCGATCGTAACCATGGGCCGCAATGTGAAGGTACCAAAGCGTGTCGAAGCGTTCCCAAACACCCAATAACAGGTAGGACAGGCTGTGGTCGGGTGGGCGCAGACTCTCCGTGAAGGCATTCGAGTGGACAAGCCGCCCGTTCACGGGTTGAATCAGGGCAATAATCGCCGCGCACGCGGAGTAGGTGAGCCGCAGAACCAGGGTCAGCGTCAGCGCCCGCTGCCACGGAGACGAGCCCTGACTGTCTTTTGATGCGCCGGGGCTAACGCCATTTAAACGTGCGTTAGTCGCGCCACCCGGAGCCTGACCACTGGAATCTGCCATCATTCATGGACCTCTTCCGCTTGCGATCGGCGGACTTCGTCTTTCGCCAGAGAGAAGATCAACGCGAACACCCACACCGGCAATGCAAACGTCGCGAAGAACGGCCACTGCCAGCCATCGAGCGCCGATGCCCGCGAGACCAGCAAGTAAACCACAGTGAGGCCGAGGCTCGCAGCCCACTGCCATCCCAAGAGAAATGCGCCCAGACCGTACGCCAAACGGCGAGCGCGCGACCGCGACACAAACGCTGCCTGCTCCCGTGCCAGCAGCAGAATTACGGGCAGCAGAAGAACCTGGTTGTAGGGCGCGAACATCGGTATCACCAGGACAGTCAAAGCGAGCGCCAGCGCGGTTGCAGCGCTGAATCCCGAAGTGTCTGGTTGCCCTCGTCGTAACTTCCATAGCAAAGGTCCGCAAGCAATGGTTGCAACCACCGCCAGGATTTGCGCGCCAATGCGGCTTACGGACCCACCCGCGACGGGGCCGAAAAACTCATTCAGCATTACTTCGATCACAGACTGGTTCTGCGTGTACTGGTGGTACTGTCCAATGGCTTCGGCGAACATTCGCCACCACCCGGGCAACAGGATTTCCGCTCCGGCCAACAACAGCGCCATCACGAGCCCAAACCCAAAGACGAGCTTTCGCCGCGCCCGCCAATCGCCCACCGCCCACAAAAGCAGCCATGCCACGAGAGGCCATGTCAGTTGCGGCTTGATCGTGGCCAGCGCCAGAAGTGCTCCGCCGAGGAACAGGAACCCACTGGCCACGCTGGCCACAGATCCCGCCAGCAACGCCGCCACGAGCAGGCTCAGTTGCTGCAACTTGATCCCTTGCACTGCCGGAAAGCTTCCCAGCGTGAGCGCGATGCAACTTGCCATGGCCAGCCCCGGCAACTCCCAGCCCAGCGCTCGCAGCCACAACCAAACGCTGGCCGCCGTCAGGCCCACCAACAGCCAGTAGAAAAATATCTGCACCCCATGAAACGGAAAACCGATCAGCGGCGCCAGCAGGAACACCACATACACCGGATAAGCAAATCCCTGCCGATCTTTGGGATCGTCAGGGTGAGCGAGATCCAGCTCGCGGCCGTAGTATCCCTTTTGTATTTCTGCGGTGATTTCGCTGCCGTAGGGATTGCGGTGGTGCAGCATCAGTTCGCGCGCGCCCAGCCAGCGCGGATAGAGATCGGAGAGATTTCCGCGGGGACGCTGGTGCGCCGAGGAATCGGCTTTCTCGTACGGAATGAGCACGCGCTGCACGTAGAACCACATGCTGCCCGCGCACAGCAGCGCAAGCAACACTTCGAGTTTAAAATTCTTGCGCAAGATAACGGCCACGACTCCAGCCTGGCCGTCCATGTTACAACTTATGCTCTGAAGAACTCCTCATGAAGCTGCGTATCGCGGTTTCGGCGGCTATCGGCGTGGCCAGCGGCGTTTTCTGCTGGTTCCTGATGAAGCACTTTCATCAGGACGCCGCTGATTTCCGCTGGGCCCTGCATCTGGCGCAAAGGTTGCTCGCGCGGCAAAATCCTTACGACACTCCGCTGGAGCAATATCCCTTGACTGCGGCGCTTTTCGCCCTGCCCTTCGTGCGCCTGCAGCCGGAGATTGCCGCCGGCACATTCTACGGACTCAGTTCCGCGCTGCTGGCCTTCGGACTTACTCGCCATAGCTATCGCGGTTTATTGATATTTCTCGCCTACCCCTACTGGGCCGGATTGCTTGCCGTTCAATGGTCTTCAGTCATCGCGGCGAGCGCCTTCTTCCCTCTCCTGCTGCCCGTTACCATGGCTAAGCCGCAGATCGGGCTGCCGGTATTCTTCACCCGCGCAACCCGCCCCGGCATCGTGGCCTGTTTCATCATCGGCGCGTTAAGCCTCGCCGTGATGCCGAAGTGGCCTCTGCTTTGGGTCGCGCAGATGAAAAACTATGAACACTTCGTCCCGCTTCTGGTTTTGCCAGGACCGCTGCTGCTGCTTGCTCTGTTTCGTTACCGGGACCGCGACGCGATTCTGCTGCTGCTGGCCGCCTGCGTGCCGCAGCGGTGGTTTTTCGACAGCTTTATCCTGTGGCTCATTCCAAAATCACGGCGTGAGATTCTCGCCACCGTGTTCTTCAGTTGGGGCGCGGGTATCTGGCGTTGGTATCACGTTCCGCACAGCTTCAATGAGGCGGGAAGGTGGGCCGTTATTTTTCTTTATCTGCCCATGCTGGCAATCGTCTTATTCCGTGGCACGCCGCGACATCTGCGACGGATCCGCAATGAACCAGGCGCTCAGCACAAAACACACTTTCCTCGCAGTCCTCTTGCTCGGCCTGTTCGCCATGACGGCGCGCAACGTCACCGATCCGGACGTCTGGTGGCACCTCAGGACCGGGCAGTACATTGCTGTGCATAAAAGCGTTCCGCACACCGATCCTTTTTCCTACACTCGCGCCGGAAAGCCCTGGGTCGCGCATGAGTGGCTGACTGAAATTCTGCTTTACGAACTGGAGCGCGCCGCAGGTTTTGGCGGACTGATCGTTGTCTTTTCTGCGGTGCTCTGCGCTGCATTCTTAGTGCTCTATTTGCGCTGCAGCCCGGCCCCATACGTTGCCGGTGTGGTCACGCTCTGCGCGGCTTGGTCTACTGCGCCTGTCTGGGGAGTTCGTCCCCAGGTTCTTTCTCTTCTGTTGACCAGTCTGTGGCTGTTGATTCTCGAGCGTTCCGAGCATGATCCAAAACTACTCTGGTGGACTCTCCCACTAACTCTGCTTTGGGTAAATCTGCACGCCGGATTTGCTGTAGGTTTAGTTCTATCTGCACTCTTCCTCGCAGGGGAACTGTTTGAAGGCCTGCTTGCAGGCTCCCCGCGAAACGCGTCACGCTTGCGGTTTGCCGCGCTCATCCTTCTGCTCGATCTGCTGATTGTGCCCTTGAATCCCAACGGCCTGCGGATGTTCTCCTACCCAATTCAGACTCTTCGGTCAGCCGCCATGCAAAGCTACATCGCCGAATGGGCCTCGCCCAACTTCCATCATGCCGAGTACTGGCCTTTCCTGCTGATCGTGCTGGGTACGTTCACCGCTCTCAGTTGCTGTCGCCGGGGTGTACGCCCGCGCGACTTGCTTCCGTTACTGGTCAGCCTGTACGCGAGCCTCTGTTCGATCCGCATGATGCCGCTGTTCGTTCTGATCGCAGCCCCGCTCGTCAGCCTGCGGCTCGGGGACTGGCCCACCAGCCGTTCCCGTCGGTCGGGTCCGCGGCTGGCCTCGGCGCCGTTGCTCAATGCAGCGATCGTGCTGGCAATGGCCGTCTTTGTCTGCGTTCACACTGCCCGCGTGATTCAGCGCCAGCCGCAGGCGGAGGTGCAGTGCTTCCCTGCCCGTGCCGTGGCATTTCTTCAGACCCATCCGCCCTCTGGCCCGATCTTCAACCACTACGACTGGGGCGGTTATCTAATCTGGAAGCTTTACCCCGGCACTCGCGTCTTCATCGACGGCCGGGCTGATCTTTACGGCAAGCCACTGCTCGATCAGTTCGCGAGCACTTATCAATTCAAAGGCGACTGGCAGCAAACCCTGCACCAATGGAGAATCGACACAGTGCTGGTTCCCGCGGATTCCGCCCTCGCGACCGGTTTGCGGAGTTCTCCCGGTTGGACAGCCGCATACCAGGATCCCCAGGCGGTCGTCTTGACTGCGCCCTCGAATGCCATCCAGACGGCAAATGCACAACACTAGTTACCGTGGCTCCGCAAGAAATTACACCCTCAGGGCATTTTGCAGGTTATTATGAGTGAGATCAGTTCGGATACGTATCTCTGCCAGCACAGCGCGAGTGAAAGGGACGTAAGTCTCTGAGCGGCCATGGGCTTTCGATCTGCGTGCTGTTTTCTTTAGGAGGGCGGAAAGTATGGATCATCTTTGGAGATTGTGGTACGACGATGAGGGCCAGGATATCGCGGAGTATGCCGTGATGCTGGCCGTGATCCTCGTGATCGTCGTGGGCACGGTTCGGCTCATCGGGTCTAACGCGAATAATGTTTTCTCCAACGTCGCCAGCTCGATTCAGTAGGGAATCTATACGGGCAACACGAGACAGAGTGTTTTCCCCTGGTGACGACGGGGATAATTGCGCTTTCTGACGGAGCACTATGAACCGCACTCGTTTGTTGATGATCGGCGGTCTGGCTTTGGCCCTGGGGGCCTTCGTCAGTCTCCTCGTCTACAGGAACCTGCAAGACAAAGGTCCTTCGAGCAACGAGCCCGGCGCCGACGTGATCGTGGCCCTCGGTGACATTCAGGTGGGAGCCCGAGTCGAAGATCACGACGTGCGCATCGCCCGCTTCCCCGCCTCTGGCCTGCCTCCCGGTGCCTACAGCAAGAAGTCTCAAGTGCTGGGCCGCGGCGTGATCATCCCCATCTCCAAAGGCGAGTTTATTTTGCCCAGCAAGCTGGCGCCTGAAAATGCCGGATCCGGTTTGCCTTCTCTGATTCCTCCGGGGATGCGCGCGGTTTCGGTGCGAGTGAATGAGGTCGTCTCAGTCGCTGGTTTCGTCGGTCCCGGAACCCGCGTCGATGTACTCCTCACCGGCACTCCCAATGGGAGCTCGGAAAACCAAACCACAACCGTCCTGCAGAATGTGGCCGTGATTGCTTCCGGCCACACTCTGGAACGCAATGCCTCCGGGGAGGCTCAGAATACCCCGGTGATCACCCTTCTGGCTTCGCCCGAGGACGCCGAACGCCTCACCCTGGCCAGTTCCGAAGGCAAGATTCAACTCTCCCTGCGCAACCCGCTCGACACGCATCAGGATTCCGTGGATGCAGCCAATGCCAAGGGGCTGTACAAGGGCGGCACCGTACCCGCGGCTCCGCCCAAGGCGACGGTTCATGCTGTTAAGCAAAAGAAAACTGAGAAACCACCTCCGCCTCCGTCGGTCCTCAGTGTCGAGGTTTATAAAGGTGACAAGAAGACTGTCGTCCCGTTGGCGGAACAAAGCAGTGATGAACCCAAGTAGCCGGAGAGCGGTTTCGATTTGCGCGTTCGGTACGCTCCATAGCAGGCTTCCTCATGTGGAGAGGAATCACACGATGAAGGTTCGCACGACACTTTTCGCAGCGGTCATACGTTCGCTTCTCTTCCCGGTGTTCGTTCTGCCGGCCCTTGCCCTGGCTGAGGCGCTGCCCCAACAGCCCGCGATTCAAGCGCCCCAGGAAGCCACTCCACCGGCCGCCGCTCAGACCACGCTTCCGCCCCAGTCGTCTCAGCCTCAAGGGTCGGCTCCGCTGCGCGTCATGGTCAATAAATCTCTGCTCATCAATACCACCGAGCAAATCAAGCGTATCTCGGTCACCGACCCCGCCGTCGCCGATCCTACCGTACTTACTCCCACCCAGATCCTGGTTCATGGACGAGCCCCCGGGGAAGTCTCGCTGATCATCTGGGACGAAAACGAACGCTCACGCAGCTTCGATCTCCGCGTCGACGTCGATGTCAGCGCGGCCGCGGAAGAGGAACATCGCGTCTTCCCCGAAGAACAGATTTCCGTCACCCCTTCGCGCGCCGCCATCGTTCTCTCCGGCCACGTTACTACCGAGGATGTTGCCAAGCGCGCTGGAGAGCTGGCCTCCGCTTATTCGAAGAATGTCGTCAACGTGCTCACCTTCGGTCCCGTGGGCGCGCAGGAGATCATGCTGGAAGTAAAGTTCGCCGAGGTTGACCGCTCCGCAACCGTCCAGCTTGGCGTCAACTTTTTCTCCACCGGCGCCGGCAATTTTGTCGGTACCTCTACGACGGGCCAATATGGCGGCTTCGGCCCGCAACAGATCACCCAAACCCAGGGACAAAGCCCGCCCATCACGAGCAACCAGACCATCAGCAATGTCTTGAACATGTTCTTGTTCCGCCCTGACATTCACTTGGGCGCGGTGATTGAGGCGCTACAGTCCAAGAACCTTCTACAAATTCTGGCCGAGCCCAACCTCATCGCCGTCAACGGCAAGAAGGCCAGCTTCCTGGCCGGTGGTCAGTTTCCTTTCCCCATCGTACAGCCAGGTGCGGGATTCACCGCCGTCACCATCTCTTTCAAGGAGTTTGGCGTGAAGCTGGAGTTCACCCCCGTGATCATGCCCAATGGCAATATTCACCTCACCGTCGCTCCTGAAGTCAGCACCCTGGATTTCGCCGACGCGCTCACCATATCCGGCTTCACCGTCCCGGCTTTGAGTACGCGCAAGGCGGAGACCGAATTCGAGTTGACGGATGGGCAAAGTTTCGTCATCGCCGGCTTGATCGACAATCGCGTCACCGATATTTGGAACAAGGTTCCCGGCCTGGCGGACATTCCGATTCTGGGCAATTTCTTCAAGAGTAAGAGTCTTCAGAAAAGCAACTCGGAATTGATGGTCCTGTGCACGGTGCATCGGGTTTCGCCCAATACGGCAGCACCATCCGGACCCAGGAATCCGGAGCCTTTCATGAACAACGAGAAGTTCGACGCGAAAAAGCCTTTGTTGAGCCTTCCACGGCCATGGTGATCAGGCGAACTGACTGGAAACTGGACACTGACACTTGGTTCCGAGGAGTAGAGTAGACGTAGGTTATGCCCGACCTTTCAGTCGTTATCGTGGCCACGGACAATGAGCAGCGCACCGTGCTCCAGGTGTTGGTGGATGGCACCAGCGTGGCCCGCACGGTTCATACCTGCGCCAGTTTTCCGGTCGCGGCCTCGGATCCGGTCATGCGCCGGGTTCAGGCGGCCACTCCCGACGTCCTGTTGATCGATATCCCCAGCGATAATCCTGCGATGGCCATGCGCGCCATTGAACTTCTGCAACAGGAGTTGCCCGACTCCGCCCTGTTCGCGATTGGAAACCTCAACCAGCCGCAGGTCATCGTGAGCGCCATGCGCGCCGGCGCTCGTGAGTTTATCGAGCGCCCCACCACTACCACCGATCTGTTGGAGGCTTTTGTCCGCCTGACCACAGCCCAGCGGCGGGTTCAGAAGGAAGGTACGCGCGGCAAGGTATTCACTACCGTCAACGCCAAGGGCGGCAGCGGAGCCACTACCGTGGCCGTCAACCTGGCCCTGGCGCTGCAGGCGGCCCACGGACAGACGGCGCTGGTAGACCTCGCCCCCCTCGGACACACTGCGCTGCATCTGAATCTCAAACCGTTGTTCAACCTGGCCGACGCCACGCGCAATCTCCACCGCATGGATAGTTCCCTGCTGGAGAGCTTCATGACCCGCCACGCCGGCGGATTGCAGTTGCTGGCGGGAACCAACGCGCCGGCCTCGATCGAGCCCTCCACCACCGAGTTTGTCCGGCTGTTCGACATGCTGGTCGGCCACTACCGCTATGTGGTCGTGGACAATTCCTCGCGCCTCGATGCCGCCAGCCGCCTGGTCGCCAACTTGTCGGAGTGCGTACTGCTGGTGGCTTGCACCGACGTGGCGTCGCTGTGGAGCGCGGCTCGCGTGCAACAGTATCTGGGAGAAACCGGGCACCGCGAACGCGTGCGGCTGGTCCTCAACCGTTTCCGCAAAGTGCCGGGCTTCAGCGAGGCCGACGCGGAAAACGCTGCGGGCGTCAAATTGCTGTGGCGCATCCCTAATCAGTACTTCGCCATTTCCTCGGCCATTGATCGCGGCTCACCAGTGATGGAGCAAAGTCACACTGAGATTGCGCGTTGCTTTTCCGGACTGGCCAATGAATTGACGCGCAATGACGTCGATGTGAAACGCGCCCACTGGTCCTTGTTTAAGACCGTATAGATTTAAGACGATATAGGTTATATGGCTAATCTGCAGACCTTCGAGCACAGCGAGTACCAGCAGGTAAAGTCCGACCTGCACCGCAAGATCCTCGATCGTCTGGATCTGGAAAAGCTGGGCCGCTCCACCGGCGACTCCGCCCGCGAAGAAGTTCTCGTGCTCATCCGCAACTCGGTGAACAGCGAGGTTATTCCCCTCAGCTTCGCCGAGCGCGAGCGCCTGTCACGCGAGATCCTGGACGAAATTTTCGGCCTTGGTCCGCTCGAACCCCTGCTCAAGGACCACACCATCTCCGACATTCTGGTCAACCGCTTCGACAAGGTTTACATCGAGCGCGCCGGCAAACTGGAACTGACCGGCTTGTCGTTCAAAGACAACCAGCACCTGATGCAAATCATCGAGCGCATTGTCTCCCGCGTGGGCCGCCGCGTCGATGAATCTTCTCCCATGGTTGACGCCCGCCTCGCCGATGGCTCCCGCGTGAACGCGATTATTCCTCCTCTCGCACTGGACGGCGCTTGCCTCTCCATCCGCCGTTTCGGACGCGATCCGGTCACGGCCCGCAACATGATCGAGAACCACACCCTGACCGAGGCCATGCTCGAACTGCTCTCCATCATGGTGAAGGGGAAGTTGAACCTGCTGATCTCAGGCGGCACCGGCGCCGGCAAAACCACATTGCTCAACGTGCTCTCCGGCTACATTCCCAACGTGGAGCGCATCGTCACCATCGAAGACGCCGCCGAACTGCAGCTCAAGCAGGAGCATGTGGTCCGCCTCGAAACCCGCGCGCCCAATATCGAAGGCAAGGGTGCGGTCCGCCAGCGCCAGTTGGTCATCAACAGCCTGCGTATGCGGCCCGACCGCATCGTGGTCGGCGAGGTCCGCGGCGAAGAAGCTTTCGATATGTTGCAGGCCATGAACACGGGCCATGAAGGCTCTCTCACCACGGTCCACGCCAACTCCGTGCGCGATGCATTGGCTCGCATCGAGAACATGGTCTCGATGGCCAATCTCAACATTCCGGAGCGCGCGGTGCGCCATCAGATCGCTTCCGCCATTCATGCCGTGGTGCAAGTCGCCCGTTTGTCGGACGGCACCCGGAAGGTCGTCTCGATTTCCGAGGTCACAGGCATGGAGGACGAATCCATCGCGATGCAGGATATTTTTTCGTTTGAACGGCGCGGCATTGACGAAAGCGGTAAGGTGCGCGGAACCTTCCGCGCCACTGGATTCCGTCCGTTATTTGCCGACCGCCTGGCCACGGCGGGCGCTCGATTACGCCCGGCGCTGTTTGAGTCGAAGATGGAGATTTGAAAGGAAATTGCTGATTGTTGATTGCTGATTAAAAAGCCTGAGTCGAGGGTTTTAATCATCAATCATCAATCAGCAATTGGGTTAAAAGCTATGCCCGAACTCTTAATCGCGCTTCTCGTCTTCGTAGTGGTTGCCCTGGCAACCTTTGCCGGCGCTTCTCTGCTCGACGAACGGCGCGCTCAGGCCCGCCTTATCAGAGACCGGCTGGCCGCTGTGCAGAAGGCGCCGGAGCGCGATCCTGACGAAGAACTCGCCCTGGTGCGCGACGAGCAACTCAGCAAGTTTCCCGCTCTCGACACTCTGCTGCGCCGCTCCGCGCGGGTTTCGGCCATGCAGGACTCCTTGTTGCAGGCCGGCATGAAATTGCGCGCCGGCAATTTTCTGGTTCTGTGCATAAGCTGCGGCCTTCTGGCTGCATTCGTGGTTGTGGTCTTAACCAAAACTCCTGCCGTTGCCTGGGCCGCCCTGGTCATCGGCGCGCTTATTCCCTACGCGGTTGTCTCCTACCGCCGCCAGAAGCGTTTTGAAAAAATCGAGGAGCTTTTTCCCGACGCCATCGACACTCTGGCCCGCGCCGTACGCGCCGGACACGCCTTCACCACCGCGCTGGAAATGATTTCCAACGAAGCCCCTGAGCCTCTGGCCAGCGAATTCCGCAAACTCTATGAAGAGCAGAAGTTCGGCATGCCGGTGCGCGACGCCCTCATGAATCTCACCCAGCGCGTACCTTTGGTGGACGTGAAGTTCTTCGTCACGGCGGTCATGCTGCAACGCGAAACCGGCGGCAACCTCGCCGAAATCCTCGACAACTTGTCCTACGTGATCCGCGAGCGTTTCAAGATTCAGCGCCAGGTGCGGGTTCACACTGCTCAAGGACGCTTGACCATGGCCCTGCTTATGGCCATGCCGCCGACGGTCGTGGCAGTTCTCCTGATGTTCAGCCCGGATTTCGTGAAGCCGCTTTTTTATGATCCCTATGGCCACATCCTGCTTGTGGTCGCCATTACCCTGCAAACTGTCGGATATTTCGTGATCCGGAAGATTATTAAGATCCAGGTTTAGTTAGGATCAGGTTTAGTTAAGATCAGGTATAGAAATGCCTTTGCTCATTCTCGCCGTCGTCATATTCGTGACCGTCGTGCTGGTGGTGTTTGCCTTCGGCGCGGCCGTGGTCACGCCCAGTTCGGTGCTGGGAGCCCGCCTGCGCGCTCTGGGCGGACAGCAGGTGCAGGCTCCGGAGAAGCCGGTGGTCAAGGTAAGAGAGCGGCTGGAGCAAGCTCTCGACCCCATCAGCAAGGCCATTCCGTTGTCGCCCACCGACGTTTCCCGCACCCGCGCCTGGCTGATCCAGGCCGGGCTGCGCGAGCCGCGCCATGTCAGCTACTATCTCGCCACTCGTCTGGTCTTCGCCTTTCTCGGCCTTGCCGGGGTTGTGGCTTTTTCCGGTTTCAGCAGCTTTCCCTTGCTGGTGTGCGTGCCCGCGTTCGGTTTCTTTCTTCCCCGCTTCTTCCTCAAGCGCATGATTAAAGACCGCCAGCAGCGCATCCGCATCGCCCTGCCCGACGCTCTCGACCTGACCGTGATTTGCGTCGAAGCCGGATTGGCCCTCGACCAGGCCTTGATGCGCGTTGGAAAAGACTTGCATCACGCCCATCCCGACCTCAGCGAAGAATTTCACTTCGTCAACCTGGAGATGCGCGCCGGTAAGCCCCGCGCCGAGGCGCTGCGCAATCTCGTCGACCGTACCGGCGTCGATGACATTCGCTCTCTCGTGGGCACTTTAATCCAGACCGACCGCTTCGGTACCAGTGTGGCTCAAGCTTTACGGGTTCACTCCGACTCCTTGCGCACCGCCCGCCGTCAGCGCGCCGAAGAGCAGGCCGCAAAAACTACCATCAAGATGGTTCCGCCTCTCGTTATTTTCATTCTGGTACCGTTCCTCGCGGTCACGATTGGTCCGCCACTCATTCAAGCCTATCGCTCCGTATTCGGGAAGTGAGCAGCCAACAGGCTGCTGAAAAACGCTGGGATTCGTATCAGGGTATGCCTTCAGGCATACCGTAAAGGACGCGTTATCAATCACGCCTTTAGGCGAGGCGATTCGGAGTCGTTATGCCAGGTTTTCCAAGAAAGCCCTTAGTTCCTCAAGGCCAGGCTTTCAACAAAACCCGACAGCTCTATCTCGCAACTAACCTTGCAGTGGCCCAGACGCACTGGTCCCGGTTGCGGGGCTTGCTGGGAACCTCCGAAGGTGACTTTGGTAACGGCTGCGGCCTGTGGATTCGTCCCTGCCGCGGAGTTCATACTCTTGCTATGCGCTTCCCCATTGACGTAGTCTATTTAGACCGCGCCGGCACGGTGGTTCACGTCGAGCACAATCTCCAACCCTGGCGCTTCTCCCCTGTCCGCCTGCAGGCAGCCTCAGTCTTGGAGTTACCCGGCCACACGCTGGCCAGAACCGGCACTGCATTGGGCGATTCTATTGAAATCCAGATGAAAATGAAGCAAACTAGCTAACAGCGTGTTTCCCCCCGGCATCACACCGAAGCCAGAATCAGACACTCGTTAGACCCATGACCGTTGGACCCATGACCGACACTCTCCAACTCGAAGAGATCGCGATCGCCCAGCTTCATGACGAGCCCAAGCTGCTGGTCGAGTGGTCGCCGCGCTGGCAGGAATTCGTCACCAGCATCGGTCCCGCTTTCGCGCGATCGCGCCCGCGGCTGGCCGGCGAAGCTCCCGATACCCTCATGCCGTACCGGGGCATGCTTAAGTCGTTCTTGATGCAATTTCTCCTGCTCTTCGCAGCCATTGTGATGCCGCACGAAATTAATCGTCTGCGTCCTTATGCCGCGCCCAAGGTACGTCCCTACGAAGTGATCTACTACTCCGGCGACGAACTGCCCCGCACCCAGGACCTTGGCGGAGCCCAGTCCGGAGCCACCGGTCGCGCCGGCGGCCAGGAAGCGCATCACCGCACTCAGACGATCCACGTGGCTCGCGGCGGTTCGCTGACCCCGCAGGTTGTCGACGCTCCCAACCTTAAACTTCCTTCCTCCTCCGACGCAGTCGCCAACCTGCTTGCCGTTAAGGCCAACCCCGGCCCGCCGCCGGCGGAAGGTTTGCGCTCTTCGCTTACTGCTCCCAGCCTTCCCGCCAACGTACTCGCTCCGGCACAGGTAAACGTCACGCGCGAGCAATCCCGCGGCGGTATCGCTCTCAACTCAGTCGTGCCTCCCGCGCCCAGCGTCCGCTCCGACCACACACTCTATACGCCGGCTCTCGACCCGAGCAGCATCGCCCCAGCTCCCAGGGTTTCGCGGGACCGCACTTCTTCAGCGCCATCTTTGAACGCGAACGTGATTAGCCCCGCCTCTACAAGCGTCTCCCGCGACCGGGCGCGGTCCACTCCAGCGCTGAGCGCAAGCATCATTCCGCCCGCTCCCGCGGCTGCTGGCAGAGAAGTCTCGCCCTCGCGAGTGCAGATGAACGACGTCGCAGTCGTGCCTCCGCCCGTTTCCGCGCCGGAGCGCGAGTCGGGCCGCAATGCGAAACTCAACCTTCCCGCGCCCTCAGTCATCGCGCCACCGCCATCGGCCGACTCCGCTCGCGACCTGCGCCGGCTGGAAAGCGGCGCTGGCGCGGCGTCGGCATCCGTGGTTCCGCCGCCACCCGCAACAACGGGCAGCAACTCGATGCTGAGCAACATCATCGGCAAGTTCTTTGGCACTCAGGACGTGGTTCCGCCTCCACCTGCCGTCCCCCCCGTAAGCGGCTCTGGAAGCGGGCGCAACACCGGTCGCGCGCCGGGCGGATCGCTCGGCAGCAACGTCATTCCGCCTCCGCCCCAAGTTGGAGGTTCGACCGGAGGCTCCGGCACCGCCGCGCGAGGCTCTGGAAGATCCCAAGGCACATCCTTAGGCACATCCTTGGGCGGCCCGAACGTCGTCCCTCCCCCTCCATCGGTCACAGGTTCAGGCACCGGTTCGCCGTCGGGCTCGGGCAACTCCGGCGGATCTGGCAACGGTACGCTCCTGGCTGACAACGTTATTCCGCCGCCTCCCTCCGTCGGCACAGGTTCCGGTCTCTCCGGCACGGGCAGAACAGGCTTTGGCCTCGGCGGTCCGGGAGACGCCGGCTCGGTTCTCGCTCCTCCAAACGGTGGAGGCGGAAATAGCGACAAAGCCGGAATCGTAATCTCGTCGGAACCCGGCTCGAAAGTCGGAATACCCGGAACCGGGGGCAAAGGTTCGTTCGCCATGTCGCCCTCCGGTGGAGATACTCCGGGCCTCGGCGGTTCCGGCGGCGGCTCGGGCATCGGTCGCGGCGAAAGCTCAGGCAGCGGCTTGACTGGCGCAGGCACAGGTACGGGCACGACTGGAACCGGTAATGGCTCCGACCTTAATGCGCGTGGCGGAATCTCTCCCACGCCCGGTCCCGGCGGCGCAGGCACCGCTACCACCGGCGCTCCCGCAGTGCCAGGCGTGGACGTTCGCGGCGGCAGCACCACCACCGTAGTCACTCTGCCCAGTTTCGGATCGGAAGGCGGCAGCGAGCCCAGTCTTCCCAGCCGCTCCAAAGTGAAGAAGCAGGAAGGACCAGAGATCACGATCGTCGCCACGTCGCGCTCCGGCGGAGCGTTTGATTTCTACGGCAAGCTCCCCGGAGACAACTACAGCGTCTATGTGGATACGGCCATCGGCACGGTAGTGATGCAATTCGCCGAGGTCAACCCCGCCCCGCGCGGCCAAGGAACCATTGTCGGACCGCAAGGCCTGCGCACCGATCTGCCCGCAAACCTTCCCCACAACCGGGTGGTGATCAAATGCAAGCTCGATGCTTCCGGCAACCTGAGAGATCTGCAGGTCCTCGAGCCCGGCCCCGCCGCGATGACCATTAAGATCGTAACCGCCCTGCGCAGTTGGAAGTTCCGCCCCGCCATGCGCGGCGTGCAACCGGTCGAAGTAAACGCCATCCTCGGCTTCAACATCGACACCAACGACCGCAATTAATCACTGAAATGATCGGGAAGGGCACGACTTCAGTCATGCCGATAATGCTTGCAGTACCGTACAAGCGCGGCGCTTCAGCGCCGCGTGAATTCCTTCCGCAGAAGCCCCATCTTCCGGAAATCCACAGGCCTCATGTGACATCTGACCTTGTCATCCACAGCCCTAATATCAGATCATGGCAGCGGAGGTAATCCGCAAATGTGATTTACCATCGCTTAGCGCATAGCTAAGTATTTTGCTATCATTATTTTGCCCACTAATTCCAATATATTACTTTGCATTTTCTATCTAACACGATGATTCTAATAGACCGGTTGACCGGAAAGTGGTATCCCAGTAACAATAAGGTAAACAGCCATTTTCCCAAACCGGAAACTAGAAACCGGAAACCGGAAACTGCTATTTATTCTGCAAGCTCAGCCGAGCCAGCAGCGCATACGCCTTGCGGAACCAGGGACGCTCGCGCCGTCGCTGATAAGCCGGCATCGTGGGCCGTTTGTCGAGGATTTTCTGCGCCCACTGCCGCGCTTCTTCGGCGCGGCCTTGCGCCTGAAGAAAGGTCGCGTAGTTGTAGTACGTCTCGGAGTTTGTGGAAGTCTTGGTAGCTTGCTGAAAGAGCGCATCGGCTTTTTCAGCCTGTCCGGTTTGCGCGTAGGCATGCGCCAGCAGGCCCTTGGCGCGCTGGAAGTCGTAGTTGGGCTCGGCGGTAACGGCACGTTCTAGGTCGGGGACGGCTGCGGCAAAGTCTCCCAGTTCGATTTCTGCGATGCCTCGGCGGTAGAAGGGATCGGCCGAATCGGTTCGCGACGAGATGGCCTTGTCGTAGCAGGCGCGGGCGCGGGCAAAGTCGCCGTCGTCGAGATAGAGCAGTCCAAGTTCTTCGTAGTTGCCGGCGGAAGGATTATCCATGATGGCCCGTTCCAGTTCTCGAATGCGCCGCCGCCGCGGAAAAGCTTGGAAGGAAGTGCTGAGCAGCCCGGCATCAGGAACGACTTCGGCAACGATGTAAATCAGCGCGCCAATCCATCCCAGGAACAGGATGATAAAAATCCAATACGTATCCGGACGGCGGCGAATGAAGTGCACAATCGCAATCGCCTGCAGCAGAAATCCCCATCCGCGCAAGAAAAAGAAAAGCGATCCCATGGAATGCGAAATATAACATGGGCTTCGGGCTTCGGCTTTCGGGCTTCGGGCTTTGGTATCAACCTGTGGATTTCTTGCACCCACTTGTGACAGATATCACTGCGCCTTCGGGATGGAAACACCTAATCTGCGGGCTGAGGATTATTACCATGAGCGGAACCTATAAGGACCTCGAAGCATGGCAGTGCGCAATGGCGCTCGTTCTGGAAGTCTACCGAAGCACCGCAAAATTCCCCCGCGAGGCGATGTTTGGTCTTACCTCCCAGCTTAGGAGGGCCGCTGTATCAGTGGCCAGCAATATCGCTGAAGGCAAGGGCCGCTTTTCCGATCGCGAACTGAGTCAGTTCCTTGCGGTCGCTCGTGGTTCTGTTTTTGAAATCGAGACTCAAGTCGCTATCGCCTTTGAACTTGGATTTCTTGCCGAACCTCAAACTGAGATGCTGTCGAAACGGTGCGGTGAAGTTGGACGACTCTTGAACGGACTTATCAGATCTGTACGAAAGCCAGCAGCTTGAGAAGCGGGCTTCGGGTTTCGGGCTTCGGACTTTGGCAAGAGACTTACAGCGAGTAACCTGCGACCGTCCAGAGGTTGCGGCGATGTGTGTCACAATGAAAGAGTGACCAACGCCGATTTAGATGGCCGCATTCCGCTAGCTGAGGCCCGAAGCCCGGTTTTCCCGAAGCCTGAAAGCCGAAGCCCGAAGCCCAACTCCGTCCGTCTTATCGCCACCGATATCGACGGTACGCTGCTCAATCCACAATTCCAGATTTCCAAGGACGATCTGAGAGCATTGCGCCGGGCTCATGCCGCGGGAATCGAAATCGTCCTCGTCACCGGCCGTCGTCATACGTTTGCTCTGCCCATCGCCCAGCAGCTCGGCTTCGATCTGTGGTTGATCAGCTCGAATGGCGCGGTAACGCGGTCGCTCTCTGGCGAGACTTTCCATCGCGACCTCATGCCCCGCGAAACGTGCCGCGAATTGTGCGGAGCGATGCAAGCTTTCCGCGGCAACACCGTTCTTACGTTTGACAAGGAAACCAAAGGGGCAATCGTGCTCGAGCACCTCGACGATTTGAACGCCAGCATCCGGCGTTGGCTGGAGAAGAATATGGCCTACATCGAATTCGTTGTGCCCATCGAGAACTCCCTGGTAAGTGATCCGGTGCAGACCATGTTTTGCGGCTCGATGACGCGCATGAGCGAAGCCCTGCGGAGCCTCGAAGCCTGCGGGATGGATAATCGCATTACCATTCTGCGCACCGAATATCCCAGCCGGGATCTCTCCATGATCGACGTCTTGAATGCGGGCTGCTCCAAGGGACACGCCCTGGAACGTTGGGCTGCGCATCGGGGCTTCCAGCGCGAACAGGTCATGGCCATCGGTGACAATCACAACGATGTGGAAATGCTTGAGTTTGCCGGGCATCCGGTTATCATGGGGAATGCCTGCGAGGAGTTGCGCGGGCGCGGCTGGAGCGTAACCCTGGCGAATGACCAGTGTGGCGTAGCCGCGGCCGTGGCGCAAGTAGTCGGCGGGTAGAATCTCTGACATGAAGAAGCTGATACAGATCGGGGCGTGGGCAGCAGCGTTCAGTCTGCTCTACCTGACCGCGCTTCCTTGTTCAGCGGCCGACTCGGCCGTACTGCGCAACGGATTCGCTATCCGGCATGAACGCCGGCAGGTTATCGGGACGATCACTCGCCTCTACATGGACGGAAACAATTCGAGTTTTGTCGATATCCCGACCGAGGAGATTGATCACTTTGAAGCGTCGCCGATTGAAGCGCCGGCGATTGCACCAAAGGCAGACCAGTCCGCGTCGCACTCCAAGTTGCAAGCGGGGAGCGTCGCGCATCCATTTGATCTGAACGAGGTCATAAGAGCGGCAAGTGGAACCTACCGCTTGGATCCGGATCTGGTAAACAGCGTGATCCGCGCCGAGAGCGGTTTCAATGTGCGGGCGGTTTCGCCGAAAGGCGCGCAAGGACTGATGCAGTTGATGCCGCAGACGGCTTCGGAACTCGGGGTGCACAATGCCTTTGATCCGCAGGCCAACGTGGAAGGCGGAACGCGCTACCTGCGCGAACTGCTGGAGCGCTACGACTTCGATCTGGTAAAGGCTCTGGCCGCCTACAACGCTGGGCCGCAGCGGGTGGAGCAGTATGGCGGGGTGCCTCCCTACTACGAAACCAAGGCTTACGTCGCGCGCATCGTGAGGGACTTCAACAAGAAAAAACTTGCCGCGAAGACGGCATCCCAGCCTGCGACTCAGAAGAGCTCGGCACGCAAAGCAGCCGCAACTCGCGCTTCGGCGGCCAAACCGCACAAGACAGTCCCGCAGACCCAAGCGAAGGCCAGTCCCACCCACACCAGCGACCTAAACTAATTTCAACTTCTAATCTTCACACAATCGAGCGCACCGCGCCGCCGTCGGCGCGCAGCGCGGCCCCGTTGGTCGCGGAAGAAAGGGGACTGCAGATGAAGGCTACGAATGCCGCTATCTCTTTGGGCTCGATCATGCGCTTCAGCAAAGACGTGGGCCGCATGCTCTGAAAGAATTCCCTTTCCACTGATGCGCGATCGGTTTTCTGCTGCGTCGCCAGCTGATCGACAAAGCCCAACACTCCCTCGGACCCAGTCGGACCGGGCATTACGGTGTTGACCGTCACGTTTGTACCAGCGGTGGTCTCGGCCAGCCCACGGGAAATGGCCAGCTGCGCTGTCTTCGTCATTCCGTAATGGATCATCTCAGCGGGGATCTGCACGGCCGATTCGCTGGAGATAAAGACGATCCGGCCCCAGTTGCGCTGCTTCATGCGCGGAAGATAACGACGGCTGAGCCGCACGCCGCTCATCACGTTGACCTCGAAAAAGCGCAGCCAGTCCGCATCCGTTATTTCTTCGAAGGCCTTGGGCTCGAAGATGCCGAGATTGTTCACCAGAATATCGACCTCGGGAAACTGCTCAACCGCCTGGCGGACGCCCTCAGCCGTGCCCAGGTCGGCCGCGAGTCCCGCGGCGGCGCCGCGAGCTCCAGATCGAGCAATTGCTGCGAGAGCTTGATCGACTCGCTGCTGGGTGCGTCCGTTGATGATGACTGACGCGCCTTCAAGCGCGAGCCTTTCTGCGATCGTGTATCCGATGCCCGCTGACGATCCGGTGATGAGTGCGCGCTTTCTTTCGAGTTGTAGCTCCATAAAGATTCGATGTGCAATGCGAGACGCGTGATTCAGAGGTCCTCTCTCGTTTGACCCTCCGGGCGCAGTCATTTACCTTGGGAGTGCCGTTTCCGCTTCGAGTTGCGAGGTCGCGGCGCGAGGCTTCTCCCCTTCATGGACAAAAAGCGCATTGTAGTGAGTACGGTCATTTTTCTCATTCTCGCCGTTCTCTTCTACTTGCAATACCGCGAGTGGCACAGCTTCGACTGGGGAACGTTCTGGAGCCAGACCCGTCAGATACGATGGTTCCGGGTGGCCCGAGCTGTTGCACTCATTTACATTGCGTACGTGATGCGAGCGGTACGGTGGAAGATCTTTCTGAGGCCTGTGCGCCCCCATGCGAAGGCTATGGATCTTGTGTCTCCTACTTTGATTGGGTTCACCGGACTAGCGCTGTTGGGGCGGGCAGGCGAACCAATCCGACCGTATTTGATCGGGCGGCGGCAGAAGCTAAGCCTCTCTTCGCAACTAGCAGTGTGGGCGGTTGAACGCATCTTTGACGTGGGAGCTTTCACCGTGCTAATCGGTTTGGCGGTTTTCCGGGAAGGCGGAATGTACTCTATCCCAGAGCCTGGATGGTATTCGGACTTACAGCGCGGCGTTCTTATCTTGATCGGCCTGGTTTTGGGAGTCGTGGTAGCGGCCGTTGTAATCAATCGTAAAGGCGAGGCTGTGGCGCGATGGGTGGAACGGGAATTCGGACACCTGTCCGCGAACTTGGGACACCGCATCGCGCAGTGGGTGCGAGAGTTTGGTACCGGCCTGAACACGATCCATGGTCCGCTTTCCTTTTTATCACTCGCGGTGGTGTCGGTCGGTATGTGGTACGTAATTGCGATGGCCTACAAGGAAGTCACCCATTCGTATGGCCAGGTGGCACTCGAAATTCCACAACTACAGATTCTGATTCTGATGGGATCGAGCATGCTTGGGTCGATGCTCCAATTGCCGGCAGTTGGCGGGGGTTCCCAGCTGGCAACCATTAGGACACTCTCGGGATTATTTGCTGTGCCTCCGGAACTGGCGGCGAGCTGCGGGATTTTGTTGTGGCTGGTCACGTTCGCGGCGGTAGTGCCGGCGGGGTTGGCGTTGGCGCATCACGAGAGATTGTCGCTGCGGAAGTTGTCGGAGGAAAGTCATAAGGCGGAAGAAGCGGAGATCAGCGGGCCTCCGGCGTAGGCTTTGAGTCTCCCCAGATTAGAGAATATGGGCTCATCCCAGGAGCGTTTAACCGCGAAGTTCGCGAAGAACGGCCGCAGATGACGCGAAGAAGAGCAAGACTGGTCTGTCACGCTGGTACATGATGCGCGGCGTGGCCTCACTCGCCTGTTACAATTTCCCTTGATCCCAAGCATTCAATTTGGCTGCACAGCTTATTCTCGACCAACATCAGCATGAAATGTCCTTTTTGCGGATTTGCCGAAGATAAAGTGGTGGACTCGCGGGAGAGCAAAGAGGCGGAGTCGATCCGCCGGCGGCGCGAGTGCCTGAAGTGCGGGAAGCGCTTCACCACTTACGAGCGCATCGACGAAATCCCCTACATGGTGGTGAAGAAAGACGGACGGCGGGAGAAGTTCGACCGCCAGAAAGTTCTGAACGGGCTGCTGCGGGCGTGCGAGAAGCGTCCGGTGCCGATCAGCAAGCTGGAACAGATTGTGAACGAGGCGGAGTCGTTCGTCATCGAGTCGCAGGAACGCGAGCGCAAGACCAGCGAACTGGGCGAGCTGATTATGAACCGGCTACGGCGCTACGACAAAGTAGCGTACGTGCGGTTTGCCTCGGTGTATCTGGATTTCAAGGATGTGAAAGAGTTCATGAATGAGTTGAGGGATTTGGTAAAAGCGAAGGAAATAGTTGAAGTTAAGGCTAAGAAAAGTGGTCAGTGATCAGTGTCGGTGGCCGATGAAAACCGAATGTTTTTGCTGGCCACCGATCACCGACCACTGGCCACTGGTTTAAGTCATGACTCATAAAGTAACTTTGATACCCGGCGATGGCATTGGGCCAGAAGTGACGCAGGCTACCGTGCGTATTTTGGAAGCTACCGGCGTGAAGTTTGATTGGGAATGTTTCCAGGTCGGCGCGGATGCATTTGAGAAGTACGGCGAGTACATTCCGAAAGAAGTCATTGAATCGATCGAGCGGACGCACGTTGGATTAAAGGGTCCGGTCACGACGCCGGTGGGCGGCGGATTCTCCAGCATCAATGTTGCCTTGCGGCAGAAGTTTGAGCTGTATGCGAACTTCCGGCCGATCCGGAATTTGCCACATATCCCCACGCGTTATCCGGATGTCGATCTCATCATCGTGCGCGAGAACACCGAAAGCCTGTATTCCGGACTGGAGCACGAGGTTGTTCCCGGCGTGGTGGAGAGCTTGAAGATCATCACGGCGAAGGCGTCGACCCGGATTGCCAAATTTGCCTTCGAGTACGCGCGCAAGAATCGACGCAAGAAAATCCACGCCATTCACAAGGCCAACATCATGAAGCTGTCGGACGGGTTATTTCTGCGCTGCTGCCGCGGCGTGGCCAAAGAATATCCTGAAATTACTTACGGCGAGCACATTGTGGACAACACCTGCATGCAACTGGTAATGAATCCGTATCAGTACGATATGCTGGTGATGGAAAACCTGTACGGCGATATTATTTCGGATTTATGCGCCGCGTTCGTGGGCGGCTTGGGATTTGTGCCCAGCGCAAACCTGGGCGACCACTGCGCGATCTTCGAAGCCGTGCATGGTTCGGCCCCGGACATCGCGGGCAAGAACCTGGCGAATCCCACGGCGCTGCTGCGGTCTGGGCTGTTGATGCTGCGGCATCTGGGCGAGTTCGACGCATCCACACAGATTCGCAATGCGCTCGAAAAGGTTTACCGCCATCCCGAAAAACTTACGAAAGACATTGGTGGCCAGGCCGGCACTTCGCAGTTCGCCGACTTTGTGATCGAAGAGATGGGAAATGCCAGCGCCGCGCCCGCGCGGGCGTAAGTTGTCACTCCAAGTCTGCGTCCGCTCGGCTGTTAATCCCTTGGTTAGCCTGCAAGACTCGGGAACTCTGTTCGTGATGAAGCCCTGAAGCGCCCCTTTTGCTGGCTGCCCGAAACTTTGCCTGCCGCGCGGCTACCCCACGGAGTCGCTTTTTCAAAAGGCGCAGCGCCGTACGGCACAACCCACACCGACCGGGAATACCGGGGGAAATACCTAGGGCTGCGGGGTCGTATTTCAGGTGTTGCCGTGATCTAGCTCAGTGGTTTCCATAATAGACAAAACGAATGCCGTGCGGTTAACCTTGTCTTTCAGAAGGCAAACTTCGTTGCAAGCTTGGGGAAAGGAAACAATTATGAAAGCAAGGTTGCTCGCAAGCGCAATCGGTGGTTTGGTGTGTCTGTTTCTCATCACAGGTTCAGCGGCGGCGCAAGGCGGAGAGTTGGTGGCGGCGGAGTATGGCGCCGGCAATCGCCGTGTGGATGTAACACCGCAGGTGCGATCGTTTGTTCATGACGGAGTTTTGCGCTTCGATGTGACCGATCAAGCTCTCGGGACCGATCCGGCGCGAAATCACGTCAAAGAACTATTCATCCGCGTACGACACTGGGACGGCAAGGTCGAGGAGTTTCGTTACCCGGAATATGCCCACGTGAACCTGGTTCTGGATCCCGAGAGAGGATATGAGTATCACGACCGGAATCTTCACATCATGCGCGCATTCTATGGCGGCGCTGGGCATTTCGCCGATGTAACGGAAACGTTGCGACGCGAGACGCGAGACGGAAGGGTGGTCATAGGGGTTGAAAATTCGACCATGGGGGGCGACCCTGATCCGAGTGTGCCCAAGGTGCTGCGGGTGCTGTACTGGCAAGACGGGCAGCGCCGGCAGAAAGTAGTTCCGGAACATGGCGAATTGCGTTTGCCGTAGAAAATATCTTTGCTGATCATTGTTTGCTCATCGTTGTCTGCTGATCATTTTCTACTAATCATGGAACAAGGCGCGGCGGCGACGCCGCGCTTGTTTCCTGTTTAGCCCCTTACCTCATCGGTGACGTAAATTCGATTGTGTAAAAGCGAAGAGGGTGTAAGTTGGCTTTGGCCTCACGAGCTAAAGCCTTTCCGAAAAGGAGACCTACACCCGATGGCGAAGATAATCCCAATCACCGAGCATTACCAACACTTTTTGGCGGAGATGAAGGAAAGTTTCTGGGGCGATGTGTACGGGGAGACGAAGCTGGCGTGGAAGCGGCTGTTGGAAACGGATTCGCAGCGCCAGCGGGACCGCTACGCCGTGCGGGAAGCCTATGAACGGCGACGCAGCCGGCGGCAGCCCTATCGCAACGGCTATTACGAGCGGGAGTTCGTGACCCGGTTGGGCACGATCCGGCTGCGCATCGCGCGCACGCGGGGAAAGAGTTTCCTGCCGCGCGCACTGGAACCGTTTCAGCGGCGGGCCGAGGACGTGGCCATGCTGATCCGCGAAGCCTTTCTGCGCGGCATCTCGACCCGGCAGGTGGGGCGGGTGGTGGCCACGCTGACCGGCGAAGTGGTGAGCCCGCAGACGGTGTCGAAGTTGACTCGCGATCTCGACGACGCGGTGCGCCAGTTTCATCAGGCTCGGCTCAGCGACGACTATGCCTATTTGTTTTTGGACGGAGTGAGTCTGCGGGTGCGGCGTCCGACGGGGCGCAAGCGGGTGCACATGCTGGTGGTCTACGGAGTGCGGCGTGACGGCACCCGCCACCTGCTGGCGTTTCTGCGCAGCCAGGGCGAGAGCCAAGCCGACTGGGAGGGTTTGTTGCAGGATCTCTACCGGCGCGGACTGGAAGGCAAGCAGCTCGGCCTGATTGTCACCGACGGCTGTGCCGGCCTGGCGGCGGCGACTCCGACGGTTTATCCGCGAGTGCGGCATCAGCGCTGTTGGGTGCACAAGATGCGCAATATTCTGGAGAAAGTGCGCAAGCGCGACTACGACGAGGTCAAGACCGGCGCGCAGGCGATTTACCTGGCGGAAAGCCGGGCCCAAGCCGAAGCCGCGTTTCGCCGCTTCGGGACGCGCTGGCTGCGGGACTACGGGCCCATGGTGCGCCAACTGGAGCGCGATCTTCCCGAACTGCTGTCGTTCTTCACCTTGCCTCGGCATTTATGGAAGAAGCTGCGCACCACGAATGTAATCGAGCGCTGCTTCGTAGAAGTGCGCCGCCGCACCCGGCCTATGGTGTGCTTTGTCAATGTGCAAAGCGTGGACCGAATCATCTACTCCATCTTCCAGAGATTTAACCTGGAGTGGAAAACCCGCACCCTCAACCTATTTACACAAGCAGCTTGACGTCACCTACCTCATCTCAGCCATTGACTCTCGCCAGAGATGGGAGTAAATTCGCGGGTTCTGGGGAATCTGAGGGGATGGCGAAGACAACGCGCCGTGTGGGGGTAGTTCTGTTTCAGCTGGGCGGTCCGGACACGCTGGCTGCGATAGAGCCTTTCCTTTATAACCTCTTTTGCGACCCCGATATTATTGACTTTCCCTTCGCCCGCATCGGGCGCAAACCTCTGGCTAAACTGATTTCGACCACGCGCGCCCGTAAAGTACAGCATCATTACGCGACCATTGGCGGAGCCTCGCCCATCCGGCGTTTTACGGAGCGGCAGGCGCGGGCGGTAGAGGTGGAACTGTCAAGTCGCGGTCTGGATGCGCGCTGCGTCGTGGCCATGCGCTACTGGCATCCTTTCACCAGTGAAGCCATCGCGGAACTGAAGGCGGCGCAATGCGACGAAGTTGTTCTGCTGCCGTTGTACCCGCAGTATTCTTCAACCACGACGGGATCCAGTCTGAACGAGTGGCGCCGGCTGTTCCGCGGCAACGTCCCGGTGCGCAACGTAGGTGCTTTCTACCAGCATCCGATGTATTTGGATGCGGTGATCGAAAAGATTGAGGAGGCGCTGGCACGATTTCCCGTGCCGGGACGGGCCGAGATTGTTTTCAGCGCGCATAGCATTCCCATGTCCGTGATTGCGAAGGGCGATCCCTACCAGCGGCAGATTGAAGAGACAGTGCGGCTTCTGATGGAGCGTGGTGGACTTTCGAATCGTCACCGGCTCTGCTACCAGAGCAAGGTGGGCGCGAGCAAATGGCTGCAGCCTTCGCTGCACCGGACGCTGCGCCATCTGGCGACCGAAAAGGCGCGGGAAGTCTGCATCGTGCCGGTCGCGTTTGTTTCCGATCATGTTGAAACCCTGGGCGAGATTGATCACGAAGCGCGCGAGCAGGCGCGGCGGCTGGGCATAACGCAGTTCGAGATGAGCGCGGGCCTGAACGATTCTGCAAAGTTTATTTCGGCGTTGGGACAGTTGGTGCGGGAAGCGCTGCAAGAAACGGTTCAATCCTGCATTACGGTTCATGAAGTGGATGGGCAGGTCGCCGCACAGGCGTTGATGGCTGCCGACTAGATATTGAATCGACGATTTATCGAATGCGGGTCTATGGGTGTTAGGTCTTAGGTGTTAGGTCTTAGGCAAAACCCGAAGACCAAACACCTGGGACCTAGAACCGGTGGTCAAGAACAGGAGGAAGAGTCATGGCGGAGCCGGAGGGCGCGAAGCCCAGCCCGAACCCAGAGGCGGCAAAGCCCGCGCCTACGGGCGCAGTGGATGCCACAAAGTACGTGGGTACGCCCGCCGTGGGAACCTCGAAGGCGGCGGCGTCCGCTGGACTTTCGTCGTCCGGTCCATCGAATACCGACATCGACCGGCGGCGGCGGCGGCTGGTTTGGGTTGCCGTGACCGGGTTTTTGACCGCGTGGTTCCTGGCCTTCTTCCGATTCTTTCTTCCCCGCACTCTGTTTGAGCCGAATACGGTTTTCAAGATCGGCTATCCCTCGGAGTTTGCCCTTGGAGTCGACACGAAGTTTCAGCAGAAGTACCGCATTTGGGTTGATCGCACACCGGACCGCGTGTTCGTGATCTATGCGCGCTGCACGCACCTGGGCTGCACGCCGGACTGGAAACCGAGCGAGAACAAATTCAAGTGTCCGTGCCACGGCAGCGGCTATGACAGTGAGGGGATCAACTTTGAGGGACCGGCTCCGCGTCCGATGGACCGGGCACACGTGGAACTGGCGCCAGACGGGCAGATCATCGTGGATACTTCGCGACTGTATCAGTGGCCGAAGGGGCAGCCCAGCAAGTTTAACGATCCGGGAGCGTTCTTGACTGGAGTGTAGCAGGCAGCAGAGGTGGCGCACGCGACAACGGATTCCTCACCGGGCTTCGCCCGGTTCGGAATGACAAGGGTTAGGGTTTGGGAATCATTATGGCTGACGAAAATAATCCGAACGGCAAGAACGGCAAAGTGGGCCTGGTCGACCGCGTCAAAGACGACATTCAGGCGATGAAGGTCGACATTCCCACCAAAGCGAAAGAGCAGATCGAGGGCCTGAAAGATCCCACGAAGACGCAGGTCTACACTTCGATCTTCCGCCATAAGCACGACGACACCCCGCGCAACCGGGCTCTGGGCGTGCTTTCCAACGTGTTCCTGCATCTGCATCCCGCGAAGATCAATCGCGATGCAGTGCGTTACAGCTACACCTGGGGCATGGGCGGGATCACGTTTTTTCTGTTCATCATCCTTACCTACACTGGCGTTCTGCTGATGTTCTACTACCACCCGAGCAAAGTGCAGGCGTTTCGCGACGTGCTTTATCTCGAGCACGACGTGCCCTTCGGAAAGATTCTGCGCAACATGCATCGCTGGGCTGCTCACCTGATGGTGATTGGCGTGTGGCTGCACATGTTCCGCGTGTTTCTGACCGGCTCGTATAAGAAGCCCCGGGAGTTTAACTGGAACATCGGCGTGCTGCTACTGGTGTTCACTTTACTGCTGTCGTTCACGGGATATCTGTTGCCCGACGATCAACTCGGGTTCTGGGCCGTCACCGTGGGCACGAACATGGCGCGGGCGACGCCGCTTCTCGGGCACGAAGGCCCGTTCGGCTCGATGCTGGGCATGACTCCTTACAACGATGTGCGATTTGGCCTGCTGGGCGGGTCGATTGTCGATGCGAATGCTCTGCTGCGGTCCTACATCTGGCACTGCATTGGAATTCCGATTGTTGCTTCTGTTCTGATGATCGTCCACTTCTGGCGGGTGCGGAAGGATGGTGGAATCTCGGGGCCGGCGCCGGTGATGCTGGAGGCCGAGGCGGATAAGCCGAGAAGAGGACCCAAGGCCGCGGGAGAGTGAGTAACTAAGTCAGAATGAAGAAGTAAGAATGCAGAAGTAAAACGAACCCACTTCTTCATTCTGATTTCTGACTTCTGCATTATCGAATTTAGCCACGGTATTCGAGAAGAACCTATGGACTGGCGACAACTTTGGGAGATTTGCTCGGCTCCGGATAATGTGCCGATCGTGGGATTGATCCCGCTGCTGGGCTTCTACATTTATCTGGCATGGAGACAGGCGCACGCCAATGACGTGCTGATCGCGCAGCTCGAAGGCGACGCCGCGCTCGCCAAGACTCATCACCGCAAGACCTGGCCCTTCAAACCGGGCTGGCAGAAGGAGGTTCACGTCTGGCCGTTCCTGCTGCGCATTGAATTTCTTGCCGCCATCATCGTCACGATTATTTTGATGGTGTGGTCGATCACGCTGAACGCGCCGCTGGAGGAGCCGGCCAATCCAAACCTGACCATGAATCCAGCGAAGGCCCCGTGGTATTTCCTCGGACTGCAGGAGATGCTCGTCTATTTCGACCCGTGGATCGCCGGCGTGGTGATGCCTACGATGATCATCATTGGCTTGATGGTCATTCCTTACATCGATACGAATCCGCTGGGCAGTGGCTATTACACGTGGAAGCAGCGCAAATTTTCCATTGGGACATTTTTGTTCGGCTTCATCATTCTGTGGGTCGCGATGATCATCATCGGAACATTCATACGGGGACCGGGTTGGCAGTGGTTCTGGCCGGGGCAAACCTGGGATCACAACCGGCTGATCTATGAGGTGAACCGCGATCTACCCGACATTTTCGGAATCACTTCGAACATGGCGAAGGCGGTGTTCGGGGCGATTGTGGTCGGCGGTTATTACGTGCTCGGAGGATTTCTCGTGTACTCGCTGTTCCGGCGGTACATGGGAAAAGACTTCAAGCGCATGAGCCTGCTGCAATTTGGTATCACCCAATTTCTACTGCTCACAATGGTGGCGCTGCCCCTGAAGATGGCGCTGCGGCTTCTGTGGCACATCAAGTATGTGTGGATTACGCCCTGGTTCAATATTTGAAAAGCGTCGATGGTCGTTCGTCGTTCGTCGTTGGCCAAACCACGAACGCCCGACTTTAGAGATGAATCGCGAACGACCAATGACGGCTCTTAGCTTGCCCTGAGCGGAAGCGCGAAGGGACTAACGACGCACTTCGGAGGAAGCGGTGCCTGAACAACCCAACCCCGAGCAGGACCCGATCACAACTAAGTCGTACGCCGCCTATTACCTGGTCGCGATGGTGGTTCTGATGGCGACGTTGTTCTGGGCCTTGTGGGACGAGGCGTGGACACAGCGGCCCTGGAAGGCCCTTCAGGAACAGTGGAGAGACCGCTACAGCGCTTTCCTGAACACCGCGCGATCAAAGTCGGCTACTTCGGAAACAGACGTCGAGAAGAATCCGGATTATGTTGCCCTCAAACAGGCCTACGATAAAACTTATCAGGATACGAAGTCGCAGGGCGAAGAAGCGCGCAAGAAGCTCGACGATGCCAGCGCGCGCCTGCTCGCCGTGCAGAGCGTATTCACCGACCGTCGCGCTTATGTGAATGCGTTGACGTACGAACTCGAAACCAGCACCAGCGATTCGGCCAGGGCCAGCAAACGCAAAGAGATTGAGAGCTACAAAAACGAGCAGGCCACAGTTGAATATCCCGACGGCAGCAAACAGAAGTACACCTTTCCTCAACTCGAAGAAAAATACAACGAGATCCGCGACGAGCGCACGAAGTTGAGCCTGGAATTGGGTGAGGTGCTGAAGCCGGTAACGGCGGCCAAGGCCAAGCTGGATGAATACATCTCCGACCACATGGTCGACCTCACGCCGCAGCAAATCGACGGATTGAAAAGACGGGCTACGGAATGGGTTCCAGCGATTGTGCAGATCAATGTTGCCGAGGCCAATATCGTCGATCGTTGCGAATCCTGCCACATGAATGCGCGCGAGCCGCTGAAAATCACTTCGGCGTCGATGATGGCGAAAGGTGAGAAGAAGCCCGACGAATATGCCAACGCGTTCGTGAGCCATCCTGAGCCGGAACTGTTGGGGATGCACGATCCTGAGAAGTTCGGCTGCTCACCTTGCCATCAAGGCAACGGACGCGCGACTACCAGCGTCGAGAAAGCGCACGGAAACTATGAGCACTGGCTGTGGCCGCTGTTTCCGAAAGAAAACGCAGAAGCGGGCTGCCAGAATTGTCATGCGGCTGACATGATGCTAGCCAGCGGCGACGTGCAATGGAAGACCATCAACGACGGCAAAGACCTCTTCCGCCAGAGAGGTTGCATGGGCTGCCACCGCTACGAGGGATACGACAAGGAGCCCGAAGACCTGAACTCGATCGGCCAGCAGATCAAACAGATTGAGACCCAGAAGAAAGACAATCTGAAGCAGACCGCATATCTGATGAAGCAGGCAGATACGGCGGCGTCGAACGAAGAAGCAAACCGACTGAACACTCAGGCGGTTGACTTGAGAGTCGCGAACAGCAAGCTGGACGGGCGTTTGCAGCAGCTCGATTACCAGTCGCACAGCCTGATGCAGGACCAAAAGAAGGTTGGTCCGAACCTGAAAGATGTCCGCCTCAAGCTGAACAGGAATTGGATTCCGGTTTGGTTGAAGAAGCCGTCCGATTTTCGTCCTACGACGAAGATGCCGAACTTCCGCCTGAACGATCATCAGATCCAGGCGATTTCGGCTTATATCTGGCAAGCGGGATTCACCGACGCCACTCCCAAACACAAGCCGGGCAATGCCGCGCATGGAAAAGAGTTGTTCGAGACGCGCGGATGTCTGGCCTGCCATTCGATCGGCGAAGGCGATCAGGTGCAGGGCGGAACGTTCGCCGCGAACTTGACTCGCGTCGGCGAGAAGGCAAACTACGATTACCTGGTGCGGTGGATTCACAACGCGCGCGAGCGCACGCGTCCTTACTGCCCGTACGAGAAGAAAGACATCGGGCCCGAGGACTATGCCAAGAAGGGCCTTCCCTACAAGTTCGATCTCGATCACAGCCAGTGCCCGAACGACGGCCACGAACTACAAGTGCAGAACATGACGGTGATGCCGAGCCTGCGGCTCGCTCCAGAAGATGCGGAAGACATTGCCACGTATTTGATGACGCAGAAAAAGCAGGAGCCGTCGTCCTACGCGGATGCTTCGTTCATGGACGATCCTAAGCTGAAAGATGAAGGCAAGAAGTGGGTGCGTCATTTCGGCTGCTCCGGCTGCCACGAGATCGCAGGCTTCGAAGACGAAGGCCGCATCGGTACTGAACTCACCTACGAAGGCAGCAAACCGATCGAGCGCCTCGACTTTGCTTTGTTCACCGAAACTGCGCAACGCGGCGGCAAAGACGCCGAGCCCATTAAAGACAAAGAGGATCTCGCGCGCTTGCCCGACGGTCCTGCCACAGAGCCCTGGTACGACCACAAAGGGTTCTTCGAGCACAAACTCGCCGAGCCCAACATCTACGATCAGGGCAAGGTCAAGGGCGAAACCGAAGCTCTGCGCATGCCCAACCTGCACCTCACGAAAGAGCAGGTGCTCGATCTCACAACTTTCCTGATGGGGAGCGAAGAGACTTCCCTGCCCCAGAATTATCTATACAGGCCCGGCGACGCGCGGCACGATATTCAGGAGGGCTGGTGGATCATCAAGAAATACAACTGCATGGGCTGCCACCAGTTCATCCCCGGCCAGAAAACGATTCTGATGGGATTGCCGCAATATCAGGACGCGCAGGAGCAATTGCCGCCGAAGCTTTTAACTGAAGGCGCCCGCGTCGATCCTGAATGGCTGCGCAAGTTTTTGTCGAATCCCGCGCTCAGCAATTCCGACACGAACCGCAACGGTGTGCGGCCGTATTTAAAGGTGCGCATGCCCACGTTCTCGTTCTCCGACAACGAACTGCGCAAACTCGTGCGCTTCTTCCAGGCGCTGTCGCAGCAGCCGCTGCCTTACATTCCAGAAGAGGTGCCGGTGCTTACCGCGAAGGAAACGGACATGGCGCGCAGCCTGTTCTCCAGCACCGCAGCTCCCTGCCTGAAGTGCCACGCTACCGGCGATCCCGCGCACGACAAAATCGCCACCGCTCCGAACTTTCTGCTGGCGAAGGAACGTCTCAAGCCGGACTGGGTCGAGCGCTGGATCACCGATCCGCAGGCCGTGAGCCCGGGAACGTCCATGCCCTCGGGCTTGTTCAAGCAACAGAATAGTCAGTGGGTGTTCGCCGGGCCGACTCCGCCGTCATTTCAGGGTTATGAGGGCGATCATCGCAAGCTGCTGACCGATTACATCTTCCAGTTGACGCCGGAAGAACAGCGTAAAGTCGCAGCGTCCATGCCGCGGGCGAAGGCGGCGGTGCAGCGGAAGAGCGATCACAGGCAGGCCGCGGCAGAATCGCATCCGGCAGCGAGCGGCGGTTCGCGGTAGAATGGCGGGTTCGCCAAAGCGAAATTTAAGTGACTCTCAACTACTTGCAGAAAGAAGGACATCATGAATAAGAAAACCAGTTGGATGATCTCGGTCGGCGTGTTGGCATTGTGCGGCTTGCTGCTGACTACGGCATGCAGCAAGAAAGAAAACACGGAGCAGTCCAGCAACAACATGTCTCAGACAGCGGCGACCGCCCCGGCGGCAACGCCAATTGATCCGGCAATGGTCGCAACGGTAAGCGGTACCGTGAAGTTCGATGGCGCAGCTCCAAAGGCGGCTAAGATCGATATGAGCCAGGACCCCGCCTGCAAGGGCATGAACGAAGCGGAGACCGTGGTCGTCGGGGCCGGCGACCTTGCCAATGTGTTCGTGTACGTAAAAGATGGTCTGGGCAGCCGCACCTTCGACGTTCCCAAGGATGCGGTCGTCCTCGACCAGAGCGGCTGCAAGTATCATCCGCACGTGCTGGGCGTGATGGCGGGGCAGACCGTCCAGATCAAGAATGACGATCAGACTACCCACAACATCCATCCCACGCCGAAAGACAACCGTGAGTGGAACGAATCGCAGCCGCCCGCGGCCGCTCCGCTCGAGAAGAGTTTCGCCCGCGAAGAAATCATGCTTCCGGTGAAGTGCAACCAGCACCCATGGATGAAGATGTACATCAACGTGGTGAAGAGCCCGTTCTACGCGGTCACCGACAAGAGCGGAAAGTATGAAATCAAGGGACTGCCGCCGGGCGACTACACGATTGCTTTCGTGCACGAAAAACTGGGGGAGCAGGATCAAAAGGTAACGGTCGGCCCGAAAGACTCGAAGACGGTGGATCAGAGCTTCAAGGCCGGCGAGTAGAAAATCCGTTTGGCGCTCCTGGCTGCGCCAGTTGGCGCAACCCGCTGTGACCACAGCGGGGCCATTCTTCTTCTCGCTGATCCAAATCTCGGTGATCCATCTCGATGGTCCCACGGAAACGACTGTGAAAGCGATCCCAGCCACGTACAACCGCGCCCATCACGCCTTCGCTGTGTTTACGGCATGTGCGACTTTGGTCGTGATCACGGCTGGAGCATTGGTCACCAGCAACGACGCGGGGCTGTCGGTCCCTGACTGGCCAACTTCGTTCGGGTATCTGGTGAAGGTTCCTCACTTCGTGGGCGGCGTGCGCTATGAGTGGAGTCACCGCATGGTGGCCGGCACGCTGGTGTCGCTGACCCTGGCTATCGCCATCTGGACTCTGCTGGTCGAGCGCCGCCGCTGGATGCGCTGGCTCGCAGTGGGCGCCTTCTTCACCGTCATCGCTCAAGCCACTTTGGGCGGGATGACGGTTCGGTTCTTCCAGCCCCCGTGGCTCTCCACGGCGCATGCCACCGTGGCGCAAACATTCTTTTGCATTGCGGTAGCCATCGCGCTCTTTACCGGGCGCAAGTGGGTTGAGGAGCAGCCGCAGGTGGAGGTCGACTCGCGCCGCCCCAGCCTGTCAACGCTAACACTGCTCTCGATCTTCATACTCTACGTGCAGCTCATCCTGGGCGGAATGTTCCGCCATCACGGCATGAGTTGGTGGCCGCACGTGCTGAATGCAGTGATCGTGTCGTTCTTGCTGGCCTGGACGGTGGTGCGTGCGCTTTCGGTGTATTCACATATCGACGCGGTGCGGCGCCCGGCTATCGTCATGCTCTCGCTGTTGATCACGCAACTCTGCCTGGGCTTCGCCGCATTTTTGACTCGCGTGGCGTGGGGCAGAGACACAGCGCAACCGGAATTGCCCATGGTCCTATCGACGGTAGCCCATGTGGCTGTGGGAGCGCTGCTACTGGCGACTACGGTGGTTCTAGCGATTCAGGTGTGGCGGCACGTCCCGAGCGCCTTGGAAGAGCACGTCCCTCACGGGCAGCAGGACGCTTCGGCGGCATGAGCATCGCCCGCGCTATTTGCCTCTTTTGTTCATTCTCATGAAGTTTGACCCGGTCTCGTCGTAAACTGGTATTGGATTAATTCAGGACGCACTTTGGTATCGAAAGTTTCCGCCATCGCCGACGCCGCTCCGGAAGCAACGCCTGTTTCCGTCAAGCCGGTTATTTCCGTGGAGAACCTGGTGCATCGCTATGAAAACCGCACCGCTCTGAACGGCGTTTCGTTCGACGTACGTCCGGCGGAGTTGTTTGGCCTGCTTGGCCCCAACGGAAGCGGCAAGACTACGCTCTTCCGGATTCTTTCCACCTTGATGCTTCCGACGGCGGGCCGCGCCACTATCATGGGCTGCGATGCGGCGCAGGAACCGGCGCGCTTGCGTAGGCAGATCGGCGTAGTCTTTCAGGCGCAGAGCGTCGACATCAAACTGACGGCTTACGAAAATCTGTGGCACCAGGGACATCTTTATGGCCTGCGCGGACGTTCGCTTCAAAAGCGCATCCATGAAATTCTTTCGCGCGTTGGCCTGGCGGATCGCGCTAAGGAATTGGTCGAGACCTTCTCGGGCGGAATGCAGCGCCGCGTCGAGTTGGCCAAGGGATTGTTGCATTATCCCGGAGTGCTGCTGCTCGACGAGCCCACCACTGGCCTCGATCCTGGCGCGCGGCGCGATCTTTGGCAATACTTGCAGACGCTGCGGGATGAAGAGCATGTCTCCGTGCTCGTCACCACACATCTTATGGAAGAAGCGGAGCGCTGCGACCGCCTCGCCATTATGAACGAAGGCAACCTGGTGGCGCTGGGCACGCCCACGGAGTTGAAGAGCGAAATTGGCGGCGACGTGGTGCTGCTCGATGCCGCCCACGACCCGGAATTGCTGGCCAACCGCATCCGGTCGCGCTTTCATGTGGAGACCACCGTCCTCGAGAACCAAGTGCGCATAGAACGCCAGGGCGCGCACCGCTTTGTGACTGAAGTAGTCGAGGCTTTTCCCGGAGAGATTGAGGCGATCTCAGTCAGCAAACCGGCACTTGAAGACGTCTTCATTCGCCGCACCGGGCACAAGTTCTGGACCGAACAAAACGACGCCCAGACCAGCGCTGAAGAACACAGCAGGAGGTAATTTTGCTTTCTATGAATCTTGTACTTTCTCTCGTGCTCGGCATTCTCCCCTTGCTGGGAGTCGTGTGGACGCTGATGAATGGAATGATTACCACCGTCGACGGCCTGTTCATGAGCTTGATCCTGCTCACCCTTTCGGGAACTTTCATGCTGAACGCTTACTGGGAAATGCGTGACCATGGCATGATTGGGAAAAAGAAAGCCGCGGCTCCGACGCCTAAATCTCCCGCGCCGAAAGCGAGTTAACTCATGGCCACGCAAGCCGCCACGCTATCGAGACCGGTTGCTCCCGCCTCTGCCGGTGTGCTGTTGCCCGCATTCACGCTGTGGTGGCGCGAGATTGTGCGCTTCTACCGGCAGAAGTCGCGGGTAGTCGGCGTGCTGGCGTCGCCGCTGGTGTTCTGGGTCGTGCTGGGCTCGGGATTCGGCAACTCCTTCCGCTCTGCCGGCGGCCAGGGCCAGCAGCACTACATGGATTACTTTTATCCCGGCACACTGATCCTGATCGTGCTGTTCACCTCGATCTTCGCCATGATGTCGCTCATCGAGGACCGCAAAGAAGGATTTCTGCTCTCCGTGATGGTAGCTCCAGTGCCGCGCTCTGCGATTGTGCTGGGCAAGGTGCTGGGCGGCACCACGCTGTCGGCGGTCCAGGGGATGATTTTCCTCGTCTTCGCTCCCCTCGCCGGCATACATCTCAATCCACTGCAAGTCTTGTTGGTGGCCGGCGTGGTCTTTCTGGTTTCTTTCGCGCTGACGGCGCTGGGCTTTGCCATCGCATGGCCCATGGATTCCACCTCAGCCTTCCATGGCATCATCAATTTGTTTCTGATTCCGCTGTGGCTTCTTTCGGGCGCGCTGTTTCCCCTGTCCGGCGCCTCGGTATGGATTCGCGCCCTGATGTATATGAACCCGCTCACCTACGGAGTCGAGGCGCTGCGTGACTTGCTTTATCCCGGGACCGAAACGCAGTTCCCTCTGCCTTCGGCGATCGCAACGTTGCTCTTGTTTTCGCTCGTGATGTTCGGACTCGCATTCTATATGGCAAACCGCCGTACCACGAGGCCTGCCGCCTGATGGCCAGAATATGATCGCCAAAACCTGATCGCCAAAATTATGATCGCCGAGCAATACGCCTACTTCCCCGCCCTGATCGCCGGTTTGAACGGAACCAGCGCCGTGCTTCTGGTCACCGGCAGGTACATGATTGCCCGGGGTCGCATGGCCGCGCATCGCGCCTGCATGATCGCGGCCGTGGTCGCCTCGGCGCTGTTTCTGGTCTGCTACGTTTATTTCCATGCCCATGTGGGCAATATTCTTTTCCTGGGCCAGGGCGTGTGGCGGACGGTTTACTTCGCGATCCTGTGGCCGCATGTCACGCTCGCCATCGTGATTGTCCCCATGGTGATCATCACGTTGAGCCGGGGATTGCGGGGCCGCTATGATCGACATCGCGCCATCGCACGCTGGACTTTCCCACTGTGGATGTATGTCAGCGTGACGGGCGTGATCGTATACTTCATGCTGTATCAGTGGTTTCCGCACAGCTGAAGGCATTGTTGATTCATGATTGTTGATTGATGATTGAAAACCAAAAGCCGCTTCAGCTCGGTTCTTAATCAACAATCATCAATCAACAATCAACAATAGAACTTGTATGTCGATTGTAAAATTGAAGATTGATGTCTCGGGCACCGTCGGCGACGAAGCCTGGCGCGAGATCAAGCAATTCGACCAGATCCAAAGCGCGGACTTCGGACCTCAATTCGGCAGCGGCGGACGCTGCAATCACGCACCCGACGCTCCTCACGCCAAGGGCGAATGGATTGGGGCCGAAATCCGCCTCCAGACGCCGCTTCTGGCCCAGTACGCTATTTCGCACTACCTAGAGCAGGACCGCGTGATTGACGCCGATACGGAGGAATAACCTGGTTCTTAACCCTTTGAGTTCTGCACAACTGTTTCCTGGCCTGCGTATCACAAGCTTGCTCACTCTTGCCGTGTTGAGTACAGCATCAGCCCTGGCAGCAACGTGCGAAAGCCTGAGCAGTCTCAAGCTGCCGGATGCTACCCTCACCTTGGCTCAGCCCGTGGCCGCGGGCGCATTCACACCGCCTGCCGGACTCCAAGAGCGGCCGGGATCTCTGGGCTTCAAGAACGTGCCGGCCTTTTGTCGTGTAGCCGTTACCCTGCAGCCCACGAAAGACTCGGATATCAAGATCGAGATCTGGATGCCGCTGACGGGATGGAATGGCAGATATCGCGGCCAGGGCAATGGCGGCTTTGCCGGCTCGATTAACTATGCCGCATTGGCCGACGCAGTCAGCCAGGGTTACACTACCGCCGCTACCGACACCGGACATACCGGTAGCCAGGTCAACGCGAGTTGGGCTCTGGGACATCCAGAAAAAGTAGCTGATTTTGGCTATCGTGCGATCCACGAGATGACCGTAGAGGCCAAGGCGACGATTCGCGCCTTCTACGGCGAAAACCCGCGGCACTCCTACTTTGGCAGTTGCTCCAACGGCGGCCGCCAGGCGCTGATGGAAGCCCAGCGTTACCCGGAAGATTACGATGGCATTCTTGCCGGCGCACCGGCCAACTACTGGACCCATCTTCTGGTCGCTGGTGTCTGGGATTTACAGGCCATCGAAGCGGACCCGGCCAGCTACATTCCGGCGAGCAAAATTCCGGCTATCCGCGAGGCGGTAGTTGCCGCCTGCGATGCGCAGGATGGCTTGAGCGATGGCATTCTCAACGATCCAACGCAGTGCCACTTCGATCCGGCGAAGATTCTGTGCGCGGAACATGAAGCCGATAGCTGCCTGACCGCACCCCAGGTTTCGGCGCTTAAGAAGATTTACGCCGGGCCTCGCAATTCCAAAGGCGAACAGATTTTCCCGGGCTTTTCGCCGGGCGGTGAAGCTGGGCCGGGCGGCTGGCCACTCTGGATCACGGGTCAAGCTCCGCACACGAGCCTGCAATTCTTGTTCGGGACCGGCTTCTTTGCCAACATGCAGTATAACGACCCGGCTTGGGACTTCCGGACATTTGACTTTGACACGGGAGTGAAACTCACAGACGACAAAGAAGCCGCGGTTCTCAACGCGACGGATGCGGACCTGAAGCCGTTTCGATCTCACGGCGGAAAGCTGATCCTGTACCACGGTTGGAGCGATGCCGCCATCCCGCCGGCCAACGCGATCAACTACTACAACAGCGTCGTCGTCGCCTTAGGGCAGGACGGGACAAACTCATTCGCGCGCCTCTACATGGCGCCGGGTATGCAACACTGTGGTGGCGGGCCAGGACCCGATTCTTTTGGCCAGTGGGGTGGCGCGACACCTGCCGATCCTCAACATAATATCTATCGGGCTCTCGAGCAGTGGGTTGAAAAGGGCGCGGCTCCGGGGCAAATCATCGCGACCAAGTACTCGGACGCTGACCCGCCACAGGTCAAAATGACGCGTCCCTTGTGCCCGTATCCGCAGATCGCGAAATACAAGGGCTCGGGAGACAGCAGCGACGCCGGCAACTTCACGTGCGCCGCCGGAAAGTAATATGGAAATCGAAGCTTCCCAATCGACTCCGAAGCCCGGCATGTCCCGCACCCAGAAGCTTCTCTTCTTCCTCACGGCGTGGCTGATCTGCCTCATGCCTTTTCTCTTCTGGTGGAACACATGGTTTGGCCGCAAGCTTTCTGATCAACAGTTGAACGAATACCTGCACGATACGAAAAAGCCGCGTCACGTTCAGCAGGCGCTGGTGCAGGTAGGTGAGCGCATCACGCGGCAGGATGCCACCGCGAAACAATGGTATCCGGACCTGGTTCGTCTGGCCGGCGATCCGGTCGAAGAAGTGCGCAACACCGACGCCTGGGTGATGGGCCAGGACACGTCCGGCGTAGGATTTCACGAGGCACTGCTGAAGATGCTCACCGACACCTCGCCGATGGTTCGCGGCAACGCCGCGCTCTCACTGGTGCGCTTCGGCGACGCGACAGGCCGTCCGCAGATTCTGGCACTACTGCAGGTAGCGCAGATTCCTTCTCCGGAAACCGGCCACATTGTCGATGCCGACCGCCCAGGCACTGTCATCCATCAAGGTGGATTGATCGCAAAGATGGAGTACGGGCACGCACAGACGGCAGAAATCCGTTCTCCAATTCCCGGCCGGATTCGCTCGGTCGCCGGTACCGGAGCGAATGTTGCCGCAGGAGCGGAAGTGGCGGTGGTCGATCCCGCAAACGACCAGGTGTGGGAAGCCCTGCGCGCGCTCTACCTCATCGGCCAGCCCGATGACCTCTCCGCTATTCGGCCCTACGAGCGCGACCTGCCGGATATTTCCAATGACGTGAGAAGGCAGGCAGTAGAGACGGAACAAGCGATACGGAAAAGAGCTGGCTCCTAGGAATCTCTAACAGCGTAAGCTGCGCTAGAGTCTCGGCGCGGAAAGGAACAGATGATCATCAAACCAGCTCAGGCGCGCGTGTACAGTATGGGCCGGGGAGAGGCGCGGATCCTGGTGGACGCAGAGCGCTCCGGTGGAAGCTGGTGGTTGGGAGAGTTCCGCGAAGATCCCGGCTACACGACCGGGCTGCACTTCCACCACCAGACTGACGAGCAATTCTTCGTGCTGGACGGAGTGCTCTCGGTTTATGTCGAGGGCCAGTGGCACGACCTGGAGCCCGGAACCGTCGCAGAGGTGCCCCACGGTACGCCGCACGCGCAAGCCAATGCCGGCAAGCAGCCGGTGCGGTTCCTTGGATCAGGCAGTCCCTGTGGCTTCGAGCGCTTTTTCCCGGAGCTGCACGAGCTTGCCGCGCGCCTCTCGCCCTCGGACCCGCAGTTCGGCACCGAGGTCGCCAGGATCGTGAGCCGGCACGACACGCAGATTCTCGGTCCGCCGCCACCAAGAACGCAGCCGGCTTAGGCCGTCTCCTGGAGCATGTGACTCGCTGCTGGTCACCCGACGGCCTCCGTCACGACTCGCTCCACATCCTTCCACGCGCGCGACCGCGGATCGACCACCTCAAAATGCCCCGCGCCGGAAATCTCCACCAGCCGCGCATCTTCCTTGATCTTCTGCTTCGCGCTTACGTAATCCCTGCTGAACGCGGGCGGTACTACATCATCTGCTGCGCCGTGCACCAGCCACTGCCGGGCCCCAATGGCCAGCTTCATCGGGTCCGCTTCCCGGTAGTGATCCGCAACTTCTGCTGGAGTGCCCCCCAGAAACTCCACCACCGCATCATTGCTCAAATGCAAAGCATAAGCCCGCTGTAGATCCAGCACGCCTGCCAGCGATATCGCGGCCTTCACGGCTGTCTCATGCGCTGCGAGACACAGCCCCAGCTGGCCCCCGGCCGAATGCCCGATGGCCACGATTCGCCGCGTGTCGAACTCATATTTCCGCGCATTCTGTGTGAGAAACTGAAAGCCCGCGCGAATGTCCGCAAACGTCCCCGGCCATCCGCCACCCGGATTTCCTACCCGCCGGTATTCCAAGTTTGCAGTCGCGATTCCCTTTCCGGTCAGCGCAACGCTCAGATGCCCCGCATACTCCAAATCGTATCTTGCCCGCCAGTAGCCGCCATGGATGACGATGGCGAGCGCATGTGGACCTTTCGCCTTGGGCAACCGCAAATCAGCGAACTGATTCTGATCGCCGCCATAAGCCACGCGCGCATCGGCCTTCGGCGGAGTCAAATCTAAAATGTCATCGCCCAATGTCATATTCCCCAGGTACCAGCTACTCGGTACCGACTACTCATACCGCAGGGCCTCTGTGAGTTTCCAGCTTCGCCGCGCGCGATGAGCCGCACTAGAAGTGATTATACGTTCTGGGAAGTCCAGCCTTTCGCACGGGACATACCCGGTGATCCCCTGTGACCTCTGGGTTTCGGCCTTTTTGTTTTATCCGGGTTAATCCGCAAATCCGCGGCGAATGATTTTTTCTTCACTTCCGCACAATTTCATTTCTCTCCCCGGCAAAATTCCGCTATCCTCTACCCCGGATGACGACGCTGCCTCTTTCCGAGCTTCTCGGCGCCACGGTCTATGACGCGTCCGGCGCGGCTGCTGGACGCGTGCGCGAAGTCACCCTTGCCCCTCAGGAAGACCGTGACCGTATCGCCTCGTTCATCGTGAAAACCAAGTCCGGCAACCGCGTCCTTCCCTTCTCCGCAGTCAATACCATTGACGCCAACATTCACGCCTCCTCCAAACCCTCGGACTGGCCCGCCGCCAACGGCGCCGAAGGCTTGTTCCTGCTCGAGCGCGATCTCCTCGATCAGCAGGTCATCGACATTAACGGACGCAAAGTCGTCCGCGTCAACGACGTCGACCTCCAAATCGACTCCATGATCGAGGCGGGGCGGACGCATGCCGTCCTGCGCGTTTATTCCGTCGATATCGGCGCCCGGGGCGCCATCCGCCGCCTTCTGCGCGGGCTCGCGCCCCGCGCAGCTCTCCATCTTCTCCTGGATCGGATTCCTCCCCGCACCATACCCTGGAGTTTCGTCGACTTAATCGAGACCGATCCCGCGCGACGCATCAAACTCAAGATTTCTCACGAGGGCCTGGCCACGCTCCATCCCGCGGATATCGCTGACATCGTCGAAGACCTTGCCCCCGATGAACGCGAGGCCGTCTTCCGCACCCTGGACGAAGACGTCGCCGCCGAAACTCTGGAAGAAGTCGACCCCAAAGTGCAGAAGGCGATCGTCGAATCTCTCGACTCCGAACGCGCCGCCGACATCGTCGAGGAAATGGATCCCGACGCCGCCGCCGACCTTTTGGGCGACCTTTCGCAGGATCAGACCGAGCAAATCCTGGTTGAGATGAAGCCCGAGGCCAGCCAGGAGGTAGTCGAACTCCTCGAACACCGCGAAGAAACCGCCGCCGGACGCATGACCACTGAGTTCCTCGCCCTCCCCGTGACTGCCACCGTTGAGAATGCCATCGGCGTCATGCGCGAGTTCGAAGGCGGCATTGAATCCGTAAGCACGATCTATCTCGTCGATTCCCACGGCACTCTGGCAGGCGCCGTTCCCCTGGTGAAACTCGTCCTCGCCCAGCCTCACACCCCGCTGCTTTCCCTTACTCAGGAACCCCTCGTGCTGACCCACGAAGCCGCCGGCGACAATCAGGTCGCCGAACTCTTCGACAAATACAATTTAGTGACCCTCCCCGTCGTCGACCAACACAACAAGCTAGTCGGCGTAGTCACCTCCGATGACGTAATCACCATGCTCCGCGGAAAACTGTAAAGGTTTTACCCCGTGAACCTCCGTGTATCCTGTGGTTAAGATCTTGATTTTGACCTTGGTTTTGCTGACCACTGCTCACTGACCACCGGCCACTGTTTATAATCATCAGTTCTCAGGAGAGCCACTTTGCCCTTCGACGACCTCCGCCAGTGGATTGCCGCTCTGGACCGCGCCGGCGAGCTAAAACGGATCCAAACCGAAGCCGATCCAATTCTGGAAATCGCCGAGATCACCGATCGCGTAAGCAAGTCCAAAACTGGTAGGCCCGGCGGCCCAGCCCTTCTATTCCGACACATCAAGGGCTATCCCGGCTCGCAGCTCCTTATCAACCAGTTCGGCTCGGAGTCGCGCATGAAGTTAGCCCTGGGCGTAAACTCCTTTGACGAATTCGCCGACCGCATCCGCGTTTTCATGGACCTCAAATCCCCGCAAGGCTTCCTCGACAAACTAAAAATGCTCCCGCTCCTAACCGAGGCTGGGAAGTTTTTTCCGAAGACCGTCCCCACGGGTCCCTGCAAGGAAGTAATCAAACGCGACAACTTCTCCCTGCTCGACTTCCCCATCCTGCAGTGCTGGCCCCAGGACGCCGGCCGCTTCATCACGCTTCCCTGCGTAACCACGCGCGACCCGAAATCCGGCAAACGCAACGTTGGAATGTACCGCCTTCAGGTCTACGACGCCCGCACACTTGGGGCGCACTGGCAACGGCAGAAGGTGGCGGCTGAGCATGCGCGGCAGCGCATGCGTGCTGCGGTTGAAGACAAGTCTGCGGCGGTTGACATTATGGCTCGTACCTCGGGCGGGCAAGTTCTCGCTGAAGGAGATCATCCTTCCGGAAAAATGGAAGTTGCCGTCGCCATTGGGACTGACCCAGCGGTTACCTTCTCCGCCATCGTCCCTGCGCCGCCGGACGTCGAAGAGTATTTGATCGCTGGATTTCTGCGCGCCGCTCCGGTTGAACTGGTCAAGTGTGAGACTGTCGATCTCGAAGTTCCCGCCTCCAGCGAAATCGTTCTCGAGGGCTACGTCGACCTTGACGAACTTCGCACTGAAGGCCCCTTTGGCGATCACACTGGCTTCTACTCGCTCGAGGATCTTTACCCCGTCTTTCACGTGCAGTGCATCACGCATCGCAAAGATCCCATCTATGCGACTACCATCGTCGGCAAGCCGCCCATGGAAGACGCCTATATGGGCAAAGCTGTGGAGCGCGTTTTTCTTCCGCTGATGCGGCTTACTATCCCTGAATTGATCGACATCAATCTTCCCATCGAGGGCGTTTTTCATAACTTGATGATCGTTTCGATCCGCAAGTCCTATCCCGGGCAGGCCCGTAAAGTGATGAACGCCATTTGGTCGCTGGGTCAGGCCATGTTCACGAAGTGCATCATCGTGGTCGACGAAGACGTCGACGTGCAGGATCTCGCCGATGTCACACTGAAAGTTCTGAACCACATCGACCCTGAGCGTGATATCCAGTTCACGCTCGGCCCCGTTGATTCTCTTGACCACGCCTCGCGCCTCGCCAACTACGGCTCGAAGATGGGCATCGACGCCACGCGCAAGTGGGCGACCGAGGGTTTTACTCGGCCGTGGCCGGATGAGATTGTCATGGATGCGAAGACGAAGGCGCTGGTGGACGGGAAGTGGAAGGCCCTGGCGAAGGAGTTGGGGATAGACTAGATCGCTAGGACTGACAGTGCTTTCCCGCCAACCTTGAATTCTCCTATGCTTGCTGTGAGAAGGAGCGACGTTCTAGATCGCAATGTCAAAATAGTTCTCGGCGTTGTTGATCGTGACAACATGTCTCGAAAAGAAGCCGTTCTGCCCTAAGAGCCCCATTCCAACATGCTCCAACGTCTCGCAGAAACCCGCGTATAGTTCGAACGCGAACGCGATTGTGCGGGGCCCTCCGGCCGGAGGGACATTCCACACTTGCACGTTGATCGCTTCGAAATACGCAAGCTGCGGAGCATCTGCTGTCCCCGAAAACACAAAAGTGTTTTGGTTGGGAATAGCTATTCCAAGCTGGCCGGCCAGGGATGCCGGAAAGAGGCACTCATCGGCGCCGCTATCTACGATGGCTAGAGTGTTCACGGTGAGATTGTTTCTTTGCAGAGTCAAGAAAAGCACCGGGCGTTTCGTAGTTTTGGTGCTCGGGAACGCCCCGCTCGGTGAAGACCGGAAAATGACGAAGGGAAACTGCATTCTAAAGTATCAAGGCACCTACGGGTGGAACCTTCATGACCACCGGATCCTCATTCCCACTCTGCCTTGCCTTTTGAATCGCTTCCTCAATTGTCTTGCCAGTACCGACAATTCGGTTGTCGCCTTTGGAGAGGGCAATCCACTCCCCGGCAGGGGCATCTTTCAAGGCCTCGGTTAGATCAATTGGCTGCATAATAGTGGACCCTGCTTACAAGCATAGCATCTCTCAGGGTGGGCCAACTACGGCTCGAAGATGGGGATTGACGCTACGCGCAAATGCGCGACTGAAGGCTTCACGCGGCCTTGGCCGGATAAGCTTGTTTATGGATGCTAAGACTAAGGCGCTGGTGGATGGCAAGATAAAGAATGCTTTCGTTTTGCCAATTTCGAACGACCACCGTCCGAATGGTTTGATTCTCAAAGGCTGACAAGTACGGGCTCAGTTTGACACTATTCTCAGGTCAGCCAGGGTCTTTCCATTGAGGTCTTCCCTCACGGTCAACCCGGTTAGCTTCAGGGGCTCCTCAGTTGAAGCGCTCTGGTGTTTGGGTTCGACTTTGGGCGGCCTATACGTTTCCCGTTACGCGAAAACACACTCATACTGATCTCCAGTTTTCTGCATTGCTCGGATTCATCCTGGTTATGTTGGTTGTAGAACAGACACTTCTATCCGTCCCAGACGCTGCCTAGAAACACGAAAGGCGCGAACCGGAAGGTCCACGCCTTTATAAGGCCGCAAACACAAACGGCGCAGACCGGATGGCCTGCGCCGCTGTTTCGACTCTATAATACTATTATATCATACTGCATAGGGTAAATCCGTCATATTAGCACATTTATTTCTCCCCGAGAATCAATAACTTAATCGAAAAAGCTCGTGCTGAGGGTCTTGACAAAGTTTTCCACAGGCGTGGGATTGGCCTCTTTTTCCTCGCGTTGGCTTGGCTCGGGGCACTCATCCAAGTAGCGGTGCAGTTTGATAAGGAAGCGAGCCAAACGCGCGATTGATGGGTCGCAAAGAACGCGACCCGTCGCGCGGCTCGCCCAGATTCCCTCGGCAGGCTCGGGACAGGCTCTTCGCTGCGCAAAGAACGCTTGCTCACGATGACAATCAAACTGCACCGCTACCCTCATCCGCCCACGAATTGACGCGCTCATGCCTCGGGACTAGACTTTCGTCCCGGAGGTATTCACAATGCGCTGTTTGATGAAGGTTGCAATTCCTGTAGAGACGGGCAATACCGCGATCAATGATGGCAGCTTGGGCAAGACCATCGAATCCATTCTCGCCGACCTGAAGCCTGAAGCCGCCTACTTTGCCGGAGACAATGGCAAACGAACCGGGTTCATCTTCTTCGATCTGAAAGACCCTTCTCAAATACCCGCCGTGGCGGAGCCGTGGTTTCTGGCTTTCGACGCTCATATCGAATTGCATCCGGCCATGAACCTTGAGGATCTGAAAAACGCCGGGCCGGGAATCGAGCGGGCGGTCAAGAATTACGGCCGAAGCTCACGCGCGAAGGCGGCGTAGAGTGCAATAATCAGTGGCCAGTGGTCAGTAGACATGTGGCCGGTCACTGACCACTGATCACTGACTACTGGCCACTCTGTTTTCCCCAGCAATCCGACTAAGGCTGATTTTGCGTATATCTATATAAGGGAAGAGACCTAGGTTTGGCGAGGCCGCAAGCACAAGGCATTTCAACGGATCTGGCCCTGGTGACGGGGCTGAAGTCCGGCGACCAGGGGGCGATGGCGGAGCTTTACGACCGCTACTCTTCGGTGGTGTATGCGGTCGCGTTGCGAGTGTTGGGAGATACGGGGGCGGCGGAGGACGTGCTTGCAGGAAGTGTTTCTGCAATTGTGGCGCAAGCCTAGCGCTTTCGATGCGGCGCGCGGCAGTCTGGGAAGTTGGCTGGCGGTGATCACCAGGAACCGCGCGATTGACTCGCTTCGAAAGCGGCGTCCGGAAACCTGTATTGAAGACGTGGTGTTGTCGGTGTCGCCGGACCTGGCGGGAGAGGCGGAACGATCGCGTACTGCCGAGAAAGTGCGGGGCGTGATGGGAGGTATGGCTCCGGCGCAGCGCAGCGTTCTCGAAATGGCTTACTGGGAAGGCATGAGCCATTCGGAGATCGCCGACAAGACGGGAGAGCCGCTGGGAACGGTGAAGACGCGGATTCGTTCGGGGCTGATGGTACTGCGGAAGGCGTTTCAGACTTGAAGGGGTTGGGGAGCTTCGGTCCGCGGACAGCCCCATTGGTCTCGCTCGGGGCAGGCGAGGGCGGCTCTCCCCGCATTCGAGATGAGAATTGGCGTGAATTGAAATGAGCGAGCACGAACAGTACGCGGAGGATCTGGCCTTGTACGCGCTGGATGCGCTTCGGGGAAAGGATCGTGTGCGAGTGGATGAACACTTGGCGGCGTGTGCGGCTTGCCGGCGGGAATTGGAGCAACTGCGCGGCGACACGGCGCTGCTGGCGCTGTCGACGACGGGGCCGAGACCTCCACAGCGGGCGCGGAAACGGCTGCTGGATGCGGTCGGGCGGGAACCGCGGGTCCCGCATTTGGTGCCGACTTCGACTCGCCGTTCGTGGTGGGGATGGCTGGGATGGGCGGCTACGGCGGCGGTGGTGATCTTCGCGTTGTCGGTGTGGCGGGAGAACTCTGTGCTGAAAGGGGAGTTGGCGTCGGCGAGCTCGCGAGCGGCGAAGAGCGCCCGCGAAATGGAAGAGTTGAGGAGGGTCGCGGCGCCGATCCTGGAGCCGGAAGCACAGCGGGTGACGCTGGTCGCAGCGAAGGCTGCGCCACAGCCGCAGGGCAAGGTGTTTTATCTGCGGAACCGCGGCAGTCTGGTTTTGCTGGCGAATAATCTGCCGGCGCTGCCGCCGCAGAAGGCTTATGAGTTGTGGCTGATTCCGACGAGCGGGGTTCCGGTTCCGGCAGGGGTGTTCAAGCCCGATGCGCATGGGAGCGCGAGCGTGGTGAATCCCCCGTTGCTGGCGGGGGCAGAGGCCAAAACGTTTGCCATTACCGTGGAGGATGAGGCCGGGGCAACTACTCCGACTATGCCGATTGTGATGATGGGCACCGGCGAGTAGGGCACGTACATAGCTATCGGAGAAAAGCTTTCGACCACAAAGGGCGCTAAGGATTCGCGAAGGACGCGAAGGCGGGCAGTCAGAGAGATGGCCCTCGGTGGTGGCAGGGCGCTATCGCTATCAGAGCGATGCGCCCTTCTTCTGTTAAGTTCAAATCTGTTAAGTTCAAATCCCTGAGTTCAAATCGCTAGTTTTCCAAAACCTTGACGGCTTTCGGAACGGTAGCGTGTTCTTTTCTGTAGGCGCGGGCTATGTCCCCAAGGGGAGTGTGGTACATGGGGGACGCCAGTTCCGCCAGCGGAACCTCGCCTTTGGCGTAGCTGATGGAACCGCTGCTGAGCAAGCTGGACTCCGTCGCCATGGCGTGCTCGGCGGCGTGCTGGGGACGATCATCGGGCATCTGAATTTGCTGCGGATTGTTGCTCTGGACCGAAGCGGTTTGTCCGAAAGCGGCTGCCGAGGCACACAGAAAAAAGAGAGCAAAGATTGTAGTCTTCATGGGATTGATCCTGTCTGGGGGAAATTACATTGTTATCTGAAAGAGCTGCGGAAAGCCCGAATAGGGCGGCTTCCGGGCTGGTAAGGGCAATCTTCATACCAAACTGAGGCAGCTGGCGTTCGAGTTACGGGACGCTCGTGGAGGCTGGTCGCAAGGATTTGCACATATGTGGAAGAGGCGGTTGTTGTAGTCACTGGAACGAAGCTTCTAGCCGCAAAGATCGCGTAGAAAGACCGCAAAGGACGCGAAGAAGAACGATACCACTCTGGCGTATACTGCCCACTTCCATTATGCGACAGTTCATTCAACGCGCTGTTCTGTTAACAGTTATTCTCGGTTCCTTGCTGCCGGTGGGGTTGCGGGGACAAACCGATTGCGAAACGGGCAACGGACCGCTGGATTCCGCTCCACCGAAGACGATCAGCGTGCAGGATGTAATCCAGAAACTCGGGCCGGCCGAGGCAGTCACGAAGGAAGCCCGGCTCCACTACACCTACAAACAGGATGTGCTGATGCAGACGCTCGTCGGCAAAGACGTGACGGGAGAGTTTCACGAGGTGACAAATGTTTCCTACGACGAGAAAGGCAAACGGAAGGAGGAAGTGATGTTTGCGGCTCAGTCTACGTTACGGGCGATTCAACGTACCCCGGAAGACGTCGAGGATATTCGTGTGTTCATGCCGCTGATGCTGACCAGCGAAGATCTGCCGCAGTACAACCTGACGTATGACGGGCAGCAGCACGTGGACGACCTGGATACCTACGAATTCCACGTGGAGCCGAAGAAGAAAGACGAAAAGGGCAAGCGATATTTTCAAGGGCGAATCTGGGTGGATGCGCAGGATTTTCAGATCGTGAAGGTGTGCGGCAAAAGCGGTCCAGAGAAGGTGCAAGCGAAAAAACACGAGCGGCCGGAGTTGCATCCCACGTTTGTGACCTATCGGCAACAAGTGGACGGGCGCTACTGGTTTCCGGCGTATACGCGGTCGGATGACACACTACAGTTCAAAACGGGTCCGGTGAAGGTGAGAGAGATCATTAAGTATAGCGGTTACCAGCGGGCCGGCGGCGGGTGAGTTCGAGACGTTCAAATCCATCGGCACGTTAGAGGCGGGTGTGCAACTTTAACTTTTGTCTTGGCGAAGATTTGCCAGGGGTCACTTACACACTTAATGGCGTCCGATTCAGGTAAGATATTCCGTCTGCGGGCAACTGATCAAGAATGAATCGCGAATATCACAAGGGATACAGCCAGGAACTGAACCGAGACATGGAGACGCTCGTGTTCGGGCATGCCGGTACGCCGCTGCTGGTGTTTCCGACTTCCATGGGAAAATTCTTCGAGTATGAAGATCGCGGGATGATTGGCGTGCTGGCGCCGAAGATCGAGCGCGGCGAGCTGCAGGTATTTTGCCCGGACGCAGTGGAGATGGAGAGTTGGTACAACAAGAGTGTGCATCCCAAGGTGCGGGTGCTGAGGCATTTGCAGTACGAACGCTACATTCTGCATGAATTTGTGCCGTTCATACGATGGAAGAATCAGACGCCGCGGCTGGCCGTGACCGGATGCAGCTTCGGGGCTTACCACGCGGTGAATTTTGCCTTTAAGCATCCGGATGTGGTGACGCACTGCGTGAGTATGAGCGGGGCATTTGATATCCATCAATTCCTGGATGGGTATTACGACGATGATTGCTACTTCAATTGCCCGCCAGACTATTTGCCGAATCAGCACGACGACTGGTTCTCTGAGCCGCTACCGGCAGATGAAGATTGTGCTGGGGTCAGCGGATTGGGATATGTGTCTGGACGCCAATGTGAAGCTCTCGGCGATTTTGAATGGCAAGGCGGTGCCGCACTGGCTGGATATTTACGGGGATAATTCCCAGCATGACTGGCCGCTTTGGCTGAGGATGGCGGGGAAGTATTTTTAGCGGCAGTGGACAGTGGATAGTGGTCAGAAAAATCCTAGTTGTGGTCGATTGGGTTGGAGATCTTATGAAGCAGATAGGGATTCTTTTTGGGATGGAGAACACGTTTCCGCCGGCGGTGGTGGAGAAGATCAACTCCATGGGCTTGGAGGGGGTTTCGGCGGAGTTTGTGAAGATTGGCGGAATCCGGATGGATGAGCCCCAAAAATATGCCGTGATCATCGACCGGATCTCGCAGGATATTCCGTTCTACCGGGCTTACTTGAAGAATGCGGCTTTGCAGGGGACGATCGTGGTGAACAATCCGTTCTGGTGGACGGCGGACGACAAGTTCTTCAACTACGCTCTGGCGCACAAACTGGGCGTGGCGATTCCGCCGACTGTGATTCTGCCGCACAATAAACATCCCGAGGGAACGACCGACAAGTCGATGCGGAATTTGATTTATCCCTTGAACTGGCAGGAGTTGTTTGATTATGTGGGCTTCCCTGCTTTCTTGAAGCCTTACTCTGGAGGCGGATGGAAGTATGTTTATCACGTGCACTCGCCGGAGGAGTTTTTCCAGAACTACAACCAAACGGGTGATTTGTGCATGACGCTGCAGCACGGCGTGGTGTTTGAGGAGTATTACCGGTGCTATGTGGTGGGGCAGGAAAAAGTGCACATCATGAAGTACGATCCGCGACTACCGCATCATGAGCGGTATGTGAAGGGGAATCCTCCGCCGTCGTCCGAGGCGCTGAAGGAGCGTATCGAAGAAGACGCCCTGGCTTTGTGCCGAGTGCTGGGGTATGACTTGAACACGGTGGAGTTTGCGGTAGAAGGTGGAGTGCCTTATGCGATTGATTTTCTGAATCCGGCGCCAGATGCGGAGATTACTTCGGTGGGGCAGGAGAACTTTGATTGGATTGTGAAGGCCGTGGCGGAGATGGCGGTGAAGATGGCACTGAGCGGGGAGAATCCGGCGCCGGAGTTGCGGTGGTCTAGTTTTCTGGCGGGGACGCCAGTTAAGAAAACTCGCAAGGCGGAGCCGGAGTGGGTCGCGGAGCGAAAGCGGGCAAAGTGGCTACGTAGGGGCTGAACCACAGCCGCGGGCGGCTGTCCCCACATGAATCCCAAGATCAAGATGAAGGAGAAAAGGACCTCCAGACAGGGCGCTGTTGCGATGAGAGGCAAAGCTGCGGCCAAGACCGTGGACGAATATCTCGCAGACGTGCCAGAGCCTGCCCGTAGCACTTTGAAGCGGGTGCGCGCAGTGATCCGGTCTGTCGTCCCGGCGGAAACCACCGAGGTAATCAGCTACGGGATTCCGACTTTCAAGTACAAGCGAGGGCTCGTGGCGTTTGCGGCGTTCAGCAATCATTGCAGCCTCTTCCCCCTGGGGTCTTCGGTGCTCGACTCGTTTGAGGAAGAACTCAAGAAGTTTCGCGTCTCGAAGGGCACACTGCACTTTCGGTTGGACAAGCCTTTGCCGGCGGGTCTGTTGAAGAAAATAGTCAGGGCGCTGGTCGCGCAGAACGAAGGCCGCAAATAGGCTGGTTGTGGACGAACTGAAGAAGAAGCGGTTCCTGTGGGGTGCGGCGCTGGCGTGGACGCCGTGGATCCCCACCCTGATTGGCCTCGCTATGCGCTGATTGGCGTTTGGGGTCAGAAGGCTACCGGGATCGGAGTGGTAGCTGGCGGTCTAGCTGAGTTGTTCGTCTTGTGGGGTATCATCGCAATTGTCATCGGGCAAACGGCCGCTATCGTCTTACTGTTTCGGGCATTTTCGCCAGGACATTGGTTACGTAGTTTGTTCTCCGTGCTGTCCATCTGCCTGAGTGGATTGATGCTTCTTCTGGTGGGCCTTTTCCTGTGGTTCTCCTGGTTCCGGAAACCCCACGGCTTCTAATCGGAATTCTTTGGTGTGGTTGTTATACTGTTATGGCCTAGTTTGCCGCTGAGAGCGACGGCGCTGCCGGCAAACAGCAGGTTCCTCGCTTCGCTCGGAATGACAAAAGATAAGGAAATGAAGCCTACTTTCAGCATCGGGATTGAAGAGGAATATCAGACGATAGATCCGGAGACGCGGGATCTGCGGTCGCATATTCAGGCGGAGCTGCTCGAAAAGGGCAAGCTGATCCTGCAGGAGCGCGTGAAGGCGGAGATGCACCAATCCGTGGTCGAAGTAGGGACTGGAGTTTGCACGAACATCAAGGAAGCCAAGGCGGAAGTGAAGATGTTGCGGCGCGACATCGTGCGGCTGGCCCGGGAGAATGGGCTGCGGCTGGCTTCGGTGGCGACGCATCCGTTTGCGGACTGGCGGGTGCAGGAAATTTATCCCGACGACCGGTACAAAAACATTGTCGAAGACATGCAACTGGTGGCGCGGGCGAATCTGATTTTTGGTCTGCACGTGCATATTGGTATTGAGGACCGCGAGACCGCGATCCACATGATGAATCATGCGCGGTATTTTCTGCCGCACCTGCTGGCACTTTCGACGAATTCGCCGTTCTGGCTGGGCATGGATACGGGCCTGAAGTCCTATCGATGTAAGGTATTTGACAAGTTTCCGCGGACCAACATTCCAGACTATTTTCCGAGTTGGGGCGAGTACGAGAACTTCATCAAGCTGCTGATCAAGACCAACTGCATCGATAACGCGAAGAAAATCTGGTGGGACATCCGACCGCATCCGTTCTTTAATACCATCGAGTTCCGGGTGTGCGATATTCCAATGCGCGCCGATGAGACGATTGCCCTGGCGGCGCTGATTCAGGCCACGGTGGCGAAGCTGTATAAGCTGCACACAGCGAACCAGGGATTTCGTTTGTACCGCCGGGCCCTTCTCATGGAAAACAAATGGCGTGCGGCGCGCTACGGGATGAGCGGGAAGCTGATTGATTTCGGCAAGCAGACTGAAGTGCCGGCGAAGGATTTGATCCACGAGTACCTGGAATTTGTCGACGACGTCGTGGATGAACTGGATTCGCGTGAAGAGTTGAACTACATCCACACCATGCTGGAAACGGGCAGTGGCGCGGACCGGCAATTGCGGGTGTATCGGGAGACTGGAGATTTGAAGAAAGTTGTCGACTACATCGTCGAGGAGACGGAAACAGGGCTGGTGGAAGACGAGCCGGCTTCCGTGCGAAAAGTAGGCTAATGAAGATTCCAATTAACGACGTGAAAACAGCCACACCGTCGACAGCCTCAGGGCAGGTTCAACCACAAACGCCGCGACAAGGGTGGGGCACTCGCTCTCATAACACAGTTCCATTTGATCCCGAATACACGCCAGGGGCGCGTAATGCGGTACAGGTTTGCCTGCGGATACGGGCGGAGGAGAAGGTTTGCGTCATTACTGATGAGGCCACGCTGGAGATTGCGGCGGCGATCGTGCATGAACTCGACGAACTGGGCTCCCCTTACCGCGCCTGGGTACTGGAGGATCTGGCGGAGCGTCCGCTGAAGGATTTGCCTTCTGAGATAGGGGAAGATCTGGAAACGAGCCAGGTTTCTATTTTCGCGGTGCAGGCGCAGAGAAACGAACTGCGCACGCGCATGCAGATGACGGATGTTGTCAACCAGAAGAAGATCCGGCACGCGCACATGGTCAACATCAACCGGCAGATCATGCTGGAAGGCATGCGGGCAGATTTTCAGAAGGTGGACCGGCTGAGCGCAAGAATTGTAACGATGGTGCGCAAGGCGCAGCGGGTGCGGGCGAAGACAGCGGCGGGAACGGATCTGACGGCGGAGTTAGATCATAATTACCGCTGGCTGAAGACCAGCGGGATTATCACTCCCGAAAAATGGGGGAACCTTCCGGGCGGAGAAATCTTTACCACACCGGGCGAAGTGAATGGAACGTTCGTGATTGACGGTGTGGTGGGAGATTATCTGTGCGCTAAGTTTGGCAACCTGCGGCAGAATCCTCTGACCGTGCACATGAAGAACAACCGTCTTACCGAGGCGCACTCGGAGAATCGCGAACTGGAGGACGACTTCTGGAAGTACACGCACACGGATGATAACAGCGACCGCGTGGGCGAATTTGCCATCGGGACGAACATCGACTTGAAGGATGTGATTGGGCAGATTCTGCAGGATGAGAAGTATCCCGGCGTGCATATTGCGTTTGGGAATCCCTATGGCGCGCACACGGGGGCGGAGTGGGATTCGTCGACCCATATCGATGTGGTGGGGCGGAAGTTTAACATCTGGGTGGACGACGAGCAGATCATGCAGGATGGGAAGTTTTTGGTGGAAGCGTAGGCCAAGCTTGCTGGCCGCGGGGTTCGGCTGGGCCGCGACAGTGTGGTGGCTGTAGGGATCCTTCGACTCCACAAGACGCCCACTTCGTGGGCATCTTGCTCCGTTCAGGATGACAGTGCCTTAAGATGACTTGCCGGCGGGACGCCGGCGCTACTCGTACTTTGGCGTTACGATGATCCCCTCTCTGCGAAAGCAGTTCAACGCCAGCTTCACTCCCGAAAAATATCAGACATTCCTGCGGAGGATTGACGACGCTTGCGGGACTCATGTGCAGTTTCGGCTTTCGGAGACTCCCTGCTTTTTTCCCAAGTCGCTGCTGGAACGGATGGCGGAGGATGGGAAGGAGTTGATCCGGCAACTGGTAGAGAGCCCGGAGTACCGGGCGCGGTCTGAGGCATCGATTCCGGCGGAGTTCCGGGTGGCGAATGAGCCAGCACAGCCGCTGTTTGTACAGGTGGATTTTGGCCTGGTGCGGAACGCGAGCGGCGAGTTGCAGCCCAAGCTGGTGGAGTTGCAGGCCTTCCCTTCCCTATACGCATATCAGGTCACGTTGGCGCAAAGCTACATCGAGGTGTACGGGCTGGATCGGGCTTCGGGCTCCGGCTTTCGGGCTTCGTCTTCCGGGAACGCAGGGCTGAACTTTTTCCTGGGCGGACTGGATACGAATTCCTACCGTGAACTCTTGCGGCGGGCGATTGTGAGTGCGCATGATCCCGAGAACGTGATTCTGATGGAGATTCATCCGCAGGAACAGAAGACCCTGCCGGATTTTCTGCTGACGGAGAAGATGCTGGGGGTGAGGACGGTCGACATTGAGGCGATCAAGAAGCAAGGATCGCAGCTTTACTACGAGCGGAATGGGAGCCGGGTGCCGATCCGGCGGATCTACAACCGCACGATTGTGGATGAGTTGCAGCGCAAGGAAGTGAAGCCGGGGTTCGATTGGCGCGACGATCTTGACGTGGAATGGGCGGGGCATCCGAACTGGTATTTCCGGATCAGCAAGTTTTCGATTCCGTATTTGCGGCATGCGTCGGTGCCGAAGACCTGGTTTCTGGACCGGCTGGAGCGGATTCCCGAAGACTTGCAGAACTACGCCCTGAAACCTCTGTATTCGTTTGCCGGGCTGGGCGTCGTGATTGCGCCGAAGAAAGAAGATATCGAAGCGATTCCAGCGGAGAAGCGGGCGGAGTACATTCTGCAGGAGCGGCTGCATTTTGAGCCGGTGATCGAGACTCCGTTTGGCGGAACGAAGGCGGAAGTGCGGGTGATGTATGTGTGGCAGGAGGAATTGAAGGCGGTGCTGACGATTATCCGCATGGGGCGAGGTTTGATGATGGGCGTGGATCACAACAAGAAGATGGAGTGGGTGGGGGCATCGGCGGCGCTGTGGGTGGAGGAGTGACGAGGCCGGGATAGAAACGCCTTGCCAGGCCAAGATTGCGCAGACATGCAAGGGGTCCTTCGACTGCGTGACTGCTTCGCTTCCGCGAAGCAGTCACTCCGCTCGGGATGACAGCGGGATTTTAGCCGATTCTTTTCACTATGGTGGTTTGGAGTTCGCGGCCGTTGGGGCGGCGCAGGTAGAGTTTGTCGCCGGCGAGGCGAACCGGAACACGATCGCCGGGTTTCAATTCGCCGGGAATGTAGCCCTCGGCTGACTTGGATTCATATTCCCCAGTGTAAACCACGCCCAGGACGTTGACGACGACGGCACGGCGAGCCAAATTACCGGCCGATTCGCGGAGGACTTCGGCCTCGGCCCGGTACCAGTTTTCCGCGTCATGGCCTTCGACCGCTCCACCGCGCTGAAACAGTTCCGTGGCGCGCCGACGGATGGCTTCTTGCTGCTGGGGAGAATCGTTACCGGAGGTCCTTGCCATACGGAACTGCCTCGCTATTTTAGGGTTCTAGCTCATCGTAGTCGCCGTCAGGCAACTTGGAACCAGCTGAGGGACACAAAAGGACAGGGTGGTTGTCAGTTTGGGAACGATGATAATCAGAACGGGCCAGTTGACCGGAGCCTCCGGCGGGCCTAACATTACCGCGTTCGGAGGTTCGGTCCTTTCATGATCGGCCAGACGGTGTCCCACTATCGCGTCCTGGGGAAGCTCGGGGGTGGTGGCATGGGAGTAGTGTACGAGGCCGAGGATCTGAAACTCGGCCGGCATGTCGCCCTGAAGTTCATCCCGGAAAATCTCGCGGGCGACTCCAAATCGCTGGAACGCTTCACGCGCGAGGCGAGAGCGGCATCGCTGCTGAATCATCCCAACATCTGCATCATTCACGGCATTGAGGATAACAACGGGCATCCCTTCATCGTGATGGAGAAGCTGGAGGGGGAGAGCCTTAAACAGTGCATCTCGGGACACGCGCTGGAAACGGAGAAACTGCTGGATATCAGCATCCAGGTGGCGGACGCGCTGGCGGCGTCCCACGCCAAGGGAATCGTGCACCGGGACATCAAACCGGCGAATATCTTCCTGTGTCCCTCGGGGCAGGTGAAGGTGCTCGATTTCGGCCTGGCCAAGCTGGTGCACAACGTCGGAACCGACAGCGACGGAGCGGGACTGGACCAGTCGTTGACCGCAGTGGGAGTAATTCCCGGGACGGCAGTCTACATGTCGCCGGAGCAGGCTCGGAGCGAGGAAATCGATTTCCGCAGCGACCTGTTTTCGTTCGGCGTGGTGATGTACGAAATGTCGACCGGGAAGAAACCGTTTACGGGCAAGAACTCGCTGATGACGCTGGATGCGGTGCTGCACGATAAGCCGGTGCCGCCGGGAGAACTGAATCCAAAGGTTCCGGCGGAGTTGGAAGGCATTATCGGCAAAGCGATGGAGAAGGACCGCAAAGAGCGCTACCAGAGCGCCGCGCAGATGAAGGCCGACCTGCAGCAACTCAAGCGCGAGACTGAGTCAGGGCAGGTAAAGAGTGGACTACACAGCGGGAAGCTGCGGGTTGCGAGTAAGACGTTTGTGCGAGCGGGCAGCCGGTGGCAGTTCCGGCTGTTGTTGGGAACGGCGGCGCTGCTGGTGACGGTGCTGGCGGCGGTGGGAGCGTACTGGCTGAAACACCGGTCGGTGGCAAACCTGGCGCAGCAGAACGCAATTGCCGTGCTGCCCCTGCAGAACGTAAACGGGGACTTTGCCGTAGACTACCTGCGCTTCGCGCTAGCGGACGAATTGACCAGCGTGTTGACGTATTCGCGCTCGCTGGAAGTGCGGCCTTCGTCAGTAACGCGAAGGTATGTGGAAATGGACGTTGATCCGCGCAAGGTAGGCCAGCAGCTGCACGTGGGTCGCCTCCTGACCGGACACTTCATGCGGCAGGGCGAGCAGTTGAATGTGACACTGGAAGCGATCGACGTATCGAATGACCGGCTGCTGTGGCAGGCCAACGTGACGGCGCCGGTGAATGATTTGATTTCTTTGCAGAACCAATTAACCACACAGGTTCAACAGGGGCTCTTGCCCGCTCTGGGCGTTGCGGGAGGAGCCTTGAGCACCGCCTCCCGCCCCAAGAGTCCGTTAGCGTATGACCTCTACTTGCACGCCCTTGCCCTGCCCCATGATCCCGAACCGAACAAGGATGCGATCAATGTTCTGGAACACGTGGTAGGAGAAGACTCAGGCTACGCGCCCGCCTGGGAAGCGCTGGGCCTCAGGTACTACTATGATTCGCTTTATGGCGGCGGCGGCGAGCAGATGTTCCAGCGTTCGAATTCCGCTTATGAGCGGGCTCTATCACTCGATCCGAACCGCATGGCCGCAGCCAGCTTCCTGATCACGAACCGCGTGGAGCGGGGTGATCTGGGCCGGGCGTACGACGCAGCGAAGGACCTGGTGCAACGGAGGCAGCAGAGCGCCGATGCGCATTTCGCGCTCAGCTATGTGCTGCGCTACGCCGGCATGCTGGAGCAGGCCACGCAGGAGTGCAACACGGCGCGCTCGCTGGATCCGGGGAACTTCAATTTCCGGTCGTGCGCGTGGGCGTTCCTGGAGCAGGGCAAGACGGACCGGGCGATGGATTACGTACACCTCGATGCGGGCTCGGAGTGGGCGGCGTGGGTGACGCCTTATGTTTATCTGGGCGCGGGCAATGTGGCGCAGGCGCGAGAGAGCGCCAAGAGCGTGGCGAAGGCTCCGGCCTACAACCGGGAATTGCTGGTGGCGTGTACGCAGGCGCAACGGCCTGCTGACATGGACCGGATCGCGCGTGAGGCGGAGGCGTCCGTGATGACGGAAGCCGATCCGGAACAGTGGTATCACGTAGGTGCGTTGATGGCCTATTGCGGGGAGAAGGACGCGGCCTTGCGTCTGCTGAAAGCCGCGGTGCAGCAGAATTATTGCGCATATTCCGCCCTCCTAGAAGATCCGCTGCTGAAGAGCTTGCGCAAGGAGACGGCGTTCAATGAAGTGCTGACCGCGGGCGGCAAATGTCAGGAGGCGCTGAAGGAAGGGCGCCAGTAGCAGGGTTCAGTGTTCAGTGGTCAGTGGGTCAGTTCTTGATTTCTCCGTTTGTCTCAGGTCTCGGCTCTGGGCTTACTCTTTCTTCTGACCGGAGTCTAATTCTCGGACCAATCGAGGAAAGAATTTGCGTCGGAGCGGGGGTAGGCCCCATCCTTGTAGGGTGAACTTCTTGGTATTCAACCACCTTGCGAGCCACCTGGGGCGGCTTGTCCGGCATTTTGTTGGAGTTTCAATCGTTCGAGCCTCGTTTTTATTTCTGTTGCCAGCCATTCCAATTCTGCTCGCGGCCTCACCGCACCGGACTGGTGGAAGCTCGACGCGATCTGTTGCCACGATAGCCACTCCTGAAAATCCCCCAATGCTGGTAACCGACTTTCCGCAACTCCCTTACCAGGGAACTCCTCCCGAGATTCGTCAAGACCGAGGAGTCCTCGGGTTACGGCTGATGCTGCGGCGGCTGGGCACGACCGCACGGCTGATGCAGACTGTGGCGCATCCCGACGATGAAGATGGCGGCATGCTGACGCTGGAATCGCGCGGGCGTGGAGCGAGCGTGCTGCTGATGACGCTGAACCGCGGGGAGGGCGGTCAGAACAAGGTCGGCAGTAATTTATCGGATGTGCTGGGTGTGCTGCGAACGCTGGAACTGCTGGCTGCGGACGAGTATTACGGCGTGGAAGAACGGTTCTCGCGCGTGGCCGACTTTGGGTTTTCGAAAAGTGCGGACGAAACTTTTGCGAAGTGGGGCGGACACGATGTGGCGCTGGCGGACATGGTGCGCGTGATTCGGACTTTCCGTCCAGACGTGCTGGTGGCGCGGTTTTCGGGCACGGAGCGCGATGGACATGGGCATCACCAGGCGTCGGCCATCCTGACTAAAGAGGCGTTCCGGGCCGCGGCAGACCCGAGGCGCTTTCCCGAGCAGATGGCGCAGGGACTGGAGCCCTGGCAGGCGAAGAAGCTCTACATCGGCAATGTGTGCGGCTTTGGGGCCATGAGCTGCGAGGATGCGAAGTGGACGGTCAAGCTGAATACCGGCGAGAAGAGCGCGGACCTGGGAGGGTCGTATGTGCAGTTCGCCATGCAGGGACTGCGCCATCAGCTCTCGCAAGGTGCGGCCAATTGGAATGTCGATCCGGGAGACCGGTTTACTTTCTACAAGCTGGTCGATTCGGTAGAGCCTGCGAAGCTGGATAAAGACGGGCATGAAAAAGACTTCTTTGATGGGATCGATACCACCTTGCCGGGTCTGGCAGCACGATTGGGGAGTGACGAATCGAAGGTTCCGAAGTTGCGGCAGGAATTGACGGAGATTGCGCGCAGCATTGCCGAAGCCAGCGAAGACGCGAAGGGTAACGATGCATCCGCGGCAGAGGCTTCTCTGATGAAAGTTGTGGCCGGCTTGGAGCGGGTGCGGGCGGAAGCCGGCAAGAGCACTTTGAGCGTCCTAGCGAAATCAGATCTGTTGTTGCGGCTGCAAGAGAAGCATGAACAGGCGGAAACAGCTCTGAACGAGGCTTTGAACGTGAGCCTCGAGGCGGTGGCTGGTCCTCGCGCGGAACCAGAGGGTCCGGTTGCGAAGGATGTTGCGAAAGAAGCGGACGCGATGACCACAGTTTCGCCGGGGCAGGAGTTTTTGGTGGCCGTGGATTTTCACAATGGAGCGAAAGACCGGCTGTCCATCGACGCATTGAAGCTCGAGGTGCCGGAAGGATGGGGGACGACTTCCGACGAAACGAAGCGCGTTGCCATCAAGCCCGGAGACAACGTTCACGTAGTGTTTCGTTTGCGGGTGCCGAAGAACGCGGCCTACACCCGGCCATACTGGCACCGTGATGATCCGGAGACGGAGAGCTTGAATCACATCGACGATGAGAAGTATGCGACGCTGCCGTTCCCGCCTCCCGCGATGCGAGCCCGCGTGGAGTACTCGGTTGCAAGAGCGGGGGGCGCCGCCGTAAAGAGTGGTATCGAGGCGACCGTCGTGGCACGATTTGTGGACGAGGCCGGGGTGCAGCGTGCGCGTCCGCTGGCCGTGGTGCCAGCGTATTCAGTTGCCCTGGAGCCCGGCACGCAGGTGATTTCGACGCACAACGGTTCGAGTTCCGAAGTCACGGTGGGCGTGGCCAGCAATCTTAGCCGTGAAGGGCGGGGCAAGTTGCGCCTGGAACTGCCCGAGGGTTGGCGTTCGGAGCCGGCACAGTTTGCGGTGGAGTTGATGCGCCGCGGTGAGAAGAAGGACTTCCAGTTCAAGGTTTTCCCTGCCGGCTTGCAGGAAGGGCGAGCTAAGGTTCGCGCCGTGCTGGAGGCGGACGGCGAAAGGTTCAGCGAAGGCTACACGCTGGTGACGCGCGAGGACCTGGGCAGCTTCTACTATTACCAGCCCGCAGTACAGCGCGTCAGCATTGTGGATGTAACGGCACCGCGTGATTTGAAGATTGGCTACATCATGGGCGCGGGCGATGATATTCCAACCGTGCTGAAACAAGTGGGCATGGACGTGACTTCGATTCCGGCGGAGAAGCTGGCGAGCGAAGAACTCAGCCAGTATGGAACGATTGTGCTGGGAATTCGCGCCTACGATACTCAGAAAGATGTGGCCGCGAATAATAAGAAACTGCTCGATTTTGTCGCGGCTGGAGGGACGCTGGTAGTGCAGTACAACGCTGGCGTACCAGATTTTAATGGCGGACACTTCACGCCCTATCCTGCGGAACTGAGCCGGGCGCGGGTTTCGGTGGAGGAAGCTCCAGTGGAAATTCTGGCGGCGGGAGATGGAGTGTTTCATTATCCGAATGAGATCAGGGCGCGGGATTTTGACGGCTGGGTGCAGGAACGCGGACTCTATTTCATGGATAAGTGGGATGAGCGTTTCAAGCCGCTGCTGAGTTGCCATGATCCCGGCGAGGACGCGCAGAAGGGCGGACTCCTGCGGGCGCAGTACGGTAAAGGAACTTACATCTACACGGGGTATGCGTTCTTCCGGCAGTTGCCGGCGGGAGTGCCGGGAGCGGTGCGGCTGTACGTGAATTTGCTGAGCGCGGGGCATGAGAAGCAGTGATCGGTGGCCAGTGGTCGGTGGTCAGGAAAACCGTGCGCGAGGTAGAGAGACGAGGAATGACAGACGTGATGCACGCCATTCGCATTTACTCTTACGGCGGTCCGGAGATCATGAAGTTGGAAGAACTTCCCGTGCCAGTTCCCGGACCGGGACAGGCGCGGGTGCGCGTCGAAGCTGCGAGCGTTAACTTTCTGGATGTGCAAAAGAGGCGGGGCGAACTTGTCGGGCAAGCCTTCTACCGCCGTGCGGGCAATCATGAACCGGACCTTCCGGCGACTCTCGGCAGCCAGGGAGTTGGAGTCGTGGAAGAACTTGGCCCGGAGGTACGCAATGTTCATTTAGGAGATCGCGTCGTCTTTGTGGGAGATTCATACGCCACACACGCTCTTGCTCCGGCGGCATGGCTAATCCCCGTACCGGATGGCGTCAGCGTTGAGCAAGCGGCGGCAGGCATGAATCAGGGATTTCTGGCATACGCGTTCACCCACTTTGCTTATCCGATAAAGCCGGGGGATTGGTGTCTGATTCATGCCGCCGCTGGAGGCATCGGACTCTTACTCTGTCAGATGGCGAAGATCCGTGAGGGGCAGGTGATTGGTGTTACCTCGACGATCGAGAAGGCCGAATTTGTAAGAGGCGCCGGTGCGGATGAAGTCATTATTTCCAAACAATCTGACATTGCAAAGGAAGCGAGGCGTATCACTGCGGGCCGAGGGGTCAACGTGGTTTACGACGGCGTTGGTAAGGATACATTTGAGGCAAGCCTTGACAGTCTGGCACCCGGAGGGTATCTGGTGATTTACGGTCAGTCCAGCGGGTACGTTCCTCCCTTTGACCTTATGACCCTGCAGGAAAAGGGATCGCTGTTTCTCACTCGCACGAACGGACTGCCTTACTTCAAGGAATATCCGCGCTACCTGGAGCAATTCGTTGCCTGGGTAAAACAGGGGAAACTTTCCATCAGAATTGATCGCACGTATCCGCTGGCGGATGCCGCTCGGGCACATGCGGCGTTCGAACAGCGGCAGGTCAGCGGAAGGATATTGCTTCTTCCTTAGCTTCCGGGCACCAGGCCAATCAGCGAGAAATGCAAGTTCCATCTCAAGGCGATTCCAGTTCACCCGGCCTGATCCGAGGGATGGGCCTGGGAAGCGCTACTGCGCTCAACATGATTGACATGATCGGCGTGGGCCCGTTCATCACCATGCCGCTGGTGTTGAGCGCGATGGGTGGCCCGCAGGCCATGCTGGGGTGGATAGCGGGTGCGCTGTTGGCCGTGTGCGACGGGCTGGTGTCCGCAGAATTGGGCTCGGTGTTCCCGGGGTCGGGCGGGTCGTATCTGTATCTGAGCGAGATTTACGGGCCGCGGAAATGGGGACGGCTGATTTCGTTTCTATTTATCTGGCAGCTTTCCTTCAGCGCTCCGCTGTCGATTGCCAGCGGATGCATCGGGCTGGCAGGATATGCCGCTTATTACTGGCCGAGTCTAGAGACGGTCTACGCCGCACACACTGCGGCTCTGCCCATCCCATGGGCCGGGCCACTTCAAGTGAGCTGGATTGTGATGCCGGGAACTGCGCTGGCGGTGGGCATCTGCCTCTTCACGGTCTTGCTGCTCTACCGGCGTATCACAGTGATCGCGCGCCTTTCGAAAGCATTGTGGCTGGGCGTGATGGGAACGATCGGGTGGATCATCTTCGCCGGGCTGACGCACTTCAACTCGGCTCGCGCGTTTGATTTTCCTCCCGGCGCGTTTACCCTCTCGCCCGCGTTCTTTACCGGGTTAGGCGGAGCCCTTATGGTGGCCACATACGACTATTGGGGTTATTACAACGTTTGCTATCTCGGCGATGAAATAAAAGATCCGACGCGGAATATTCCGCGGGCTCTGCTGCTTTCCATTCTGCTGGTCGCCTGTCTATATCTATTGATGAACTTGTGCATTCTGGCGGTGATTCCCTGGCGGGAGATGCTGCAGGCGGGGCATAACAACAGCGGATTGTATGTTGTGTCGCTGTTTATGCAGAGGATTTATGGGCCGTGGGCGGCCCGGTTGGTGACCGGACTGGTAATTGTGACCGCATTTGCGTCGGTCTTCTCGCTTACGCTGGGGTATTCGCGCGTGCCGTATGCGGCCGCCCTCGACGGGAACTACTTCCGGGCATTTGCCAAAGTGCATCCGGTGTACCGCTTTCCGTATGTTTCGCTGGTGGCGCTCGGTGTTGTAGCAGCGGTCGTTCTGCTTTCTACGGCTGAGGGACGCGATCGCGGCTCTGGTCGTCATTCGCCTTGTCTTGCAGTTTCTGGTACAGGCGATCGGGTTGATCGTGTTCCGGGTAACGCGGCCGGAGGTCGTACGTCCGTTCCGCATGTGGCTGTATCCGCTGCCGGCGCTGGTGGCGATCGCGGGATTTCTCTTCATCTTGTTCGGTCGCGAGAACTGGCAGAAGGAAGTGCGGTACGCGGTCGTAATCTTGTTGGCGGGCCTTCTGATCTATATGATTCGTGCTTGGAGAGGCCGGGAATGGCCTTTTGGGCTAGTGAAGTCTTGAAGGACATTTGAGAATCTTCAACACAGGGGACACAGAGGAACACAGGGTAGTACTCGAGATTGGAGAAATCATCATGAGGAAAAAGCTTACCTGTCTTGCAGTTTGCGTGCTGGCGCTGGCGGCGCTGGGCGCGGCGCAGGACAACAAGGGCAAGGACGAACATCGAACCGTCACGCAAGTGCTAGACCGCACCGTGTCGAACGTCGAGCATGAGTTTGTTCCGGCAGCGGAGGCGATGCCGGAAGATAAATTCGGATTTGCCCCCACGAATGGCGAGTTCAAAGGGGTGCGGACGTTCGCCCAGCAGATTAAGCATGTCGCGTCCGTGAACTACGAACTGGGCGCGGCTATTTTAGAAGAAAAACCGCCAGTGGATGTCAGCGACGAAGCGGGGCCGGCCTCGATCACCACCAAAGCCGACATTTTGAAGTATCTGAATGACTCCTTTGCATACGCGCACAAAGCGGTTCAGACGATCAATGAAAAGAACCTGGTGGAAACAGTCAGGAGCCCCTGGGGAGAAGGAAGAGTAACCCGTCTCAGCCTGGCAACGAGCGTGGCATGGCACGGGTTCGACCACTACGGACAGATGGTGGAGTATCTGCGCATGAATGGGATCATACCGCCGGCAAGCCGATAGATTCAGTGCTCGACTCGATCAGTGGCGGCGGGGCTGCGGTCGCGCCGGTCATGTTCGTCTTCATTGTTGCGAGCCGCGAACATGTTTGAAAGATGTTGCTGAAATCTCACGCGAGGCTCTTCGCGACACGGGCAGGGTAGGGATTGACAGCCTGCAGAAAAGCCGGGATTTCCTGCTGAACCTCCCCTTGGACGATCTGGACCTGCGGCGGGATAATCTCCCGAGGCTGGGCCTGGTGTTGCATTTTCGGCTTCATTCCCTACACCCCAAACAAACTCGCTTGATCCTTCACGGAGGAGGCGACTAGTCGAAACAAACACCAAGGCGACAGATAAGTTTTGGTTTGGGGATGAAGCACCGAACATATCCGCTACAGCTGGCACGGTAAATAGCACTTTCGTGGCTATTCGCTGCTTTAATAAGCTCGCGCGAATCAGCGGCGGGCACCGCGCGGAGTGATGGAAGTCAGGAGCAACTCGGCGCGCAGGCCGCTGCCCGCGAGATGGGCAGCGACGGATTTTCTTGTCCTGTGAACTGCGGAGCGGGGATCGAGAAAAACGATGACCGATGGACCTGCACCACTGAGAGCTACGCCGAGAATGCCTGGGGTCCCGGTTAACCCCTTCAGACACGGCAGCAGGGGGCAGAGCTGGGCGCGGTAAGGCTGATGGATGTGGTCTTCAAGAGCGGCGGCGAGCAATTCGTGCCGGCCCTCTGTGAAGGCAGCGAGCAGCAGCATTGAGTTCTGGATATTCGCGACGGCGTCGGCCCGGGAATACTGCGCGGGCAGCACGCGGCGGGCTTCTTCGGTGGAGAGAGCCTGGTCTGGAATAGCAAGGAGCAGTGGCCACTTCCCTTTCGGACGGATGCGAACCACCTGGGCCTCGGCGTCACCGGACATGCGGGCTACGGTGAGACCGCCCATCCAGCAGGCGGAGGCGTTGTCGGGATGGTGCTCGCGGCGGGAAGCCTCACCGATGATCTGCGCATCGGTCCACCGCAAGTGGCCGAAGTGATTGGCCAGGGCGATGCCCGCGAGGCGGGCGGCAGCCGAAGACCCGCAACCCTTGCCGATGGGGATGTCGTTCTTAATGCGAAGGGACAGAGGAATAACTTTCGCATCGCGGGCTTGGAGGACTTCGCTATAGGTACTGAGGATGAGGTGATCTTCCAAGCGTTGGCAGATTTCCTGGTCGCGTCCGCTGGCTGTGACGGAGAAACTGGGGGCAGGGCGGGCGTCGATCGTGATGTAAAGATCCATCGCCAGGGCAGCGGCATCGAAGGCCGGGCCTAGATTGGCCGATGTGGCTGGGAGGGCGAGGTGCAGCGAGGAAGAGCCAGGTTTCTTCGGTTTTTTCTTCTTAGACATTCGAGTGCGTTGAGTCAGATTTCTCCGCTTGCTCCAGAGTCTTCATCACGGAATCCAGAGTGGCATCAATGACGAGGGGAGGATGGCGGAACGGATTCAGCTTTGCGCTTTCTTGCTCGTCCGCAGTGCCTTGAAAAAGAGTGCCGCGATGGAATTCGATTGTAAAATCGGGATCCTTGAGCAGGTTCCCGGTGAGGACCAGTACAACGGTCTCTTCCGGCTTGACGAAGCCTTGCCGTAGCAGTTTTTTCAGGCCGGCAAGGGTAACTGCGGAGGCCGGCTCGCAGCCGATGCCTTCGGCGCCGATTTCGGCTTTGGCCTGGGCGATCTCTATCTCACTCACATCTTCGCAGGTACCGCCCGTAGCTTTGAGCACTTTCGCAGCTTTTTCCCACGAAGCCGGGTTGCCTATGCGGATCGCCGTGGCTTGCGTTTCTGCTTGCACGCCGACCAAATGCTTGCCACCAGCCTCGCGCAGAGTGCGAACTAAAGCATTGGCGCCCTCCGCTTGAATTATGGACAACTTCGGCAGGCGCGGGATTAGACCGATTTCGACCATCTCCAGCAGGCCCTTCCCGATCGCTGAACTGTTGCCGAGGTTTCCGCCAGGGACAATGATGTGATCGGGAGGCTGCCAGTCGAGTTGCTCCAGCAATTCGAGGGCAAGAGTTTTCTGCCCTTCCAGGCGAAACGGGTTGAGGGAGTTCAACTGGTAGACCGGAGCACGCCGGACAAGCTCTTGCAGCAGGCGGAGGCAGCCGTCGAAATCGGTGCGAAGCTGGCAGGTGAGCGCGCCGTAGTCGAGGGCCTGGGAGAGTTTGCTCCAGGATATTTTGCCATCGGGCACAAGCACCAGGCTGCGCATGCCGCCGCGCGCGGCATACGCGGCCATCGATGCCGACGTGTTCCCGGTGGAAGCGCAGGCCACCCAGCGGTATCCGGCCTGGCGGGCGAAAGTGGCGGCAACGGTCATGCCGGCGTCTTTGAAAGAGCCGGTGGGGTTCATGCCTTGATGCTTGGCATACAGGCGCGCAACGCCCGTGATGCGGGAGGACTGCCGAAGTTCGTAGAGTGGAGTGTTGCCTTCCTGGAGAGTGACGACATCCTGCTCGGAAGCGGGTGCGGGGAGAAGCTCACGGAATCGCCATACCCCGCTCAGATCGAGGGATTCGTTTAAGGTACGGCGCTCTCGCCAGAGGGATTTCAAAGCGGTGGGGTTGCGGGAATTCCAAGACGAATCGGTAATCTCAAACAAGTTGCCGCAATCGGGGCAGCGGAAATCCTGGGCGGCGGAGTCGTTGATCGCACCGCAGCCGATGCAACGGAAACGAAACGTGGGCTGGCGGGGTGCGGAACCCTTCTCAGAAGTGGTGGAAGAAGGCATGGATGATGGATGAGCAGCTATTTCTGGCCTCGCAGGTATTGGTCGGTCTTGTTGATCCAATCGGCGCGCGGTGGATTGAAAACATCGAGGTCTACCGTGTCTTCGAGCGCCTCGGCCTTGTGCGGCATGTGGGCCGGAATGCAGAGTACTTCGCCGGCGTGGACGACGATTTCCCGGCCGTCAATCCAGAACTTCAACGCCCCGTCGAGGACGTAAGTAAGTTGTTCGTTGTGGTGGCTGTGCTCAGGGACTACGCAGCCCTTTTTCAGGAGCACGCGCGCCAGCATAATATCTTGACCTACGACGAACTGCCGCTGCAGGAGCGGGTTCAGATCTTCGAGCGGAATCGTACGCCAGGGGATGTATTGGAGTGGGTGCTCACTGGCCGCGTGTTTGGTGACGGCGCGTTGAGCGCGGGAGTGTTTCGTGTTTTTCGTTTTTCTGCCAGTGGAGGTCTTGGTTTTCAGTTTCTTCGCCATGAGAGTCGTTCTCAGTTTAATGAAGCAAAACGCTTCGTTCAGTGGACCTTATCGCCGTATAGCTTCACGGCATTGTCATGCAGGTAGGCGTGAGCTAGTTCCATGGCACGAGTTTCGGCGATTTCATTTTCCGAAACCATCTCGGCCAGAGCCGCGGCCAGGGCCATCCGCGATGATTCCGCTCCCAGCCAGTAGCTCTCTTCCGCGCCCAGCACTTCATTGTACGGGAAACAGTCGGTACCGAAAGTGATCTTGTCGGGGAAGGTTTCCAGCCACATCTTAAGTGTGTCCTTGAAGGCGGAAGGATACTGAACGAGTTCGCCGAGCGAGGAATCGAGGTAAACATTCGGCAGGGCGGCAAGCCAAATCGCTTCGCGCTCCAGCGGATAGCCGCCGTGGATCATGACAAACGTGGTGCTGCGATAGCGCGGATCGCGCAGCACGTTTTCCAGATTCATGATGTTGCTTTCGCTGAAGTTGAAATAGTTGCCGATGCCGGCCGCGGTGTGAATGTGTACCGGAATGTTCAGGCGGCCGCCGAGGTTCACCAGGAAGCGGAAGATGTAGTCCTGAAAAGTCCGGTAATCCTTTTCGCTGGGAACCCCGCCAGATGCGTACTGCCGGTAAATATCTTCCGCCTGCTCACGCGTTGGATCGGAGAACGTCGTGGGGCGGAAGTAGGCCACCTCAAACTTCATCGCGATGCCGCCCTTTTTCTGGTTTTCCCCCAGCACGCGAACGATGAACTCCAGATAGTCGCTGAACTTAGCGGGAAGTTTGCTCACGTTTTCCTGCTGCATCCAGCGGTGTAGCATTTTTTCCTGCAGCGGGATGTAGACTTCTTCGTCAGGATTGCGCGCGGCCTCGCGCTCGTTGTTGAAAGGCCACATGAAAGAGTCGGCGAAAAACACCCACGGAAACCGTTTGGGGTCGAGGTAATCAGCCATCATGGCGCGGTTGGCGACCGAACTCCCGGTGTTGATCTTGTCGAGAATCAGGTTGAAATAGGCGGTGCCGGGATATTGCTTTTTTAGTTCCGCCTTTTTCGCGACGAGCCACTTGGCGTGTTCGGGCGAGAGATCGGCGTACGGATAGCCAAAGAGCGCCTTGGCTGCGGCAATCAGTTCAGGGTTATCGGCGCGCGTGCGCTGGGGAAGAGTGGTGTCTGGGGCCGAGGCCATGGCGTCAACATCAGGATCGTCGGCAAAGCCGGGATGCGCGTGGTGGTCGAAGGCCGGGATTTTTTCGATCTGTTGAAGCAGGCGCTGGTAGATCTGCTGCAGGTCCGGGCCGGGGAATGGACGGGCCTGGGCCGCAGCGAAAGACGAAAAGGCGCTCGCGGCGCAGGCGAGCCCAAGCAACAAGAGAACACGCTGTTTCATAATCGCATCCGCCTCCGAAAAATCTATAAGCCTTTATACATCCCACCGTCGACCAGCACGGTTTGGCCCGTGATGTAGGAGGCGCGCTCAGACGCTAGCCAGACGATGGTCTCGGCAACTTCGCGGGGCTCACCCAGGCGCTGCAGCGGAGCATCGGCAGCCCATCCAGCGAAAATCTCCTGCTCGCTCTTGCCGGAGGAGGAGGCGCGGGCTTTCGCTAACTCTTTCAGACCGATCGGTGGCGGTGAAGCCGGGACCGACATTGTTGACCAGGATTCCATCTTTTCCGAACTCGTTGGCCAGGCTCTTGACCAGTCCGACCACCGCAGCGCGCACCGCATTCGAGAGCACAAGATCCGTGACCGGCTGTTTCGTCGTAATCGAGGTAAGCGTCATGATGCGGCCCCACCGTTTCCGTTGCATGTGGGGAATGACTTCTCGCGCAAAGTAAACCGTACTGAGAAAGTTCATCTCGAGGGCGCGTTGCCATTCTTCGACAGTCGTAGCGAGGAAGCCCTTGGCAGGCGGGCCTCCGGCGTTGGTCACGCAAATGTCGACGCTGCCGAACTGTTCGGCGACGGCTGTGACGAAGCGGTTGACGTCCGCGGCGTTGGTGACATCGAAGGCCCGGGCCAGAACCTCACCGTTGTATTGCTTTCTGATCTCCTCCGCGGCGGCCTGCAAAGTCTGCTGGTTGCGGGCACACATGGCGACTCTGCAACCCTCGGCGGCGAAAGCTTCGGCGGTAGCGCGGCCAATGCCTTGACTCGAAGCGGCTACGATGGCTACACGATCTTTCAGGCCGAGATCCATGGAGCAGGAATTATAAATGGTGCGCCGCCTTCGCTTGCGGCACTCAGCTTACGCAATTAGTCTGTAGGGAACGAGGTATTCATGAAACGGCACACCCATTACTCCGAAACCAAGGCGGTGCGCGGCGCGGCGGATCTGGAGAAGAAAAACGGGCCGATGGCTACTCCGATCTATCAGACTTCCACCTTCGAGGTCACCGACAACGACGAGCAGGTCCGCGCCACGGGCAGCGACCACTTCTACACACGCTACGGTAATCCGACAAACACGGTTGCGGAAAAGACAATTGCGGAGGTGGAAGGCGTGGAAGCGGCGCTAACGTTTGCCTCGGGCATGGGCGCGATCACTACAACGATCATGGCGCTGCTGAAGAACGGTGACCACGTGGTAGCGCAGCGCGACATTTATGGCGGCGCCAACAAGTTTCTCTCTCAATGGTTGCCAAAAATGGGGATTGAGACCACGTTTGTCGACACCACGGAATATGAGCAACACGCGCGGGCGATCCGTCCCAACACGAAGCTGCTCTATCTGGAGTCGCCGACCAATCCAACCTTGCGCGTGGTGGATTTCAAGAAAGTTGTGGCTCTGGCCCGGCAGCACAAGCTGCTCAGCATGATTGACGCCACATTTGGCACGCCCATCAACCAGCATCCGGCTGAATTCGGTATCGACCTGGTGATGCATTCGGGAACGAAGTACCTGGCTGGACATTCCGATCTGATTTGCGGAGTGGTGGCAGGCCGGCGCGAATTGATGGATCGCATCTGGGAGACACGAACGACCCTGGGCAACTGCATGGATCCTCACGCGTCGTGGGTGCTGGTGCGCGGGTTGAAGACGGTGGCGGTGCGCGTGGCGCGGCAGAATGAAAACGCGCAGCGGGTAGCGGAGTTTCTGTCTCAACATGCCAAGGTGAGCAGAGTGCACTATCCGTTTCTTAAGAGCCATCCGCAATATGGCGTGGCCCGCCAGCAGATGAGCGGCGGAGGTGGGATGGTCAGCTTTGAGGTCGAGGGCACGGGCGAAGATGCGCGGCGGGTAAGCGAGGCCATGCGACTGTTCACTTTGGCGCCCAGCCTGGGTAGTGTGGAGTCGCTGGTTTCGATTCCCGTGCTAACCTCGCACGCCATGATTCCAGCCGAAGAACGCACCAGAATGGGAGTCACGGAACAGATGATCCGGCTCTCGGTGGGAATCGAGAATGCAGACGATCTGATCGCCGACCTCGAGCACGCCCTGGAAGCCGTAGCGGCTCCGCATCAGGTGCATGTGGGATAACAACTGTTCTTGCGAGCGGTTGCGGCTTCCCTAACACGCCGGCCGCGGTGCGCACGCGGACTAAAAAATGAACTTCAGCCCCAGTTGCAGAATGCGCGGCAGGTGCGCGCCTGCGGACCGGAGGTAGCTATTGCCTGCGCAAATGGGGTCTCCCGCGGAGTTATTGGCTCCGCCATAGCAAGCGATTGTGTTCGAATCCGTTCCTCGGCCTGCGTTATTGGCTGCCGAGCCCCCATCTCCTCCCAGCCAGGTATATTCCAGGTGATTGAACACGTTAAACGCCTCAGCCCGGAATTCAAAGTATTTGCTCTCGCTAACCGCAAAATGCTTCAACAACGCCATGTCAAAATTCGTGCGCCAGGGATTGCGCAGAATATTTCTCCCCGCATCGCCGAAAGTGAGCCCAGTCGGCAGCACGAACGCGCCGGGATTGTAGAGAAGAGGGCCAAAGCCCGTCAGAGGACCTGCCAACGGGCTGCTGGAAGCGCCCTGTCTGGGATTGCCAACCAGGTCGGGATATGAGCCTGAGGTGGAGAAACCATTGCCCACACCGGCGTTATCGGCAGTCGCGAGAGCCCCCCCGTTATACACGCTGAACGGCGATCCACTCTGAATCAAGGTGACGCCCGACCACTGCCAACCACCCAAGAGCGAGTGTGTGAGGCCTTTTGCCTTGAAAAGTGGAAGATCGTACACGTAGGCTACCGTGATGTTGTGACGTTGATCGAAGTTAGAGCTGGCACGGTAGGCGTTGAGGTTGTAAGAGTTTACAAATCCCGTGTCATTGTAGTCGGAAGAGTCATCAATCGAATGACTGTAGGTATAGGCAGCGTTCAGCTCCAGCCCGCTGAAACTTCGCCGCAGCGATACCTGCAAGGCATTGTAATTCGAAGATCCGGTTAAGTCTTTGCGTTGAATGCTGCCGATGCCGGCGAAGGGGCGGAAGGGAGCTGAGGAATTTCCACAGGCCACGAACAGGTTGACCGCCGCACCTGACGGAGGTCCGCCCCCCACTCCGGGGGAATATGGAACTGGGGTTCCGTAGGAAGTTACGGCATTCATCGGTACACCGTATGCATCGACGGCATCCACGCCGTTGCCTATATTGTTGCAGTCATCCGACGTGATTACCTGTCCCGGAGCGTAGGGATTCTGCCCGGCCGGCACAGGAAACATTTGGTTGTACTCATAGGAGCGCGTCAGATGCACACCCGCGCTGCCCACATAGGATACGGTGGCGATTGTGTTCCAGCCGAGATCGTGCTGCACGTCCAGGTGCCACTGCTGCATGTAAGGCCAAGTCGCCTTGTTAGGAATCGATACAAACTGCAAAGGAGTTGTGGTCGCGCCGGAGATGCCCAGGAGACTCGAATTCAGGCAGTCATACCCCGATACTCCGCCACAACTCGAAGCTGACAATGCATTAGGGATGCTGGTGATCGGCGTACTCTTACTGGTGTACTCCAGAGATTCTGTATTCGCTTCGTTGCCGCTGGTGTGTTCGAAGAAGATTCCGTAGCCTCCACGAATCGCCCATTTCCCGTCGCCTCTCGGGTCAAAAGCAAAACCGATGCGCGGCGCCGGATTCCACCAGTGATTCTTCATGCAACCGGCGGGTACTCCCGGGGTCACGCCGCAATCTACCCACCCGTTAAAAGGATTGCCTACCACTAAGCCGGTGGCGGGGTCAACGCTGCTGGCGCCCGGGACGTAAAAGGACGGGTCAAAGTTCCATGCCAGGTTATCTTTTTCGCGATAGGTGCCAAAAAAGCTAAGGCGCAAACCCAGGTTCAACGTCAGGCGATGGGTCAAGTGCCAATCATCCTGGAGGTATGTCTCGTAAATCTTATATTCCTCGTGCATCTTGAGGGCTGCAGCTTCTTGAGTAAACCCTCCGATGTTGCCAAGGAGAAGGTCTGCGAATGCGTTCCCGCTGGTAACGGGGCTGGTGTTGGTGAACGTCAACAGGCCGTTCACGCCATTCCCAGGCTGAGGAATTTCATTCTTATGCGCACTTACCACGTAGATGCCAAACTGAAGGTTGTGCGGGCCAACGATTTTGGTGACGTTGTCCCGAAACGTGAACGTGGGATTCGCGTTCAGCGGCCCCTGCGGAACATACCCCGGATCCTCCGCGAAACCGCCGCCCCCATACTCTCCTCCGGCAACGCTGATGCCCGGAACTTTACCGCCATAGCCGTTGTTGTAAAGCCCGAGCGTGGAAGGAACGCTGCCCCGTTGCCAGGGGCCAGTCAGGTTCGTGCTGATGTGGTCAGTGGTATAGCTCGCGACAAATTCATTCAATAAGGTTGGGGAAAGGTTCGCGGTAAGGCGCGCCACCATGCTGACCCCGGGATTATTGAAATTCGTCTGAATGGTAGGAAAACTAGTACCGCTGGTCCAAAGAGGAACGGGATACTGCTGATTCCACGAGTCGTGGATATAGCGGAAATTGGCACGAACTTTATTACCGATGTTCTGGTCGATTTTAAACAGTTCCTGGCGCCAGTGTGTGGGCAGCGTGGGCGTCGCAAACCAGGTATCGAGAACACCATTGCCGAGGGCCCCCGAGGAAATGTTCGGCGTCGGAATCATGGCCGACAGCGCTTGAGTGATGGGAGCCGCCTCAGAAAACGCAGGGACCACATTCAAATTCGGTGTGTAAAATCCGCCGCCCAGCGGGATAGTGTACCCCGGAATGCTGGGGCAGTCGCTGAAAGAACCAGAAGCTACGTTCGGGCAGTCGTCTGTAAAATCTCCGCCGCGCTCGGCAATGGTCGGAACCGGCGTTGAAGAAAAGAACCCGGACGCTGGCGTCAGTTCGCGTCGCCATTCCTCCGACCAAAAGAAGAATGTCTTCTGCTTCTCCGTGTTGTAGTGGCCGGGAATGTAGACCGGTCCACCGATGGTGAAGCCGAAGTCGTGCTTCTTGTACGACGGGGGCGAAGTCAAGCCAAAGGGGGTCGCGTTGAAATAGTCGTTGCGCAAAAATTCATACAAGTCGCCGTGGAAACGATTCGTCCCTGACTTGGTTTCCACTTCCACCGTTCCGGAACCGTTGCGACCGTACTGCGCGCTGTAGTTGGAGGTCAAGACCTTAACTTCGGCAATAGCATCAATACTGGGGTAAACGTTGAGAGTGGTATTGCTGCCGTTGTCGAGGGCGTCTCCGCCGTCAATTTCGAAGTTGTTGTATTCGGTGCGCCCGCCGTTAATACTGAAGGAAACCGTAGCTGCGCCTTGTTCCCCTTCATCGGCTCCCGATTGGTCGGTAACCCCGGGAACCAGACCCACCAGTTGAGTAAAATCGCGGCCGTTCAATTCAAGCTGGCTGATTTCCTTTCCACTGACGGTGTTGCCCAAGTCGGAAGACTGGGTTTCGACCTGCGCCACCTCCGAACCCTGGACAACGACTTCGGTGCTGATGGTGCCGACTTCCAGCGTGACGTTGACCCGCGCCTTTTGTGCGATGTCCAACACGATCCCCCTGGCTTCATACTTCTTGAAGCCTTGGGTCTTGACCGCCAAGTCATAGGAACCGATGGGCAGCGAGGCGATGAGAAAATCGCCACTGCCGTTGGTGGTGGTGGTGCGATTGATGCCGTGTTCCGCGTTCGTAACCGCGACCTGAGCATTGGGAACCGCCGCCCCGCTGGGATCGCTAACGGTGCCGGTGATGGAAGCAGTATCCTGAGCCCAAGCCGTCGCGCAAGAAGTCAGCAGACATAGCACGATTCGCAGAAGCATCCGATGAGATTTCATGGTTAGGTTCTTCTCCCGCGCGCAAACGATTCGCGCACCACACAGAACGTATGCCGGCCCAACGCCAAGGCAGCCAGCCATTTGTTCAAACGACCCCGGTCCAGCAACAGCCCACAAACCCGCAGTTGGTTTATTAAAACGTATGAATAGTGCTTTTATTGGCTATCTGATGTCAAGAGAAAAAACGAGCGCCTCGCGGCCGGGCACTTTTGCACTTGTCAAAGATCGTTTGCCGCTGCAGGGCGCGGGCACCTATGGAAGGCCCCGAGTAGATTCCCGAACCACCAATTCGGGCGCCACCTTGCGATGGTGCGCCGTGACCTCGCGTTTTTCAAGTACGCAGTTGATGCCCTCAAGAACAATACCGCACTGCATCGGCTCCCATTGCCTCCATGGGCTGGCGCACGGTGGTGAGCGCCGGAGTACACAGAGCCGAGGCTGCCACATCATCGAAGCCGATCACGGAACAGTGTTCAGGCACCCGCAGGCCGGCCTTACCCAAGGCGCGGATGGCACCGAAGGCGGTCATGTCGTCGAAGGCCAGCAGGGCGGTGAACTGACGCTTCTGCTTGATCAGGTTCTCGGTCAGTTTCTGGCCCATTTCAAAGCTGGAAAGCGGATCGCGCGATTCGGGCAGGTCCACGACCAGACGGGAGTCGAGTTCTAGGCCGCACGCCTTGGCACTTTTGCGAATGCCGTGCCAACGGGGAGAACTGTCGGCCAACGTCTTGGGGCCGCGGATAACAGCAATCTTGCGATGACCGAGGGCGCGCAGATGTTCGAGCGCCAGGTAGCCTCCGACTTCGTTGTCGACGATCACCGAACTCATCGAGTCCCCTTTCAGTTCGCAGCCGATAAGGGCGGTGGGGATGCTGCTCTTTTCCAGATCGGCGAGCAGGTTGATATCGAGAAAGAGCCAGTTGGCGAGGACGACCAAGCCTTCGATGCGGCGGTCCAGCAGCATCTCGAGATAGCGCTCGAAGCGGCTGCGTTCGTTGTGTACGTCGGTAAGAATCGGCAAGTAGGAAGCCTGGTAGAGAGTGTTCTCGATGCCGCGCAATACCAGCGTGCAGTAGGGATCGGTCATGTCAAAGACCATGACGCCGACGGTGTGGCTGCGCTTGCTGCGCAGAGAGCGGGCGAACTGGTTGGGACGGTAGCCGAGCTTTTCCGCAGCGCGCTCGATGCGCTTCTTGGTCACCGGCGGGATATAGCGCGCCAGCGGAGCATCGTTGAGAACGATCGACACCGTGGTGGATGAGAACCCGCTCTCTTTCGCTACGTCGCGAATCGTGACCATCGAAGTCTTGCCCTGGTTTGCGAACCTTATTTGCGAACCGGAAGTGCCGCAACCGAATCGTGAGCGGCCGTCCCCTCGCACTTGAATTCGATGCGAAGGTTGGCGGACACTACAGCAGAGAGTGAGACCAGTGTCAAGCGCGCATATCCGGTCAGTGGTTGTGATCTGTCTGCTGCTGGCCGGTTTGGCGGCGGCAATGCCGCCACAAAATCCTTCTCCGGGAACGGCGGCCCGTCCTCGAAACGCCTCGCCAGTAACCTCGTCTGGAGCAGTCGCAGATCCAGCGCAACTTTTCCGGCAAGGACAGGACGCGCTAAACCAGAACTTGCTGGACCAAGCGGAGCGCGACTTCCGGCAGGTGCTGGCTTTGAATCCGCAGGCCGGCGGAGCCTACGCGAATCTCGGCGTCGTCTACATGCGCCGCAAACAATGGACAAAGGCTCTCGAGATGCTGCGGAAGGCGGAGCGTCTGCTGCCGCGCGAACCGGGAATCCGGCTTAACATCGGCCTTGCCTATTACCGGCAAAACCAGTTTCTTAAAGCTATTCCATCTTTTGAATCCGTGGTGCGCGATCAACCGGATGCGCTGCAGCCCCGGCACTTGCTGGGACTGTGCTACTTCTTCGTGGAGCGCTGGGCCGATGCGGCCGACACGCTGGAACCGCTCTGGGCGCAGGAATCCGGTCAGTTGAGTTATCTTTACGTGCTCTCGATCGCCGCTCACCGCGCCGGACGAAAAGAGTTGGATGAGAAGGCCACGCTACAACTTATCAAGGCGGGTGAAGGTTCGCCCGAGTTTCATTTGTTCATGGGTAAGGCGCACCTTAATTTGGAGCAGTATGACCTGGCGCTCGCCGATTTCCAGGCTGCGGCCGAAGCCAATTCCACACTGACTTTCGTTCATTTCAACCTGGGTCTCACTTATCTGAAGAAGCAGGACTATGAGCACGCGCGTGACGAATTTCTGAAAGATGCCGCCATAGAGCCCGATCTGGCTCTCAACTACGACGAACTGGGGAACGTCTATTCGCTCCTGCAACAAGACAGCGACGCGGAGACCAACTACCGTGAGGCGCTGCGGCGCGATCCGCGCCTGGTGAATTCCTACCTGGGGCTGGCGAAAGTTTATCAGCGGAAAGCAAAGTATCCGCAGGCACTGAACGCGATTGATTCCGCGGCCAAGCTCGACTCCGGCCGCACCGACATTCACTATCTGCGCGGCCAGGTGCTGCTTCACATGGGCCGCAAAGAAGAGGGTAGGAAGGAACTGGAAACCTCCGTACGCATTGACAACGAACGCCGCGCTGCGCGCGAGAAGCAGGTAGAGAGCGGCACCTTGCCGTCGCCCGAACTTCTGCAGGATGAGCAATGAACAGCCAAGTGTCCAAATTGCCATCCCCGGACGATTGGCACGATGCAGGGCTGTAGTCTAAGATTCTGTCTGGCGCATTCTGCGAGAGTCGTTTCGTTTTACATTAATTTTGCAGACTGATTTACGGGCGGCATTCTTTCGGGACGCCTCGGGCAGCTTTTGCGCCGTTGGAGGAATCGAAGGTAGTGAGTTCTCATCCCCTCATGGTGAATTTCAGGCAGGTTGTTCGCGCGGTCGTCTTCGCTTTGTTGCTCTCGCTATTCTCCGCCGCCTCTGTGTCCCTGGCTTACGGGCAACAGTTTACCCTTACTGTGTCGAGCCCGCTGTCTCCGTCGGCCGTGGATCCCGGCGGCTCGTCGGTTGCGACCCTCAACATTGCGGTCGGCAGCTCGAACAGCCCCGTCTCGTTCGATACCACTCCCTGCACTGTCACGCCGGTGCAGCCAGCCGGCACTCCGGTGTGCGCGGTGAGCCCCGACTCCGCAACCCCGCCTGCGCAAGCCTTCCTAACCATTTCCACCAGCAGCGGCACCCCTCCGGGCTTGTACACCATCACCGTGACTGGCTCCAACGGCTCGGCTTCGCAAGCGGTCACCCTCACGTTGAATGTGGTGAATGTGACCGAGGATTACTCACTGTCGGTGTCGCCAGTCACCGCGACTCCGAGCCCCGTACCGGCGGGCAGCGTGGCGACCACGGTTGTTACGGTGACCCCGATTGCCAGCTATACCGGAAGCGTTACGCTGGCCTGCCTTTCGGTAACTCCTGTGGTGGCGTTCGCGCCCTTTTGCTCATTCAATCCCGCGACCGTGGCGGTAACGGCCAACAGCGCTCCTCAGCCTTCCACTCTTACCATCACCACCCTCGGACCTATTCCACTAACCAGCCTGCGCGACCGGCGAATCTTTTATGCCTTATGGCTTTTGGTTCCGGGGCTGGCGCTCGTGGGAGTGGGCGCAACTGGCGCCCGCGGAAGAAAGCTGCTGGGGGCGTTCCTGCTCATGGCCGTTGCCGGGGGTTTACTCCTAATGCCGGCCTGCGGCTCGAACACCAAGACGAATTCTCCGAATGGTGAAATCACTCCGAAGAATACATATACGTTCACGCTGACGGCCGTAGACCAAAACGGCGCAGCGCCCGCCAATTCCACCATCTGCCCGACCGGCCAGACCTGCAACACCGTGACCGTCACGCTGGCGGTGAACTGAGACAGGGCCCGATTCAAACTACCGCCCAAGCCTGGCGAGTTGCTGCTGCAAAAACGAGAGTAATCTGGGCTTCGGCTTTCGGGCGTCGGGCGTCGGCACGAATCTCAACCTTCGAGCAGTATTCCAACCAAGAGTTTGAGGAATAACAGAAAGCGAGAAAAGCGAGAAAGAAGACGCGGTTGTGCGGAAGCCGAAAGCCAAAGCCCGAAGCCGTTTCTACGACGCGGTGCGCCGGGCCTGGCGCTCGAGTTCGGCTGCTTGACGCATAACCACGTCGCGCAGCGAAACCAGTCCCTTAAGCTCTTTGCCGTCCACAATGGGCAGGTGCCGAAAGCCGAACTCGTGCATGATGAAGAGACAGTCTTCGATGCTCTCGTCCAGGTTAACGGCGCGGGGGTTGGCGGTCATCACTTCAGACACACTGGTGTGCCCGGGCGTCCGTCCCACGGCCACCACACGGTTCATGATGTCGCGTTCGGAAAAGATGCCAGCCAGTTCTCCATTGCGGAGCACGGGCAAGGCGCCGATGTTGTGCTCCATCATGAAGCGCGCCGCCTCGAGCACGGTGCGTGTAGCGTCAATAGAGTAAACTTTGCGGTCTTTCACGAGTTCGCGCAGGGTGGACATGGCAAGCTCCTTTGGGCAGTGGCGAGGGCCCATTTCGCAGGCGGCACTACTTTACCACAAAAGCCCAAGGTCATCAGCCAGGCGCCACAGGGATCATTCCATTCCATCCCTGCTCCGCTGGCGGGCAAAATGAAACTGGCGGCCCTTCGACTTCGAAGGCCGCCAGCGGACGAATCTAAACACGAGTTGCAGGGACTACTGTGCGTGTTTCAGTTGGACCGGGCGCGCGTCGGCGGTGCTGTCGGCACGCGGTGTCATCGACACTACGATGTACTCGCGCTCCTTGTTGTCGAGATCTTCCACCCGCAGCAGCAGCTTGTCTTTCTCCAGCCGGAATTGCGCCCGCTCGCCCACCGGCAAGAGTGCAGGATGCTTTTCATCCTTGGGACGGATTCGATAGACCATCTTGTCAGTCTGAAGCAGATACTCCTGGCAAAGCAGTTCTTGTGTCTTCTTATGACCTGAGTCCGTTCCAATCATTTCCCCTGCGAAACTCTTCGCATCCTTTTCGTCCATGCCGCATTTCACAGAATCCATCTGCAATAACTTGCCGCTCTGGTAAGCCTTCGGTTCTTTGGCATAAGCCGTTGCAACCAAGAAAATCGATGCCAACAACAGTGACTTGTAACGCATGGGATCCTCCAAATGACTAGGAAATTTGTTCGCAATGTCCCGCTGGAAAAGCCGAGATCGGCCAGTAGAGACTCGGTTCAAATATGAATTGTTCCTAAGTTCGCGGGCATGCGTTAGATCACATCGGTCATCGAACGGAGGTAACTTAAGATCAGCAATGGATTCAATAAGTTGGCGCTGGCGAAGGAGTGGCGCTATTTAGCGCTCAACCAATTCCTCGATCGCCGGGAAGAACCCCGGATAGGAAATCGCAGCGCACTCGCTGCCCCGAATCAGCGTATCGCCCTGGGCTCGCAAAGCCGCGATGCTGAAAGCCATGGCGATGCGGTGATCGCCGAATGAATCGAGTTCAGCACCGCGCAGCGGCTGTCCACCGGGAATCTTCAGGCCGTCTTCGCGTTCTTCCACTTGCGCGCCCATGGCCCGAAGGTTGGCAGCAATGGATGCAATGCGGTCCGACTCTTTCACGCGCAATTCCTTCGCATCCCGTACCTCGATTCCCTGCTCGGTATAAGGAGCGATCGCGGCTAGCACCGGAATCTCGTCAATTAGCGCAGTGGTGTCGGCTCCCGCGATGGTTGCACCCTTCAACCGTCCGCCTTCGACCTGCAGCGTGCCGGCCAACTCGCCGTGGACTTCGTCCAGTCGTGTGACGGAAATGCGCAGCCCTATCTGCGCCAGGATATCGAGCAGGCGCGCGCGCGTCGGATTCATAAGCAAATTCGTGACGGTCAATTGCGAGCCGGGAAAAAGGGCGGCGGCGCATAGAAAGAACGCCGCGCTGGAAAGGTCGCCGGGAACCCGCGCCTCGATTCCCCGCAAACGCTGGCCGCCGCGAATGCGCAACTGGTTTCCCTTGCGCTCAAGCTGCGCGCCAAACGCACGGAGCGCTACCTCCCCGTGATCCCGCGTCCGCAGCGGTTCTTCGATACGCGTTTCACCGTCGGCCAGCAGACCGGCAAACAGCAGGCAAGTCTTCACCTGCGCGCTGGCCACCGGCATTTTGTAGTCGATGGCTTTCAGTTCGGCGCCAGTAATTCGCAGCGGCGGACACCCGTTGTGCGATGTGATTTGCGCGCCCATGGCCGTGAGCGGTCTGATGACACGCTCCATGGGACGCCGCGAGAGCGATTCATCGCCCGCCATCTCACTCGAGAACTTCTGCCCCGCCAGCAATGCCGCTCAGCATGCGAATCGTCGAACCGGAGTTTCCGCAGTCCAGCGCCTGGCTAGGAGCAGTCAACGACAGTCCGGTTCCCAGCACTTCGATGACGTTGTCGGCGCCATCCTTGCGCTCCGATTTCACTCCCAACGAGCGCATACAGCCGAGTGTGCTGGCGCAGTCCGCGCCGGTCGAATAGTTGTCCAGTCGGGAGGGCCCGTCGGCGATCGCCGCCAGCATTGCGTAGCGGTGCGAAATGGATTTATCCCCGGGAAGACTCACGCTGCCGCGCACGTTGCGCGCAGGGCGCACGATCACCTCGGACTCGCTTTTCATCCTGAGATCAATATAGCGGAAGGAGAAAGGGTATTGCAGGCGGGAATTGATGATTGTTGATTGATTATTGATGATTGAAAAACCGATTGCTCAGAGATTGGCTGCTGGAACCTAAAGCCTCTGATCAACAATCATAAATCATCAATCAACAATGCCCTTAGGCCAGCGCCTTAGCTTCAGCCCTGGCCTCGCGCAGCACGTCTGCGGGAATTTCTTTCAGCCTCAGGCCAAACTCGAACATTGGAGTTTCCACGCCGCGTCCCCAGCGCGCGACCTCCCAGTGCGCGCGCACGAACTTCACATCCAGATGCGCGGTCAGATCGAGCAGTTGCGGAGACTGGCCGCAATAAAATTTCTGCGAAAACGTAACAACCGGCTTCGCGCCCCACGCTGCACCATCTTCGGAACCATGGATGCTGACCTCGAGCGACTCCTGCTCGATGATCTTCGTAATCTCCAGCGTCAGCAAGAATACGCGGCCAGCGGCGCCGCTCAAGTCTACGGTGGGGCCGTCTCCCTTGGCGCTAACGACAGTTTTATCGGCAACCAGGAACGTATCAATCATCGCGAGAGGATTGTAGCAAATCGGAGGGAGCCTGTGTCCTCGGCATCGAATCCGCCGGATGTGGCGATAATCTCGAGCAGCACGGTTTCTCCACTAGGCTGAGTACAATCAGCTCAATCCGCGTCAGATCGGGATCGAACACATGAGCGTGGACCGACGTTGCAACGATCATTGCGCGGCTGCGGCTCTTTGGGCACTCGCCCTCGTTGGCTTACGTACGTGAGTCGGTTCGACAGCAAAACCAAGACGTTCATGTCCACACGCCTAGGAGTATCGTGATTGGATCACGCCGATCAGCCGCAGATAAGGATGCTCGGGATGGTCAGCTGGATTCCGGCCTCGGTACCAACGGGCATGCATCGCCACCCAGTCAGTCTCGCCGGGTCGCATTCCACCTTCCCGGTCAAGCGAAACCCAAGCAGGTCGCGGTCGAAGCGATTCCCGAGCCGGTCGCGCACCAGAAACCCAGCGTGAATCTATGGCGTGAAACCCACTGCGGCGCATCGATGTTGGGCAGTGTGACACCACGGCCCGGAGGCCCCACCGTTCCACAATTCAATCCAGTGTCTTTTCCGGATCGTTTACAAGAGTACCAAGGCTACGATGAATAGTGCTCTCGGTATATTTGCCTCGGGCAATTTCACCCCCTTTCCGGAGAGATACTGCGAGCGGCATGATGTTTCGGTGGTGAAGGCAACGTGGACCATGCGACGGTAGCGTTAGCATCGGGAGCGGCAGACTGTGCCGACCCGACTGTTCGCAACAGGATCTGCGAATCGCGGCAACGTCCGCGCAGCGGAAGTAAGGCCGAGCATGCCACTGTAGAGCGACGGTTCACGCCCTCAGGAGCGTGGTGTAGAACGAAACGTGATCGAGCCGAGGATGCGCAGTGCCGGCGCTCTCGGTTTGCGGGTGGGCATAAATTGCTGTTATCCCGAACACGACGATGGCGATGAATTTCTGTCTTGCGTCCGATGCGAACGGAGCGAAAGCCCTTTCCTGTTAGCTGATCCCTAAAGTCGCATCCAGAAATTGCCGCAGCAGCTCTGCCCGCTTCCTCCGGTTGCTCCCAGGGCGAATAATGCCCGGCCTTCGGAATCACGCGCAGCTGGCTGCCGGAAATATGCTGGCGCATCAGCTCAGCCTCGTTCAAACCGGTCAGAATATCTTCGTCTCCGGTCAGGAGCAGCGTGCGCACATCGATGGTTTTCAACGTCTCCACTGAGTCCGGACGCTCGGCCATGCCGCGCTGCACTTGCGCCACATCTTCGGGCGACATCTTCCGCATCATGCGCAGCGCGCCCTCGACCAGATCGGGCCGCGTCTCCCGCGTGGTCTTGCCGAGAAGCCTTGGAATCATGCTCTCGAAAAACGGTTCGGTGCCGCGATCAAGAACGTCGGCCGCCGCCTGCAGCCGTCCGGCGCGGGCCTCGGCGGAATCCGCAGGGGCCTTCGTATTGCAAAGACCGAGCGCAGCGACGCGGCCGCGATGCCTTCGCCAGAATTCGAACAGAACATATCCGCCTATGGAAACGCCAACCAGCGGAGCCCGCCCGACATCGGCATCATCCATCACACGGGCGATGTCGGCGGCATGCTTTTCCATCGTGGCCGGACCATCGCCCACGCCAGAGTCCCCATGCCCGCGCAGATCGGGGAGGATGACACGGTAGCGCGCGGCCAACACCCGAGCCACAGGCAGCCAAAATTCGTGATTCGCAGGAAAAGGATGCAGCAGAAGTACCGGACGCCCTTCTCCCAGCACGCGGTAAGCAATCTCCGCGTCGCCGCTTCTGAGTTGGTGCAAAACGATCGGTTGCATGGAGGGAATTGTAAGAGGAATTGTTGATTGTTGATTTCTGATTGTTGATTGGATCCCATGATCTTAATCGGCAATCAACAATCGGCAATGAACTCTAAGGATTCGTCACGCGCTGCGCGCCTACTGGCGCGGTCAGAAGCAGGGGTTCTTCCGGCATCACAATCCACGCGATGGGATAGGAGATCAGCCCGATTCCCGTCATGAAAGACGTGATCAGCCACACCAGCCGGACCACCGTCACATCAATGTCAAAGTACTCCGCGAAACCCAGGCAGACGCCCGCGATCTTGCGTCCTTGCCGGGGCCGCACTAGCCGGTGGCGCGCTACCGACGCGCCCACCCGAATCCCGCAGTAGGCACAAACCGCCGCGTCGTCCTGAATCACTTTGCCGCAGTAGTTGCAGTACATGGTCGTGCCCTCCGCAGGGCCCTCCACAAGACAATACGTGATTGTAGACCGCAAAGCTCTCTGGAGTCTTTAGGCTGGAGTCTTTCGTCGGGAGTCTTTTATCCAGGCGTCTTAAGTTACTAATCACTCCGATAAGCCTCCCGGATGTGCTCGCGAGCCTTCTGGGCGAGTGGAGTGCTGCCGTTTTCGGCCAAGACTGTCTCATACTTTTTCATCGCCAAATCACGCTTCTGCAACAGGTCATACATTTCACCGGCGGCCAGATTAGCCTTCTGGAGCGTCTCCGGATCAGGGTCCGGAGCTTGACTGATCAGTTCATATGCGGCAGCGGCTGCGCCGTAGTCTTTCTGGCTCCGCATCAGCTCGCCCAAGCCCCATGCGGCCATTTCATAATGCAGGCTGCCATACTTCCCTTCCCGGCCGTTCTGCCACACCTTGCGATAGCCTGCCGCGGCCTCCGGCGCGTGGCCGCCGGCGCGCAGCAGATTGGCTTCCTCCAGCGGAAATAAATAGTTCCCGGGAAAACGCACCGCCAGATCGTGCATGCTAACCCGCGCTTCGTCGTAGCGGTGCTCGCGGCGCAGAAACAGACTCAGCACGACTTTTGCGTCAACGCTGTTCTCGCCGTTACTCTCCGCCACCTGGCGCAGATATTCGAAGCCTTTTTCTTTCGTGCCACTGAGCCCCACCATCGCCACGGCGACCTTCACGCTCCAGGGCAGACTGCCCACTACATAGTTGTGCGTGCCCACGACCAGCTTCGCATCCACGTAGTTGGCGTCGAGTTCCAGAACGCGCTCATGATCGTGCCGCGCGCCCATGGCGTTGCGCAAGGCGGAGAACCAGGCCCGCTCGACCAGCGCGGTGTACAGCGCGAACTGCGCCCGCGTGACGCCGCGGGCATAGAGAGCGTCTACGTCGTTGGGATTTGCCTTCAGCTCCTCTTCTTCCAGCCGCTCGGCTCGATCCACTAGTTGTTTGATCCGCTCCTTCACCTTTGGATCGGCGCTACGATGCGCATCGCCGATGAAGCTGTCGTTTGCGTATTCGCCGGAATTCATCGCGCCCATGCGGTAAAGCTCGCGCACCAGAACCGTGCTCAGCAGGTGATTGACTGCGGAAGGATCTGTGGGACGACGATCCAGCAGTTTTTCAAACTCCTGGATCGCGCGGTCGTAGTCCAGGTTGTAGAAGTGATCGAAAGCAGCATCGATCTGCGCATCGTGCTCGGCAGCAGCGGCGGCCGTTGATGGGCTAGAGCCACCCGCAAGAGGACTGGTTCCAGCCGTGGCCCAAGGCGACCACAAACAGAAGATGACGAGGCAGAAAAGCGCACTCTGCGGAACGAACTGTTTCACCATTTTCAGGCTCGAACCCATCCCGACCGTTAACCCTTAAGATTTTTAGTCTAACTGACTTTTCTGGTGCACGGGACGAACCAAAGGGCGTCCCCTGCTATGAGCCTGCAATCTCATGAGGCAATCAGCGGTGGGCAACTTAATCTGCGGTAGCTGCGAACAAAAAACACACTTCACAAACCAAGGTAACTGACGCATCTTTACGGGCATGCGGGTAATAATTGCGCGACCTCGCTTCGTCAAGAACCCCGGAAAAAGTTGCAAGTATTTGACTTGAAAACACATTAGTCGGCGGTGATCTTTGGTTGTTGGCTTGCCTTGCACCAGACTAGCGTTCCCATCTTTTTATGGCTGAAGTAGCTCAAGATGCTAGGCAGGAGTTTTGGCGGTCTCCGACCGTGCTCGAACCAGTAGTGGAAACCACACTTCCCTCCGCGACTGCGGAAATGGCAGAAGCCTGTGCCGATTGCAGCACGGAGTTCATGATCGGCGCCAGGTTTTGCCATACCTGCGGTCTGCGCCGCCCCGCAGTGGTGACAGCCGGCGCGGACGCAGGGGTAATGGCTGGCCTCTGGGTGCGGAGCGTGACGAGGGTACTGTCGTACTCCGCCGCCATTGCGGCTGCCTGGCGCAAGGTTTCCCTGCCCGGTTGGGTGCGGTATCTCCACTTTCATGAAATCAAGCGCTGGATCGGTCTGCCAACCGGCGCTATGATCGCCTTCTTGATCGGCTTGGCCTGCGTGGCCGGAGCCATCGGCGTCAGCCTCGTCTACCGGGCCTCGAATCTGGCGGAGTTTCAAGCGATCCAGATGTGGCGGATCGAATGGCTACTGGCTGCAACAGCATCGTTTGTTGCCGGAATTCTGCTGAAGAAGCCTTCCGATCCCCGATAAACCTCAATTCCCCGCGTCCCGCTCTGGAGCGCGTCAAGATGCAGGAAAATGCACAGGTCCACTTTGCTCTGGGTCAGGATGATGACAGTTCGGTGATGGTCTAAGATTTGTTCCCAGAGCCCGCTGCGCGCCTCTGCTCGTTCATGCGGTAGAGATGATGGACTGGACCGTTTCCCTGTCCCAGAGGATGGCCGGCGGCAATCGCCGAACTCACGTAAGTTTTGGCAAGCAGCGCAGCTTCGGCTATTCCTCGACCAAGCGCCAAGTGGCAGGCCATAGCCGTGGCGAACGCGCAGCCCGTCCCGTGAGTAGAGTTCGAACGTTGCCGCTCCGCCTTGAAGACCTCTTCCTCGACCCCGCTCTTGGCGCTGAAGCTCAACAGATCGATGGCTTTTTCCAGATGCCCCCCCGTGATCACCACCGCAGCCGAACCCATCTGGTGGAGCTTCGCCGCTGCCGCTCGCATTTCGTCGAGATCCGTCACCTTCAGGCCAGTGAGGACCGAGGCCTCATCCACATTCGGCGTGATCACATCGGCCAGGGGGACTAATTTCTCGATCAGTAGCCGGGTCCCAGCAGCATCCAGCAACTCGGCGCCGGAAGATGACTTCAAAACAGGATCCAGCACCACATTGGGCACTCTAGCCTTGCCCGAGCTCAGGAACTCCGCCACAGCCCTGACCACCTTCGCCGAGCCGAGCATCCCGATGCGCACGGCTGCGATAAGAACGTCGGAGGCAAGCTCCTCCAGCGTTTCGCTCACCAGACCGGGATCGACAGCCTCCACGCGGCGAACGCCGGCAGTCGATTGCACAGTCATGGCTGTAATGCAGCCAACGCCATAGCAGCCGTGGGCCGCGATCGTCTTAATATCGGCCGTCACCCCGGCCCCCGACGAGGGGTCAAAACCGGCGATAGTCAGCACGACAGGTGGTTTCTCGATCATGGCCTTTTTACCCAAACCTCACGCGCAAACCCGCGTTTGACCAGCACTTACGGAGAGATTATTTGTTCTCTGCTATGCAACCTTGTACCTAAAGCGCTCACGATAAACAACTTAGAAAGGATTGTCCGTAAATTATTGATTCTATGCGAGATGTAAATTATTCCCGGCCTACAGCCGTCTGAGTATTTACCACATAATAAACAGTTAACTTCATTGTTTTTAGCGATATATCTCCGATCACTCATGATTAACAACAAGTTACGTGAGATATCTATCACTACCAGGTCACTCTAGACCCGGCACTTTCGGGTTGACAAGCCCCTTCCCGGCCCCTAGCATTAACAGAACCTTAACAAATAACCTAGCTAGGACGACTCTTTGAGATGCGAGGAGAACTGAATGTGTGGACGTATTGCTCATGGACTGACGATCGCCCTATTGATCGTTGGCCTGGGAGCGGCTCAGGGCCCAAACAACTCGGAGGCCAGTTCAGCCCCGATTAGGGCAGTTCCAGCCAAGCCCGATATCCGCAACCAGACCGGCAAGAATCAACCGTATCAGATTGGGACCGCTTCGTGGTACGGCGAGTATTTCGTCGGTAAACCGACCGCCAGCGGCGAAGACTTTGACATGTACGACATGACCGCGGCTCATCCAACACTTCCGTTGGGGAGCTACGTGCGCGTGACAAACCTGCGCAACGGACGAGCGGTGGTAGTCAAAGTAAACGACCGCGGCCCGATCGTTCCCGGCCGTATTATCGATCTTTCTTACGGCGCCGCCCAGGTGTTGGAGTTCGAGCATCGCGGCTTGCAGCGGGTTCGCTTGGATCTCGTCAAGCCCCGGACCAAGGGCCGCTCGGTTTTGGAAACCGTGGCATCCAACTATCCCTTGGCGGAACTCCGCTAGACACTCTACACTGTTAGGGATGTCGGCTACTCTTCCCCACCGCATCTCCGATCTGCGAAGTAACGATCCGCGCGTCGTCGATTCTCATAAGAACGACCCGCGAGAGAAGCTGATCATTGCCCTCGATGTGTCCACTGCGGCGGCCGCACAGAAAATCGTGTCGGTCGTCGGCGATTCTGCGCTGACCTTTAAAGTCGGCATGCAGCTCTATACCGCCGAAGGCCCACAGGTGGTGCGGGATCTCGTGGCCTCGGGCAGACGTGTCTTCCTCGACCTGAAATATCACGACATTCCCACCACCGTAGCCGCGGCCGTGCACGAAGCCGCTCGGCTCGGGGTCAGCATGTTAACCGTACACGCCGCCGGCGGCGGCAAAATGCTGCACGCTGCCGTGGATGCGGCCCGCACCAACAACCCGGCTCTCCTGGTGCTGGGAGTCACGGTGCTCACCAGCCTCGACGAAAACGAGATGGAGAAAGTCGGATTTCGCGGAACCGTGCGCGAAGAAGTGCTGCGCCTCGCCACGCTGGCCCTCGACAACGGATGTAAAGGCATCGTCACCTCCGCCCACGAAACCGCCGCCGTGCGCGCCGAACTCGGCCACAATTTCGCCATCGTAACCCCTGGCGTCCGCCCCGCCGGGAGCGCCCATGGAGATCAAGTTCGCGTTGCGACCCCCGCAGAAGCCATCGCCGCAGGAGCAAGCCACATCGTCGTAGGCCGCCCCATCACCGAAGCCGCCGATCCCGCTGCGGAAGCCCGCGCGATTCTCGAACAGATCAGTTCCTAGACTCAGGTGGGCCTCATGTGGGGACAGCCGCTCTCGGCTGTCCTTCGAGCGAAGCTCGACTGCGGTTGTCTTCGACATTGCCAAATCGCGGCTTCCAGTTGCACCCTATACCCATGCCAGAACTGCCCGACATCTCTGCCTACATCGCCGCACTGGAACCACACATCGTAGGTCAGCCCCTGGAGCGAGTTCGGCTGGCCAGCGCCTTCCTCCTGCGAACGGCGCAGCCGCCGCTTGCGGAGGCGGAAGGCCGCGTAGTCCGCGAACTGCGAAGAATAGGCAAGCGCATTGCAATCGGCGTAGAGGACGATCTTTGGCTGGTTCTTCACCTGATGATCGCCAGCCGCTTGCACTGGCGTGCGCCAGAAGCGAAGCTCGCCGGCCGCCAGACGCTGGCAGCCTTCGACTTCCCCAATGGCTCTCTGGTGCTTACGGAAGCCGGCTCCAAGCGCCGCGCGTCGTTGCACGTCGTTCTCGGCGAGGAAGCATTGCGTTCCTTCGACGCCGGAGGCATCGATGTCTTCTCCAGCGATCTCGATTCCTTTCGCGCGGCGCTCACCGCCGAAAACCACACACTCAAGCGCGCGCTCACCGATCCGCGTCTATTAAGCGGTATCGGCAACGCCTATTCGGATGAAATCCTGCACGCGGCCCAACTCTCCCCGCTCGCGCTCACCCATAAACTGAAGCCGCTCGATTGGGAGAAACTGTTCGCAGCCACCCAACACACGCTCGGCTTTTGGATCGAACTGCTCCGCGCCGAGGCGACCGCCGCATTCCCCGAAAAAGTCACAGCCTTTCGCGCAGGAATGGCGGTCCACGGCCGCTACGGCGAACCGTGTCCAAGATGTGGCGACAAGGTTTTGCGGATTCGCTACGCCCACAAAGAAACCAACTACTGCGCGCGCTGCCAAACCGGCGGCAAAGTTCTAGCCGACCGCAGTTTGTCCCGCCTCCTGGGATCGGACTGGCCAAGAACGCTGGAAGAACTCGAAGCCCTAAAGCACCGCTAGTCGCAGCCGTTCGACACGCGTCATTTTCGACCGTTGACCATTGCTGAAGCGCCGTTGATTGCCGCCGCTCACTTCAGCAGACTCCGCAGCACCGCCACCTCGGCCGCAATCCCTGTCCGCAGCGCCGGATCTACATCCGGCGCAAACAGCGGAGAGTGATTCGACGGCAGCGTCGTCCCCGCAGCCTTGGCCTCCGCAAACTTCTCGGGTTCCGCTCCTCCAAGACTGAAGTAAAATCCGGGAATCCCCTGTTCGACGTAGTAAGAAAAATCCTCCGAGGCCGTGATCGGCTCTTCCATCACAACATTGTCCTTGCCACCAGCGCCGCCTCCAGCGCACCGCGCATCCGCTGCGCCAGCGCGGGATCGTTGTACACCAGATCGGTGCTTTCATCGTGATCGATCAAAGGCCGGGGCGGCGCGCCCGCCGCTTCGGCTTCGGCCTTGGTGATCCGCGCAATCGCCGCCAGCACTTGCTTTCGCACCTCCGCCTTCTTGGTGCGAACGGTCAGTCCCAACTCAGCCTGATCCGGAATAATGTTGTTCTTCGTGCCCGCGTGAATGTAGCCCACCGTTACCACAGCCATCTCCCCCGGCTTCACTTCGCGCGAAGTAATCGTCTGCAGCGCCAGAATGGTTCGAGCGGCAATGACAATCGGATCAACCGTAGTCTGCGGTGCCGCGCCGTGCCCGCCTTTTCCATAAATCGTGATCCGCAGCGAGTCCGCATTCGTGTTGTAGATGCCCGGGACAATCCCAACCTTCCCCGCCGGCAGCAGGTTGCCCACATGCATCGCGACAGCCACATCGGGCTTGGGAAAGCGCGTCAGCAAGCCGTCGTCAAGCATCATCTTGGCGCCGCCAATCGTCTCCTCGGCCGGCTGCCCAATCAGCATCAGCGTGCCGTGCCAAGCATTCTTGTTGTGCGCCATGATCGCTGCCGTTCCCACAATCGCCGCCATGTGCAGGTCGTGCCCGCAAGCGTGCATGACCGGAACATCGTGCCCCGCGTCGTCTTTGGTGCGAACTTTACTCGCGTACGCCAGCCCGGTCTTCTCTTCCACAGGCAGCGCGTCAAGTTCCGTTCGCAGCATGACGGTCGGCCCCGCGCCGTTCTTCAGGAGGGCAACGATCCCCGTTCCACCGACGTGTTCCGTGACTTCATAACCGAGCCCGCGCAGCCGTCCCGCCAGCTTTGAAGCGGTTTGCACTTCGTGCGAAGAAAGCTCAGGATTCTGATGAATATCCAGGTAAAGCGCGTGCGCCTCGGGATAAGCCGCTTCGACTTCCTGGGATAAAGGAGTCTGAGCCCTGGCGACAACACTCAGAGATACGACGAGCAGTACTCTTTTCCAGGTCATAAGTCCTCGGATCATATCTGGCACGGCGATGGGCTGCAAATAAGCCTGCCTTAAGATTCCTGGCTTGCAAGGAATTCCCAAATCCGTCGCCCCAGAAAATCGACTTGCAATTTCAGTTTTGCCATCTTCCAGCGGGTGTACAATTTTCTCAGCAAGCACTGGGTTGCGTTACTTCGTTCGAATACCCGAGGTGCTAATGAACGTCCATATCAGTTACCGCCTGCATAAAACTCCCGCCGTAGAAAAAGACCTCCAGCATCAAATCGAAAAACTGCGAAAGCGCCTGCAGGTCTTTCGCCCCGAACTGATTCACCTGAAAGGCATGGTCGAGGAAATTTCCGCCCGCGAAGGCACCAGCGTTTCCCTCAACCTGCGCCTGCCTTCGGGACAGATGGCGGTCCAGGCCAAAGCCTCAACCGCCGCGGCCGCGGTAAAGAGCGCCTTCGAAGATTTGCTTCAACAGGTCAACAAGCACAAAGACCTGCTGCGCTCCAGCCACAAGTGGACGCGCCGCCAGAAAGATGCCCCCGCGCGCCGCAATCTTTCCGTACCCTTCGAGCAGACCCTGGCCGCGGTGTTTCCGGCAACCGTTTCCGCTCGAGGACGTACGTTCCTACGTCAATGTGAATCTCTCCCGTCTGGAGCGCTTTGTGGAGCGCGAAATCTATTTTCGCGAAGCCTCCGATTTCATTGCGCCCGACTCCATCACCATGAACGAGGTGATTGACGAAACCATCGCCGCGGCGCTGGGGGAAGGCCCCGAGAAGCCGGAGCGCCTCGCCCTCGAACCCTGGCTCTACCGCCTCGCCATGCGCGCGCTCGACGAACTTTCCCGCCCCGATGGCGCCAACGGCAGCGCCGTGCACCTTGAAGACTCCGCACGCAAGCAAAACGTTAAGGCCAGCGACGAGCCCGAACTGCAGTTCCATCAGCCCGATGAAGCCATCACGGAAGAAACCATCATCGCCGACGGCCGCGTGGCCACGCCTGAGCAGATCGTGGGCTCCGACGAAATGATGCGCCTCATCGCTTCCGCCCTGCGCGACGTGAGCCCGGTCGATCGGGAAGCGTTCATCCTGCACGCCATCGAGGGCTTCGGCGTCGACGAAATCTCAGCCATCACGGGCATCCCGCCCGATCTCGTAGTGAACTCGGTTTCTGCCGCGCGCGCTCACCTCCGTCGATCACCCAGCCTCGTCCGTCAATTCAAGGGGCGGTACGCGATTACAGGCACCGCATAAATCGACTTTCGACTTCTGGTTGCAAAAGGACTGGAGAGGAACGAATGATTACCCGCGAACAGATTCACGACCTCGCACAATTCGAAGATCCGGCAGCCTGCGCTCTCAGTTTCTACTTTCAACCCACAGCGCCGCGCAACAAAGCCCACAAGGAACAAACCATCCTTACCAAAGATCTGGCGCGGGAAGCGTTGCGCCAGTTGGAGAGCAGAAACAGTAACGCTAAGAGCAAGAACAAAGAACGATACGAGTCGGCCCGCGCCGACCTCGACCGCATCGTGCGTCTGTCACATGATCTCAGCAGCAACGGTGCGCGCGCCAAAGCCGTATTCGCCTGCTCAGCGCAAGGTGTCTGGCGCGAGTATGATCTGCCAGCGCAACTGAGCGGCACCCAGCTCTCTGTTGAATCGCCATTTCCACCTGAAGCCGCTCGCCCAATTGCTCGGAGCATTTCCCCGCCTCGGCGTGGTGCTGGTCGATCGTCACCGCGCCCGCCTGTTCGATCTGCGCCTCGGCGAACTCACCGAACGCATGGATTTCTTTCATCCTCTAACCCGCCGCGGCCGTGGCGACGGCTTCGGCGGCTATGACGCAGGCCACGCGGAGCGCCGCGTCGCCGACGATGCTCTCCACCATTTCAAGTTCATCGCCGAGTTCATTAAGGAAAGCCTGGAAAAAGGCATGTTCGAAAAATGGATCCTGGGCTGCCAGGACACGCACTGGTCGCAGTTCGAACCGCAACTGCATTCCTATGCCAAGCAGAAATTGCTCGGCCGGTTTTCCGCCGAGGTCGTTCACGTAAGCGACGAAGAAATCCGTTCGCAGGCGGAAAAGATTTTCGCCGATGCGCAGCAGCGCCGCTCTCAGGAAGTGGTTCGCGAAACTCTCAACCAGGCCCGCCACAACGCCCGCGGTGTCACCGGATTGCGCCGTGTCCTCCACTCACTCGAATTGGGCGAAGTGCAAACTCTTCTGGTCGGCCAGAACTATCACTCCCAGGCGGTCGAGTGCTCCGGCTGCGGCCACCTCGACGCCCACCTGGTGAACTTCTGTCCGGTCTGCGGCCGCGAGACGCGCGAGGTCGTGGACGTAAGCGAAGCCATCCTGCCCCGCGTGATCCAACACAACATCGAACTCTTCTACGTCAAAGACGACCCCGAGTTCGACAAGGTAGGAAACATCGCGGCCCTGCTGCGCTTCCGCTCCGAGCAGAACACCAACACCAATAAAGTTCGCTCCATCGCCGAGCGCCCGGCGCATCCATCCCTAGGCCGTGAACCCGGCCCGGTTGGCCGTTACCGAGGGTTAGCCAGCGAATGATGCCCAGCGTCCACCTACTCGACCCCTTGTCATTCCGAACCGGGCGCCAAGCCCGGTGAGGAACCTGCTGTCTTCTCCGTGGCTCCGTGTGAAAAGCCTTTTCCCACGTGATATCCTCGCGCTTTCGCACAGCAGGAGGAACTCATGCCATTCTCGCGCCGTGATTTCGTAAAGACGTCCGTTCTAGGGGCAGTCGCCGCCGGAGTAGGAACACGAGCCCAAGCCAAAGACTCAAAGCTAGTCGCGCAAGAACACGACGCACAATCCGGATCGTACAAGCGCCCCATCATCATTTGCGCCCACAACGGCTTCAACTATCTCGACGACGCATTCGCCTTCCTGAAAAGCGGCGGCGACACGCTCGACGCCGCGCTCAGAGTGGTCAAGGGACCGGAAGACGATCCCAACGACACCAGCGTCGGCCTCGGCGGAATTCCCAACGAAGAAGGCGTCGTCGAACTCGACGCCTGCTGCATGCACGGACCGACCCGCCGCGCCGGCTCCGTCGGCGCCGTGCGCAACATCAAGAACGTCTCGCTGGTCTCAAAGGCCGTGATGGACCACACCGGCCATGTCATGCTGGTCGGCGAAGGCGCGGAGCGTTTCGCCGTCGCCGTCGGCTTCCCGCGCGAGAACCTGCTCACCGACCACTCGCGCAAGATCTGGCTGCTATGGAAGGAATTCCACTCCAACGAAGACTGGTGGGGACCAGGCTTGGCCAGCCCGCACTGGCAACCTCCCGACACGAAGCCGAGTAACGACAAGCCGCAGTCGAACTCTGGCAAGAGCGTTACCGACGGCTCGAAGAGCACGCGGCGAGTCTCGGTCATCGCACCGGAGTTGCGACGCGACGCTATTCACAAAGTGCTGTTCCCGCCGACGGGCACGATCCACTGCTCCGCGCTGAACCAGAAGGGAGAAATCTCCGGCTGCACCACTACCAGCGGATTGGGCTACAAGCTTCCCGGACGCTGCGGCGATTCGCCGATCATCGGCGCGGGCTGCTACACCGATCAGGACGTGGGTTCGGCCGGAGCGACCGGCAGCGGCGAAGAAAACATCAAGGTCGCGGGCGCGCACACCATCATCGAAAACATGCGGCACGGCATGTCTCCGCAGGAAGCAGGCATGGACGCTCTCAAACGCATCGTGCGCAACTACAACAGCGACATGAGCAAGGCTGCGCTTCGTCGACATGACCTACTACATCCTGCGCAAAGACGGCGCCTACGCCGGCGTTTCGCTGTGGGAAGGTTACGAACCTGGCAAGCCGCATAAGATCGCAGTGCATGACGGCACCCGCCGCTTCGAGAAGACCGTGGCGATGCTCAAAGGATATTCGCAGGACTTCCCGCCGCCGCCCACCGTTCCCGAGAACATCAGGAAGGAGTATCTGAAGCAGGCCAAGCCAGCCTGGCCTTTAGCCAAATAGACAAGCGATCGGTCCCGCAAGTAGTTCATTATAAATGAGATGTCGTCTTACCATCTTCGGCATTCGATAAACCCGGGAGCGCCTCAGCGGCAGGGTTCGCGCAGTAGCAGTAGCGGTTGCGGAGAAATCGAACGCTATGGTATGATTCGACAGGTGAAAGTAATGGTAACCAAGATTCCAAGCGCTGTCGAAGTCACGAAGATACCGTAACGTTGTTTCTTCCTGCCGCAGTCATTTTGGCCGGATGATGTTTGCAAAATACGCGTCTGCTTGCTGCTGCGTGTAGTCGGATTTTGCCGCAATCTTTCTCAAGAGCTTCTCCACCTCCGGAGTGAGCGCAAGTCGAGCTGGCGGATCGTACCAGTAATCGTAAGGGCGGTTCAACTCATAATCCAGAATCAAACAAAAGCCTAAGAGATGCTGCATCGCATAATCGACCCGGGATCTGCGAGCCAACCACTCTTGAAATTGGTCCCAAGCCTCCCGAATGTTGTTATGAGTGTACGAAGCGTCTTTTCCCCTAAACTTTTCTTCAAAGGTCTGATAAGTTTCCCTGTCATCCAGAAGGCCGACCGCAGCTCTAACCGCTACGTTGAACTTGGTGGATTCCCGCCCCAAAAGGGCCCGTCTGTGTTTCCTCCAGCACTCGGAGGCCAGCATCTCACCGCGCAAGTCTTTGAAGTAGAATCCCCCAACCGTATCGCGCGTGATCGCCATTTTCTTGCCGACCAGAAGAAGATAGAAGAAGGCAACCCTCTGAGTCGCGGCACGGGGGTCCGCCTGCCAAAGCCGCACGTTGCTTCTCATCCGGTCTGCGGCGCTCGAGAGAGGGAGATAACACTCCGTCGTATATTTGTGAACAATTGGCAGCATCTGATTCCAGGTTTCGGCCCTGATGGCAGCTGCGTGATCGGCCTCCGCCCGGCGCCTTTCAGCTTCCGCTTCGGCTTGCCTTTTGTCGTTTTCGATCTGCTGCCGTCGTGTCTCTTCACGTTGCTCCTTGTTCCGAGCCAGAAGATTCAGGGAGTAAGTGACCAAGGCGGTAATAACGGCAAGAAGAAGCGGCACCGCCAGAATCTTTGTCAGGTCTGAGATCCACTGGGCCTCGTACCAATCCCGAACCTGATTGTCCCCCAGGTTCACAGAAACGGAAGTCGCGGAACTTACCGACCCGGGAGGTAGAGCCCAAGAAACTATGAGGGTCAAGGTTGCGGCTTTGTGTGCACCAATGGGCTTGAGGTAACCCCAAACAGTGATGTTTTGGCCGGGAGGTAAAGACGAAATCAGCACATCGTCTGCAGCCGAGAAATGCGAGAAATCTGTTCTCCCCTGTTGCGGGGTTAGAACTGTCACAGCGGCCAACTCATAATCGTCCGGAGGCCGGACCAACTTCAACGATGCGAGGGAAAGGCCGGTCTTATTCCTGACGTTAAGGGTAAAGCCGAGCAGTTCGTCCTTTGTAATTGATCGCGACGTAATACTGCCGGTCGCGGATACTTCGGGTTGAGCCTCTCCCCGGACGACAGGCGGAAAGGCGATTCCGACCGGCAATGTGAGGAGGACGGCCAATAGGCTAAGACAATTATGCGATCCAGCCCGCGTCTTGATGAGGACTTGAGGTAGGTGCATAAAGTACCTCCGAGATAACACAGCCCATTGGCCGAAAGCGCGCACGCGAGTCCACGGTCGCGAAGGCAAAAGTGGCACCTACGCGAACCGCACTTTAATATCCGGCCCCTTCTCCAGGTGAATGCTTTCGATAAAGCGCACCTTGCCGGTGAGCAGCGTGAGAATCACAGAAGACGTCCGCGTGCCTTCGCCGAAGAAGCGGACGCCCTTGAGCAAGGCGCCATCGGTGACGCCTGTAGCGGCGAAGATCAGTTGCTTGCCAGGAGCGAGGTCTTCGGCTTCGTAGATCTTGTTCTTGTCTTTGATGCCCATCTTAGAGAGGCGTTCTTCCTGGTCGGGCTTCACCACCAGGCGTCCGAGCATGTAGCCGTTGAGGCAGCGGATGGCGGCGGCGGTGATCACGCCTTCCGGCGCACCGCCTGATCCCATGACCGCATGCACGCCGGTACCGATGACAGCGGCGGCGATGCCCGCCGAGAGGTCGCCGTCGCCAATCAGCCGGATGCGCGCTCCGGCCGCGCGAATATCGGCAATCAGCTTTTCGTGACGCGGGCGGTCAAGCACGATCACCACCAGATCTTCCACATCGCGCTCCATTCTCTTCGCGATGTTCTTCAGATTCTCGGCGACGGGCGCATCGAGTTCGACGGCATTCTTGCAAGAGGGCCCGACCACGATTTTTTCCATGTAGCAATCGGGCGCGTTGAGCAGACCTCCGCGCTCCGAAGCGGCCAGCACGGTGATCGATCCGGGTGCGCCGGTCGCGCACAAGTTGGTGCCCTCCAGCGGATCGACCGCAATGTCGACCTCAGGAACCTCTCGTACCATCGGGAAATTCGGCGCCGACTTTCTCGCCGATGTAGAGCATGGGCGCTTCGTCGCGCTCACCTTCGCCGATGACGATCGTCCCGCGCATGGGAATCGCGTCCATAGTCTGCCGCATCGCCTCGGTGGCCACCTGGTCGGAAAGCTTGCGCTCGCCCTGGCCCATGGTCCGCGCCGAAGCGATCGCCGCCACTTCCACCACGCGCAGAAATCGCGACGCCAGGTCGCTTTCAATGTTTTCCCCAAAACTGCGCGCCTTGCCATCAGGACGAGTTTGCGTTGCCATAAGAGCCTCCGAGCAGGGTTAAGAAACGGTTGTCCGCCGGGTTGAGAATATACCCCAACCACCGGAAGATGGAAATACGCCGATAGTGAGGATAGATCGCGTTAAACGGCGGCCAAGGTGAACCGCAGATTTCGTGAGACTCTCCAACAAACTGGCCCTGCGCAAGCGGCACTCCCAGTGGTTTGCGAGCAGTCCGGGCGGCAAACTGATCGAGGTCTAGGGCAACGGGCTAGCGGCGGCCAGCATCTGGTCCGCGCGAGCACGGACGCGGATGTCTTCCGTGAAGTTGGCCCAGCGAACCGTCTTGGAGGAGTCGACCAGAAATTCGGCCGGACGTGCGATGTCGTGCTCGTCTGGGCCACCCGCCGGGTGCAGGATGTGATAGCGGCGAATCACCGCGGCGTCGGGATCGGAAAGGATTGGGAAGGTGTACCCGGCCTTGTTGGCGAGATTACGCGAGACGTCGGGTGGGTCGACACTGATGGCTACCGGACGCACGCCAGCCGCTTCAAAATCCGCCAGACGTTTCTCGACGCCTCGTAACTCGAGGTTGCAAAAAGGTCACCAGTAGCCGCGATAGAAAATCAGCAGTACAGCCTTGGGAGGCTGGGATCCAGGTGAAGCGGGAGCGAAAAGCCGGTCCAGTGACATCGGCTGCCCGGCAGTATCGGGGAGGGTGAAATCCGGGACCTTCTGCCCGACCTGCGGCGCGGCGGCTGCGCTAGGCAGTTTACGCGTTGCGACGAAAGCGACGGCGGAGAGCCCGACGGGAAGCATGGCAATTACGGCGAGCACAACGCTCAGCACTTTACCGCCATAAACGCGAGCCTGCCCGTAGGCCCGCCACAAGCCAACTGCGAGAAATATCAGCGCCATGGCAGCGAGCAACAGGCTCAACCAGGCAATCGCGCCCTGCCAGGGAATACTCACAAAGAATCCGGCATTGCAACCGATAGCGCAGACGGCCAACAAAAGCCCCAACCAGGGCGCGGTGTTCCTGCGGGTGGTCTTGCGAAGCTCGGCTGCGTTCGGCACTGCACACAGCTTATCAGAGCTCGCAGTCTTAGAACGGCGTGCACATTCGCGATCCGGGCTATGCGTGGCGAGTGGTTGCGGATCATTGCCCCGCGAATAATTGATCCGCATCCCGCCTGGGACCGTGGTATCCTCGCAGCCTCCTACAAAGATGAACGCTATGCCCGACGGCCGCCCGCTAACCTTTCTCTGCATCACCACCTACGAAAAAGGACAGGAGTTCATGCGCGAGTGCAAGCGCCAGGGCTGCCGCGTGCTCCTGCTTACGGCGGAGAAGCTGCGCGATGCCGACTGGCCGCGCGAATGCCTCGACGACACGTTCTATCTCCCCGCCGAAATTCCGCTCGCCGACATTGTGCGGGCTGTGACGCACCTCACGCGCACGAAGAAGATCGACCGCATCGTCGCGCTCGACGAATACGACATGGAAACCGCCGCAACTCTCCGCGAGCACCTGCGCGTGCCCGGCATGGGCCTGACGACCATGCGCTATTTCCGCGACAAGTTGGCCATGCGCATGAAGGCGCTCGATCGCGGCGTGTGCGTGCCGGATTTCGTTCCCGTGCTTAATCACGGCGACATCCGGTATTACCTTGAACATGTTCCAGGGCCATGGGTGCTGAAGCCCAGACAGGAGGCCTCGGCGATCGGGATAAAGAAGCTTCATGCCGCGGAAGAGTTGTGGCCGGTGCTGGAGCAATTAGGGGATAAGCAATCGTCGTTCCTTCTGGAAAGATTTGTTCCGGGTGAGGTCTACCACGTGGACTCGGTGGTTTCGGAAAACGAGGTGGTCTTTGCCAACGTAAGCAAGTATGGCAAGCCACCCATGAATGTCGCGCAAGGCGGAGGAGTATTCACCACCTTCACCGTGCCGCGCGAGAGCGAAGAAGACTCAAGCCTGCGGCAAATCAATCGCGACTTGATTACGGCCTTGCGACTTGGTGCGCGGCGTCGCTCATGCAGAATTCATAAAGGCCCATGCCGATGGACATTTCTATTTTCTCGAATGTGCGGCGCGCGTGGGCGGAGCCTACATCAACGAAATGGTCGAGGCCGCGACCGGCATCAACCTCTGGCGGGAGTGGGCCCGCATCGAGGTTGCCGGAGAACATGGAAGCTACCGACTGCCTCCCACACGCGAAGAATACGGTGGCGTCATTATTTCCCTCGCCCGGCAGGAGACTCCCGACACTTCGGGATACAACGATCCGGAAGTGTTCCTGCGAATCAGGAAGCATCACCACGCAGGACTGATTCTGCGGTCGACCAATCCCGAGCGCGTGCGGGTATTGCTCGAAGGCTACAGCCAGCGCTTCGCGCGGGAATTTCTTGCTGTGGAACCTCCGCGGGAGAAACCGACAGCCTGAACCGGATCCCGACCTAGAAACGCGTCGATCCCCGTAACACTCTGCCCAATAATCAGCGAATGCACGTCGTGCGTGCCCTCGTAAGTCTTCACCGACTCCAAATTCATCAGGTGCCGCATGATGGGATAATCATCCGCCACGCCGTTCGCCCCAAGAATGTCGCGCGACAGCCGCGCGCACTCCAGCGCCATCCAGACGTTGTTGCGCTTCGCCATCGAGATGTGCTGGTGCTCCACCTTCCCCGCATCTTTCAGGCGTCCAACCTGCAGCGCGAGCAGTTGCGCTTTGGTGAGCTCGCTGATCATCCAGGTGAGCTTGTCCTGCACAAGCTGATGCGAAGCAATCGGCTGGTCGCGCCACTGCTTGCGCAAGATCGCATATTGCAGCGCGCAGTCGTAGCACGACATGGCCGCGCCGATCGCTCCCCAGGCGATGCCGTAGCGCGCCTGATTCAAACACATCAGGGGCGACTTCAGCCCGTCGCTCTTCGGCAGCAAGTTCGCCTCGGGGATGTGAACGTCCTGCAGCGACAGCCCCGAAGTAACCGAGGCGCGCAGCGACCACTTCCCGTGAATGTCGTTAGACGTGAAACCCTTCCGGTCTTTTTCGACCAGGAAACCGCGGATCTTGTCGTTCTCGTTTTCCACCTTGGCCCAGATCACCGCGACGTCGGCGATGGTCCCGGAAGTGATCCACATCTTCTCGCCGTTCAGCACGTACTCATTCCCAACTTTCCGGGCGCGCGTGCGCATCCCCCCGGGATTCGAACCAAAATCCGGCTCGGTGAGCCCGAAGCAGCCGAGCTTCGCTCCTTGCTGCATGGCGGGCAGCCACGTCTGCTTCTGCTCCTCGCTGCCGAACTCGTAAATCGGATACATGCAAAGTGCCGACTGCACGCTGACGAAGCTGCGCACGCCGGAGTCTCCCCGCTCCAGTTCCTGCGTCATCAGCCCGTACTCCACGTTGCCCATGCCGGCGCAGCCGTAGCCCTTCAGCGATGCGCCGAAGAAGCCGAGGTCGGCCATGGGCTTGACCAGTTCGCGCGGGAACCGGCCGGCGCGGTTGCACTCTTCAATGATAGGAATAAGGTTGTCTTCGATGAACTTGCGCGTGGTGTCGCGCACCAGCCGCTCCTCCTCGGTAAGCAGCGAATCATACTGAATGAAGTCGACACCGCGAAATTTGATGGCAGGCATAATCAATCTCCATGACCCTTAAGCAATGACCCTTAAGCAATGACGCTTAGACAAAGACGCGCAGGCAAACATATGACGGTAGCAGGCGCGTGGGAGCGGGGTCAACGCCAGCGCCCACGAACCGCACGGAGCCAGGGGGCAATAGCGTCGCAAGCCACACCATCCCACCCCAAGATCCAGAGCTGGCGGAGTATGCAAAATCCTGCATGTTTCCTGGCCAAAACGAACGCCGTCTCTCCCAGTGTGCAAGAACTTTCATCCTTGACAGGACTTGCACTGCATTCGAGAATACGGAAGATTCCAATCGGCGCTGGCGCAGCCCAGTCGCTGGGTTTTCCCCCCCAATTCCTACGCGGCCGGATCACTGAAGTGCTTGTCCGAGGATAACTACGCTATGGCATGGACCGTTCCGCATTTCGAGGAAATCCCGTTGAACTGCGAGATCAATTCCTACGCCAGCGCACGGCTATAACTTTCTGCAGACCAAGCCAGGCTTCAACTGAGGCCGGATGTTCCCCCGTTACACATGTCAGGTTGGAGGATCGGGACACATGGGCACAATCATGCACCGGGTTTCGCGCATCGTATGGGGTTGTTTCCTGCTGTCTGCACTCGCGGCGGCGGCCTTTGCCCAGGACGTCAGCTCCAGCCCATCTTCTTTGTCCTTTCCCAATACTTTCGTGGGCCTGGTCAGCGGTTCCAAGGTGTTGACGATCACGAATCTGCTTAATACAAACGTGATCATCAATAGCGTTAGCTTCACCTGTCCTCAATATGGCTTGGCCGCAGGAACTGCCCCCACGTCGTTGTTCTTGCAGGGAGACACCACCCATTATTCCATCTTCTTTCAGCCTACTGCGGCCTCCACTTACAGCTGCAACTTCGTAATGTCGATGCAGGATGGAACACAGGTCGATGTTCCGCTGACCGGCACTGGAAAGACGACCACGGCAGTAGGCGCCGTCTCTCCCGCTTCGTTGAGTTTCCCCAACCAGACCGTGGGAACGCAGAGCGCCCCGCAGACGGTCACGGTTACCAACACCGGTGGATCAGCCGTGAACGTTACCGCCATTACACTCACACCCCCGAGCTTCACCACGCCTCCCATCACCCTGCCCTACTCCCTCGCAAAAACTAATGGGACACTATCGCTTCCGGTTTCCTACACGCCCAGCGAGGTGACCTCCGAGGCAGGCGTGATCACAATCACCTATGACGCCCTGCCTGTCGAAGGGACAAGCCTGAGCGGCAATGGTGTCGCGGCCAGTTCACTGGTGATTTCGAGTTCGCCTACGCTGCCCCAGGCAACGCAAAACTCCGCCTATCAGGCCACTCTGGCTACCAGCGGCGGCGTCGGACCCTACACCTGGAGCGTCGCTTCCGGTTCCACCTTGCCTTCCGGGTTAACTCTTTCCAGCGCTGGCGTGCTCAGCGGCACTCTGGCCTCCTCCGTGGGCGTCGGGACCTACACCTTCACCATTAAGGTGACGGATAGCTCGACCCACACCGCGAGCACTTTATTCAGCCTCGGGGTTTACGCCGCTCTCGGCGATAGCTGCAACGACATCTCCTTCAACGATCCCGTACTCGGTACCCCGATGATGGCACTGACCGATCTGGGCACTGGATTTTATGAGGGCAACACAACTTCCGGTGAAGGCGGGCTTTACCCCAACGGTAGCAATGTGCGCCCTGCGGTCCAGGACGCCTATGGACTAACCTTAGCTCAAGGCATACAGCCCCTCGATACCAACGGCAACCCGAGCCCCACCGGAAAATACGTTCTGCTGGCCATCGGCGAATCCACGGCACAGAACGCGTTCACGCGCTTCCTGCCCATCGCCAACAGCGATCCGACAAAAAATTCGGCTCTGGTGCTCGTCAATGGCGCGCAAGGCGGAGCCACGCCCAACAGTTTCACCGTAACCAACTCCCCCTATTGGTCCATGGTGATCAATAATTACCTGCCGCAAAACGGCGTGACCGCGAATCAGGTCGTCGCCATCTGGATGGAAGATACCGATGGAATTGCCACCGGATCTTTCCCCACCGACATCACCACGCTTCAGTCGGAGTACGAGTCGATGATGCAAATCGCGCTTACCGACTTCCCGAATCTGAAGCTGGTGTATTTCTCCTCGCGCGTTTACGGTGGATATTCCAACGGCGTGGCCACCATCAATCCCGAACCTTACTCCTATGAAGTCGGTTTCGCCGTGAAGTGGGCGATCGCCGACCAGCTCAACGGCGCCAGCAACCTCTGCGACGGGAACGGCTGCTCACCCATTAACGCGCCGTGGATGTCTTGGGGCCCCTACTACTGGTCGAACGGCATGTCGGGCCGGAAAGACGGACTCGTCTGGGATTGCGAAGATTTTTCGTTGGATGGAACACATCCTTCCTCCACCTTTGGACAATTGAAGGTTGCAACTCAGTTACTCAACTTCCTGAAGAGCGACGACACCACCAAGCCCTGGTACCTCGCACCGGTCTGGAGTCTCACTCCGACCGCCGGGAACAATCAGAGTGGCCCCCCAGGTACTACTCTGCCCACATCGCTGACTGTCCTGGCGTCAAATCTGAACTCCGGGGTTGGCATTTCCGGAGTGACCGTTAATTTCAACGACAACGGCGCAGGCGGAACCTTCGGCACGCCTACGGCGACTACCGGCAGCAGTGGTACGGCATCCACCACCTACACCTTGCCATCTACCGCGCAAACCGTGACCATCTCCGCCACCAGTTCTGGCTACGCCGCAGCCACGTTTACCGAGAGCGCCAACAGCAGCTTTATCCTCAGTCCGAATGGCGGCAATGGTCAGACCGGCGGCGTCGGCAGCACTCTGCCCACCGCGCTCAAGGTCTTGGCCACGAACAACGCTGTCCCGGTCTCGGGCGTGACCGTCAACTTCAGCGATGGCGGCGTAGGCGGCACGTTCAGCAAGTCATCCGTGGTTACTGGCTCTAACGGCACTGCATCCACCACCTACACCCTGCCGGCGAGTGCCCAAACGGTGACCATGACCGCCAGCAGTTCAGGCTACGGACCGGCCACGTTTACCGAGACAGCCGCAGTCTGGACTCTCACCGCGAACGGTGGCAGCAATCAGAGTGGCATGGTGGGCACAGTCTTGCCCACAGCGTTGAGCGCATTGGCAACAAGCAATGGAACTCCCGCCTCCGGCGTCAGCGTGTCGTTCAGCGATGGCGGCGCCGGCGGCACCTTCGGCACGCCGACCGCCGTGACAGGCAGCAACGGCACGGCCTCCAGCACTTATACGCCGGCTAAAGTCGGAGTTATCACCGTCACCGCCACCAGCTTTGCCTATACTTCAGCAACGCTGACCGAAACCGGCACTCCACTCGTCACTACCCTCACCGATGTCTCGGGTGGAAGACAGACCGGAACGGTGGGAACCACTTTGCCGTTGCCCATCGTGATGAAAGCCAAAAACACATCTGGGCAACCAGTCTCCGGCGCGCCTATCACCTTCACCGATGGAGGATCGGGGGGAACCTTCTCACCAAATCCGGGAATCACCGGTTCGAATGGGCAGGCGAGCACTACTTACACGCTTCCCACGGTAACAAAAATCATCGCGGTCACGGGAACCGACGGCAGTGTGCACGTCAACACCACCGAAACGTCGGTCCCCGGCCCAGCCGTAACGCTCGCCATTGTTTCCGGGAACAATCAGACTGGCACTCATGGCAAAGCGCTGGCCAAGAAACTGATCGTGTCGGTAACCGATAAGTACAACAATCCAATTTCTGGGGTAACTGTAACTTTCACCGACAACGGATCTGGGGGGACATTCTCCACCAAGACGCCGGTCACCGGAACTAACGGACAGGCCTCGGTCACCTACACTTGCGGATCGCAGGCGGGAATCGGCACCATCAGCGCGTCGACATCCACGCTCGGACCAGTCACCTTCACGGAGACGGTCCAGTAATGCGATCGGTTTGCGTGTTTAGGGCTTTTGTTTTTGGCGGGTTCGAATAATGCAGCAAGCTTTTTGCAGGAGGCGTACTTTGAATGTTCACCGTTTCTCGAAAGCGCTCGGCACGGTAGCGATCGCGACTCTGGCCGTGCTCTCGTCTGCAGTGTGCTTCCCCAAAGCATTCGCGCAAGTCAGCGTGCTCACCAACAAGTATGACAACGCGCGCGACGGATTGAACTCCAACGAAATTCTGCTTGCACCCGCGAACGTGAACTCGAATCAATTTGGAAAGCTTTTTGCGTTCAACGTGGATGGCTACGTGTCGGCGCAACCGTTGTATATGTATGGCCTCACCATTAACGGCGCCACCCACAACGTGGCTTTCGTCGCCACCGAGCATGACAGCGTGTTTGCCATCGACGCCGACACCGGCGCCCTGCTTTGGCAGACAAGCCTTCTCTATCCCGCCGGCGCTACCACAGTAACGATGGCGGTTCAAGGTTGCGGCGGGGTTACGGGACTGAATGAAGTCGGAATTCTTGGAACACCCGTCATCGATCCCTCCACCAATACTCTGTACGTTGACGCCAAGACCGCGCTGTCGGGAACTTACTATCATTATTTGCACGCTCTCGATGTTACGACCGGGTTTGAAAAATTCAGCGGACCGGTATCGATTACCGGCCCCGCCGGGACTCCGAGCTTCAACACCAAGAACGAGCTGCAACGGCCGGCGCTGTTGCTTTCGAATGGCACGGTCTACATCGCCTTCGGCTCGAATGGTTGCGACGTTACCGGCCGGGGCTGGCTATTTGCCTACAGCGCATCCACCCTGCAGCAACTTGCCGTCATGACCATCCAGCCGGACAACACCTATGGCAGCTCGATTTGGCAAAGTGGCGTGGGCCCCGCCGCCGATAGCGCCGGCAGTGTTTATCTTTCGACCGCCAATGGACTCTTCGACTATCCCAGCTTTCCGGATTACGGCGACAGTGTACTGCGCCTGACACTCGGCTCGGGCGCTTTCGTGGTCGACGACTATTTCACACCCTTTGACCAGTCCACTCTATCCGCCGACGACATGGACCTTGGATCGGGCGGAGTCACGCTTCTGCCGCAGCAAAACACTGGCTCCTACCCGAATCTGCTGGTTACAGCCGGCAAGCGCGGCGACATCTACCTGATAAACTCGAGCGCCTTGGGTGGCTACAACACCACCTCCAACGACCAGATTCTCCAGTACCTTGCGGGCGGCCTCGGCAAATATTTTCATGGCAGCCCCCTGTACTGGAACAATGGCACGAACTCCCTGGTTTACTTCCTCTCTCACCAGGATTATCTCAAGTCATTCTCTTTAACCAACGGCGTGCTCACACCCTTCGCGCAGACCTCAACCAAGCTGACCACGTATGGACTTCCCGAGATTTCCGCGAACGGCAACACCAATGGACTCTTGTGGCAGGTGCGCAGCGTCAGCAATGTGCCGCTGCTTTCCGCCTATGACGCCAGCGGTTTGTATCTGCTCTACGATTCGGGCATGGCGGGGGGAGGACGCGATAGCCTGGGCACGGTCCCGCATTTTGCCACGCCGACCATCGCAAACGGCAAAGTATACGCCGGCACGCAGACGCAACTCGTGGTTTATGGATTGTTTCCCGACCTCGCCGTTACCGCGGGGAACGGCCAGATTGGCCCTGCGGGCAGCACGTTGCCGGTAGCGCTCACAGTTACGGCGAACAACCCTTACAGCGGACTGGGAATCGCTGGCGTAACCGTGACTTTCAGCGATGGTGGCAAGGGTGGCGTCTTCAGCAATCCGTCTGGAACTACAGACAGCAATGGCGTAATCACGACGACGTACACGCTGCCCAAGACTCCGCAGACTGTAACCATCACTGGGACAAGCGCGGGCTATGCCACGGCAACTTTCACGGAGACGAGCGTGGTGGGGCCGGTGGCCTCGATCACCTTGGTCTCGGGCAGCAAACAGACTGGAACTGTGGGAACTACTTTGCCGAGCCCCATTGTGGTGAAGGCCAAGGATGCGGCTGGTAATCTGGTGTCGGGCGCTTCCATCACCTTCACTGACGGCGTGGGAGGCACGTTCACTCCGAACCCCGGAATTGCTGACACGAACGGCCAGACCAGCGTCACGTATACGCTGCCCACGGTGGCGAAAACTCTCACCGTCACAGCCTCGAACGGAACCGTGAGTGTAAGGATTACGGAAAATTCGGTTGCCGCCAGCCCAGCGCTGGTGAACATCCTTCAAGGCAACAACCAGTCGGCACATCCCAAAAACCACTTGCCCAAGGCTCTGATCGTTTCAGTTACTGACCAATACGGCAACGGAATCGCGGGACTTACCGTTAACTTCACCGACAATGGTGCGGGCGGGACCTTCTCGAACAGCAGCCCGGCGACGGGCACGACCGGCCAAGTCTCGGTGACCTATACCACTTCCCCGAACAAGGGGACGGTAACGATCGACGCGTCCTACGGGACGCTGGCGCCGGCTGTGTTTACCGAGACGGTGAACTAGCCGGACTGAGTGTTCCAGCTGGAACATTTGTACGTACAAATGTTCCAGTCGGAACATTGCGCACTATGTTCCAGTTGGAACATAACTCACGTTTTACCGGAACACTGTGGAAATCGCGGAAGACTCGGAAAACCACCTTTAAAACTATAGTTGGACGGCTGTAAGTGGTGGGGTGAATGAGTTTAGGCCGCGGGCCTGAAAAGTGGTAGAAAAGGCACAGGGCGAAGGGAAAGCGGCTAACAGCGGATCTCCTGGCGGCAGTGGTCCCTGCCGAGTGCTAATTTCAACGACTTGCGAATCGCGCTGAGGACGACAACACAACCGCAAACTGCTCTTCCCGCGCTTATTGACTTGCCGGTATTCACCCCCGTAGGATTCTGCCCCAGTGATCAGCCCAATATGATCGGCCAGACCATTTCGCACTACCGCATCCTCGAGAAACTCGGCGGCGGCGGGATGGGTGTGGTTTACAAGGCCGAGGATGTGAAGCTCGGGCGGTTTGTTGCACTTAAGTTCCTGCCCGACGACGTAGCCAAAGACCCGCAGGCACTCAGCCGTTTTCAGCGCGAGGCCAAGGCCGCTTCCGCCCTCAACCATCCCAACATCTGCACCATCTACGAAATTGACGACCAGCACGGCGAAGCATTCATTGCCATGGAGTTTTTGGATGGACTGACCCTGAAGCACCGCATCGCAGGCCGACCGATGGAAACTGAGTTGATCCTGTCTCTCGCCATTGAAATTGCCGATGCGCTCGACGCAGCCCACGCAGAGGGCATCGTTCACCGTGACATCAAACCGGCGAACCTATTTCGTGACCAAGCGCGGGACACGCCAAGATTCTGGATTTTGGATTGGCGAAGGTCAATCTGTCAGGCAGTTCTTCGAGCAACATTGCGTCGCTTAACACGCAGACGGCTTCGGTGGATGCGGATCACCTGACAAGTCCGGGCACAATGTTGGGAACGGTGGCCTACATGTCGCCGGAGCAGGTGCGGGCGAAAGAGTTGGATGCGCGTACCGACCTGTTCTCGTTTGGGGCCGTTCTCTATGAGATGACTACTGGACAGTTACCTTTCCGTGGGGAGAGTTCTGCGGTTATCTGGAAAGCCATTCTCGACGCAGCTCCCACCCACGCAGTGCGGCTGAATCCCGATGTGCCAGTCGAACTCGAACGGATCATCAACCGAGCACTGGAGAAAGACCGCAATCTGCGCTATCAGAGCGCAGCCGACATGCGTTCCGAGTTGCAACGGTTGAAGCGGGATACAGAAACGGGACGAGCTAAAGCAGCCAGTTCCGGCACGGTGGCAGTCGTACAGGAAAGCGGCTTCGGAGTTACCCAACCCACGGTCGCCCAACTGCCGTCGCCTGCATCCGGTTCGTCCCCTGTGAAGGTCGCCGAAGTTCCTGTAGCGGGCAGGAAACTCTGGTGGGTTCTGGTTCCCGCAGCCGTAGTCCTTGTGCTTGCAATCGCCGGAGCATTCTACTTCCGCTCGCGCCAGACCGCGCACCGCCTGACCGAGAAGGACACCATCGTTCTCGCCGACTTCGCCAACAGCACGGGCGATGCGGTGTTCGATGACACGCTGAAGACGGCCCTCAGCGTAGCTTTGCGGCAATCGCCGTTCTTGAATGTCCTTTCCGGTGACAAGGCTGGAGCGGTTCTCAGGCTGATGTCGCGTCCCGCAAGTACTGCACTTACACCCGAGGTAACCCGCGAGCTTTGCCAGCGGGCGGGTGGGAAGGCATATCTTACCGGGTCGATTGCCAGTCTCGGCAGCCAATACGTGCTGGGGTTGAGGGTAGTGAATTGCCAAAGCGGAGACTTGCTGGCCGAGAAGCAAGTGACGGCGGCATCCAAGGAGAAGGTGCTGGATGCCCTCGGCGAGGCGGCATCCAAGCTGCGCACGGAGTTGGGCGAGTCGCTGGCGACGGTGCAGAAGTTCGACGTTCCGTTGGAACAGGCCACTACCTCGTCGCTCGAAGCTCTGAAAGCGTACAGCCTGGGCGAAAAGGCTTCCAATGAGAAAGGCGCCGCCGCCGCCCTGCCTTACGATCAACATGCTATCCAGCTTGATCCGAACTTCGCCATGGCTTACAACAGCGTCGGCACAGATTACTCTGAGCTTGGTGAGATTGGACGCGCCGGTGAATATTTCACCAAAGCGTTCCACTTGCGGGAACATGCCAGCGAGCGCGAAAAGTTGGCTATTGCTTACAACTTCTATTCGGGTGTGACCGGCGAACTGGAAAAAGCGGCCCAAACAGGTCAGGAATTGGCTTCGAATTACCAGCGCGACCCCGGAGCCCATCGAAGTCTGGCTGACGCGTACGTCGCCCAAGGGCAATATGAAAAGGCGACGGAAGAATACCGCCAGAGCCTCCGCCTCGACCCAGACAATAAAGACTACTGGGGGCTCTCCAATATGATGCTCGCCTTGCAGCATTTCGACGAGGCACAACATACGATTGAGCAAGCGCATGCGCGAAAGATTGACAACCCAGGTCTTCACATGAACTTGTACGCTTTGGGATTCATTCGGGGAGACCTTCCCCTCATGTCGGAACAGCAACAGTGGTTCGCGGGCAAGCCAGAAGAGAACTTCGGGCTTTCGCTTGCATCCGATACTGAAGCCTATTCAGGTCATCTGCACAACGCACAGCAATTGACGAAGCAGTCGTTAGATTCCGCCATACGCGCTGACAGCAAAGAAACGGGGGCGATCTGGCTGGAGAATGCGGCCCTGCGCGAGTCCGCGTTCGGCAACCTGAAGCAAGCGAAACAATCAGCGGTGAACGGCCTGAAACTGGTTCCCGACAGTCAGAATGTTGTGGTCGAAGCCGCGCTCTCGTTTGCGCAGGCGGGCGATACGGTGCGAGCCGAGGCTTTAGCAGAAGACTTGAACAAACGCTTCCCCGCGAGTACACAGATCCAGTCTCTATGGCTGCCTGCGATCAATGCGCAAGTAGCGCTCAATCGAAAGAATCCCGCTCTCGCCTTGAATACTTTGCAGGCTGCTTCACCCATCGAGTTGGGGCAGATTCTTTTCGCCGTCAATGTTTCCTGCCTCTACGATGTATACGTACGCGGAGAGGCATACCTGGCAATCGGACAAGGCAGCGCTGCCGCCGCCGAGTTTCAGAAGATCATCGACCACAGCGGCATCGTTTGGAATTGCTGGACGGGTGCGCTGGCGCATCTGGGTGTGGCTCGTGCCAATGCGTTGCAGTCGCGGACTTCGCAGGGCGCGGATGCCGATGCTGCGCGGGTGCGGGCTTTGGCTGCTTATAGAGACTTTCTTACGCTTTGGAAGGATGCTGATTCGGATATTCCCATTCTGAAAGAAGCCAAGGCGGAGTACGCGAAGCTGCAGTGACGGGCGGGTTGAAAGCATACCTCAGCGGCTAAAGCCGCCGGTAAGTTTGGATGAGCTTTACGGCACGACTGGAACGTCGTGTTCTTCCCGTCTGCTCTCCACGCGGGAGTCCTCGGTCGTGCAGGCGGACAGCAGGTTCCTCGCTCCGCGCGGAATGACAGAGTGTGAAGTGTGGGCAACGATGCGGCGCGGCTGGAAGCCGCGCCCTTTCAGGTTAGTCACAAGCCGAGCGAGTTATCTGTTATCCGCCTTAGTGGGCCAGATACCAGGGCGTTGTGGTGTCGTCGGTCTTCAGGAAATTCAGGAGCTGGGTGGCTACCTTTAACTGTCCGAAGGTGGAGGATGGGTGGGTGCCGTCGGCGGAGAAGTCTTCGCAATCCCAGACCAGGCCGTCGTTGCGTCCTAACATGCCGTTGGACCAATAGTAGGGACCCCAGGCCATCCAGGGCGCCTTGATTGGCGTGCAGCCGTTGTAACCGTCGCAGAGGTTGGCCGCGCCGTTGATCTGGTCGGCGATGGCATTCTTCACTGCGTAACCGGATTCGAAAGCGTAAGGCTCGGGATCGTCGGGATTGACCAGGCCGTTGGAGAAGCCTCCATAGACGCGCGACGACCAGTACATCAGCTTCACGTTGGGGAAGTTGGTGAGCACATCCTGCGCGAGAGTTTCGTACTCGGCCTGCATGGTGGTCATGTCGGCTGGGAAGCTTCCCGTCTTGATCGAGTCGGTATCTTCGATCCAGACAGCAACTACCTGCCGAGCAGTTACTCCGTTTTGTGGAAGGTAGTTATTAACGATCGTCGACCAATAATATGAAGCGGAGGAGACGAACGCGTTCGGTGTGGCGCCGCCTTGCGCGCCGTTGACGATGACCAGGCTTTTATTCTTCGCGGGATCGGAATTGGCGATAGGCAGAAAACGGTTGAACTCGTTCTGCGCGGTCGATTCGCCGAGGGCAAGCAAGGCATACTTTCCGTTCGGGTCGGGATTGCCGTTGGAATCGAGGGGCTCGATGGCCTGCGCCAATCCCACTCCGTAGGAATCGATTGCCGCAGGACGCAAATTGACACCGTTGGGATATAGCCCGCCTTCGTAACCGAGGTAAGTTCCAGTGCCTAGATCGGTAAGCGCAACGATGGGCGTTGTTGTGTTCACGACGTCCCAGGAGAGATTGTTGCAGCTGTCCCCCATGTTGGCATAGACGCCGAGAGTGAAAGTCTTTTTGACGGTGTTGGGTTTGGAGCCCTTAACCTGAACTGTGAAGGTATAGGTTCCCACGCCTACGCTGGAAGAAAGAGTGCCGCTGATTACGCCCGCGCTTGAAAGAGTCAAGCCGGCAGGCAAGGTTGTACCGTTGGCCATGCTCCAGGTAAACGGACCCGTCCCCGAACTTGCAGCCAGTGTAACTTCATACGCGGCGGACGCAGTGGCCTGGGGCAAGATGGCGAAGGTTGCAATGGAGAGCGCGGTTGCAGCTACTCCATTGCCGGTGACACTCACGCCGGTATCGGGAATCTGGTTGAAGGTGAGATCGATATTGCCGGTCTCGGATGTGACATGGCTGGGACTCTAGGAGACCGAGACCACCAGGTTTCCGCCCACCGCGATGGTATAAGGCAGCGTGATCGGGCTGGTGGTGAAATCGACGGGCGAAATGGTGATGGTATTCAGATTAATGCTGGAGGTTCCGGTATTGGTGATGGTGAACGTCTGGGCTGCGGAGGTCGAGCCGAGCTTCTGATTGGCAAAGGTCAACGAAGTGGGGCTGATGCTGACAGTTGCAGTACTGGTGAGACCGGTGCCATTCAAGGGAACGTTCAGCACGGTCAAGTCTGACAGAGTGATGATGAAGTTGCAGTTAAAAGACCCTGCCGCGTTGGGCTGGAAAAAAATCGAGTAGTGGGTGATGTCGCCGGGCTTGGCGAGAGAAGTTGGAGCGACGCCGGAAGATATTCCGTAGCCCGGACAGGAGAAGCCAATGCTGTTTATGATCGCGGCTCCCGAAGACTTTACGTTGGTGATGGTGAGCACTTTGGAGCCGGTCACCTTGCCCACATAAGTGCTGGCGAAAGTCAGCGAACTGGGAGTGGAAGTGATCTCCTGGCCGATGGCCGGCAGGATCGCGATCAGACTCAATAAGAAACCCAGAACGGCAGCCGATCGGGTGCGTTGCATAGTAGCTCCTGTGGTCTTGTTCCCCATTTACTCTCTTTATTGTCTTTAGTCTCTTTAAGGCCGAGTGTCCTGCGAGCTTTGCTCGCGAGGCATTCGGTTACCACTCCAAGTTCCTACAAACCCAGCGACGCTGGACATGATCTCTTTCGACCTCTAAGGCTCCAGGAACCAGGGCGTCGTGGTGTCATCCGTCTTCAAGAAGTTCAGTAACTGGCCTGCCACTCTCAGATCTCCTGACGGAGATTGAGGATGGGTACCGTCTTTCTGCAGGTCCTGGCATGTCCAGACCGTTCCGTTCTGGCTGGCCAGCAATCCATTCGCCCAGTAGTAAGGTCCCCATGACATCCACGGAGCTTTTACAGGTGAGCAGCCGTTTCCGTCGCATAGGTTGGTGGCGCCGTTGATTTGATCCGCAATCGCATTCTTTACGGCAAAACCAGATTCGTAGGCGTAGGGTTCGGGATTGATTTTCGCCACGCCGTTGGAGTAGCCCGCGTAGATCCGGCTGGAGAAATAAACCAGGGTGAGGTTGGGGAACAAAGTGTGCAGGTTGTTCATCACCGTCTCGTAGTCAGTTTGCAGGGTAGTCATATCCGAGGGGAACGTGCCGGTGGCGATGCCGTTGCTATCTTCAATCCAGACTGCGACGACCTGTTTCGAGGTCACTCCCTGGTCGGGCAGGTAATTGTTGATGATGGTGTTGAAGTATTTGTTGTTCGTAGTCGTGAGTAACGTACCGGGCGTCGCGCCGCCTTGCGCGCCATTCACGAACACCAGGTTGGTATTGACGACCGGGTCGTGTTGGGCCAGAGGAAGGAAGGAGACGCCAATCTCATCGAGAGCGGTGGATTCTCCGATGATGAGCAATACATACTTGCCGGTGGGGCTGGGGTTGCCGTTGGAATCGAGAGGCTGAATCGCTTGGGCGAGGGTGACGCCATAGGAATCATGGCTGGCCGGCCGCACGTTGCTGCCGCTGGGATACAGGCCGCCTTCCTCGCCCACGTAAGTTCCCGTACCCAAGTCGGTGAGCGGCACAATGGGTGTGGAGAGTCCCGGCACGTCGAAAGAGATGTTGTTGCAGGCCGCGCCCGTAGCATTGGCGACGGTTAACGAGAACAATTTGGACACTGCATGGCTCTTGGAGTCGTTTACCTGCGCGCTGAATGTGTAAGTTCCAGCCGTAACACTTGCGGCCAGCGTGCCGCTGATCAATCCCGCGCTGGAGATGGTCAGGCCGCTGGGCAGTGTGGAACCAGACTGCAGACCGAAGGTGTAGGGCGACGTGCCGGAGTTCGCGATTAACTGGACTTGATAAGCCGCAGCCACGGTGGCCACAGGCAGCGTGGCGACGTTGGTGATCACGAGCGAAGTGGCGGCGACGCCGTTTCCGTATAGATCCACAACCTGCTCAGGAAGCTGGTTATAAACCAAGCCCAGGACGCCGGTTTCCGAGATCGCCTGAGTGGGACTGTAACTTACGTTGATGGTCGCGCTGGAGTTGGCTTTAATGACAATCGGAAGCGTCACGGGAGCGATCGAGAAGGTGGGCGGCGTAACGGTGATGCCCGTGACATTTATGCCGGCCGTGCCGGTGTTTGAAATCTTGACTGATTGGGTCGCGCTCGGCTTTCCCACCGGCTGATTGGCGAAGGTCAATGAAGTTGTGCTGAGACCAACAACTGCTTTTGTGCTCAAGCCGGTTCCTGAGAGAGGAACCACCAGGTTGCTTCCGCTCGCCAGCACAAGGGTGTAGTTGCAACTGTAGAGCTGGGCGGCTTGAGGCGCAAAGTAGAACGAGTACGACGTGGCCTTGCCTGCGGCCAAGGTTGTGGGAGTCGTTCCGGAGGCAAGCTTGAACTGGGGACATGATGAGGTGATGCTGTTGACGGTGACGCTGGTGGTGCCCGTGTTCTGAACGCTAATGCTCTTGGAGGTGGAATTGAGGCCGATATACGTATTCGAAAACGAGAGCGAACTCGGAGTCGAGGTCAACTGGGCGAAGGCAGGAAGAATAAGAAGACTAACTGCGAAAAAGCCGACGACGAAGGATTTCAGGTGTCGCATGACGGCTGGCATAATCGGAATCCTCCAAGTGCTCGATCAGAACGGCGGGTGCTGGCACAATCAACGATCCCTGGGTACTTCCAACAAGAAAATTTGACACGTGCTACCGGGCGATCTCGCAGCTCAACTGTGCTTCTTAACGAGTGTTCAAGGGTTAGCGAAGCCGAGGGAACAACCGCCCAATCTGAGATCATTCCTCGGGGGTGAGGAGATCGTGTCGATATTCTAGCCGCGTCAGCTTAACTGTCAAGAATGAAAGAAATTGCGTAGTGGTGCCGTTTGATTTCCACAGGCGTTAACGCCCTCCCTGTCCGATGCGTTAGACTGCAATCATGCAGAAGCGCAAACTGCGGATAGTAAAGAAGGCCCCGCCTCCCATCATAGGCGTATGCGAACACTGCAATGCCCAGTTCAAGTCCAGCCTTCCGTCGCCTGAATACGATATTCAGGCACAGTTTGACGCCCACAAGTGCAGACTGATAGACAGCAGTCAGAACGCGCTGCGGGTCGTACGCGAGGCCACGGAAGGCAAGTAGCCCGAAAAAGCTCTTGCTATCGCTTGGCACAGGGACTAGGCTTTCAGCCATCAGTACGCTTGCTAAGAAACAGTCCTTCTGGACCGCACACGATGGCAGCGTCCCCCGATGTCTCAAACGCTTTCCTCGGACAGAAGAAGTCGAAAAGCGGAGGAGTCAGCAACGTGTTCACCAGCGACATTACCGCCATCATCGAAAATATGGTTGTGTTGAACACCTTCAAATCCAATCCGATGTTCAGAACGATCAGGCAGATCAAGCCGCGCATGTTCAGCAAAGAGCCGAGACCGGCAGCTTCACGCAGCTTCATGCCGCTGGCCCAAGCGGCGAGCATCGAGGCGACCACCTTCCCCAGTATCCCGACCACGATAATCAGACCGCAGATAAGCCACATTTGCGTGCCCCTGAGAGTGAGCACATTGGTGCGCAAGCCGCTGAACGCCAGATACAAAGGAAGCAATACAGACAAGGTAATTACGTCCAGCCGGCTTGTGACATACGCCACGAAGCGATTGTCCTTCGGCATGACGGCGCCCACCAGAAACGCTCCAAACAACGGGTGCAGTCCAAGATATCCCGCGCAAACCGCTGCTGCGGCGACCAGTATCATCACGATTGCCATGGCTTGCTCCCCAAGGCCCCCTTTCTCCCGGTATCGATCCTGAAGTCGTCGAAGGAGTGGTTTGACCAAGGAAAACATCGCCACAAACAAAATGATGATACCGGCAAAGGTGAGCCATAGAGTTAGCTTGTTGTGATTCGCTTTCAGGAGCATCACAATGTAGGCCAGGATGCACCAGGTCGCAACGCCCGTAATGCAAGAACAGGCCACCGCTACAGTCCCTATTTGCGTGCTGAGCATATTTCGTTCCAGCAGCAATTTGGCCAGCATGGGGAAAGCGGTGATGGTCATGGCCGCGCCCATCAGGAGGGCAAAGCTCGTGAAACTTACGGCAGGCGAAGCGAAGCGGGGGTAAAGGTAAACAGAAAGCGCAAAAGCAAGCGCGAAAGGAGCGACAATACTGGCGATGCTGGCGGCAACGGTTGCCTTAGCCTGGCTAGCCAGCTCTCCCGGATTAATCCCCAAGCCTGCCAGGAACATGAAAAGGATTACCCCCAACTGTCCGAGCGCGTTGAGGAACTCGGTACTCGAGGGCGCGAACAGGTAGTGAGTTGCCTGCGGCCAGACCCAACCCAGCAAAGATGGACCGAGCAGAATGCCGGCAAACATCTCGCCGTTGACTCGCGGCTGCCCGACCTTGACGAATAAGTCCCCCACCAACCGGCAAACCACCAGCACCACGGTCATTTGCAGGACCAAGATCACCAAGTTAAGTGCCATACAGCCTCCTGCCACTTGGTTTTCTTTCGGAATTTCCCGTTCCGAGGCGCAGTTGAAAATCGCATTCGCAAAGCCTCGATTTCTTCACAGATCTATGTGGTTGCGGGCTTCGCAAACGACGAGCGGCGCAGGCGCTAGCAGAATACCGGCAAGTATTTCCCCGTTCACGCGAGGCCGGAATACTTTCAGAAAAGACTCCCCGACCGCAAGTCATACCGCTAGCTTGGACCATCGCTATTCGTATGACGAGCCAGGTTCTCCACGTTACCTCGTCAGGTGCTAGCCCCGGACCACCGCCGGGCGGCCACCATTACCCCAAGGTTCGAAACGGCAAGTGGGACCAGGTAGGTCAATCCCACTTTGAGGTATATCCTCGCCGTTGCCTTTCCGGCGATCAATTCATCGAGGTGATTGATAGCAAATAGCAACGAACCCACGACTGAAGCGATGCATACTGTCCGCTTGAGAAAAGGGGCGTCGCCAACCACTCCGAAGATCTCGTACCACGTCGTCCAGGTCGGAGCTCCTTGCAGATTCGGCGGCGCGTTCCGGTGCGCTATGAGCGCTGCCCTGCCCGTGATGTCCGCGCGCGTGTCTGCAATTCCTTCACGAGCCTGACTCATGGTCTAAGACTCCTACTAGCTGGCACGAGCTCCAAGCACGCCAGACCGGTCGAAGCCTTTGATGTCCAGTGAACTACGCATTCTCTTAACCGAATCGTATTCGTGGACTTCATCGCCGTAAATCCGGCCAGCAAACAGATCCACAATTTCTTCCTGATGCGTGGCATGGGCAAAACGTTGGAATGCCAGCGGATACTCCCAGAAGCAGTCCAACATAGTCTGAATGATGTCCTGTCCGCGATCGGCATATAGCTCATAGGCCCCAAACGGGTTTTCGGCATCTCGACCTTGTCCGCCCAGATATTCCTTCACTGCCTCAGCGGCGAACTGCGCCTCTTTCGTCGCAAAGAGCAGCCCGAGAGAGAATATCGGGTCGATGAACCGATGTGAGTCGCCGACGCAGAGGTACCCCTTCCCTGTGAAGTGCTTCACGTAATACGAGTAGTTCGACGCAGCGTGCGCCTCTTCGACAAATCTGACTTCGGTCACACGGCTCGCGAGCTCTGGGTTCAGGGTGCTCATCTCCTGTCGCAGGAAGTCCATCTTCGACAATCTCTGAGAAGTGAAATATTCGGACGGTGTGACAACCCCGATGCTCACCACGTCCTTATCCAGGGGGATGAACCAGGCCCAGTGGTTCTTTTGTCGATAAAAGATCAGGGTGTCATCCCGTTTCTCTCCTTCGCCACGAATAGCCCCAACCACCTGCGAAAAAATCGCCACTTGTTTGTCGTAGTTGCCTCTGCACTTCAGACTGGTCACACCCCGGTTGGCGAGGAACGTAGCCTGCCCAGAGGCATCGATGAGGACCTCGGAGCGTAAATCCACCGTATTCCCCGCGGTCGTGCGACACCGCAAACCGGCCACGTGGTCTGCTTCGGTCACGAGACCCATCGCCTCACCGGGCAACACTTCGATGCCGCGGCTGATGGCCGTATCGAGCAGAAGCTGATCGAAGACGCTTCGTCGAGCCTGCCAGGTCGTCGCCGGCCGCTGACTGCCGCCCGGACCCAGCCGATCCCTGACTGGAATGTAGAATGAATTTTTTCCACCAGTACCAAAAACTTTCGTCCCATATTTGACGGGGTACTCTTCCTTGTTCAGAACGTCCTCCATGCCCAGCTTCCTAAGTTGCCCCCCAGTCTCACCCGTGAAGGATTCGCCGATGTGATAGCGAGGAAATTTCTCTTTTTCGACGATGATGGACTGGATGCCCATTTGCTTGAGAAACAAGGCTGTGCAGGAGCCCCCGGGCCCACCGCCCAGAATCACGACATCATATTTTTCCATTTTTCGCCCCCTAGCGCACACTGCGGTTTTCCTAATGTGGGCTGGCCGTCGCGCCTAGAAGGGGAGGAAGAGGGGTAAGGCGCGAAAACCTGCAGGGTATATTAACTCTAATTAATGAGTTGTCAAGATGAAATTGCAACTTTCCAAATCCACGTAGAGCCTCAGCCGCCGCGTTCCTAGGGCATTTTCAGGCTGTTTGGGAGGCAGGATCAGCGCGAAGCGACGCCCGGTACCCCGGTACCGGCCCTTATGCCCTTTCGAGACCTAGGCAGCCGAGCTAGTGCCTGTCTAGAGTTTTCACAATGACGCTAAAAGTCGAGCGTCCCTTCGAAATCCACCATTGAGAGGTGCTGTTAAATGTCCGCCACTTCCCCCCTGGCGAGAAGTTGCCGGTCCTTCGTTCCAGTCGACTTCCTTCAATTCTCCATTCTGATTCCATTGCTGCTGCCATTTTTCCTTGTCACGGGGGCTTTCGGACAGGCGACGGTCAACGAAAGTCTGGAAACCGCGAATGTCTATGTCGATGGAACGACGGGATCGGATACAAACCCCGGAACCCAGTCGAAACCGCTGAAGACGATCGGCGCCGCTGTATCCATGGCAGCAACCAACAATCACAACAGCATCGGAACGAAGGTCATCATTGAGGCTGGGACGTACCGGGAAAGCATCTCCATGACCCACAGCCCCAAAGACACGAGTCTGCCTATTACCATCGAGGCCGCGACCAATGGCACGGTGATTGTCAGCGGAGCGACGGTGTATACCGGCTTTTCACAGTACTCACAGAATCACAGCATTTACACCACCAGTTGGACCAACAACTGGGGAACCTGCCCGCAACTCAACACCAGTTGCCCGTTTCAACAGGAGATTACGATGCGGCAGGAGTTGGTGGCGGTGAATGGCACCGTATTAACTCAAGTGCTGTCTTTGACGCAGATGCAGCAGGGCACGTTCTACGTGGATGAAAACGCCAACTTGCTGTATGTGTGGCCAGCGACTGGAACCAATATGGGCACGGCGACGGTGGAGGCCGGCACCTCCGCAACACTGCTTTCAATTAGTCACAAATCCTACATCGTCGTCCGAGGAATTACGTTTCAATACGCGAATACCTGCCATGCTTCTGCTGCCGTGGCAGTCTCCGGAGTTTCCACGAACATTCTGTTCGATTCCGACACCTTCCAGTGGAATAACGGCCAGGGCCTGAGCATCTCGACTCCGGCGACTTATTTCACAGTTGAGAACAGCGTGGCCCTGCATAACGGAGATAGCGGATTCCAGGAGGCCACCACCAAATATGGGCTTTGGCAATCGGACACAACTTCCTATAACAACTGGCGAGGCGCTCAAGGCGCTTACTACGTCTGCAATACCTCAGGTCTGCATGCCTGGCAGGTACACGACGACACGATTACCGGCTTAACCACCAGTTTTAATCAGACCTACGGCATTCACTGGGACACGGACAATGCGAACATCAGCACCAGCGCTATTATTTCCACCGGCAATCTGAGGAGCGGGATCTTCGTGGAAAAAGACGAGGGGCCTATCACATTTGACAAAAGCTATATCTGCAACCAGACCGGTCCTCAGGTTGTGGGCGGCTTAGTGTTGCGCAACTCCGAAGGCGTTTCTTTTACCAACGGGGTCCTGATGAATAACTTAGTCGCTCAAATTATCCTCATCGGAGTGAAAGGCGGCATCGAAGTCACCAACTGGGAAACGGGCAAGACGACCAACCTTGTGACCCAGAACTTCACGAATACCGGGAACACGATCCAGGGAAACGACAGCACTCAGCTGGTTTTCCAAGACAGCTACCTGGTCGACTCGGACTGGACGAGCTTCCAGAGCACGCTGGTATCCAACAATAATACGTGGTGGAATGCGAAAAATACGACCACTCCCTACAAGGTTGCGTCGCCGAAAGCCGGGACCGAGGACGACTTCCCTTCCTGGCAGAGCGTATCTGGCCAGGATTCCAGTTCCAGTTTTAAGGCGCCATCGGGCAACCCTGGCGCATCCTGCGCCTTGACTCCGGTGGGTAAGGATTATTGGATCACCGTCGACAACGCGATTCTGACGGTGACGAAGGGCAATTCGGCGACCTTTAACCTGGCGCTCACTCCGCTGAATTTCACTGGGACGGTAACGCTCACGCTGGATGGAATCACGGAAGTGAAGGGGCTTTCGGCAACGCTGAGCCCGAGTTCGATTAAGACCTCTGGCACGTCCGTTCTCACCGTGACTGCGGGAACGAACACGGCGGCCGGGACCTACTCGATCGTAGTCATTGCGAACAACGGCAGCATCACTAGAACCGTGACCGTGCAGTTAACGGTTAGTTAGACCGGTACTAGTTAGACCAGTGCCTTCCGCGCGCGGTCGATTCCAATCCACACAAAGCGCCACCACACTGTAGCCCGTTGGCCACCATCAGCAAATGCCACCGCCGTCTTGCTGGTACTCGAGGTGACGGATTTAGTCAGGTCCTGGGTGCTGCCGTCGTTGAACGTGCCGGTGGCGTGAAGTTGTTCGGTCGCGATTCGCAGGGGGAGGGCCGCGAATCTGTTGAAGCGTTCTTCCAAACTCTCGTACACTACTCGCTTGCGATCGAAAAAACAAATCGGTGGTGTGCTGCTGCTTGCGTGTTTCCTCGCGGTCTGCGCGGCTCCGTCGCAAACGCCCGGCCGCGCGCGACCCAGGTTGCCCGTGGGCACCCTGACTCCAGGCCGTGAGATGACCAGCGCACGCGCCGGCCACACGGCTACCGTGCTGCCCGATTTCAAAGTGTTGATCGCCGGGGGCCGGCAAGGGCGTGGAGTGATCCTGGCCAGTACCGAGGTTTACGATCCGACCACGGAGGCTTTCTCCAGGGCAGCCAGAATGTCGGTTCCGCGTGAAGGACATGTTGCGGCCGACTTAGGGGATGGAAAAATCCTCATCGCGGGCGGCTTGACGCGTGGCGGCGTTGCCTTATCGAGTTGCGAGGACTACGACTTCGAGACCGGAAAGTTCACCACGCGCGGAAGCATGCACTCACGGCGCGCGCGGCCCGCGGCGATTGTGTTGCGCAACGGCAAACTCCTGGTCGCAGGAGGCGAAGATAGCGCCCAGGCTCTCGATTCCGCCGAGACCTACGACCTGCTAAACGGCAAGTGGACTCTCGCCGGCAAAATGACCGCTGCTCGCGCGAACCATACGGCTACGATGCTTTCCGACGGTCGCGTTTTAATCGTGGGAGGAACTGGAAGCCATCACCTGGTTCTCGCCAGCGCCGAAATTTACGATCCAAAGACAAATCGATTTATTCCTGCCGCTAGCCTGCACGACGCCCGCTCCGGGCACACTGCCGCGCTTCTCAACAACGGCAGAGTGCTGATCGCCGGAGGCACCGATGGGCAGGGCCATGGTCTCTTGTCCGCGGAGCTTTACGATCCGCAGACCGGAACCTTCACCCTGACCGGAAGCCTTTCGGAGCCGCACTTCAAACTCCCGAACTCCACGGCCTTGCTGGATGGCAGAATTCTGATCGTAGGCGGTGCGGCCTCAGCCGAGATCTATGATCCGAGAACAGGCACGTTTAACACCGCGTCTGGAAGCCTGGGTACCGCCCGTTATTATCCCGCGGCGATCAAGCTTATGGACGGAAGCACTCGAATCTTTGGAGGCGAAGATACGCACGGTGTCAGCACGGCGAAGACGTGGATTTATCGTTAGCAATTTCTTGCATCTGGCCTGCAGTCTCCCCTGCTCCCCTTACTACGGCAAAAAGAATTAGCATCCCTCGACGTTTCGACCGCAACTCATTGTGAGCCTTCGGGTTTGTGTTATTGGTATCGTAGGCGCGCCACTGTGAGGAGGAAACACGGAGACGACGGGAAAGAACGAGTCCCCTAAATGCTCTCAGGTGGGCCTGCTAATGCTCCTGCTGTCAATTCTTGGGCTTGCAAGTTCCCTGGGCCTTGTGGGATGCGGCGGAGGCAGTTCTTCCTCCTCGGGCGGCGGAGGAGGGGGTGGGGGTGGGGGTGGCGGCGGTTCCGCACCTGCGTGCACATTTACTCCTCCAAGCGCCGACGGCAACACCAGCGGGACAGGAGTCGGCAAGCAAATCGACAATCAGTTTTTCGGCATGCATCTCAACAGCCCGAATGCTCCCTGGCCGTTCTTCTCATTAAATGGCTCAAACGATACCCTTCCTTTCGGTAGCCAACGCCTATGGGCTGCGGGGGTAGCTTGGCCGCAAATCGAGACGGCGCAGGGACAACCCGACTGGACTCTCATGGATCAGTGGCTTTCCGAAGCGCAACAGCACGGGGCGGACATCCTCTATAACCTGGGCCGCACACCTTCCTGGGCTTCGCAGTTTCCTAGGGATAGCAGTTGCTCGACCGGACCTGGGGAGTGTGATCCGCCTCTCAATTTGAATAGTGACGGTTCGGGTGCCGATGATGTTTGGATCGCATGGGTGACTGCGGTAGCGCAGCACAGCGCGGCTCAAAAAGCTTCCGGCCTCGCCGGCATTTCCTATTACGAGATATGGAATGAGTGGAACACCACGGCGTACTGGAATCCGGTGAACGGTACGACAGCGCAGTTGGTCCGCATGGAGCAGGATGCGCGCTGCGTAGTCGAAGGACCGCCAAGCGGCGCGGCATGCAATCCAAACAGTGCTTTCCCCAGCGGCACAAGGCTCGACCCCGACGCAAAGATTGTGAGCCCGCCGCCGGTGGGCGGAGATGTCAATAACATGTTGGGTGAGGTAGCCTCGAGTTTGAATACTTACTTTTCAACAACGGTAAAAGGGCATGCTGGGGGTTCCTTTTCCGACGTGATCGGCTTCCACGGCTATGTGGGTACAGCCACCCGCCAAAGCACCCAGTCTGTGCCCTGCCCGACTCCTGAAAATGTCAACACTGTAATTGCCGACATGAACCAAACCCTCGCATCGTTTCCGGGCGTTACTAATGGCAAACTCCTGTTCAACACGGAAGGTGGATGGAGCGAGGCTACCTACGAGGGATTTACCGACCCAGACCGTCAGGCCGCATTCCTGCCACGCTACCTGCTACTGCAGGAGTCGGCCAACATCAGTCGCATCTACTGGTTCGCTTGGGATAGCAAAACGGCCGCCAGCTTGTACAACGACACCACTGGGCAAGCCACTCCAGCGGCTACTGCCTACGATGAAGTCAATCAATGGACCGTAGGCGCCACGGTGAGCCAAGCGTGCAGCGCCAACGGAACGGTGTGGACCTGCGGCTTTACGCGGCCCGGTGGATACGCTGCTCTGGCGGTTTGGGATGCGAGCCAGGATTGCACTTCCAGCAGTTGCCCAACGACGACATTCCCAGTTCCCGCAGGCTACATTTATTCCCGCGATGTTAACGACGATACCGAGACGTCCCTCAACGGGACAACGACGGTTCCAATTGGAGCCAAGCCGATACTCCTGGAAACGGCGAAGCTGCCATAATCTCTCTTCGAGCATGCAATTTCTTGCGTACTTGTTTTTGCACAGAAGTGTCGCAACTCCGCTGTTGACGCGGCTTTCGAAGCGACCTATAATCACGAAGTTTGCATGCGAGACGCTCCAGGCGTTTCGTTTGTCTAGGGTCTTCGTCTCCCCCTGCCGGAAACTTTGGTGAATCCCAGCCGGCGCAAGCTCTCGTCGAGCGCCCCCGTTGGAACTCCTGGTCAGAGGACTAATCATGCCTTTTCTCCGCCGCTGCTTCCGCCACAAGACCGTGTCTCGCCGCAATTTCCTTCTGTCCCGCTGGACTCTGTTCCGTGGATTGCCCCGTCTAGGAGGCGTATGCGCGCTGCTTTTAGCAAGCGCACTAGTTCTTTCAGCGGGCGGCGGTCACGCTCGCCCTCAAGTGCGCAACAGCTACGGCAAGCTGCCCCTGAGCTTCGAAATGAATCGTGGCCAGACCGACGCGCAGGTCAAGTTCATCGCGCGCGGCGCAGGTTACACGCTCTTTCTCACCCCGACTGAAGCAGTTCTTTCGCTGCAACACAACCCCGCGCGTGAAGCTTCACAGGATTTGGCTGACGTTGTTTTGAACGCACCGAAGACCGAACCCCAGAAGACTTCCGTTCTCCGAGTGCAATTAGTCAATGCCGATCGCGACGCAGCGGTGACCGGGCTAAACGAGCTTCCCGGACGGACGAATTATTTCCGCGGCAACGATCCCTCGCAGTGGACCACCAACCTTGCGACCTTCGCCAGGGTCCAGTACAGCGATGTCTTGAAAGGAATTGACCTGGTCTATTACGGAAATCAGGGTCAATTGGAATATGACTTTGTAGTCTCCCCCGGAGCGGACGCCCGGTTGATCAATCTGAAATTCAGCGGCGCTCGCCACCTGCATGTAGATCCGCAAACCCGCGATCTGGTTCTACAAGTCCAGCAGCAAGAGATCCGATTTCACAAGCCGGTTGCCTATCAGAATGAAACAGTCGATAACGCTGCCGGAACAACCAATGGCGGCAAGCATCTTCTCGCCGCCGATTACGTCCTCGATTCACACCAGCACGTCCGCTTCGCTCTCGGGCCCTATGACCACAGCAAAGCTTTGGTGATCGACCCAACCCTGAGCTACTCGACTTATCTCGGAGGTAGCAGCAACGACTACGCCACCGCCATCGCTGTCGACAGCACGGGAAGCGCCTACGTGACCGGTTACACCGACTCCGTTAACTTTCCCACAACCAGTGGAGCCTACCAGACCACGTGTAGCGGCGATTGCAGCGGAACCTCAGTTGACGCTTTCGTAAGCAAACTTGATCCCACCGGATCGTTCCTGGTGTATTCCACTTATCTCGGTGGCACGGGCAACGACTATGGAAATGGCATCGCTCTCGACGCGTCCGGAGATGCCTATATCGCGGGACAGACTTTTTCCGCAGACTTTCCCACTACTCCGGGAGCTTTTGAGACTAAGTGCGGCTCTGACAATTGCGCCAGCGGTTATGCATTTGTGACGAAATTGAATTCCACAGGATCAGGCTTGCTCTATTCCACCTACTTGGGTGGCACCGGCAAGAATCAGGGCAACGCGGTTGCGTTGGACGCCTCGAATAACGCCTACATAACCGGCTTTACCCAATCTCTCACCTTCCCCGTTACTCCGGGAGCCTTTCAAACTAAGTGCAAATGCTCTCAGACAATGGCCTTTGTAACCAAGCTAAATGCCACGGGTTCAGGAATGATTTACTCAACCTACCTGGGCGGCACTAACGGGGATGTGGGATATGGGATCGTGCTGGACTCATCGAACAACGCCTACCTTACCGGATATACACAATCGTTTGACTTCCCGACAAGTCCTGGCGCCTTCCAGAGCTCCCTGGGTGCGAATAGAGCAGCTTGGGTTACCAAGCTGAATACCACTGGCTCCGCATTGATGTACTCAACCTATTTGGGAGGAATTACCTCCGTCACGACTCCATGCGAGGCTTGCGGAACCGCCATCGCTGTCGATAGCTCTGGAAATGCATATGTATGTGGATTAACCGCCGAGTCCAATTTTCCGGTCTCCCCGGGCGCATACCAAACGACTTTTATGGGTCCAACCAACGGACACGACGCTTTTCTCACCAAGCTGAACGCGACTGGCAGCGGGATCGTGTTCTCCACCTATTTGGGTGGAAACGGCGACACCGGGGCCACCGGCATAAAAATCGACCAATCCGGCAACATCTGGCTAAAGGGAAATACCAAGTCCACCGTTTTTCCCACGACTCCGGGTGCTTTCCAGACAGTCTTGGCGGGCGCTTTCGATGCCTATGTGTCCGAATTAGATCCCACGGGTTCACGGTTGTTGTATTCCACTTACCTGGGAGGCGCCGGCACTGAGTACGGCGGAGCAACTACGGTGCTCGCGCTGGATAATCAAAATCCCCCCGGCGTTTACGTAACCGGCTACACCAACTCCACAGATTTCCCCGTTGTCGCTGGATCGCTGCAAACCAGCAACGCCGGACTGAACGATGGGTTTGTAAGCAAGCTTTCTCCCAGTCCCAACGTCGGCCTTTCCGCCAGCCTCAACTTTGGATACCAGAGCGATGGCACCACCAGCGCTCCTCAGGTCATGACGCTGACCAACACCGGCAATACGAACCTCACTGTCAACAATGTGAACATCATCGGAACAAACAGCGGCGACTTTGCCCAGACCAATACCTGCAGTACTGTCTCCCCGCAAGCAACGTGCGCCATTAACGTGACCTTCACTCCTACAATTGTGGGAAATGAAAGTGCCAGCGTATCGGTTTCCGACAATGCTCCCGGCAGTCCTCAGTTGCGGAGTTTGACCGGTAACGGCCTGGGTGCCGGACCTGCAGTGATATTTACTCCCACGAGCCTGACCTTTGCCTCTCAGTTAGTAGGCAGCAGCAGCCCGCCCCAAGCGATTATGCTGAGTAACCTCGGCAATGCGACCCTTACGATCTTAAAGATCTCCGTCGGCGCCAACTTTTCGCAGACTAATAACTGCGGATCAAGCGTGGCTGTCGGCGCGAGTTGCACGATTACGGTCACTTTCACACCCACGACAATACATGATATTACCGGGGCGGTCACGGTCAAAGACAACGCGACCGGCAGTCCGCAAACCGCAGCCCTCGCCGGGACAGGCACCTACGTTATTCTGTCTCCCACAAGTCTGAACTTTGGAACCGTTACTGTAGGTCAAAAGAGCGCGCCACAAGTTACTACCTTCACTAACACCTCGAAAGCGGCACTGCCGATCACGGGCCTGAAGATCACAGGAACGGATAGTGCTGACTTTAGCCAGACCAACACCTGTCAGCCGAGCGTTGCAGCCGGAGCCAGTTGCACGATCACCGTCACTTTCAAGCCGACGACAACAGGGCTACGTACGGCGAACGTCTCCATAGCGGACGGCGGCGGTGGCAGTCCTCAGTTGGTCGCCCTCAGCGGAACGGGCCAGACTGGCCACTGATTATTCTGGTTAACTCTATAGAGCGGCGTTGGCCGCCTAAGACCTGACAAACGCGGGCTGTAACGTCACAGGCGGTATTCACCTTGGCAAACTGTCAAGACAGATCCCGCCGCAGGGACTTTATCCCTGCGGCGCGATCTCTATTTATTCGTGGCTTTAGTAGGCTGACGCCGGATTGTAGAACGTTGTTACAAACGTCGCCGGTATATCGATCGGATCCGTCGGCTTGATGAGCGGATTATTTCTACCCGCCTGCGACGGATCAAATACGACGAACCCGACCCCAGGCGAACCATTCGGCAGAGAGTAATCGTCGAACGGATAGACGGGGTTCTTGAATCCGGGATTAACGTTAGCTACTCCGCTGAGGTCCTCGCCCAATCCTTGCCAGGCGGCAAAGGTGTCGAACGTCCAGCCCTTGGATGACGAGGCGCAGATATTTGGCGAGCTGGCGGTCGGCTGATTATGGAACGCGTCTGGATCGGTGTTGAAAGCGCCGTCCGTCCTCCAGTACAGATTGCTCTGCCAGTTGTGCAGGCTGGTAAGCGGGAAGCCGCAGGCGTAGACGCATCCTTCCTGCACGTAGAACTTGCTCGTGGAGTTGAGGTCAAAGTAAAACAGATTGCTCGAACTGTTGAAAATGAGGTTCGGGCTCGAGAAACAAGTATTCGTCAAGTAGGGATTGCCGTTGGCAATCATTCCCTGCCGCGCGTACGCGAAGATGTTATCGGCGATCGTATTCGGCTTGTTGGGGAGCTGCGGCCCGTGGGTTATGTTGATCCCCATAGCCGACACTCGATAGACCAGGTTGTTCTCCACCGTAACCAATCCAGTCGAGCCATCGAGGTTAATCCCATAGCCGCCATAGCCGTCGCTGTCGATGATGGAAGCATCGCTTGTGTCGTGGATCTTGTTGTTCAAGATCTGATTCCCGCTCGCAACAAACGGAGACCCGCCCGTGGCGAAGTAAATGGCTCCTCCGTCATCCGTTACGCCCTCATACAAGTCGAAAACATGATTGAATGAGGCGACGTTGTTAAATGTGCCGTTCGAATTCTTGTTCCCCGGTGCGCACAACGGGGCCAAACATACCTCGATGCCGCTGTGGTAGCCATCGTAGATATCGTTGTGGGTATAAGTATTATCGTGGCCGCTGCCCTGGACGATGGCGGGACTGCTGGGAATTACGCGGCTAAAGCCTTCGAAAAGAGTATTTTCCACCGTATTAAACTGCGGCACGTCTGAGTCAGTATCCGCGGATGCCGGCAGATGGCCAATGCGAATGCCCAGGCCCCCGATGTCGTACAGAGCGCCGTTTTCGAAGGTATTGTGAGACGTGGTAGACGATGCGTCGGTCGTTGTGAACTCGATCCCCGCGCCTGAGGTTTCGGAAATGATGTCGCTATTGAACGTGACATGCTGGCAGTTATAGCAACCTACAGCCGCCGTCATCAGCGGCTCTTGCTGGGTCGATGGATAACCGGCGGAAGATGCGGTGAAGTTGTCGTGCTCGAATTGCAGTCCCTGGAAAGTGACGTATTGCAAGTAGGTCGCTCCCAATACTTGAGTTGACTGCGGAATGATGATCGTGTCCGTTGGCGGATGCTCGCCCGTGTTCGCGAGATAGGTCAGGGTCCACGGAGTGACCGATCGATCGAGGAACCACTGACCCGACTGAGTTAGCACGTCTTTAACGTTCTCAACTACGTAGCGGTGATTGGGGATGAAGCCATGGACCCCAGCCTGCTGGTGCGTGGTCCCCGTCAGGTACACGACGTGGTTAACACTATCGATGGACTGAACACGCATCACCGGCGTGCTCCACAACTCGAAATCGATGAGTTCGATGTCGCCAGTCGGATAGGGCGCATTCAGGTTCGTCCAGGTCGAACTGACATCGCCAACATGGTATGTAAAGCGATCGAAACACTCCCAGCCGTTGCCGGTCACGTAAACTGCGCAGTTCGCGTTGGGCGGAGGCGACGGCGGAGGTGCAGCCAGCAAGGTAAATCGGGCCCACGTTGCGCAGATAAGTTCCCAGCAATCCGCCTACCCGCGGCCGCAACCGGCGGCCACCGTTATAGAACAGATTTTCGAAGTACACCGTGCTCGTTGGCAAACTCAGCTGATAAGTGTTGCCCGTGGTATTGAACCAGCCTGTCACGACCATTCCACCGCTTAACACCGGCGTTTCGTTGGGATAGTTTTCCCACAACACCCCGAGCGTTGACGTGCCTGAATCAGCGGCGGTAAAGGTCAATGCCTGCTGATAGTAGTTCCCTCCCCTGATCTGCACGGTGATGGGAGTGGTGCGGCCGTTGGCGTTCACGATGAGCGTCTGAGCCGCTGTCTGAGCCTTCGCGATGGTAGCGAAGGGGCCATCGGTGTTTTTAGAATTGGGCGCGGCTAACGTGCCCGACCAGGAGTCATTGCCGTTGGTGGCCACAAAGTAGTCTGCGCCGGTACCAATATTCATCGGAGCTACAGGGCTTGAGATACCGGTGTAAGTCGCCGTGATCGAAGCACTCCCATTAGCAACTGCGGTCACTAATCCGCCCGCCACAGTGGCAGCTTTGGAATTCGATGTGGCCCAGGTCGCACTAGTGGTAAGGTTCTGAGTGGATCCGTCGCTGTAGTGTCCAGTTGCCGCCAGTTGCAAGGTATTCTCGACCGAAAGCAAAGCCGAACCCGGAGAAACACTAATGGAGGTGAGTGTCGGCCCGCTCGCTCTGGCCCGTACCCGTCAGATTGATTTTCTGCGGGCTGTTACTGGCACTATCGGTAATCGTGATCTTGCCGGTTCGAGTGCCCGATGCTGTGGGTAGTGAAAGTTACGGTGATGGTGCATTTAGTGGCGCCAGCCAAAGAGCTGCCGCAGTTATTGGTTTGAGCGAAGTCGCCTGTAATCGTGATACTGGTGATCGAAAGTGTTGTGAGGTTATTATTTGAAAGCGTTGACGTCATGGGAGCGCTGGTAGTCCCAATGTTTGTCGTAGGGAATGTCAGGTTCGTGGGAAACACCGTGACGCCGGTAACACCGTTGCCGCTGAGCGAGATCGTTTGCGGGCTATTCGTCGCATTGTCGGTGATCGTGACAACTCCAGTGAAAGTTCCGGTTGTGGTCGGGCTGAACGTGACCGAGATCGTGCAGTTCTTGCCAGCCTGGACACTTGTTCCGCAGGTGTTGGTTTGAGCGAAGGGTCCAGTAATGGTGATGCTGCTGATGTTCAGCGTCGCCGTGCCGGTATTGGTAAGGGTGGCTTTCTTGACGGCGCTGGTAGCGCCGACCGCCTCATTGCCAAAACTCATGCTTGCGGTCGACAGCGTAACCTGCTGCGCACGTTGCGGCGACAGTCAGCAGCAGGAATGCCAGTCCGACGGATAGAAGCGTGACACGACGCTTATCCAGAGTCTGAACAACACTATTGCCCATCCGCATATCGTCGCAAGTCTCCCTTACGAAGGCTCAAATCCCCCACCCCTTACTGGCCAGTTCCACTCAAGGGAATGTTCTGAGTGGTGTTGCCGCCTAGAAAATCTGAAATCGTCACAAACGCCGTACGCAGTCCCTTAGCCGTCGGGGTAAACGTCACATTGATCGTGCAACTGGCTTTCGGGCCCAGAGTCGCACCGCAAGTGGTGGTGTCGGTGAAATCCAGGTTGTCCGGTCCCGTAATCACGATGCTCTTGATGGTAAGTTTGGTGGTGGCGTTATTGGTGAACGTGATCGTTTGAGGCGCACTCGATGTGCCCACCGTTTGCGCTCCGAAAGTCAAACTCGCGGGCGTCCAACTCACGTACGTGCCAGTCCCCGTGAGCGTCACGGTCTGAGGGCTGGCCGGCGCGTTGTCGGTAACTCACAACCGTACCCGTGCGGGTATTGATTGTGGTTGGGGTGAAGGTCACGCTGATAGTGCAGCTGGCGTTGACGGCAATCGTGGACGTACAGTTATTCGTCTGCGCGAAATCGCCGGTAGTCGCGATGCTGGTGATCGTGAGCACGCCCGAGCCTGTGTTCGTAACAGTTACGCTCTGGGCCGGGCTGGTGGTGCCAACCAGCTGAGTCGCAAAGGTAAGACTTGTCGGCGAAAGAGTTACAGCGGGTCCCGCTCCCAATCCCACACCAGTGAGCGTTGTCGATTCCGGACTGTCGGGCGCGTTGTCGGTCACCGTCACAGTTGCGTTTTCAGTGCCGCCGATCGTCGGACTGAACTTCACGCTAATCTTGCACGTGGACTGCGGAGCCACACCGCCGGTGGTGCACGTGTTGGTCTGGCTAAAATCTTTGGCGTTGGCTCCACTGATCGCGACGGAAGAAACGGTTAGCGTCGAATTCCCCGTGTTGGTTACGGTAATTGTTTGGGCCGGACTTGTGGTTCCGTCGTTCTGGTTTCCAAAGTTAAGGCCCGGGGACAACCCAACGTTGGGGCTGGGAGCGAACTTGGTTACAAAAGCGTCATAACCGCCTGACCGCTTGGTCTGGTACGCTCCTTCCGTAGTCGGAAAGTTCGTCGCGTTGCTGTAGCCCGTTATGTAAATGTTCGGCGGGGCTTCATTGTCCACCGCCAACATGGTTGTCGCCAGGCCATACTCAGCGCCCGTGGAGCCACCCAGATAGGTCGAGTAATTCAACGCCGATCCGGCGGGATTCAACAGAAGCACAAACGCTTCCGAATTCAAGCCCGCGGTGAAGGTGTTCGAGAAAGCGCCGGAAGTAGTCGGAAAATTAGAAGAGAACGTATTACCCTTGACATAGGCAGTGCCGTTACTATCAACCTTGATGGAGGTAGCACCATCGTCCCCGCTTCCGCCAATGTATGTCGAATAAATCAGTGCTCCCGTGGAGCTGAACTTGGTTACAAAAGCGTCGTGAAACCCGCCGCCATAGGTGGGTTGGAACGCTCCAGCTGTGGTCGGGAAGTTAGTTTCCCAGGTAAGTCCGGCCACATAGGCGTTTCCTGTCGCGTCGACGGCAATCGAAGAGCCGCAAGCTGCGCAAGCGCTGGTGCCCGTCGCACTCCCGTTCAAGTAAGTGGAATATACCTTTGCTGACGCAGTTGGATTGATCTTGGTTACAAAGACGGCCGTCGGACCCTCCTAAGGTTGTCTGGAAGGCGCCGGTGGTGGTCGGAAAATTCGTCGAATACGTGTACCCCGTTACATAAGCGTTACCGGCGGAATCGACTGCAATGGCATAGCCGACGTCAGCGTTATTGCCGCCCAGGAACGAGGAGTAGACCAGTGCCGAACCGCTCGAATTCAACTTCGTCACAACGGCATCAACCAGAGCGTTCTTGCAGGAAGAGCAGCCGCCTTGAAACACTCCCGGCGTAATCGGATAGTTGCCTGATTTTGTGTATCCGGTGACGTAAGCATTGCCGGAACTGTCCAAGGCAATGGCGTTCCCCTGATTCGTGGTTACCCCTCCAAGATAAGTGGAATACACAAGCCCTGATCCGGTCGGGTTCAGTTCAGTGATGAATATGTCGCCATTCGCGCAACTGCCACCAGTGCAAGCCGTCTGGTAGGCGCCGGGGGTAGTGGGAAAGTCGTTGGAAGTTGCCGTACCTACAATGAAAGCGTCTCCACTGGCATCTACGGCAATACCATAACCGTAGTCTTTAGCGCTTCCGCCCAGGTAGGTGGAATAGACGAGCGCGGTGCCGGTGGAATTCAACTTGGTCACGAATGCGTTGATGTGGGTCGCACTGCAAGCGGTGCCACCACCGCAGGATGTTTGATACGCTCCTGCCACAGTCGGAAAATTCGTCGAAGCCGTGTACCCCGTGACGTAGGCGCTGCCAGTCGAATCCACGGCGACTGCGGTCGCATAGTCGTTACCCGTGCCGCCGAGGTAGGTTGAATACCCCAGCGTGGGATCGATCACCAACGCCCGGCTGTGGTCATAGGATCCGAGCTGAAAGCTGACGCGGTTTTTCGCATCGAGCACGAAACTTGATTCGACGAAGTGTTTGCGGCCGTCCGCAGCTGAGGCTTGCTCCGCTTCCATCTGGTAAGCCACCGGCTTGTGGAAGTGGACATCGCCCTTTGCCGTGCTCAAAATCAAATCGCCGGTTTGACGATCGAGACGTATTCTTGGAGCGCCCGCGAAGCTAACTTTGATTGCCCCTGGATCGCTGCCCGGCGCGACCACAAAGTCGTATTCCAACTGCCGCTGATTGCCGTAGTAAACCAGATCGATTCCCGGATAAACATCGCGGTAACTCACCTTGCGGTAGTTCACTACACTCGTCCGCCAGGTGCGCGGATTTTTTCCCAGGAAATAGTTGGTGGTCCCCGGCAGTTGGTCCATGCCCGCGACTTGCGCATTCTTGTTGGCGTCGATCAACTGCATTCGTAGCACCGCGGTGGTGCGTCCCGGTTCAGGACGGGGGCTTGAAATCTCGCGGAAACCGGCCAATGGAAGGGCTGCGCTCTCGGCAGAGGCGCTCTGGCTTTCTCTTGCTGCTGCCCGAGAGAGCCAGCACCGCCTCATCGTTGGTAAGAAAAACCGTGTAGCCAGGACCACGGGAGAGGAATTTCACTCGCGCGTCCGTCTGGCCTGCGTTGGGTTCGAAGCTGAGAAGGATCTGACCGTAATTCTCGAGAACTTTGCCTGGTTTCGCCGCACTGGACAAGACCGGCAGAAAGGACCGTTACAGACGGATCGGAACTCTTCGCCGCAGTGCGATCTGTCGATGTGGACTCAGAGCTGCCACGAAGCGCCAGCGCACCTAACGTAATGAACACCACCACTGCGATCGTCAGATGACATACACGCGAGGCGAGCCCGGCCTGTGGGCACGCCGCTTCAGGCAACCTACCAGATGAACCGTTCATGAACCCCCCCTGCTTTCGATTGCCTGAAGAGCCCGAGGTATTCGTGGGTTCAAAAGACGCAACCGCAATTTCAGATCAATGAAGCTAGTCTTCCGATCACAAGAAACTGGCACAGAACCAGCCCAGATTTCGCATCCGCGCTGGCTCTGTGCCCCAATAACCGCTACTGCCCGGTACCCGTGAATGAAACCGTTTGCGGCCCAGTCCAATCGGCATCGCCGATGCTCATGGTCGCCGTAAACGTGCCCGTGACCAGCGGAGCGAACGTCACCGTGATCGTGCAGCTGGAATTCGCCGGAACGCTGCCGCCGGGGTAGCTGCAGGTGTTGGTCTGGCTGAAGTAATTTCCCGTCCCAGCCCAGCCGATGCTGGTGATGGCCAACGCGACCGAGCCGGCGTTCTGGAAGGTAATGGCCTTGGTGCTGGTCTGGCCAACCGTAGTGTTCGGGAACGTGTACGACGTTGGCGTAACCTTCACTGCGGTTCCTTCTCCGTTGATCAGCAAGCCCTGCTTCGCCAGCGTGAAGTTGCCGTAATACACAAAGGTCACGGTTTCATTCCCAGCCGGGTACATGGTTGGAGTGAAAGTAACTTGTGACGAACAACTCGCCCCAGGCAATAACGTAGCGTTGGGCAGAGTCAGGCAGGTGCTCGTCGGCACGATCGTAAAGTCGTTCTGGTTCACACCCTCTAGATCGATGTTGGTGAATACGATGTTCACTCCGCTTTCGTTGGTGAAAGTGTTCGTTTTAGCCGCGCTGGTGACACCGAGCAGGGTGGTCGGGAACGTCTGGGTGCGCGGCGTCAACATGATGGGAATGTTGCCCGTGCCAGTCATCTGCCACCCGATCACGCTGCCGTCGGCCGCGGTCAGCAGATCTTGCGCATTGGCTTTCTCCGAAGCCGTGGGCGTGAACACATTGGAGTAGGTGCACGAAGCTCCGGCGGCAAGTGGTTGGCCGCTCGCCGGGCAGTTGTTGGTCTGTGCGAAGTCGGCCCCGAAGGCTCCCACGGTGGTAAGGTTGCCCATCGTGTAGGCCGTCGTACCTTGGTTCTTCAGCGCTATGGTCTTGATTCCGCTGGCGAAGCCCGAAGTCTGGGTTCCGAAAGAGTTAATCGTTGGAGACAGTACGAGGTTACTGTCCGCCTGCACGGTGACCATATTCGCGGTGTAGTCGGCGACTGCGATATCAAGCTTGCCGTTGTTGTTGAAGTCGCCGACCGCCAGTCCGACCGGACCGGACGGAGTGACAAAGACGGATTGCCCCTTGAACGTTCCGTCGCCGTTACCCACCAGCACGGAAACCGTATTGTCGTTGTAGTTTGCCGTAATCAGAGACAGTTTCCCGGTGGAAGCCATGTCCCCCGCGGCAATGGCCACGGAATTCGCCCCGATTGTGTAATCCTTGTGGTTCTGCAGGGTGCCGTTTCCGTTACCCAGAAGCACTGAGACCAACTTGTTCGACGTTCCCACGGCAACGTCCAAGGTGTTGGAACTCGTGAAGTTGCCCACCACCACGCTGTTCGGCCCGACTGCGGTTGAGTAAGGAATGGCCATCTGGAAAGTACCGTCGCCATTGCCCAGCAAAATGGAAACCGTAGCATCTGTGTTGTTAACCACGGCCAGGTCAAGCTTGCCGTCTCCGTTGAAGTCGCCAATCGCTACGGCCGCGGGTCCGTTCCCTACGCCGTACTCCTTGTGAGTCTTGAATGTGCCGTCGCCGTTCCCTAACAAAACCGACACATTATTGCCGTTGAGGTTGGCAGTGACGATGTCGAGCTTGCCATCTCCGTTCAAGTCCCCCGTGGCGATCGACACGGGCTGCGATCCCGTAGCAAATTCCTGGTGAGTCTGGAGCGTGCCATCCCCGTTGCCCAGCAGCACCGATACGTTGCTCAGGCGTTGATCCGCGGTCGCCACATCTTGCTTTCCGTCTCCGTTGAAATCTCCATGAGCGATTGCGACCGGGTTGCCGGGCACTCCGTATTGCGTGTGCGTCGGAAAGCTTCCCGTGCCATTGCCCAACAGGATGGAGATGCTGTTGTTGCCGGTGGCCACTGCCAGGTCGAGATTACCGTCTCCATTGAGATCCGTCGTGGTCACATCTTGCGGTGTCGTATCGGTCGCATAATCCAGCTTGCTCCACGCCACGGTGTAGTTGTTCTTTACGATCTGAAAGTAATCGGGATTCGAGACCACGCCTCCGTTGGAAACCGTGACCACCGCAGTTCCGGCCGTGGTTAAATTCGCCGCTGGAACCGAAGCTGTCAGCTGCTCAGCGGTCACGAACGTAGTCGTGAGCGGCTTGCCGTTCCAGTTCACCACCGCGCCCGAAGCAAAGCCCGTGCCATACACGGTCAGCGTGAAGGTGGCAGCGCCGGGGGCCTTCTGTCCCGGCTGCAACGGGCCATAAAGATAGGGAACTTGTGCCAGCGCCGAAGCGACAAGCGACAAGACGATCATCGCGGTTAGAGTAAGAGTGAAGGCGTTAGCGAAGCGGCGCGAAACTTTTTCTGCGCCTTGAACCTGTACTGCGTGCTGCTGGGAGGTATTCACGAGTATCTCCTAATCTTGGACTCACGGTGGTCGAACTGATGATCGCGCCGGTGATCACGCCGGCGCTGCTAGAATTCCCGCTCGCAAACAATTCTGCTTGCGATCTTGAAACGGCCAAAACTCCGTTGGGGGCATGCTCGACAGGGGGGAAAACTAATGCCAACTCGAGATGCCTCAGTTTCGTGCCTGCGTCTCGCGCTGTCAAGATGAAGTATTTTGCACGGAGTCTATCGGGTAGAGAAGAACGTCTCCCACCTCTTCCTCTCTGCGCACACTTGTGAAATTTTGATTCTTTAATCCCGCAACAATGGGCGCGGCTGGGGTTAGACTACTTACCGGCTCGCGACACCAACCCAGGGAGAGCCAAATCACCGATGTCAAGAAGTCTTCTCCGAAGTTTTCACATTTCCAATCGAGTGCAGCGTCGGGCGAGTCTCATCTCCCTGGCTGCGCTGGCAGGCCTCGCCGCTTGCGGCGGCGGGGGTTCCGCCGTTCAAGCGCCACCACCGCCGCCCGTCACCCGGGCGAATACCTATTTCGGCATGCACATCCACTCCCTCGCCCCGGGCACACCTTGGCCGGATGCGGTTGTGCCCAGCGTCCAGTTTGGCGGCCTTCGGCTGTGGGACTCCGGCGTCGGCTGGTCGCAGATCAACACCGCAGCCAGCGTCTACGATTTCACCCACATGGACTCCTGGTTGTCAGAAGCCAAAACCAACAACGTGGACGTGCTTTACGACCTCGGTCGCACGCCGATGTGGGCTTCGTCGATGCCAAACGACAGCACTTGCAACTACTCCACCCTCGGCGGCGGCAACGGACAGTGCTGGCCCCCGTCCGACCTAAACCCTGACGGAAGCGGTACTGACGCCATCTGGATCAGCTGGGTAACAGCGGTCGCCAGCCGATACAAAGGCCAGATCAAGTATTATGAGATCTGGAATGAGTGGAATATCCAGGCGTCGTGGTCGGGAACCACGTCGCAACTTGTGCGCATGACCCAGGATGCGCGCTGCGTGGTCGAAGGCCCACCCGCGGGGTCCTCGTGCAATCCCAATAGCACGTTCCCCAACGGAACCGCACTCGACTCGAGCGCGCAAATCGTGACTCCCGCGCCCGTCGGAGGCGGCACCTCCCAGAGCGCGCTCGCCGCCGCTGCCAAGAACCTGAACATCTTTCTAACTTCGCAAGCTGGTAACGTGGGGCCGGGAGACTTCGTCGACGTGATCGGTTTCCACTGTTATGTCAGCACCCAGACCGTGGGCGACTTCCCCCTACCAGAAAACGTAACCACGGTGAACGACAGTGTAGCCGCCGTCCCCGGAGTGCAAGGCAAACCCTTATTCTGCACCGAAGGAGGCTGGGGCAACGCCGCGATTGAGGGCTTCACCGATCCCGACCTGCAAGCCGCCTTCCTGGCACGCTATTACTTGCTGCAAACCTCAACCACTGTAGCTCGCGTTTATTTTTATGCCTGGGACACCACGCCCACCGACATCGCCCTCTGGAGTCCCACCGACACCACTCCCGCAGCAATAGCTTATGGCGAAGTCTACAAGTGGATAAACGGCGCCACTCCCAGCAGCGCCTGCTCGTCGAATGGCACCGTCTACACCTGCGGCTACACTCGCGGCAGTTATCAGGCGCTGGCGGTTTGGGACAGCAACTCGAACTCCACTTGCTACCAAGCCGGCACGCCCACCTGCTCCACGTTCGCCATTCCCTCGCAGTACAAGCTCTATCGCGATTTGTCCGGCAACGAGATCAGCGTCCCCGGCTCAGCCATCGCGCTTTCCGCCAAGCCGATCCTCCTCGAGACCGCCGCGTTGCCGTAGGATCTGGGATCCCCGTAGCATCTAGGATCAAAGACTAGCCCGGCCACGGAAACCAAAGTATGCAAATTCTGTCATCTTGACGCGCCCCTCCGTCCGTCTTACTCTGCTTGCACGCAGTGTTGCGTTCCGCCTTTCTCTCCCCCCGCGGTCATCAGCACTTTCAAACTCAGGAGCAATTGCTGTCTCCTAATTCAACTCGGAGCGGTCCTAATGCACCGTCCTAAGCTAAGCTCGTTCGCTCGCCTCGGCCTGATCTGTTGCCTCTTGACCTCCACCGTGACTCTGCCGGCGTGGGCTCAAAAGTGGAATCGCTACGGTCCCGGCACTCGCAGCCAGGCTTCCGCCGTCTACGATCACGTGACCAACACCATGTTCTCGTTCGCCGGCCAGCACGCTCCTACCAATGTCGACTTCAACGATGTCTGGGCCGTACAAAACGCCATCCCATCCTCCTCTGCGTCCACGGAAAATCTCCAGTGGATCAGAATCTCGGTGTCGGGAAAGCAGCCCACCAACCGCTTCGGACAAACCTCCGTTTACAACCCCACCAGCAATCGCATGATTACTTTCGGCGGCGGCACCGGCTTCCCCGGGCCCTGCATCAGCGAGTTGTGGATCATCACTCACCTCAATCACGTGGGCGGATCTCCGTTGTGGACTCAGATGATGCCCACCGGAACCTTGCCCGGCGTGCGTGAAGGACACACCGCAGTCTACGATCCCACCAATAACAAGATGATCGTCTTCGGCGGCACCGATTGCAGCGGCAACTACTACAACGATCTCTGGATTCTCAGCAACGCCGATGGATCGACGGCCACCCCTTCCTGGGCTCAGGTCACGCCCGTCGGCACTCCACCCCCCGCGCGCACGCAGGCCACCGCCATCTATGACTCCGTAAATAATGTGATGACCGTCTACGGCGGCGGCACCACTAACACCAACGTGTTTAGCGACGTCTGGACTCTCACCAATGCCAACGGCGTGACCGGGACTCCCACGTGGACTCAGTTATCTCCCACCAGCACCGCTCCCGCCGCGCGCCTCGGTCACAGCGCGATCTACGATGCCACCAACAACCGCATGACGATCTTCGGCGGCGGCAACAACCATGGAAAAGTCCTGAACGACGGTTGGATTCTGAGCCACCCCAACAACATCGGCGGTACGCCCGCGTGGACTCAGTTGACGTTTACCGATACCGCTCCCAATCGCAAGAGTCACGACGTCATCTACGATCCGGTTTCCAATGAAATGGTGATCTTCGGCGGCGACAGTTCCCTGCCCGCAACTTTCACCGATGATCACGTCCTCATCTTGACCGGAGCCAACGGATTGGCCACCAGCACCTGGACCCAGGATGGTCCCGCGCCGCGCTACCACAGCAGCGCCGTCTACGATTTAGCCACCGACCAGATAGTGGCCTTCGGAGGAAATGCCGCCACCGGACCGCTGAACGATGTCTGGTCGAGCCCCGGAGTCATTGCCGCAGGTCAAACCGTCACCACCACTCCCTACAAATGGATACAGGTCTTCCCTACCGGAACCGCTCCCAGCGCGCGCTACGGCCACAGTGGCGCCTATGACAGCGTAAGCAATCACATGATTGTTTTCGGCGGCGCCACCAGCAGCACAGCCTGTCTGAACGATGTTTGGCTGCTCGACGATGCCAACTCCGCCAGTGGAACGCCCACGTGGGTTCAGGGGAGCCCTTCCGGCACGCCGCCTCCAGCGCGCCTGAATCACAGCACCGTTTACGATTCCACCAACAATAACCTGATCATTTTCGGCGGATCGAATTGCGCCGGCGGCTATTTGTCTGACGTCTGGGTCTTAAGCGACGCCAGCGGAGGCCCCGGAACGCCCACCTGGAGCAAGGTCTCAACCACCGGAATCGCGCCTACTGCCCGCGAGAACGCCAGCGCCATCTACGATTCCACCAATAACGTGCTGACGATTTACGCTGGCGATGCCGGCTCCACAGGTCTCAACGATGTGTGGACGCTTTCCCACGCCAACGGAAGCGGCGGAACCCCCACATGGACGCACATCGTGCCCACGGGCACCGCTCCTGCGGCTCGCACCGGCCAGAGTTCCGTATACGACTCCGCGAACAACCGGATGATCATGTACGGCGGCAACAACTCGCTGACCGGGACCGCCTACTTCGGTGACACCTGGATCCTGACCTTCGCCAACGGGATCGGAGGAACTCCAGCCTGGAGTTTGGAAAAAGTGACGGGCACCGCGCCCCAGCGCCACTTCCACTCCGCATTCTACGTTCCGACGAATAACGACATGGTAATTTTCGGCGGAGAGAGCATGATAGCCCAGCAGCCTTGGGACGACCGCGCCTTCATCCTCTCAATAGCCAACGGCCTCAAGTAATTCGTAGCGCCGCGTAATTCGTAGCGCCGCCGTCCCGGCGTCTGGGAGCCTGCCCTGAGCGAAGCCGAAGGGAGCGGGCGTCGTCGCCCGCCGTTTCGCGGGCAAACCGCTCTATCACCTCCACTTCGCGCCGTTTTGAACGGGTGCCGCTTCAAGCCGCGGCAGCGTCTCTCTTCGCGTCCTTCGCGGCCGTTCTTCGCGACCTTCGCGGTTAAAAGCTTTTGGCCCGAGACCATCTGCACTCTGCCCCCCATAATAAAATGATATAAAACTGTCACACTGAAAGGCAGGTCTGCATGCCGACCAATCTGTCGAACAAAAAGGTAGCTGTCCTGGGGGCTGGAAAACTAGGCGGAATCATCCTGCAAGCGTTACTGCGGGAAGGATTACTAACCAAAGAGCTGACCAGAGCCACGGTCCGCCACTCCGACCGCGCCTTCCGCATAGCCGAAAAACTCCGCATCGAAGTCGGCACCGACAACGCCAAGGCCGTGCAGGGCGCAGACATAATTTTCATCTGCGTAAAGCCGCAAACCGTGCAGGAGGTCCTGGAAGGAAATCCGCCCCAACATTACTCCCGGTCAGCTCATAATCTCGGTGGCCGCTTCCGTCTCCACCAGCCAGATCGAACGTGCCCTCGGTGTGAAGACCGCGGTCGTTCGAGCCATGCCCAACACTCCCTGTGCCCTCGGAGCCGGCATGACCGGCCTCTGCAAAGGCAGCTACGTCTCCCAGGAAGAGATCGGCCTAGCCTGCCAGTTGTTTGATGTGGTCGGAAGAACGGTAGTGGTCGACGAAAAACACATGGACGCAGTAACGGGACTCTCCGCCAGCGGCCCCGCATTCATCTACATTATCTTAGAGTCATTGGCCGAGGCCGGAGTAAAAGTAGGCCTGCCCCGCGACATAGCCACGCTATTAGCAGCGCAAACCACAATGGGCGCTGCGAAAGTGGTGCTCGAGACAGGCGATCATCCGGCGCTGCTAAAAGACGCCGTAACCACCCCAGCCGGCTGCACCATTGACGGCATCATGGAACTGGAAGAAGGAAAGCTGCGCGTAACCCTGATCAAGGCCGTAGTGAAGGCAACGCAACGAGCCAAAGAACTAGCCTACAGCGGCTAGTAAACGCTAGCGCCGCGTACGCGTAGCGCCGAAATCCCGCGTAGCGCCGGCGGCCCGCCGGCTGTCCCCGGGGGCGTCTCGCGCTCGGGTTCGTATCAGGGTACGCCTTCAGGCGTACCGTAAAACGCTGCAACGAACTCGGGCTTTAGCCCCTGAGGGAATTCAGCCTCCACTTTCGACGGAATGCTATGATTTGCCCATAGCTATGCGCCCCGAGACCGAGGCTTTCCCCGATCAGGTGTCCCGCTCCCCAACCGCGCGCTACGCTGCCCCATTCCTCTCCGCCATAGCCCTCATCTACGCCCTGCTAGCCGCCCTCCACACCCTCCAAGACTTCGACCTGGGCTGGCAGCTAGCCACGGGCCGCTGGATCCTCCAACATCACCACCTCTTCTCGACGGATGTCTTCTCCTACACCGCTAAAGGAGCCCCCTGGATCTATCCTGTTCTCTCCGGCATCGCGTTCTACCTGGCCTATCTGACGGGCGGATACGCCCTGCTCTCATGGCTCGGCGCGGCGGCCTGCGCAGGAACGACAGCCCTATTGCTCATCCAGAACAATGTTGCAACCGCCTCGCTGGCGCTGATAGCAGTCCCTCTGATCGCAAACCGCACCCAGCCCCGCGCCGAAATGTTCACGACAATCTTGTTCGCGGCATTCCTCACCCTGTTGTGGAAACATCACCGCGACGGCCGTTCGCCGCTGTGGCTGCTCCCTATCCTGATGGTCGCCTGGGTCAACCTCCATTTAGGATTCGTCGCCGGCCTCGCCCTCTGTTGCGCCTACGTCTTATTGGAACTCCTCGACCTGCCATCCCAGGAAACTCGCTTTGCCGCGCCCACCAGATTGCAACGCGCCTGGCCGTGGCTAGCCCTGACCGCGGTAGCGACGCTGATCAATCCCTGGGGCGCTAACATCTATATAGCTCTAAGCAGACAAGCCAAGGCGCAACCGCTCCACAGCCTGTGGGTCGTCGAATGGGAAAGCATCCGCCCCTCGTGGACCAGCCTCCGCCAGGCGCTAGCCTGGCGCGACCCCCAAAGCTCTTTCTGGTGGCTGCTGGCGATTGCGGTGGTGTGCGCCGTCATCGCCCTGTGGCGCAAGCAATGGGGAGCGGCAATCCTGCTCGTCACCTCCGCCTATCTGACCATTCAACACGTCCGCTTGCAGGCCCTATTTGCCTGCGTCGTAGTGGTCGTCGCCGGATCGCTTCTGCAAGAAGTCTGGGGAAGCGCCAGGACCCCGAAGACCACAGCTAATTCGAAACGACACGTATCGAAACAGAGGCGTGGCATCGGATGGGCTGCAGCTCTCCTGCTCCTGACCGCTCTGCTCACCGCCGTGACCACCCTCCGCTCCTTCGACCTCATCACCAACCGCTACTACTTGCGCTCTGCTCAGCTGTCCCTCTTCGGAACAGGACTCTCCTGGTGGTTTCCCGAACGCGCCGTCGACTTCCTCCGCCGCGAAAAGTTGCCCGCCAATGTCTTCAACACGTACAACCTCGGCGGCTACTTAACCTGGCGCCTGTCTCCCGACTACCCCGACTACATCGACAGCCGCGCCATCCCCTTCGGCCCCCAACTTTTTTTTCGCGCCTACAATCTCAGCGTCGAACCTCCGGAGGCGCCCGCCTGGCAACAGGAAGCCGACGCTCGCGCCATCAACACCATCATCGTTTCGTTAGCTCGCTATGAAGGCATCACTTTGTTCCCGCAACTCCCTGCCTTCTGTCACAGCCAATCATGGCGTCCCGTCTACATGGACGAAGTTTCCGCCATCTTCGTCCGCCGCACCCCGCAGACCGCTTCGCTCATCGATCGCTTGCAAATCGATTGCGACAAAGTTTCTTTCGCGATTCCGCTCGACCCGAGCGCAGCAAACACGTCGCGCGGCCAAGCTGACCGGTTCAACCGCCTGGCCAATGCGGCTGGAATTCTTTACAGCCTCGGCCGCTACCCAGAGGCGCTCGCCTATCTGGATCGCGCGCAAAATATTTTCAGCGACAGCGCGAACCTTCATCTCACGCGCGCGCGCGTGCTCGACCGCATGGGCCGCGCAGCGGAAGCGGAAGAAGAATTTCGCACCAGCATCCGCATCGAGCCTCGCGATGAAGCCTGGCTTGACCTGGGACTCTTTTACCTGACTCAGAAACGCTATGCCGATGCGGTCGAAGTCTTCAAACGATCGGCAGAGACTTCGTCGCGCCCTCACGACCTGTGGCTGCTGCTCGGTCAAGCCTACCTGCAAATGAATCAGCCGGAACAGGCTCTGGTAGCCTTCGACCGGGCGGAGGCCTCGAGTCCGTTTCGCGATGGAGGAGAATCTTTAGGCGCGAATTTTAATTCGCTGATCGCGACCGGGCGCGCCAGGGCCTGGTATCAGCTGGGAGACGTGGCTCGCGCCATGAGTTTTCAGGAACAAGCTGTGACGTTCGCGCCGAACGATGCCAAGCTGTGGCTGGGTCTGGCTGACCTCTACGAGGCGCAAGGCCGCACGGCGCAGGCCGAGGAGGCGAGGCGGCGCGCGGCGGGGCGGTGAGTTGCGGCCGGAACATTTGTATACAAATGTTCCAGTTGGAACATTGCGCACTATGTTCCAGTTGGAACATAACTCACGTTTTACCGGAACACTGTGGAAATCGTGGAAAACTCGGAAAAGCACCTTAAAGCTATAGTTGGCGGGCGGCAAGTGGATGGCCGGGAGAGGTTTAGAGGAAGCAATGCCAAACGTGGTCAAAAAGCCACAGGGCGAAGGAAAAGCGGCGGACATCGGCGTCGATGCTGGCACTTGGCGGGAGTGAGTGCTAATTACATGGACTTGCAGGAGATAGGGACAGTCCCGTCTGTCCGAATTTTCGCACTCATCTTTGGTCAGTTGTGCCAAAGCCTTCGAAGTAACTCTGGGCCTTCGTCCAAGCATTGATGGCGACGAGGCGGCCCAGGAGCCGACCTGCCAGGTCGGCGGCGCGGAAATGGATTCCGCCGTAGCGGCGCGACATTCCTGCTTGGTTGGCGGCGTCGGTCAAAGTCTCCCATTCTAGAGTGACGGGACGGGCTGGCGTGGTTCCCGGCTCGATCTTGGAACTGCCTGCGGCAAGCGTGACCGAATTGCCGAAGTGGTCGCTACCGGCGAAGAGTTCGAGAATTTTGGCGGCGGCGGCGCTGTAAGTGCTATGGCCTGAGACGTAGTCCGGGAACGGCGGCGTGGGGAAAGTTGCTGCCTGATACGGGATCCACTGCGAGCCATCCATTTCTACCGTGCCTTTGCCCGGACCGCCCCAGGCGCGGATGGTCTTGCCGCGAAATAATAACGGAATCGCTGTGACCGGACGAACCGAATCGTATTCGCGCTTCGCGTCCCAGGCGGCGATGCCCGCGTCGAACATCGCGTTGGACAAAGCGAAGAACATTTTCACATCGTCATCGAGGGTGTGATGATCCCGCTGGGAGACGAACTGCGCGAACAAGGCCCAGTGGCCGGGAGGCTGCTCGGACCTGGGACCGTCGGACCAGTACTCGGCAATCATCTTTTGCTGGTCGGTCAGACCGGCGCTGATCGCGACCAGCTCTTCGGCTTGCTGCTGATATTCCTTGGAGCCATAGGTGGCTGGGCCGAACGGGCGGGTGAGCCAGCGATATTGGTCTCCGCTGGTCAGGGCGAAGGGCGTCACATAGCACCAATGCGCGCCGACGAAGCGTTGCGCCATCAGGTCGCCGGTTGAGTTTACGTAGGTGAGCGGCTGCCAGTGGTTGGGATCGGCGGGCGGCGCTCGCGACGGGACGGGGCTGGGACTATTCACGGAAACGTAGCCAGTCCAATCGGAATATGGGCCCTGGGCAAGATCGCCTAGCTGGTTCGACTTGTCGTGATGGCGGTATTCGAGAACGGCAGCGCAGGCGACGTTGCCGATGCCGGTGGGCGTCTCGATGTCGGTGGAATTGTCGTTCGGGTCGTAGCCGAGTTGCTTCATCAGCGGGATGTAGACCGAATTGGTGTCGACGGGCGACACGTCGGCCAGCGCGCGGTAGGCCGCGTAGCTGATGGCTTGCTCTTTGTTGGCCAGTGTTCGTTCGGACGCCGGACGCCGCAATGCGCCACCTAGCTGCGTGCCGACGGCACGCTCATCGTAGGCTGCCCAGGCGTCGTAGATGCAGGTGTGAACGATGGCCAGCGCACGCGCTACGACCGGCGCGCCGAGCTTGGAGTCGCGGATACCTTGCAGCGCGGCGTTGCTCCATTGCACGATTGCAGCCGCGCGGGGCGGCGCGCGCAAATCACTCGTGGGCTGCGCTTCGGCGACGGCAGCCCACGCGGCGAGAAGTATGCCCATCAATGCTGTTGGTCTTAGACGCGGGATTCTCGCCAGCATCTGTGCCTGACTCCCATTCGGACTAACTTCCTATTTCCTCGGCGATAAAGTTTGCGAGGCCGTCGCCGCCCCGGTCATCATTGCGGAATGCCGTTGCGCAGTTGCAAGGATCTGCTCCGTCCTGCCGAGGGCCACCTGGATTCCGGCCTCTCTGTATTTCGCGAGTATTTCCCTGCAAAGCGCGGTTGCTGAAAAAGGGGACTGTTCCCGGAGCCTGGCCGCAAAACCTGGCGTGCCAAGTTCTGTGTAAGCGCTAAGCAGCTCTCGCAAGCCGCTGGAGATCATCGACCGGATCGCCAGGGCATCTCGCGCCTCGGCCGGATCGCCGAACGTTGAGCCATCGGCGAACTGCACGAAGCGCAGGTGATACTCGGCGGTAGGATCACGTTTTTCCTCCAGTGGGTTGATGCAGCATGCCACGTCCGGGGTTCCCGGTTCCGTGTCGCGAAGCGTCACCGACTCGCCCGGTCGTATTAGATCGTCGCTGAAGAACCTGTCGTCATCCAGTTCGTAGGTCGGACCATCGCCCGGGGCGGCTTTCCGACCCAGGGGATGGCGTCCAATTTCGGTAAGGGTTGCCACAAACAGCAGAATCGGTCTGCCCGAGATATTCCTAACGGTAACCTTCTGTCCCCACGACCATTCTAGCTGGTTGGCCCGGACGACTTCCTTGAGCAAGAGTCTGCCGCTCACCTCGAAGGGGCTGCCTGCGCCGGTCTTGTCGATCAGGGGCACGACAAGAACCTCCTGAGCTAAAGCGCAGGATATGGACGAACACAGGGCCAGCAGCAAGAAAATAAAGCGCAGTCTCATATATGGGCTCCCCTATAGGCTCCCCCAACCTTCGTCCCCAGATTCCGCCCGCTTCTTCGTTAAAGGAACTCGGCCTAAGGGCACTGTACCGTCGCATTCACCGTCTCGGTCACGACCGTTTTGTTGAAGACGAGGCTAAATGACATACTAATCGTACCGGCAGTACCGTTGCTGAGCTTCGGCCCAGCGAAGTACGTTACCGTCGCGGAAGGATTTATCAAGTTATAGAGGCATTTCGGACTTCCGACGACGAAGTCGATGTTTCCAGTGCTCTTCTCGCTACACGAGGATTTCACCTGGTCGGCTGGGCAATAGTTCCCTGGCGGTGTGATGTTGGTGCTGAAATTGTTGCTGTTTTGAGTGCTTCCTGTACAGTTCTGAGCAAGCACATTTGAGGGCGTGATCGTGAAATCGCACACCGCGCCTTCCCCGCTATTGGTGAAGGTGGAGAGGGGACATGGGTTGCCGCCCGTACAAATGTAACCGGCATCAACTGGTGCGCTCGATAGGGTAGCGGTGATGGTTGCCGATCCGGAGGCCTTTCCGGTGACTAGGCCGGTACCCACCGTTGCGACGGTGGTATTGTTGCTGCTCCAACTGGAACCGGTTGTCATATCGTATATCGTCCCTGAGTGATATTGAGCCATGGCGGATTCCTGATGGGTGCCGTTCACCCCCACGCTAAATGGTGCGTCAACAACATAGAAGCTGTTGTATCCATCGCACCATTGACAGCTTTGTGAGCAAGTGGCTTTGCGCACATTATAGATTCCGGATTCGATCGCGACCAAAATGTACTGATTCTCGGCGAGACTGCCGGCGATCTTTGCCGTTCCCTGATGAACGGTTGAGGGAACCAGATTTCCTTCCGCATCAGGCACCTGGTTCTGGATAATTTCAGAAACATTAAAGGACCGTGTCTCTTTTGGTTGGATATGCAAAGGGAGGAGGTAATGGCCGCCTTCGAAAAACAACGTGAACACGAAATCCTGAGCCTCGTCGGCCGGATTCCACACCGTCACCATGGTGTCGTCCCCGTTGACCGTACTCCATTGCTGCAGCGACTTGGAGGCGCTTTCCCCGACGCCTCGCGGCCCCACCTCAAATACATAGGTGCCTGTCTGGTCCACGCTGCCGGCAGCCGTCACGAGGGAGCCGAATGGTGCCTGGGTCTCGAAGGCTAGATTGAAGCTTCCATTGAAATTCTTCGGCCCGAAGAGTGCAAGCAGCGACGCTACGTCCAGGCTCTGAGTCTGCAAAGAAGGCAGGGTAATCTGCGGAAGAAGAGCGGAATGAGGGGTGCCTCCTTCCATCCACCACAGCGTCGGGGTGATGGAGAGCGCGGCATCGGACACGTTGCGCAGAACCGAATATGGAGTGAAGGTTGTGCCCGCCGGGAACAACATCATGGGATCGGCGGCGCCAGACATCAGACCCAGCTCCGCTATGGTCACAGGTTCCGGTTCCGATTGCATCAGCGGTTCGGAAGCAAACGGCATGCCCGCCGAGTAGCCAATGGTTTGGTCTTCCAGAGCGCCGTTGATCACAAGGTTGTCCGAGGTTTCACTGGAAGTGATGACGACACCGCCGTTAGTGGCTCCGGTGGTTTGCAACTCCGGAAGTTGGATGAGCTTCATTCCATGCGGGGTAATACTCACCGTGTGCTGGCCGATTGGTAGGCCGTGGCTATCGGTGATTTGAACGGTGGCGTCGGCGGATTGGGAAGCGAGATTTGCGATCGCGATAAAGCCAGTGACATTCTTTTCCTGCTTCCACCACATTCCTTCGACGGTGTGGGTTGGAGGCGCGAGGATTGGCGTCACGAGATTCATTGCCGAAGGCGCAGTTGCGCGCAGCGGATAGGTGAAAATCAGGCTATGGGCGACATCAACGTTGCGGACTGTGGCGCAGAACGGGTCCCAAGGCCATGTGTATTGGAGTTCGACGTATCCGCTTAGGGTTGCCCACGATGAGATGCCCTGCTTCTGTAACTCGTCATTAATACTGATGATGGCGAGGCCGCCGGCTGTACCGTAACGTCGGGCAAGGTGTATTGGGCAGCGTTGCTGAGATGAAGGATGGGCGTTACGGTGACGGGATCGGTTTCAACGCCGTTTTTCAGGTAAATGTAAGACTTGAAGTCGACGTCCGTCATCCACAGGCCGCCCACCATGGAACGTTGCGTGGCGGGCGATAGCCATTTGACTTGTTTTTCAGCCTTTGGTGCGACCGGTTTGTGCGGGGCGAGTACTTTGGGTCGCTGGGCAGCCAGATCGGTGGTTAGAAAAGTCACAAATGCCAGGGTGCAAACGGCAAGACTCGAAAGGCGAGAGCGGAAGGACATTTCACGGCCTCCAAGATACCGCATTCCCGGACTCGGCCCGATGTCAGTGGACAATTTACAGCGGGAAGTTCTGTAAGCAAGAAGAAATTTGTTTTGTTACGAAATCCGAACAAGGGCGGGCAGCCGTGCCGCTTAAAGGCCGCGCTAGGTTGAGCCTGCTTCCGGCTCAACCAAACGCGGCCTATTTCCCGTTACGAGCGTTCTTTCGAACTTACAGCGAGCGCAGGAAGTTCACCAGGTCCTGCTGGTTCTTGGAACTCAGGGCGTTGAAGTTGGTGACGCTCTGATTCGCTTCCGACGCGCCGTAGGTGCCGTTGCCTACGCTGTAGTGATCTTCGATCGCAGTCACGAGGTTGTTGGTGCGGCCATCGTGCAGGAACCAGAGGCGTTGCCCGATGCCCCACAGCGGCGCGGTGCGGAATTCATCCGGACCTGCTCCACCCTGCGCCAGACCGTCGGCCAACCCAGGTCCCATGTGATGCACGAGGAGGTCGGAATAGAGGTTGATGGTAATGCTGTCCAATGCCGGCCGCGACGTATGCGGGGTTTTGAACGAAGTGGTGTGGCAGTAGACGCAACCGGCGTTGGTAAACTGGGTTTTGCCGTTCTTGGTGGAAGTGGTGCCAGCCGCCGGAGTTGGAGGATTCAGCCACTGGATAAAGTACTCGGCGCGCTCGGCGTCGCCGGGGAACATTTCGGTCAGGATTCCGGGCGTGAAGTTGGTGACGGTTTCCGGCACGGGATTGAGAACGCAGCCCACCGTCTGATCGATTTCGTTGGGGAACGTCTCGTTGGTGACTCCCATTTCGACGTTCATCTGATTAGCCGCCATCAGCAGCGTGGAGCGGACCTGCGCCTTCCATCCGAAGCGCTGGATGCTGCCGTCATTGCCGCTGTAATTGGGATGCCCGGTAATTCCCAAGGTCTTCTTGATGGTCAGGTTCGCGTTCATGTTGGCGACGATGTCGCTGTTGCGAATCACTTCGATCAGGCCGGCGCCGTAGGTTGGAGTTACCTGGCGAAGAACAAGATTGCCATCCGCGGCAGCAGTGACGAAGTCAGGTTGCAAAATAGAACAGGTTTTGGCGTCGGTGCGGCCCGTAATCGTGAACAACTGGTGTACGTTGCCATCTGGAGTGGTCGTTCCCGGCTGGTTGATGAAGCGGGCCTCGAGTATGGGACCGGTGGAAGATTCAAACGACGGCATGGTATTGCCGGCGCCGTTGTACTTGTAAACGCCGAACAGAGGGTTGGATGGCGGGCTCGATCCACCTACCGCGGGATAGGCGTGGCAGCTGGCGCAGGAATTGGAATTGAAGCGCGGCCCCAGTCCGCCATCGGTGGGAGAAGTCACCATGACGTCGTGGAGGCGGTCGAATTCCGCGGTGATGCTGGGCTCGATCTGCTGCTCGTTGGCGCTCAGCGTTCCCAGAAAACCTCCGGCATTGGCAGGCAACGGGCGCGGGCCGGGGTCGGTCGCCGTCGCGGAGTTCGCCCCGCCCTTGGCTGCTTTCGGGAAATAGCTGATGGCACCGGCGCACAGCAGCAGCAGCAAAGCCACCGGCAGAACGCGGGTCGCCCACTTGTACTTGCTGGGTTGAGCCTGCACTTGATTCGTTTTCGTCACCAATGACATAGCGGTCCCCTTATTATTCGTCATGCCGAAGCTTTAGAGAGAGCGCAGGAAGTTGATGAGATCCTGCTGATTCGAGCTCGATAAATTGTTGAAGTTTTGGATAACCGTATTCGCTTCCGAATTCGGATACACGCCATTACCCAGGCTGTAGTGATCTTCAATCGCGTTCACGATGTTGGTCTCGCGGCCGTCGTGAAGGAAGAAGTATCGCTGGCCGATGCCCCACAGTGGCGCGGTGCGGAACTGGTCGCCGGTGGCGTTGCCCTGGTTGACGTTATCCGCGTCGCCCGGCCCCATGTCGTGAACCAGCAAGTCGGAATACAAAGTTGCGGTCTGGTTCCCGAGCGCGGCGATGGAAGACGCCGGAGTAGTGAACGAAACGTTGTGACACATATTGCAGCCCACATTCTTGAACTGCACGAAGCCGTTAGCGGTGGAAGTGGTCGGCGCAACGGGCGTGGGAGGCTGCAGGAAGCGCATAAACAACGAGAAGCGCTCCAGATCGCCGGGGAAGTTTACCGGCGCTTTGGGAGCTTCGCCGGTATCGTTGCGGTCATCCGGCACGCCTTTGGTTTTGTTGGTGCCGGGAGGAACCGGGAACGGAGGCAGACAGCTCGGAATCGATTCGTCGTTCTCGCTGGGGAACGCTTCATCGCTGACGCCCTCTTCTACTGTGTAGGCCTCACCCGAGAAGTAGAGCAGAGACTTATTTTGCGCCTTCCAGCCGAAGCGGGTGATGGTGCCGTCGTCGTCGCTGTAGTTCGGATGTCCCGTAATTCCGAGGGACTGCTTCAGCGTCAGGTTCGCGTTCATGTTGGCGAGAATGGCGCTTTCCTGAATCAATTCCATGAGACCAGTGCCGTAAGTGGGCGTAGTCTGGCGGAAGATGATGTCGTTGTTGGCCTGGGCGGTGGTGAAGTCGGGCTGGACCATCGTGGTGCAACCCGGCGCGTCGCTGCGGTTGGAAATCGTGAACATCTGGTGAACGCCGCCATCCAGGGTCACGCCGTCAGACTTATAAGGAAAGCGCGCCACAATCGTGGGCCCGTTGCTGGTGATGAAATAGGGCATGGTGTTCGTGGCGCCCATGAGCTGGTAGATGCCGAACAGAGGATTGGTCGGCGAACTGGAGCCGCCCACCGCGGGATAGGCGTGGCAACTACTGCAGGAATTGGAATTGAAGCGTGGACCCAAGCCGACGGTCTTCACCAATGGTCCGCCCGCCACGAAGTTCACTTCCGTGAAAATCTGCGTGAGCCGGGTGCCGATGGCGCTCTGATTGGCCGTCAGAGTCGGGAAAAAAGTGCCGGCAGCAGCGGGCAGCGGCCGCGGACCGGGGTCCGCAGCTGTGGGACAAGGCGAGATGGGGCACGAGCTGCCCTTAACCACGGCTGGCCGCGACATCAAAGCCGCCATTGACAAGAGCATGAGCAGCGCCACGGTCACGAAGATAGAGATGCGTCGACGGGAACTGGACCCAGAGTTTGTTTGCATAGGAGAATCTTCAATTCTGCGCATGGATTTCCAACCTGTTCTCGCGAAACGGTTCGGTCGCAGCCGCACGTCCGGCGGCTACATTACGAGGAATTTGTTTTTGGGGGAAAAACTTTGGCGCACGTATCTACACGCCGAATGAACCAACCGTATTACACGTGCAAAGTGGTGTCAATGGGACAATCTTCTCAGTGAAGGTTTTTGCACACTAAAGTAACGTAACGCGGCCGCGTGCATTACACGAATGGTCATCAAGATTTGAGGATAAGATAATCATCTAGGACCTGGCACGAACGGCCATTTACCGCCTATCCGCAGGCGTGGAGCGCATACAATGAAGCGCAGACAAATGAGCAAGACAAATTCCAATCCTTGCTCCATGACCTTTGCTCCGGCCTTGCGTCCGCTCCGCCCAAGAATGGCCGTCCACGTTTGCCTCTCTCGGACGCAGTTTTCAATGTGACCTTCAAGGTCTATAGCGCAGTTTCGCAGCGCCGTTCTATATGTCCGATCTGAGAGAAGCACAGAGGCGCGATACATCTCCAAGCAAGGCCGAGGGGGTGAGGGGGTCCGTTCCAACTCAGGAGAATCCCGTTTTGAAATCGCGCACACAGTGCTTCAAATTACGTTGTCGTGAGAATTATTCTGAGCAGAAATCCACAGACTCTAGCTCCACAAACTCGCGTGCTAGACTTTCCTCTTGCCGACCGTACTCGATGACTTCAAGCGCCGCTTGTTCTGGATGGTCGCGCGCACCTGCTTCACGCTCTACGGTTGGTTGCCACTGTTCGGCACACTTCGCGCTTCGATCGGCATCCTTCAGCGGGACGACAAAATCCTGATCATCCATCGCAACGACGGACGCGGACTTTCTTTGCCCGGAGGAATTTCCAAGTGGCGGGAAACAGAAGAGGAGACGCTCGCTCGCGAGATTCTGGAAGAAACCGGATTGAGCGTCACGGGAAACGAATTGAAGCTGCACTATTACAGCGACGCCGACGTCCCATGCAACATCTCAGTGTTCGCGGTGCAGGCCCTTGGAGAACTGAAGGATTCCTGGGAAGGATCGCCTCGGTGGACAACCGTGGCCGAACTGGAGCCGCGCTTATTGCCCAGTCAGCGGCCAGTGCTGGATCTGCTCAAGACGATGTCGAGAAACGCACTCGACTCGCAGGCGAGGCGATGAGAACTAGAGACGGCAAAAACAAAACGGCCCGCCACCGAAGCGGCGAGCCATGGTTTGCTGATCGTGGTCTGCTTATCCTGTCTGCTGATCCCCGCGCCTGACTTGCTAGTGGCTGGTGCTGCCGGTTCCTGACAAGCTCACTACTTGCGGCGACGATCCCGCGGAGTAGCTGAAAGTCAGCGCGCCGTTGATCGCACCGGTCACGCTGGGACTGAACTGCACGCCCAAAGTGCACGTGCTGTTAGCGGGAACATTGGTGCCGCATGGAATAGCGCCGCCCGTGGTCGAGATGAAGTCACCGCTGGCGACTACACTCGAGATGGGAACCGCAGTAGTTAGATTGTTGGTAACCGTGACGACTTGGACAGCACTTGTGGATCCGACGGCTACAGTTCCAAAACTGATGGAGGTTGGAGACAGCGTGATGTCCAGCACGCCAGTTCCCGTGGCGTCCTGCACCTGAGTGCTGACCGAGGCATTATCGATCACGGTTATGCCGCCAAGACTGGTGCCCGTCACCAGCGGTGTGAATGTAGCGGTCACGGTACACGACTTGCCGGCATTCAGGTTCCCGCCGCAAGGTGTGGCGCCACTCGGCGTAACTGCGTAGTATCCGCTGCCCGTGACGCTAGTGATGCTTATCGCTGCCGCGCTGATGTTCTTGATGGTCACGGTCTTGCTGCTGGAAGTAGTCAGGCCAACATTGCCAAAGCTCAGGCTCGCAGGGGTGAAGGTCAACGGCGCTGTGGTGCCGTTTTGCCCCGTACCAGTCAGCCCTCCTGCCATGACGATTCCAGGCGTGGGAGTGATGGTCAACGCTCCCTTGATAATTCCATTCGTGGTGGGCGTGAAACTCACCGCGAATGTGCACTTGGCTTTGGCGGCCAGCGTGCCATTACAGGGATTCGAGCCATTGCCCACCGCCGAGAAGTCGCCGCTGGCTGCGGACGTGAATGTGACGGACTGGCTCTGGTTGTTGGTGAGCGTCATGTTCTGAGATGGAGCGGTAGACCCCACATTGGTGGCGGCGAAGGTGAGGTTCGCCGACAGCGACATTGCGAGTTGCCCGCTGCCGGTGAGGCTGACCAGGTGCGGCGAGCCCGCAGCCGTATCGCTGACCGTGATAGCACCCGGCATCGATCCCGTCACTGTGGGAGAGAACGTCACGGTGATGGTACAAAACTGGCCGGGCGTGAGCGTGACTCCGGTGCAATTATTGATCTGGGAGTAGCCGCCGCTGGCTGCAACCGTGTTCACCGTGAAGTTCACAAAGCCGTTGTTCGTCGCAGTAATGTTTTGGGCGCCGCTGGATGTGTTGAGAACCTGGTTGCCAAAAGTGAGGCTCCCCGGACTCAACGATATCGAGGTCGAAACGCCCGTACCGGTAAGAGAAGCAGTTTGCGGACTGTTGCTGGCATCGTCGGTAACCGTAAGCGTGCCATTCGCGACACCTGTAACGGTAGGAGTAAAGTAAACGCTGATCGTACAAGTGCCGCCCGGAGCAACCGGTTGCGAGCAGGTATTGGTTTGGGTAAAGACTCCACCTCCGGTGGAGATACCTGTGATGTTGAGGGCGACCGCCTGGTTATTGGTTACGGTCTCGACTATCGGCGGACTCTGCACCCCCACCTGCACATTGCCAAAATTCAAGTTGACGCTGGAGAGCGTGACCGAACCGCCGCAAGAATTCATGGGAGGCAGCTTTGCCATCTCCGTGTACCAATATGGCTCCGTGGTGCGGTTTGCCGGCAGGTATTCTCCAGCCACCCAGACGGTACAGGAATCGCTGGGATCCAGAACGGCCGAGTACCAGTCTCCCCAGCGGAAGTTCGAACCATCCGCATCTTCGGCGTCGCCATCGGTGACAGGACTGGCAATATAGCCGTAAGTACCTGAGGTGAGAGTGCTGGGAATGAAATTCAGACTGTCGAGGCCGGGATGTTCGTTGGTTCCCCGGCCTGAGATTCCCAGGATGCCCTGAAGGTTGCCCACTTTGTCGCGAGCCACGCTGGGCAAGAATACATAAGCGCTCGAATCGACGGGATCGATGATGGGATAGTCTCCGGCGACGTAGACCGCATTGGGAGCGGCGGTATTGCGCTGCAGGATGCGGATATCCGCTTCGGTCTGAGTAAGGTTAGTAGCATTCGGAATAATTTGGATGGCGTGCGCCGAAGTCCAAACACTTCCCTGCCCGGCGTCGGAGGTGTAGTGGAAGAATTGCTGCATACGGTCGGCAACCGAATCGATATAGATGCCGGTGGTTGAAGTCGAAGGCTGCGGGATGCAGATCGTAGAGTAATAGTTGAGAGGATTGAAACAACCCAATTGGTCGCCATTGGGCTGCGTCGACGGCAGGTCCCAACTGTTGACGAAAGTTGGGGCGGGAGTGGCGGCCGCCCAGTTAATGGTCCACTGTTCAACGCCCTGCGTATGATTGGGGTCGGTCAGATAGGTGGAGAGGTTCTCCGGGGGCTCAATCATGTAAGTAAACATTTCTCCGTCCGCGGAGATCGGAGGAGTAGTGTCAGAATTGTTGGCCGGAACCCAACTGCGGCGCTGGTTGTAGGTAGTGAGAGGATGAGCTATGGTGCACGCCGGAGTATGCGAGTTGTTGGTCCATGGGCTGGAAATGCTGGCGCGCAGGCCAGCCAGATCGACCGCGCACATCAGGACTCCGTTGATGTTTTCGTGATTATTGGGATCCAGCAAATCGTAGGTGATCCACATGGCCTGATCAGTGGCTGCGGTGTAAGGAGGAGTGGTGCTGGTGGAGCTTTGCCATAATCCCGCTTGAGGATAATCAGGATAGTAAAAATTTCCGTGCGAGTTGGTTGGAATCACCGTATCCAGGTCGTATTCGAAGGCGAACCAGGCAAAGGCAGGAGAAGTGGAGGAGACATCCTCGACATTGCTGATGGCCACGCACATATAGTTGTGGCTGTTGAGCTTGGAGGTGACTCGTCTCTCCAAGATCCACAGGTTGTACACGTTGTCATGAAGCAACTGAGAATTAGGAGTGAAAGCAGTTGGGCAATTCGGAGTGTTGCCGCCGTTGTTGCTGTTCTGGCTCCAAGCAGCGGCGTCGGACTTGGGGTTTGTGTTCCCCATGAAGTTCACGGGCTGATTGGCATTGACGCCGCTCTTATACCAGCACTGGTAAGCACTGTTGACGTGCTCGCAATATTCCAGGGTTCCGACGGCGATGGTCACATCGGGCGCAGCGGTCGCATTTTCCATTTTCACCGTGGTGTTCAGTCCGGCAAAAGTGCTCATGGTTCCGCTCTGGGCAAAGCCAGAGGCGCACAGAAATAGAACCAGGCAAGCAAGGACCGCCACCGACTTGGCCGATCGAGACTTGAACGATCGAGGCAATGGGTAAGACCGCTTGTTGAAAGTTGCGTGAGTAAACAGTGGTATGGGATGTCGCATTGTTGGTATCCAGTCCGCCCGGGAGCAGGCTCCTATTAGTGCTTTAGAATGAGATTATTGCGGGGGACCATCAACTAAACGGATTCACTTGTGTGAAACCTGGCCTCAACCTGTTGATAACGGGATTTCACTTGCCGGTACTTCTGCCAGATTGCGATGGGGACCAGGGAATACAGGACCGGAACAGTCAAGTCAAGAGTCCGAAGCAGACGATGACGGACGCGGTCGCGGGTACGCTCAGACCAGGAAACAGCTTTAGTCCCATCGCTTACGACGGCGTTGAGCGGCCAAGTTCCATCATATTGTTTTCGCCAGAACACGATGTAGCGTTCGATCTTGCGCTTGAGTTCGGGAGCGAGCACTTCGGGGCGCTGACGGTCGGCCACGATGCGGGCGCTCTTCACCATGGAATGATGATCGCCGTTGTAGATGGCGGAATGGTCCGCGCCCTCGAGAGAATTCATTCTGGGATCGAAAGGTATGCCGATAAAATCGCAGATGGCGGTTAATTCGGCAACTGGTTCCCGCACCAAGTCGTCATATTGCAACTGGTGAAGGGCAGCACCGCGATGGATCTAATTCGTCCGCCTCTTGCTTCATCTGGCGACAACCGAGCAGAGCCCGGAGGTCCATTCCCGCCCGCGCGAACCAGGGAGACTTCTGGGCCGCCCGTGCGATGCTGCGGCAAACGTCCGCCGGGTCGCGCCAGATCACAATGAACTTCGCGTCGGGAAACCAGCCGGCCAACTGGTTCATGCAATCGTAGTAGTTGGGCGACTTGCATCCCCAAACCGTCGCGCCTTTCTTCCTCGCATACTGCTGGGCAACTTCGCGAAAAGCATTCGGCAAGCCGACCGTGTTTTCCGGAATGCCGGCGGTGTCAATCTTGTGCCGGGTCAACGCTCCATTCCAGGAGTCGACTTTGGGTATCCACGACGAGCTCTTGCGCGGTAACAGGAAAACCGGGGACAGCAAAGGAAAATCGGATTCGTACATGAGGCCGATCTGGGGATGCTGGTTCAGCAACGCATACAAGAGCGAGGTTCCAGAGCGCCACATGCCAACGACAAAAAGCGGACCCGGGTTCATCGGCGCGGAAGTCTGGCCGGAAGTCTGGCCGGAATTGAGGGCCGAACTCGCGCTTTCTATTCTCATGTCGACGGCGACGTTCATGCTGTAGCCTGCACCTGAGAGAAAACTTTCATAAGATTGCTGTACCCTTGCTCCGGACCATACTTGGTCTCGCTCAAGCGGCGACCGCGTGCGCCCATGCTTACGGCGCCAGCGGGATCATCGACTAAGTGTTGGATTCTCTGTACCAGTTCGTTCACGTTGCCAGCTTCAAACAGCAGGCCCGACTTTCCATCATCGACGATGTAGGGCAACCCTCCCATGCGCGAGGCGACTACCGGCTTGGCGGCCATGTAAGCTTCCAGAACAGTGACGGGAAAGTTCTCGTACCACTCCGAAGGTACGACCAGGCAAAGAGAGTTGCGCAGGAGCTGCCACTTCTCGTCGCCGCTCTTGAAACCCAGGAATTGAATATTGCCGATTTCCTTCGAGTTGACGTAATCCCGCAATTCCCGCTCCAGTGGCCCAGTTCCGAGGATCTTTAGAGGGACCCTGGGCAGCTGTTCAAAGGCGCGAATTAGAGTCCAGCAACCCTTCTCAGCCGACAGGCGGCCCATGTAAATCGCGTAGTTGCCGGCGCCGCCGCCGTTAGCGGATAAAGGCGGCGCATACACAAAGTTGGGCCGGATAAACAATTTGGAGTCAGGAACGCCGGCCTCCTGCATTTTGATCTTGAAAAATTCCGTAAGGCAGATGAATCCAGCAACCTTGTTCACCATCCCGGCGAGCCGGTTGGAGCCCAGGGTGAGGGCATACAATCCGCTGAGCACGTAGCTGTCTTTGTAGCAGCGTTTTCGAACCGCATTCAGATAGTTGCCGCCCTTGCACGCTTCACAAATTTTTCCCTGGGTATAGTAGAAACCGTTTGGGCAATAAGGACGAAAGTTGTGAAGCACCTGCACCGCCGGAACTCCGAGCGAATGCAGCTTGTGATATACCGACGGCGAAAGCAACGGATAAACATTGTGGACAAAGGCGACGTCGGGCTGGAAGCTGTGAACCGCGTCTGCAATATCGCCGCTGCTCTTCCAGGAATAAACGGTCTGAGGGAAGAAGTTTGCCTTATCGGCTACGTTAAACTCTTTGATCTCGTCGTTGTGCCGGGAATAGAGAAGCACTTCGTCGCCGTGGCGCTCGAGCAATTCCCGCTCGGCTCGCACCACGGAGTCTTCTCCTCCGAACTGCTGGTAAAACCCGTGTACGAGTAGAACTCTCATAAGTGAGATTCATTGTGCCACCGGCGATTCGCGCGCGTGTCTGCAACAGATACCTCGTACGTGGTCAGATTACCCTCGCCGCGGCGGACAGCAGGTTCTCCCCTTCGCTGTGCTCTGAGTCGGAATGACAACATTTCTCGCGAGATGCCGGACCCTCTATCCTGCTACGCGCTCTCTTGCTTTGCGATGCCGAGCAGTTCGAGCGTAATGCGATAAACGAATTTGGGATTATTGACCAGGTATCGCCGCCACAAACGGGCCGGATCCTGATAGATCCGATGCATCCACTGCACGCCGGTCACCTTCATCCAATAAGGCGCGTCCTTGATTCGTCCGGTGTGAATGTCGAAGGCCGCGCCCACGCCGAACATGAGCTTGGCGTCGAGCCTGGAGACGTATTGATCCATAAATCTCTCCTGCTTCGGCGTGCTCAGTCCTACCCAGAAGAAATCCGGCTTGGTTTCGGAGACCGTGCGGATGAGGTCAGCTTCTTCCTCCGCGTTGAGCGGACGAAACGGAGGAGTGTAGGTGCCAACCACTTTCATGCCGGGGAAACGCCGGGTCAGTGAATCTTTGAGTTGTTCAGCAACGCCGTCGTTTCCTCCGTAGAAAAAGTGGGTGTAGCCTTTCTCTGCCGACAGCGCGCAGATACGCAGCATCATGTCAGGACCGGTGACCTGGCGCATCTTAAAAAATCCCCGGAGCCAGCCCACCCAGACGGTGGGGCGGCCGTCGGGCGTGGTGAGCACCGAGTGATTGATGATGCGCTTCAGGTTGGAGTCGACCTGAGCTTCCATCACGCCCTGCACACCGGTGACGCAGACATAGCCTTTGTCACCGCTGGCGAGCACCGATTCGACCCGAGCCAGGGCGCGGTCCATGTCAGTAGCATGGACCTTGACGCCCAGGATGTTGACGCAACTGTCAGTCGCGTGATTGGACATGGCAGTTTTCCGAGACGAAGTTAGTCGCCGGCAACTTCAGCCAACTCGCCGACTTCTTTCTTCTTCTTCACTTCGCCGGCGATCCACTTGTAGGTAATGGCGAGGCCTTTTTCCAGCGGCATGTTCGGCTCCCAGCCCAGCACCTTGCGCAGCAGAGTGTTGTCGCTGTTGCGGCCGCGAACTCCCTGCGGCTTGGTCAGATCGTGGCGCTTCTTCAGCTTTTTGCCTGCGATTTTGCAGATCATGTCGACCAGGTGATTGATGCTGACCATTTCGTCGGTGCCGAGGTTGAGCGCTTCACGATGGTTGGAGGCCATCAGGCGAATCAGACCTTCCACGCAATCGTCCACGTACATGTAGGAGCGTGTCTGATCGCCGTCGCCCCAGATTTCGATCTCTCCGCCGTCGGTGGCCTTCGCAACCTTGCGGGAGATGGCAGCCGGCGACTTCTCTTTGCCGCCGTCGTAGGTGCCCAGCGGGCCGTACACGTTGTGGAAGCGCACGATTCGCGTTTCGAACTTGTAGTCGTGGTAGTAGTAGCGGCAGAGTTCTTCGGCGAAAAGCTTTTCCCAACCATAACCAGGCTCGGGATCGGCCGGATAGGCGTCTTCTTCCTTCAGCGGCGTAACTTCGGCAGACTTCTGTTTGGACTGCGCGTAGACGCAGGCGGAAGACGAGAACAGGAAGCGCTTCACGTCGTTCTGCTTGCTGGCTTCGAGCATGTGCGCATTGATCAGGATGTTGTTTTTCGAGATGTCGGCCAGGAATGCGGTGATGTAACCGATTCCGCCCATGTCGGCAGCCAGGTTGTAGACCTGGTCGATATCGCGCGTGGCTTCGAGGCAGTTGTCCCACATGCGCAGGTCCAGCAGACGAAAATCGTCGGCCGCGGATTTCTCATACTCCGGCTTTTTAATATCCACGCCACGAACCCAGTGACCATCCGCCTTCAATCGCTTGACCAGGTGATGACCAATGAATCCACCGGCACCCGTTACCAGAATCCGAGTCTTATTCCCCATTGCGTTCACTCCCCTTAAGAGTTTAATTTGTTTGCAGCTTGCGAAACTTTTTGCTGTACTTCTTTCCCGCTGTGCGTCTTCGGTCAAGAAATCTTTAATCAAGAAACAGTGGAGGGCTCCCAGGACCGCCGCTCCAGCGGCGCATATGCCGGGGCTGTCTTGCCTTGTACCCGCACAAACTCCGCGTAGCCGAGAATGGCGAAATAAAGCAGAGGGCAGTGCCAGCTCAGCTCATCGTTGAAAAAGGAATGCACGGTGAGCATGCCGAGCAACGCGAAGAACTCGAGGGCAAGCTGGCGCTGATCCGGGCCGTAGGCGTTGCTGCGGATGCATCGAGCCAGAAACCACCATGCCGCGATCAGAGCGCCGGCAAACGGGATCATCCCCCAGAAGCTGGTGCCGATGAGAACTTCAATCCAGTCGCTGTGCATCATGGCAGCCGCGCCGACACCGAGTTTGCCGAGCACGGCAAAGCGGCCGGCGGCATAGGCTCCCATTCCTGTGAAGGGATGATGAGCTAACTGACTCATGCCGTACGCCCACCAGGCAGTGCGTCCGCTCATCGAGTCAAACGCAGCCGAAGACTGATCGCGCTGTGCAAAACTCTCTACCACGACCCAAGCCTTCTGCCACAATCGATCCGTCAAGAGAGTGGCTATCCCTAGAACCGGGACTGCGGCTGCAGCCAGGACCAGCGCCACTCTAAGGAGACGCTTGTGGAAGAGCACGATAAGCCCTACGCCAAAAACAAACGCCGCTTCCGAGTTTCTGGTTCCTGAGAGGACCATGGAAACGACGCCGAAGATGAACAGGAAGAAATACCAGGCGCGACTTTTGGCGCGGCCAAACATCGGCATCAGCCGGCAAATTGCAACCAACGCCAACACCGCGCCCGAAGTTCCAACGCTGTTGGAGGCTTCCACCGGCATCACGCCCGTAAGCCGGCCACCATCCATCGCTTCATGCGGCCAGATTGGAAGGTTGATCCAGACGCCGGCCAGAGACAGTCCGTAGAAAGTCAGAGTCCAATCCAGAAGGTTCTGATAGGTCAGGGACGAACTGGCGCTGGCGACGATCGCCGCCAGCAAAGAAACGTCAGCCAGAAATTCCAGCGACTTGTAAGCCGTCCACGAAGCGTTCACCGACCAGGCGGTGGAGGCTACACAGACAAGGCAATAGATCGCCATGGCTCCCGGTATGCCGGTAAACAAGGCGCGCATCCAATTGGGCTTTTTCAACAGCAGGCGGATGATCAGACTCAGAGCCACGAAGGCTTCGGGAATCACGCGCAGCATTGCGTATGCATCAAGCGGGTCAGCTTTCGCGGCGCCGACGTCGCGGATGCGGAAAACCAGCATGCTGAAGAAGATCAGGAACCATAGCGGGTGCCACCAGGTCCAGTTCCGCGCCAGAATCCGGGCTTTTGCGAATCCCTGCGGAAGTGCCTGGATGGTCAGCGCGGCCACGGGAATCGTCAGGAAAATGCCGGCCGCCGCGATCAAGACACCATAGGGCTTGGAGCCGGCCAGCAGAGAAACGAGAACCGCAATAGAGAATCCGATCAGGACGAACAGCAAGAGCAGCCACATGGGACTGCGCCGGCGCACGTCCAGTCTGTGTTCCTCAATCCGATCTAGAACGCTGCTGTTCATCGTCCCTCTTTTAATGCCAGAAGTACTCCGTAGTAAGCAGGCTTCTTCTTGAAATCGTCGTCGAATAGCACAGGCTTGGCGTCCGGCATGTTTTTCCAGTCCGAGGTACGCAGCCAGGTGTAGCGGTCGGCGATGCCCCAGGTCATGAAGCCGATGCAATTCGAATCGAGCAAGCAGGTGTGCACGATGTTGTAGAAAATCTCTTTCTGCCTGGCAAAGGCTTCGGGAGAATTTGTTGGGCCCTGGTAGACATCCATCTCGGTGATGTGCACTTTGACGCCTACTTTGCGCGCATTGTCGAGGAAGCCCTTGAATTCGTCGAGATAGGAAGGGCGCAATTGCGGCATCTCCCAGTGCATCTCGGTGCCCACGGCATCGATCGGAGCGCCTGCGTCTTTGAGTCTCTTCACTAAAGAAAAAAATGCATCGGCGCGATCCTTTTCAATGCCAGCTTGCCCGAAGGTGTCGTTGAGCATGAGCATTACATTCGGATTCGCTTCGCGCGCATATTGGAAGGATTTCACCATGTATTGCTCTTCACCCAAAATGCGCGCCCAGCAACTGTCATGCATCTGTTGAGTTGGTTCGTTTACCACTTCCCACGCGTAGTATGTATCTCCCCCATGGTGTACAACCTTCTGAATGTGATCCTTCAGTATCTCGTCCAGATCCTTTGCCGCCCAACCGCCGCAAGTCAAGCCGTTAAAGTGCAGCCAGGGCTGTGAGTTGGGATTTTTGTAAACCAGGCAATGACCCATGAGCTTCATGTTGTGTTGTTTGGCGAAACTCATGGCCTCGTCCATGGCATTGAAATCAAAACGTCCGCGCTCCGGTTCGGTAAGGTTTGGGAAGACGATGGAAACCGCGGCGTTGAATTCCCGGCCCAGCACCGGCTTGTATTCAGGATCGCGATTCCACATTCTCCCCTGGATCGTTGTACCAACCCGAAAACCAGTCTTCTCAGCAGCCTGGCGCAAGGTCTCGTTGTCTGGGCCGGCGTCCTTGGCCTGCGGAGCCGCCAGAGGGACCATCAGCATCATCATCGCCAGAACAGGAAAGATTTGCTTGAGTACAAAAGTCATCGCTCTAAGGTTACGCCCGGACTTCAGCGGTCACTTCTTCGCCCTGGACCTGCAGGGCAAGCCCTGCAGGGTAGCCGGCCCGTAACAAGGCTTCTCCGGCGTACCTGGTTACCATATCGATTTGCGAGTCGGTTAGTTTGTCGCGCCAGCCACCGACCGATCCGGTGCGAACAAAGCGGGCGTCTTCCCGGTCAATGCGATGCTTGCGCAGCAGAGTTCCCTTGCCTAGCGTGGCTCCAGACGTCTTGGCCTTCTCTTCTTTTTCCCTCATGTTGCGCAGGGAATTATTCGCCACGGCGTGGCGGATGAGATCGCGGTCGCTCTGGATGCCGAGGAAGTCCAGCATTTCCAGCAGTCCGTTCTCGGTATCCTTGCGGAGGTCTTCGTAACGCACAACCAGCAGATTTCCGTTCTTGGCCAGAGGGCAGTTCAGCCAGGAATCCACATGCGACTGCCACGATCCGAAGCGGGTAACCTTTCCCTGCAGAAACGACTCGACATATCCGTCCATGCCTTTGCCGTGATCGAAGTAATCGGAGAAGCCCATTTCCTTATCGCGCGCCCAGTTCGAGAGCATGACGTCGCGCAGATCGCGCATCAGATAAATCGCGCGTCTGTATTCGGAGCGATACTGCTCGTGAGTCTTGATGAGGCGGCCGCTATTCGGCAGGACGGGCTTCATCTCGCGATGCGTGCCCATTTCCGGCAGCACTTGATTGACGTTCAGAAATCCGGCGTTGTCGTTGGTAAGAATTTCCATGAGAACGAAACGCAACCAGGTGTTGCCGGAGCGCTCGAAGGACGCGAACAGTACATCCTTGTCGTTCAGGCCGCGGTGCTCCCACCATGCCTTCGGGGCTCGGAGCTTGGTTCGCGAAGCCTTGTAACGGAGTTCTTTCAGAGTCGTCATAAATAATCTAGCCCTCACCTTGCAAAACTGGATTCAGTACGGCAACTGATTTGGACTTGCGGCGCAATATGTACAGTGAGATGACGAAAGCAGCGAGATTGGCGATGATGATGCTCCAAACCACGCCCCACAGGCCGAACGAGCGCGTGGCGGGAATTCCGATCAGCAACGAGAGTGCGCTGGCGACGCAGCGGGCGTAAAAAATGGAATCGGGCGACTCGACGGCGCGCAACAGAATCGCGGGGCCAAAGGCTGCGGCCCACATTATGGTTCCGAGAGCAACATAAGGGATGAAGTGCGCCACTTCCATATATTTACCGCCGTAGAGCAGGTGGAACACCGGACCCTTCAGCGGGATGAGGATCGCCCAGTAACTCACCGCGCCCACCACGAAGAGCAACGTTATTTTCGTTACGAGCGGACCAGCGCTGGAGATCCCTTTTTCGCGACACACGCGTGCCGCATAAGGTAGAAAAAGAATCGAAAGCGCCGTGTAGCTCTGCTCCATCGGCAAGGAGAGATTCATCAGCGCCCGCAACTGCCCCGCTTGTGCCATCCCGGAAAAAGCACTCACCAGTGGGTAATACATGTAATAGGGAATCCAGGTAACGACCGAAACCGCCAGCGCCCACTTTCCGTATCCCCAATGTTTGCGCCACGCCTCGCGCCTTGTGGGCGGGACGGCGGTGTCAGGCGGCAGCACCTTGTTAATTTGCGAGAGCAGGTAAAAACCAGTGCCTAGAGCCGCGACCGCCATCAGCAGGTACGCCAAAAAAGGCGAAATCAACGCCTTCTTGTAGCTGAGGAACAATCCGGCGGTGACCACCACGAAGTAAAGAAACGCTCCCACCGCGGCGCGGCCGGGCGCCATGTTCATATAGAAAGAGCGGCGCATCAGCCAGAAAAAAAGAATGCAGGGCGAAGCGATTGCGACTCCGGCGAGCGCGCCGGGCAATCCATTTTCCTGCCCCAGGACTGCGGCGATAGCGGCCGCGCCTCCCAGCAGAACCACGCCGAAGCAAGTCAGAATCAGGTGGATGCCGAGCAGCGTTTTCAGATAACCGCGCAGCGATCCGCTGTAGGCCGATCCGCTGAATACCGCCTGCGGCTCTGCCAGAAACGACTGGTAAACATAGGAGAGCAGCAGGAACACCGAAAACGCCAGCGCAAACGCGCCGTACTGCTCCGGCATGAGCCAGCGTGCCAGCAGAATACCGATCAGAAAGTTCGATCCGGAAATCAGTCCCTGATCGACGATGGCCAAGCCGCCCTTGGTTACCCAACGCGCAAACGTGCCGGAGAAACGGCCGCTTCCGGCCTTGCCAGGTTCCTCATCCAGCCCGGCAACGCCATCGCTGCATAATTCCGGATCGAGCAATTCTTCTGTATTGGGCAAACTCATTCTTTATCTTCTAAGTCTTGAGTCTTGATTTTTCGCGGCTTAATAGCTCTCGGCGGCTACGAGGGAGCCGAGGCTTGAAGAGGGATGATCGAGCGCGCCGTTCAGTTCTTCGGCCAGCAGCCTGACTTGTGGTTCTTTGAGAAGGCTCAGGTGGTCGCCGCTGATTTCCCGCAGATCGACTCCACCCGCGGCAACCCGCCACCAAATCGCATAGGGGTCATCGAGGCTGCCTACGGATTTTTCTTTCACGCGGAACAGAGTCACCTGGCCGTCGTAAGGCAGAACGTCATATCCCGCGGCCGCTTTGGCGCAGCCTTGCCGCACGTTGCGCAGAGCCCGGGGCAGCATCTGCAGTTCGAGCCGCTTGCGCAGCGTCATCAGGACGAAGCTGCCTTTCTTAACGAGAAAGCTGACTGCCTCTTTCAGTGGAAGCTTGCGAAGGTTGCGCATTCGCGAGCTTCGGGATTCCATCTTGCCGGGATAGGTGTCGAACAGCGCGAGCAAGCTGACGTCCTGATCCTGCGCGCGAAGCTGTTGCGCCATTTCATAGGCGACCAATCCACCGAAGGAGTAGCCGCCGATGCGATACGGTCCTTCCGGCTGCACGCGACGAATTTCCCGAAGGTAGCTCTCGGCCATTTCCGCAACGCTGGTCATGCAGGGTTGCTTACCGTCGAGGCCTCGGGGCTGTAGAGCGTAGAACGGCTGGTCCCCTCCCATGTGCCGCGCCAGATCGCGGAAGCCGACCACGTTGCCTCCGACGCCGTGCACGCAGAAAAAAGGCGGACGTGAACCTTCCGGCTGAATCGCAACCAACGAAGACCACGAAGCTGACCATCCCTCGTGCCTGAGCAGAGCTGCGAATTGTTCGACCGTGGGCGCTTGCAACAATGCCGCCAGAGGAAGGCGTTGTCCCAGGGTTTGCTCGATGCGATGCATGAGCCGGGCGGCCAGCAAAGAATGCCCGCCCAGATCGAAGAAATTGTCGCGAATCCCGATCCTCTCTTTCGTCAGAACCGCGCACCAGATCCTTACAAGATTTTTCTCGAGTTCGTCCGTGGGCGCGACGTATTCGTTCGGCTCGGTGAAATCGGCCGGCTTTGGAGCCGGCATAGCTCGCCTGTCGACTTTGCCGTTCGGAGTCTTGGGCATCACTTCCAGCAAAACGAACGCGGAAGGCACCATGTAGTGCGGAAGTTTCTGTTTCAGGTAAGACCGCAACTCGCTGCCGGTCGGAGCCTGGTCGCGCGAGGGGACCACATATGCCGCCAAATGTTTGTCAGCCGGGCCGTTCTCGCGAGCGCTCTCCCGCGCCACCACGACTACTTCGCGGATTCCCGGGTACGATCCCAACACCGATTCGATCTCTTTTAGTTCCACGCGGTAGCCGCGAATCTTTACCTGATCGTCGGTACGTCCGGCAAATTCGATTTTGCCATCCACCAGATAGCGCGCCCGGTCACCGGTCTTGTACATCCGAGCTCCGGGCTCGGCGCTGAAGGGATCGCAAATGAATTTTTCGGCTGTGATCTCCGGCCGATTCAAGTATCCGCGCGCAAGTCCCGGTCCAGCCACGAAGAGATCTCCAGGAATTCCCACGGGCAACGGTTGCAGATGCTCATCGAGAATGTGAATCTTCGTGTTGGCGATGGGACGGCCAATGGGAAGAATGGGCGGAATCTCTTCCCAGTTTTCCGGCTCGAAGCTGGTTACGATCACGCTGGTTTCGGTTGGGCCGTAGGTATTGACCCAGCGCACTCGCGAGCCAGCGAGCTTGTGCCAGGCTGTCAGCGCGGCGGACGATGCCTTTTCGCCGCCTACGATAACGATCCGCAGAGTCTCCGGCAACTGCAGCGTTGATTCGGAAAGCTCTCCCACCAGCTCGTGCCAGTAGGCCGTGGGCAAATCGAGCGCGGTCACGCCTCGCTCGCTCACCCAGCTCAGGAAGTCACCAACTGCCAGCGAAGCATCTTCCTCACGAATCACCAACGCAGCGCCCGCAATCCAGGTTGGGAAAATTTCCTCGATCGCGATGTCGAAGGATATCGATGCGAACTGCGCCATCCGGTCAGCGGGTGTGATGCCAAACAGACTCACTGCCGCGGCATTGTGATTCACCAGACCGCGATGGCTAAGCTGTACTCCACGCGGTTTGCCGGTCGAACCCGAGGTATAGATGACGTACGCCAAATTCTCCGGCTTCACTTCGCCAAGAACTCTCTCACGGCTTTCGGCAAAAAACGAATTCCAGCCAGGATCGAGTGCAATAACTTCGGCGTCGAAGTCAGTCACCTCGGCCAGCAGGCCCGGCTGCGTGAGCACCAGCGAAGTCTGCGAGTCTTCCAGCATGTAAGCGAGACGTTCCCTGGGATAAGCCGGATCGAGCGGTACGCATGCCCCGCCGGCTTTGAGCACCGCGAGCAAGGCGACTGGCAACTCGAGAGAACGCCGCAGGCAGATGCCCACTCTCGATTCCGGCGCAACTCCACGCCTCTGCAAGAAATGCGCCAACTGGTTGGCGCGCTGTTCTAGGTCACGATAAGTCAGCCGCTGGTCGCCGTGTTCCACCGCAATGGCGTTGGGCGTCCGCGCGGCTTGCGCTTCCACCAGTTGGTGCATACAGAGATCACGCGGAAATTCAGCATCGGTGCGGTTCCAATCCGTAATCTGCTGTTTCTCTTCCGCTGTCAGCAACGGCAGGCGGGAAAGTTTCTGTTCGGGATCGGCAACAATCGCTTCCAGCATCGTCTGGAAGTGTCCCGCCATTCGCTCCATGGTGCTTGCGTCAAACAGATCGGTGCTGTACACGAAACGGCCGAACAGGCCTTCCGGCCGGTCGTCGAGTTCCAGATCAAGATCAAACTTTGCGGTTCCGATCTCGAGATCGAGCTGGTTCAGGTCCCATCCAGACTCGAACGCTGCCGTCGGCGGGACCAGCGAGAACATGACCGGAAACAGCGGGTTTCTGCTCGTATCGCGGCGGACCGATAACTCTTCGACCAGCCGTTCGAACGGAGCGTCGTCGTGAGAAAGCGCTCCCAGCGTGACTTCCCGCGCATGAGCCAGTAGTTCGCGGAAACTGGGATCTCCATCCAGCTTCAAGCGCAATGCCAGGGGATTCTGGAAACAACCGAGCAGCGTTTCCAATTCTGAACGCTTGCGACCGGAGGTGACCGTGCCGATCACGAAGTCCTGCTGCGAACTGTAGCGCCGCAGCAAAGCGGTAAAACCGGCCAGAATCGTGGTGAAGAAACTCGTGTTTTCACGCTGCGCCAGTTCGTGCAAACGGTCGGAAAGATCCCTGGAAAACGCAAACTGTTGCATGGCCCCGCGAAAACTCTGCGTGGCCGGGCGGGGACGGTCGGTGGGCAACTCCAGGACCGGAAGCTCGCCATCCAACTGATCCGACCAATAAGCGCGGGATTCATCGAGCCGAACCGTGCCCAGCGATTCCCGCTGCCAGTGGGCAAAATCCGAATATTGTAGGCGCAGCTCCGGAAGCGGAGAAGATTGTCCCGCCAGAAACGCGTTGTAGACGGTAACCAGCTCGGGCAAGAAGACACGATAGATCGAGAAGCCGTCAAAAATAATGTGGTGCAGGAAAAGATAGAAACGATACTCTTCGTCGCCAAGCCGGACGAGCATCGACCGCAACAGCGGCCCGCGTTCCATGTCAAACGGCACTCTGGCCCATTCGCGCGCCAGACGCAAGGCCTCTGGCTCCCGTTGATCCGAAGCCAGCTCTCGCAGATCGACCGCTTCGATGCTTGGCTCAAAAGGTGGCTGCACGATCTGCACGGGTTGTCCGCCGATCGCTTTGAAAGTCGTACGCCACGCTTCGTGACGGCGGATGATTTCGGCCAGGCTGCGCTGCAGCGTGGGCAGGTCCAGCGGTCCCCGGCGGTACACTGTTACCGATTCGTTGTAGAGACCTTCCGCAAACTGGCCGTGCAACCAAATCTGCTCCTGGGCAAAGGAAAGCGGCGCTGGCCCGGGTTTGCTGCGAGGGATCGCGGGCACGTCGTCGACCTTGTGGGATATTCGAGACTGCAAATATTTCCGGATTAAATCCTGCTTGCTCTCCTGATTGCCGTTTTGCTTCGCGTTTTCTTGCGGAGAATGCTGCGCCTCGTAGGGGCAGCGACCTTGCGCAGCGGGCGGCGTTGCAGGCGGATTCGCTTGCTGCGGTTGCCGATCTGGAGACTTAGTTGGCGACTGTCCACCGAACTTGACGCGCAGGGCCTTCAGCCCCCGCAATCCCAGATTCGAGCGCCACTCGATCGGTTCCGGCACAAGTGTGATATCGGTGAGCCGCCGCAACAGCGCCTCGAAAACCACTTGCCCTTCCACGCGCGCCAGCGGAGCGCCAAAACAAAAGTGAGCGGCATACCCGAACGCCAGATGACGATTGTCTTTGCGAGTGATGTCGAAGCGGTCGGGATCGGGGAAACGCTCGGGGTCGCGGTTGGCGGCAGCCATCACAGCGATCACCGCCTGGCGCTTCGGGATCAGCTTGCCACCCATCTCCCGGTCCGACGGACACATGCGAGCCGTATGCTGGCTGGGACTCTCGTAGCGCAGCATCTCCTCGACGGCGGATGGAATCAGCGAGGAATCGTTGCCTAGCTTTTGCATCTCTGCCGGATTGCGCAACAGGGTCAGCAAGCCATTTCCAATTAAGTTTGTAGTAGTTTCCTGCCCGCCGACCATGGTCACGATGCAGTTCGCGATCACTTCTTCGTCGGTTAGCCGGTCGCCGTCAATTTCCGCGGTCATCAGCGCGTGAATCAGCCCTTCGCGGGGATGCTCGCGCTGTTCGCGGATAGCATCTTGGAAGTATTCCGTCAAACTGGCAACCGCTTTCAATACCTGCGGGTAACGTTCTGGATTGTGCTGGAAGTTGCCCAGCATCTCGGCGAAATCCGCGGACCATAGCTTTAACTTCACATGATCGCTGGTCGGAACGCCAAGCATTTCAGCCGTCACGATTGCCGGCAGCGGCTCGGCGAGATCGGCGATCACATCCATTTCGCCCTTCGACTGAATTCCATCCAACAGATGGTTGACGATGTCCTTAATGTGGCCCCGCAGCTCCTCAACCCGCGCCGGAGTGAAGGCCTTGGACGACAAACTCCGCAACCGCGTGTGTGCGGGCGCGTCCAGAAACAGCATCTGCTTCACCATCACGCGCGCAATGGGACTCAGCGAGGAAAGTCCCATCTCGTCGAGTTGCCCGGGAGTGGGTGTGCGATCGGCCGAAAAGTTCAGCAACACTTCCAGCACATCGGGGTAGCGCGTCACTACCCAGGCATGAAGAAAGGGATCCCAATGCACGGGATCTTCCGAGCGTAGGCGACGGAACAGCGGGTAGGGATTGGCCAGCACCTCCGGTTCGAGAAGGTGATACAGGCTCAACACCGCGTCCCGGCTTTCCGGCCTTGGTGGAGTTTTTGTGCTAGACGACACTGCGGTGGTGTTCTCCCGCGAGCCTGGACTCGCTGACGCCTTGGACTCGTGCGAGGATGAGGTCTTCAATTTCGACTGACATCTCGGCGACGGTGGGATGATCGAATAGTTTAAGAAGAGTCAGATCGACTCCAAAGGTTTCGCTGATTCGGGCGATCAACTGGGTTCCCAGCAGAGAATGCCCGCCCAGCAAAAAGAAGTTGTCGTTCACTCCCACGCGTTCCAGCTTCAGCAAGGGAGCCAGGATTTTCACCAGCTCTTCTTCCACCGCGGTCCGCGGCCCAACATAGGCGTCGCTGTGCCGGTTTCCGTTGGAACTCGGCAGCGCCGCCCGATCCACTTTGCCATTCGCAGTTACAGGCACGCTCTCGATGGAGACGAATTCCGCGGGCACCATGTAATCGGGCAAGCGTTTCCTGAGGTGGTCGCGGATTTCTCCGGCATTCAGCGCCGTGCCAGAAGTCAAAACCACGTAGGCCACCAATTCTTTTTCGCCCCTCACATCTTCTCTGGCAACCACTATGCTGGTTCGCACCGCGGTGTGCTGGCCTAACACGGTGGCGATCTCACTTGGCTCGACCCGGTAGCCTCGAATCTTTACTTGCTCATCCGCGCGGCCCAGGAACGCGATCTGGCCATCGGGCAACCAGCGCCCCAAATCTCCCGTGCGATAGAGTCGAGCGCCTGCCTCCGCATTGAAGGGGTTCGCAATAAAGCGCTCAGCGGTTAGGTCGGGACGATTTCTATACCCGCGCGCCAGGCCGGCGCCGCCAATGTAGATTTCTCCCGTGGCCCCTTCTGATATACGCTGCTGCCGATCATCCAGAATATAAATCTGCACTCCGTCGATGGGACGACCGATGGAGGGCGATTGGTTCGCCGAGCTATCTGCCGCGACCACACCCGAAGTGCTGACCACTGTTCCTTCGGTCGGACCGTAGTTATTCACCACCACGAAAGGCAACCGCGAAGATGGATATTTCTTCAGCGTGTCGGCTCCGGTGAGCAGGAATCGCAGGCCTGAGGTTGCCGGCCACTCGAGCTGCATCAGATGTTCCGCCATCGCCGTGGCAGCGAAAGCGATGGTGATGCGCTGCGACACCATCCAGTCGCGCAACGCCCTGGCATCGCTTCGAACCCGTTCTTCCGGAATATGTACGCTGGCTCCAGAGGCCAGATACGGCCACAATTCCCAAACCGCAGCGTCGAACCCTAACGACGCCAGAGCGCTGGCACGATCCGCCGTGGTTACTTGAAAGGCTCCTTGATGCCACGCCACCAGGTTCGACAGACCCGAGTGAACCAGTTCCACTCCCTTGGGCTGTCCGGTAGACCCGGACGTATAAATAATGTAGGCCAGGTCCTCAGGCTTCACCGTGACTGCGGGCGGAGCGTCCGACTGGGCCGCAATTTTCTCCGCGTCTCCATCGAGTGTAACCACTTGCCATGAACCCGCCGGCAATCTCTGGGCCAGCGCCGTCGTGCTCACCACCACGCGCGCGTCTGAATCCCCCAGCATGAACGCCAGTCGCGCTGGAGGCTGAAGCGGATCCAGAGGAATGTAGGCTCCGCCCGCTTTGAGAATGGCCAGAGCCGTTACCACCATGGCGGGTGAGCGCTCCAGATAGAGGCCCACCGCGGTATCTCGACCGACGCCGGCAGACTGAAGATGGTTGGCCAGACGGTTGGCGCGGCGGTCAAGCTCCGCGTAAGAAACAACTTCGCGACCCGCGGAGACGGCCATCCCGTTCGGGTTCGCAGCGGCCTGCAGTGCCACCAATTCGGCAACGCAGGGGGCTTCCGGTGCGTGCAAAACTTTCGAAGTAGGCATTTTAGATGTAGGATTCTGCGATTTGAAAAAGGACATCAGTTCACTTCGGCGCTGTTACGCCGCCCCCGAACCTCTCAAAACCGCGGGGACAGTTTTGGCCAGAATTTCCAAGTCTAACCACAACGACCAGGTGCGAATGTATTGCAGATCCAACTCCATCCACTTTTCAAAGGGGATCGAACTCCGGCCCATGACCTGCCAAAGACAGGTAATTCCCGGACGAACGCTGAAACGCCGCCGCTGCCAGTCTTCGCAGAACGTGTCGAACAATTCGTAATCCCGCACTTGCAGGGGGCGCGGGCCGACCAGGCTCATATCGCCTTTCAGGACGTTAAAAAGCTGCGGAAGCTCGTCGATGCTGGTCTTCCGCAGAAACCGGCCCAGCGGCGTAATGCGGGGATCGTTCTTGATCTTGAACACCGCTCCATCAGCTTCGTTCTTGTCCTCAAGGTCTTTGAGCCGCTTCTCCGCGTCGATCACCATGGTCCGGAACTTGTAGATGTCAAACATCCTCTTATTCCGCCCCAGCCGCTTCTGGATAAAGAAGATGGGGCCAGGAGAGGTCAATTTCATCAGCGCGGCGGTGATTACCATCACGGGCGCCAGGAAAATGATAGCCGTCGCTGAAATCACGATGTCAATTGCGCGCTTGATGGCCAGGCCCCAGGCGTCCGTGATCGTGCTGTCATGACTGACAAGCTGTTCGTCGCCGCCAAACTCGTCCGCACTGTGCTTGGCTTCTTTCAGGTCGAAGATGTTCGGCATGAATCGGACGATAATGCCTTGTTGTTCGCATACCCAGGCAATCCGCGAGGCCAACGTGTGGAACGATCGAATCGGCAGCGCCAGAACAATCTCATCCACCACGTTGCGGCGGACATACGCCGGCAGCGTCTCCAGATCGGCGACGAGCGGGTAACCCTGTTTCTTGAATTCTTCCAGCCCGTCCCATTCCTCATCGGCAAAACCCAGAATTCGGTAACCGAGATCCGGCTTGCCCTGGATCCGCTGCACCAGCGTTAAGGCGCGTGCGTTGGTGCCGATCACCAGCAGATTGCGAGTGTTCCGGCCATGCCTGCGGGCATAGGCCAGCGCCGCCCGTATGAGCATCCGGCTCAAGATTACCGAGCCCGTAGTCAGCAACCAGAACAACACCAGGAAGACCCGATTGACCACCCAGATGCGAAACGTCAGAGCCGCCGCTGCGATCACGATCGTCCCGAGGGTTGTCGCTCCGCAGATTTCCCTGACTTCTTCCCATCGGCTCGACAAACGCATGGATCGGTAGAGGCCAAACACAGTGAACAACACATGCCAGACCAGCAGAAACAGGCTAAATAATATTAAGTTGGCGAGTTTAATCCGCATCTCGAAAAACTCAGCCAATCCGAATCTGCCCACGCGGTGGAACAAGGGCAGAGTGGAAACCCCGAAAGCACACACCATCAGCAGCAAGTCAAACAACTTGAACCCGTTCGAGAAAACTTTGCGATTTATACCCATAAGAAATCCCTGACGAGTGGCCACCAGAAAGTTGGCGCGGGAAAAGGGGGAAATGAAGCTACAGTTAAAGCGAAATCCGGGCGGTCTGCCGCCGCCCGTTATGCGTGACGTTTGAGCCGGCTATTTTTTCGTTTTGGAAATCACCAGCCGCTCAATGGCATCGATGCTTTCCAGGTTGTGGTGGGTGATTTCTTCGTCGCCGATGCGGACGTTAAACGTCTCTTCCAAAAATGCCACCAGTCGGAAAATCCCCATCGAATCGATGATGCCGTTCTTGGTAAGCACTTCCTGGTCTGTGACCTCATTGATGCCCTTGGTCTTGGCAAATTCTTCGATCACATATTCGCGAATTTGGTCTTTCACCGCTGCTGACTCGATCATGTTTCTTCTCCAAATTGCTGGGAATTTACTGCGTTCAAAACAAACTCGATGGCCCGGTTCCGTGACTTCAGCGAACCGCGGTTGGTTCCTTCGCCGAATCTTTCGCCAACTTCACTCGATCAATCTTGCCCGTCGAGGTCTTCGGCAGTTCAATACAGAGTTCGATGAATTCCGGAATCATGTACTTCGGAACCCGCGTGGCGCAATGCTGCTGCAACTCCAAAGGTTTGAGCGAATCGGGAACGTGAATGGCCACCACTGCGCGAAGCCGGTTCCCCACAACCTCATCCGGGACCGCGAGCACAGCCGCTTCCCGAACTCCGGGATGACTGAGCAAAGCGCTCTCAATCTCGCCCAGTTCGATGCGGTAGCCGCGGCTCTTAATCATGCTGTCGCGCCGGCCGAGAAAATAATAGTTGCCGTCCTCCGCCATCGTGACCAAGTCGCCGGTGCGGTACATCTTCTCCTCGAAGTTTTGTTCGAAGCGATTGGGGACGCACATTTTCTGCGTCTTCTCCGGATCGGCCCAGTAGCCGTACGTCACCGCTGGCCCGCGCACGTACAACTCGCCAGTTTCACCCTGTGCGGCACGGCGTCCATCGTCGGTTACGGCAAAAGCATCTGTGTTCGCGCAGGCAATCCCGATCGGCAGCTTTTCCAGGCTCGCCAGCCGATCGCGCTCCACTTTGTGATAAGTGCAGACGTTGGTTTCCGTCGGGCCGTAGAGATTGTAGAGTTCCGCCGTGGGCACCATCTCCGCCAGTTGCCGCAGATATTTCATCGGAAACACTTCGCCGGCGAACAGTATGGTGCGCACGCTCTTCAATTTTTCCGGGGTCAGCTGAGCATGCAGGAGCAGTAGCATCAAGGCCGAGGGCACCGAGTACCAGATCGTGATCTTCTGCGTCTCGATAAAGTTCGCCAGGCTGGTGGGGAACAGCGCAAGTTCCTCGGTAATCAGGTAAACCGTCGCGCCGGCTTCGAGCGTGTTGTAAACGTCGAAGACCGAAAGATCGAAGTGCAAGGGCGCATGATTCGACAGCCGGTCTTCGCTGCGCACCTGAAACTCTTCCGCGCACCACTCCACAAACGTCAGCGCGTTCTGATGCGATAGCATCACGCCCTTTGGCCGTCCGGTCGAGCCCGATGTGTAGAGAATGTAAGCGAGATCGGTTTCGATGAGACCCACTACCGGTGCGTGATCCGCTGGAAACTCGGAGAGCAGCGACCACGGAATAAGCTTGCCGTCGCTTCCGTTCTCGGCTTGATCGGTCGAGATGCAGCATTCCAGAAGTTCTAAAGTCTCGGAAGTCAGCACTTCCCGCTTTTCATGGTTCGTAACGAGGACTCGAATGCCGCAGTTGCCGATAATGTAGCCCACGCGGTCTGCCGGCGCCTGCGGATCGAGCGGAACATAAACCCCGCCCGCCTTGAGCACACCCAACATGCTTACGACCGATTCCACGCACTTGGGGAAAAACAGTCCGACGCGGTCGCCTTTGGTGATTCCCTTTTTGCGCAGCAGATGGGCCAACTGGTTCGATCGCTCATCCAGTTCACGATAAGTGACGCTCCTGCCGCGAGCCCACACCGCCGTCTTCTCCGGGTACGCCTTCGCACTCTTCGTCAACAATTGCTGCAACACGTATGCCATGACTTAGAACCTGATCCCTTTGGATTTAGTTTTGATCGACAGCACTAAAGGGTTGAACGGGGATGACGAGACTGCAGACAATAACTGAGGAGGACGAATCAAAGCCCCTGCATGTTGGCGATGATCACCCGGTGAATTTCCGATGTTCCGGAGTAGATGGTACCCGCAATCGCATCGCGCAGTTCGCGCTCCAGTTGATATTCCGTCGTGTAACCATAGCCGCCATGGATCTGGATTGCTTCCAGGCAACTCTGCACGCAGGCTTCGCTCACGTACAGCTTGGCAATCGACGCTTCGCGCAAGGGATGTCTGCCCTGGCTCTTAAGCCACGCGGCTTTGTACAGCGCCAGCCGGCCGGTTTCAAGCCGCACATCCATGTCGGCGATCTTGTTGTTGATAGCCGGGAACTTGCCAATGGGTTCGCCAAACTGCTTGCGCTCTTTGGCATACTTCACGCAAGTTTCCATGATGCGCTGCATCGCGCCAAGATGGCTGGCCAGGATGCAGATCCGCTCCCACTCCATCGAGGAAGTGAAAACCGCCTGCCCCCCAAATTCTTTGCCCAACAGATTCGAAACCGGAATCTCGCAATCCTGCAAAGAGATCTCTGCCATCGGAGAAGTGCGCAATCCCATCTTGTGCAGCTTCTTCCCAACTGTAAATCCCGGCGTGCCTTTGTCGAGCAGAAATGCTGTCACGCCATTCGGTCCACGGCTGGGATCGAGATTCGCGAAAACAATCGTTACGTCGGCGTTCGGAGCGTTGCTGCTGAACGTCTTCGATCCATTCAGCACATACTTGTCGCCCTTGCGCTCGGCCCGCGTCTTCAGGCTGTAGGCATCCGAGCCTGACCCCGGCTCCGTCATCGCGTGCAGCCCAAGCCCGCCGCTCACCAGACCGGGAAGATACTTGCGCTTCTGCTCTTCCGTTCCGAACGACCAGATCGGAATCTCGGAACTCCACATGTGCGCATTGATGGAGAACAGCAGGCCATTATCTTGACAACCGTAGCCCAAAGCTTCGAGCGCGCAAACTGTCGTGAGCGTGTCGGCCCCCGCGCCGCCGTATTCCGTCGGAATCGGAAGTCCCTGAATTCCGAACTTAGCGCACTTTTTCCATAACTCCTGCGAGAACTCCTCGTTATGATCGCGCGTGATGACGTCGTCGTTAAGCTCTTCGCGAGCGAACCGCAAAACCTCCTTGCGAAAAGCAGCTTGCTCATCGTTCCATGCAAAGTCCAAGGTTTACTCTCTCCTTTTTTCTTTCCGGCCCAGGTGCCCTTGAGCTTTGTAGTTGTAGGGCCGGCGTCTCGCCGGCTATTTCTGGGTTACGCAGAGCTTTGATATGCGGACGCAGTAGCGGTCGCAGGCGCAACGTCGGGAGCCGGAACCGCTTTGGTTTCCGGCGCCGGACCTGGCGCTTCTGGCTTTTTCACAAACCGTTGCGGACGCCCGCCCGGCAGCTTGATGCGGGCAGGTACGCCCATAACCATCATGTTACTGCGAACGTCGGTGAGCACCAGGCTGTTGGCGGCGATCACCACGTTGCTGCCGATCTTTGCGTCGCCCACCAGTTTTGCGCCGGGTCCGAAATAAACGTCATCTCCGATGCCGCGGCATGCATGTGAGATCAAGCATCCCGTGGCTATGGTGAAATTCTTCCCGATTTTCGTGGCGCCGAGATTGATCGCGTACACCGAGTGAATCACGAACCCCGGCCCGATGTCGGCGCGCACATCGATGTGAACGCTGGTGAATACTTCCACCCACTTGCGAAAAACAAGACCGAAGACCTGCAGCAGCTGCTTAACCACCGGAATTCGTACGCTGCGCGCCCAGCGGGAAAAACGGTAGGCAACGACCGGCCACGTAGAGTGGCGGACCATGACTTCAATCCGCTTCCCTAGACTCGGCTTCCAGTTCGGGTCAGTGCGCGTTTCGCGCATCGCCCGGTTGAGATCTTCCCGCAGTTTCTCGAACATGTTCGTCTCGAAAACTAAGAGCCTAGAGTTTTTTGTAGATGGATTCGGGAACGGGGAAAGTACGGTGATTCAGCACGGCGCCCAGAACCCGGACGTTGGCGGTTTCAAGATCGTGCACCGCTTTGCGTGCGGTCTCGCGCCGTGACGCGTTCGCCCGCAGCACCAACACCACTCCCTCGGCATTGCGCCCCAGCATGATCGTGTCATCCCCGGCGCGCAACGGCGGAGCGTCGATCAACACATAATCGAACTCTCTCTGCAACTCCGGCAACAACGCCCGCATGCGCTCGGAGCCTAGCAGGGTCTGCGAGCCTTTCCTTTCCGCCCCGCAGCTGAGCAGCCACAGGTTCGAACGCGACAGCTGAGTCACAAACTCGCGCACCGGATCCGAAACTTGCAGCGCATCGGCGAGTCCGTAGTGATTCTTCACCCCAAATTCCAGGTGCAATCCCGGAGAGCGGAGATTCGCGTCCACCACACAGACCGTGCCCGAAACTTGGGAAGCCAGAATTTCACCCATGCGCGCGCAAATCCAGCTGCAGCCATTGCCGGATTCGGTGCCCGATACCACCACCAGCCGAGAACCGTTTTCTCCCGGAGCAAAAAATACTCGCTGCACCAGCTTGAGAAGCTCATCCCGCTGCCCTGCTTCCATTTCCAGCGCGAGCGGCTTCGCGTCGACCGGCTGCCTTGCCTCGCTGTGCCAGGCTTCGTCCGGTAAGGGCTTGATCGCCAATGGTGCGATGGGCAAAGGTGCGGTGGCGGTTTGGAACATTTCGTGTTCCTTGCCGAGGATTTGCATCAGCTCAAAATTCTTGCTCATAGACTCCTTATCAGGTCACTTACCCGGAAAGATTTCCGCCTGAAACGGCTGCACGTCAGTCGGGACGATCCAGCCCGCTGCGCCAGGTGCGCAGCAACCGTGATACCTGCCGCATATGCTGTACTGCATCGGCAGGACTCAGCTTGTCTTCCGCGCTTTTTTGCGGCGCTAATACCGGCCTGTAAAGTTCTTGCTCTTCTTGCTCGGATGCCTCGACTTGAGGAAGCGCATCGAGACTCAGATTCACCGGCAACGCGAGCCTCGACATGTTGGAGGGCGCTTCCACTTCAGTCATGAACCGGGACATATCCAGGTCGTTGATCACTTCCAGTACAATCTCGCTGTCGACTGTCCGGTTTCGCGTGGCACAGGCCAGCGAAAGCGCATGGAAGCAGTAATTGTTGATCTGGCGTGGTATGCCTTCGCTGGCGTGCGCGATCAAATTCAAGGCGTCCGGCGAGAACAAACCTTCCCCGCTATATCCCGCCACCTTCAGCCGGTGCGCAATGAAACGTGTGGTTTCCTGCGGAGGGAGAGGATTCAATCCGCTGAGGGATGTAATCCTCTGCCGCAACTGCACGAGAGCAGGACTGGCCAATTTGTCCGCGAGCGTAGGTTGCCCGACCAGAATAATCTGCAACAACTTGGCCTGGGGAGTTTCGAAGTCGGAGAGCAGACGGACCGTCTCCAACACCGAAGCATCCAGGTTCTGCGCTTCGTCGATCACCACGATGAACCGCCTGCCGGCTCTCGCCTCCTGCGCTAGCACCCGGTTGAACTGCTCGTGCATGCGCACGAAGTCTTGCGCCTCGTTCTCAATGCCGATCTCCGCCAGCAAGAAACGCATGAACTCGCGTGAATTGCATTGGGTTTGAAAGATGAACGCGGTGCGTGCCGTGTGCGTGAATTTCTGCAGCAGGTGGAACAGCAGAGTCGTCTTGCCCATGCCTGGTCGTGCGACCAGAGACAGGAATCCCCGGTTCGCCTCGATCCCGTAATAAAGGGACGCAAGGGCTTCTCGATGGGCTGAGCCGAGGTAAAGATACCTCGGGTCCGGAGTCACACCGAATGGTTGTTCGCGCAGTCCGAAATATTCCAGAAACATTAATGCGTTCTCTCCTGCGCGTTTGGACTGCCCGGTTTGCCCGTCACCTCGTAGAGAATATCGTCTTCCGCGGTGTGCGTCTTGCCACTCCCGTAGCCGGTGCCATTCCCTTTTGCGTTTCCACTCTGCGGCAAGCCGTTGCCCGCACTTCGGTAGGACGGAACCGCTGCCAGCACGGGGATCCTCAACTCAGACATCACCTCGGTCGGCGTTCGGAAGGACTGGTCGGCGTAGTCGAGCGCGAAAACTACTCCCAGGCTTACCGCTGAACCCAGCATGCAAGCCACCAGGCCAAACACCCAAAAAGACCGGGTCGGCAAACTCGGAATCACCGGGTTTTGGGCGATCGAAACATTCAGAATGCGGGTGCGATCGAGGGCGTCGGCAATCCGCGCTTCTTCTCGCTTCTTGTTGTAAAGCAAGTAATTTGCTTCGTCCGCTTTTTGGGCGCGCATCAAGTCACCCTGCAGGATTCCCTGCTCCTCGAGCTTGTGCGCCTGAGACATGTACACGCCGACGATGGCGTTCAGCGCGGTTTCCCGTGCCTCCAGTCCCGCCAGGTCAGACTTCGCCTTGGCCAGTTCCCCATTCACCCACGCGTATGTGGGATTCTGGTCTGTCGTCTCTTCCTTTACCGGTGAAGTCTCTTCCAGGGTGAGCGCGGCTCGCGTGTCCGTAATCTGCTTATCGACTTCCACCACCAGCGGATAAGTCGGCTGGTACTTCGTCAATAACTCAGTCCGCTTCATTTCGAGCGTCAGCAGGGTGGCCTTCAAGTTCTGCAGAACCTGCGCGTTATCGCCGCTCTTTGCCTGGGTCGTGATGCGCGAGGGAGTCGATTGGTACTGCCCCTCGAGACCCGTGATGCGCTTCCTCAGTTCGGCGATGGAAGCCCGCGTGGTGTCCAGAGATCCGTTGAAGTCGGCAAGTTTCTGCAGGACCATGTCCCGCTGCACGGTCGGCGCCACGCTGTTCTGTCCGCCGGAAAACTTGCTGAGTTCGCTCTCCACCGCCATCATGTCCTGTTTGTACTTGGCCGCTTCCTGCTCGAAGAACTCGGTTTGTCCAGGTGGATGGTGCACTTCCATGTGCTTGTCGAGGTAGGCCCGGTCCAGGGTTGCGAGCACTTGCTGCGCCAGCTCTGGCTTGCTCGATTCATACGCGATGCTGATGACGTTGGTCTTTTTGATTACTTCCAGCACCAGGTCGGAGCGTAATTGCAGGATGGCCCGGTCCGTCCGGTTCTGCTGAGTCTCCTGCGGATGCAGGAAGCGGGACAGAATTTTGGGCTTATCCAGGCCGCAGGTCGTGACTACCTTTTGCAGCACGTCCTGGCTTTGAATCAACTCGACTTCGGAGTTGATCTCTTCTTCACCCACCGTGTCCTTGAACATCATGGGAGCGTTTTGCTCCGCACTGATAACCGGATCCACGCGTTCGCGCTTCACCAGCAGTTTCGTCTCGGCCCGATACTTCGTGGGAAGAAACACAGCGGAAAGGAGCACACCCAGAACGACGCCGACGAAGCACAGGACCATCACCCGCTGGTGGCGAAAGCCGATCGCAACTACATCTCTCGCCGTGAATGAATAGGACCTGTGTCCTTGGCCGCTCGTTGAAAATGAATCAGTCATTTTGCCTCCCTACTACCTTTTATCTTTAGTATTTTTAGTCATGCGGACGGCAACCGTCCGTTTCGTGCTCCTACGGTATTGTCAACGGCAGATACGTGCCCATACTCAGGTTCGGAATATAGCGATCGATCTTGGACATCGTGTTCTTCGGAACGAACAACATATCGCCGTTGTGAAGAAATGGATCTTCCCGCAAATCCCGGTCCTTTTGCATCTTCTTCACGTTGATCAGCTTCGCTTCCGTCCACTGATCGTCGACCCGGCGGAACAGCACAACTTGCGAATGCTTGGCCGCGGATTGAAAACCTCCCGCGACCGCAATCGCCTGCGTGACCGTCATGTTCCCGTGCATTTCATACTTGCCGGGTTTTGCCACCTGCCCATCGGCCACAAAGTACGGCTTCTCGAACTCTTTCAGAACAATCGAAACCACGGGATTATTCAGGATCTTTCCATAAGCCTGACGCACCGTTTGCGTCAGCTCCGGGACGGTCTGCCCGGCAACTTTGATGTCCCCCACTGCCCGCAGCGAGACGAAACCATCCGGCTGCACTGCGACGGCGGTCTGGTTGAACTCCGGACTCAGATCGAACGTCAGGTCGAAGGTGTCGCCGGCTTCGATCCGGTAGCGTGGATTGCGCGATTTGAACTGTGGCGCATCCGCAGATGGTTTGACAGCGTCCGCCACAACCGCATTGCCGCCAGTCGTCGAAACCGCGTCGGTTTGCGCGGCGCAAATCTGCAACCAGGCGCAGATCATGCAGGCCCCAAGCGCCACCGCCAACCTTCGCTTCACCACCCTTGAACTTATTTTCATCATTGCGAAACCTCCATCATCCTTCAATTGATTCATCAGCCCTCGTAGTGCGTCTCACTTGAACTTGGGGGCGTTATACCGGGCGCGGCCAGTGACGGGGAACAAGCCCATTCTCGGGCCAGATCGACCGTGCTCTGCCGCACTCGTTGTCGATTACTCGACTTTGAGCGACTGCCCAAGAGGCGCCACAACCCGTCTTGAACTTGGGGTAAGGTTGTGCTGGCGAATCTTGTACAGAATCCCGCGGTAACTGATGGACAGCAACTGGGCTGCCCGTCTGCGGTTCCAGCCGGTGTATTCGAGAGTGCGGCTAATCGCGTAGATTTCCGCCTCAGCCCGCAGGCTGCGGAGAGAAAAATGCGGATCGGTCTGAGGTTGATCCGCCGTAACCGGGTAGTCGGCAAACACCTCTTCTCTCGTCAGTGGGTTGCCGTTCTTATTGGCTTTTGCTTTATTTTCTAGTTGATCCATAGGACTAAGCCTCGCAACATTCTTCTTGTGTGGTTGGGTTTCAAACATGGGAGAAAAAGAACTGCAGGGGGAGAGAAATCTACACCGCCTCAACGTCGTAACCGGCTACGCGGACATATAACGACCGCTGAATGGGTTCCACCGAGATCACCAAGCTGCGGTCGCCGTTCTCCGCCACCAGAATGCCTTGCATCCCGTCCAGCGCTCCGCCCCGAACCCGCACCCGCTGACCGACGCGGAGCAATGGACGCTCTTCATAAGAGATTCTGCTGGCGACGAGAGTTTTGATGTCTTCGATCTGATGATCGGGGATGGGGGTTCCGGTGCCCTGGACTCCGACAAAACTAACCACGCCCTGAGTCCGCAGTACGCGAACTCGACCGTCGGAGGTATGAATCATCCGCAGGAATGCATAACCGGAGAACAACGGAGTCTCCACCTGTTTGCGACGGTCGCTCCAGTTGCGGGTCTGCGTAACCACTGGCAGAAACGACTCAATTCCCTGATTCTCCAGTTGTTTGGCGACCAGTTTCTCATGACGGGAACGAGTTCGCACGGCATACCAGCACGCCTGGTTGAGCAAGCCGGCGCTTTCGACCGCTCGCTGGCATCGCTCCATCGATACCGCTTGACCGTTCACAGCTCCGCCCTCTCAGTCACATTCGCGAGATTTCGGAATGCTCGCGCGGATGTGCTTATGTTTGCCGAAGTCAAATCGACGACGCTACCGATCGTCAACTTTTTATATAGGGGGGATCTAATACTGAACCACCGAGTCAAGGTGGCATACAACGACATCAAGTGAGCCGAGTCTATCCAGCCCTGCAACTTCCTGCAAGAGGCAAAAAGCACTAGTGAAGAAAGACCTTACGTAACTATCCACCATCGCGAAAATAGAGTTGATCCACTTGAGAATAAAGGCCCTGCCGGTCACTTTTTGCTCGCTCATTCTGCTGAGTAAATTGTGCCGGAATCTCCGGGTTTCGTACCCCGATTACCCGATGTTGCAGGTTCTTGCACTCTTGACAAACGGTTCCTTTGACAGCAGAATGCCCGCTACATCGGGCCCCGCTCCAACTCTGACAAAATCTCTGACCGCTGCCTCCTCCTCTTAGTAGTTCATCTGGTTAGGGGCTTTCAGCTGAGGCTTCCACATCGCGAGCGGAAAACTAAGAAGGCACCCTGAACTTGAGCGTGACCCTGGTTTGCATCTGCACCGGTTTGCCGTTCACCATGCGGGGCTTAAACCGCCACTGCTTCACGGCGGCAATCGCGGCATTGGCCAGCACGGCCTGCCCGCTGACCAGCCTTACATCCTGGATCGCGCCGTTGCGGCCGATGCGCACGTTCAGAACGACTGCCCCTTGAATCCGCCGCTGCCGGGCTTCCTCAGGATATTCCGGTTCCACCCGCTGGATCAGGCTGCCTTCCGCCGCATCCGGAAACAACTCAACCGTCCCTGCAGGCTCCACCGCCGAAGCCCGCTGCACTCCGCCCGGCGCGGCGCTCTGCGCTCCGCTTTCGTTTGAAGCAGCCGCCGCGCCAACTTCCTCCGTAGGCGTCAAACGAAAAATTTCTTTCCCGTTTTCATAAACCAACAGGCTGCCCGCCGGCGGAAAGGATTGTTTCGCACCCGGCTTGTTCACCTGCGCCATCGCATCTTTAGTTTCGCCGGCCGCAGGCCCCGCGTTCCCTGCTCCAGACGAAGCGGACCCGGAAATCGCATTCGTTCCCAGCTCCCCACCCGCCTGCGCCGCCCCACTCTGCGCAACCATATTCTGCGCGGGATCCTGCGCACTAACACCAGCGCCGGAGCCCGGCGTCATTATCTGTCCGCGGACCGCCGCACCTCTTCGCCACCCCAGACGCACACCCACCAGCGTCCCCAACAACAACGCACAAACCACCACCCCAGCGCCCAGGGCCAAGCTAAAAAAGTCAAATCCAGACCGCCCACTTCGCCCAGCAATCTCCAGTGGAATGTTCTCTTCCTTTTCGTTCAGACTGTTAAGAATGTGCAGACCCATCGCCGAACCCGCCCAGGACTTCTCCACCTCAGTAGCCCTCGGCAAGACCGGCTCCGCCGGCAGATTCTCCACTGCGGCACTTCTTGCAGGACTGATGGGTAATGACAGCGGCTCGCTCGCCCGCTCCAGGTTCTTCAGTATGCGTTGCGATAGCGCCTCGAGCGTCGGTTCATCCCGATCTCCGAAAGCCCCGGCCTCCGGAGAAAAAACTTCCAGCAGGCCCGCCAGCTCGCCCTTCCGCAGCAGCGGAAAAATCATTACCGAGCGCACTCCCAAACTCCGCGAAGCCTCCGCGTCGGCCCGCGGATCGGCCTGCGCATCGTCGCAACGCTGCACCTGCCGTGTCTTGATGCACTCCGCAGTCAGGCCAGACTCGCTGCCCAACCGGGCGCCCACCTGCGGAGCATTGGCTCCGCTGCTGGCCCGGCACACCATCTCGCCATCCCGTAACAGCACTATCGTCGCCCCGCTCGCCCCCGTGGTCAGGCAAGCCTGCTCGACAATTTCATTGAGCACAACCTCCAGCGCCAGTTCCGCCGAAAGCTCCGCCGAAAGACCCTCGCCCCCGTGCGATGCGAACAGGGCAGCCAGTTCGCCCAGGTCCGATTCGGCACTCGAACTACTGCCCTGCACGTTGGAAAGCTTAGGCTCCGGCACGGGATGATCAGCCATTGCGAACCCGCCGCAGATTGGAGTCTGCGTCCGTAGCCGAGAGTTTCGCCCCAAAACCGGGGGTTGTCAATATGGATTCGCCTTTTGTAATGGGTCAGTTTGAAAAGGCGAACAGATGCGAAACCAACCACGAAGGGCACAGAGTACCACGAAGGCTCTTAGTATCAGCGCTTTCCTTCGTGTACCTTTGTGTCCTTAGTGGTTCATCTGTTCCTATTTCCGCCAAACTGACCCCAAACCCCATCCCAAAACGGCAGAAGGAACCACCAAAAGTAACCTTCCCAGACTCGTCACCCTCCCTCCTCCGCTGCCCGGAAATGTTAGAATCAACTAAGCTTGCGGGGAGTTTGCACCCTTCTCCAAGTCATTTTCCCGGTCCGACCCCACGACCGTTCCGAGATTGTTCCGAAGATTGTCAGTCCCTGGAGTTTGAACATGCGGATCGCTGTCGTCGGTTCCGGTTACGTAGGATTAGTGGCTGGCGCCTGCTTCGCCGACTTTGGCCATGACGTCATTCTCGTCGACAATGACGAACGCAAGCTGGCCGCCCTCAAGGACGGCCAAGTCCCCATTCACGAAAACTTCCTGCCCGAGCTGCTGAGCCGGCACCGCGGACATCGTCTGGAATTTTCCGCCGACTTGCAGGAAGCCGTCCGCGCCAGCGCCGCCATTTTCGTCGCCGTCGGTACTCCTCCCACCGATCGTGGCGACGCCGACCTCTCTTACGTCGAATCGGTCGCCCGCGAAATTTCCGGCGCCATCAACGGATACAAAGTCATCGTCGAGAAGAGCACAGTCCCGGTCTACACCAGCGAATGGGTTCGCAAAATTATCCTGCGCAATGGCGCCGACCCCGCCTCCTTCGACGTCGCCTCTAACCCCGAGTTCCTGCGCGAAGGCACCGCCGTTACCGACTTTCTTTTTCCCGACCGCATTCTCATCGGCTGCGACAACCAGCGCTGCGCCGCCGTGTTGCGCGAAATCTACGTCCCGCTCACCGGCGGCAGCTATTACCAGCACCCCGACGCCATTCCGCAACCCGACCGCACTTCCATCCCCGCTCCCATCATCGTTACCAGCACCAAGAGCGCGGAACTCATCAAGCACGCCTCCAATGCGTTTCTGGCCATGAAGATCTCTTTCATCAATGCGGTCGCGTCCATCTGCGAAACCGTGGGTGCTGACGTCACTCAGGTCTGCCACGGCGTTGGCACCGACTCCCGCATTGGCCGGCGCTTCCTCAATCCTGGCATCGGCTACGGCGGTTCCTGTTTCCCCAAAGATGTGATGGCCTTCCGCGCCGTCGCCCGCGAATGTGGTTATGACTTCCGCCTGCTCGACGAAGTCATGCGCATCAACGAAGACCAGCGCGACCGCTTCCTCCGCAAAGTGCGCAGCGCCCTCTGGACCCTCCGCGGCAAACACCTCGGAGTCCTCGGCCTCGCCTTCAAGGGCGGCACCGACGACATTCGCGAATCGCCCGCCATCCTTATTGTTCAGGCGCTGCTCCAGGAAGGCTGCAAGATCACCGCCTACGATCCCGCGGCCATGGAGCGCACCCAGGAACTCATTGCCTCCGGCCTTAAGTTCGCCAACTCGTCCTACGAAGCCGCCCATGGCGCCGATGCCCTGCTCATCCTCACCGAGTGGGAAGAGTTTGCCAACCTCGATCTCCACCACCTCCACCAGGAACTCAAGTACCCCATCGTGATCGATGGCCGCAACCTCTATGATCCCGAGGGCATGGCGGCGAACGGCTTCACCTACTACAGCGTAGGACGCGCCGCCGCCTATCCGGAAGGCCTGCCCGCCGCTCTGAAGGACGCAGTCTCGAATTCCGCGGTCTCTAATACGGCAATGAAAAACGGCATCACCAAAGCATGAGCCGACAACGCGCCCTGGTCACCGGTGGCGCCGGTTTCCTGGGATCACATCTCTGCGATGCCCTGCTCGCCGAAGGCTGGTATGTGGTTGTCGTCGACAACCTGCTCACCGGCCGCCGCGCCAACCTTCACCATCTTCGCAATGAAGCGGCTTTCGAGTTTGTAGAAAAAGACATTTGCGAACCTTTCGACGTCGGCCACGTAGATTACGTCTTCCACTTCGCCAGCCCCGCCAGCCCGGTCGATTACACCATCCATGGCATCGAAACCCTGAAGGTCGGATCGCTCGGAACCTTTCACGCTCTCGAAGTCGCGCTCAAATACAACGCAAAATATCTCGTGTCGTCCACTTCGGAGTGCTACGGCGATCCGCTCGAGCATCCTCAGAAAGAAACCTACTGGGGCAATGTGAATTCTATCGGGCCACGATCTGTTTACGACGAAGCCAAACGTTTCACCGAATCTGTCACCATGGCCTATCACCGCTATCACAAAGTGGACACGCGCATCGTCCGCATCTTCAACACCTACGGCCCGCGCCTGCAATTAAATGACGGCCGCGTTGTGTCGAATTTCATGAAGCAAGCCCTGCGCGGAGAGCCTCTCACCGTCTACGGCAACGGCAGCCAGACCCGCAGCTTCTGTTACGTAAGCGACGAGATCGACGGCTTCCTCCGTCTATCGAAATCCTCGGAGCATCTTCCGGTAAACATCGGCAACCCCAACGAGTTCACAATCCTCGAATGCGCGCAGCAAGTATTAAAGGTGACAGGATCGAAAAGCAAAATCACCTACGAACCCTTGCCACAGGACGATCCCAAGCAGCGCCGCCCCGACATCACGAAGGCCAGACAGCTACTAGGCTGGGAACCAAAGATAGACCTGGAAACAGGCCTGCAAATGTCCCTGGATTACTTCAAGAAAGCAGTAGCAGAAGAAACCACAAGCAAGTAGCACGACAGCCAAAAACCCTTGTCATTCCGAACCGGGCCAAAGGCCCGATGAGGAACCTGCTGTTGACTTTATCTCGCAGAGTAGTCCCAAAGGAATGAGAACCGAGAACTGAGGTCCTGAGTTATCATTGGTCGCCACGCGCCCGACCTCAATGCCGGGCTCGCCATCCTCGACGAATCAAATATGAATGAAGCCTTACTGGATCCGCCACAGGCCGCCATCCCGCGTTTCGATCCAGTTGCGACGATCGCAATCGCGCAACTGCTCGGCACATCGCTCTGGTTCAGCGCGAATAGTGCAGCCGATGATCTGCGCCGAGCCTGGGGCGCGAGCGTTTCCGACATTGGAATTCTCACCAGCGCGGTTCAGTTGGGCTTCATTCTCGGGACGCTGGTTTTTGCGCTGAGCGGATCGGCAGACCGATTTCCAGCCAGCAGAATCTTTACCGTTTGCGCTCTTCTGGGCGCAGCGTTTAACGCCTGCTTCGCATGGCTTTCCACCGGCATCGCGAGCGGCGCAGTCTTTCGCTTTGCTGTCGGTATTTGCCTGGCCGGAATTTACCCCATCGGCATGAAGTTGATTGTGAGCTGGGTCCCGCAGCGGACTGGATCCGCACTCGCCTATCTCGTCGCCATGCTGACGCTTGGCACTGCCCTTCCTCATGCGCTGCGCCTCGTCGGAGCGGCATGGAAATGGGAGTATGTCATCGGGACCTCCTCCATTCTTGCCGCTCTGGCAGCTCTGCTGATTTATCTCCTGGGTGATGGCCCTCACCTCTCCCTTCGCAAGAAGGTTGCGGGCACCAGCGTTGGAGCTGTTTTCGGAGCCTTCGCATCCCGCGACTTTCGTGCCGCGGCCCTCGGCTACTTCGGCCACATGTGGGAAGTTTACGCATTCTGGACCATCGTTCCCCTGCTCATCGTCCGCACCACACTGAACGTGAACTTGCGCAACTCCAAAGTTTCCGGACTGGCTTTCGCTATCATCTCTGCCGGTGCGCTCGGATGCGTGGTGGGTGGTCTCTTTAGCCAACGGTGGGGCAGCGCACGCGTAGCCGCCATATCGCTTTCACTTTCGGGACTTTGTTGTTTTATCTTCGCGCTTGCTTGGCAGTTATTCTCGCCCGTGGGGCTTCTCGCATTGCTGCTACTCTGGGGAGCCGCTGTGGTCGCCGACTCGCCGCAGTTCTCTGCCCTGTCGGCTCGGGCATGTCCTCCCCATCTGGTTGGCGCCGCACTGGCCATTCAGATCTCTATCGGCTTCGCCATCACCATCGTTTCCATCGCCATCGTCACTGGCCTCTTCGATCCCTTAGGGACCAAGGTCGTGTGGCTGCTTTTGCCCGGTCCACTGCTAGGACTTCTTGGCTTCTATCCCCAATGGTCGCGGAGCGTCAATTCTTCACGGTAATTTGGCCGGATGGCGAGCCTTCAGCTGGCACAAAACACACCGTGGGTGCCCCACGCTTCCGCGTTCTTTGCGGAAGGGTGGGAGATATAGATGCAAGCAGCACCGGCCTTCGCAGCGAGAAAACAGCCCCCTTTGACTATATCTCGCAGAGTAATCCTTAGGAATGAAACTGAGAACTGAGAACTGCTTCTAAGACCTCTCCGCCGCAGCCGCCACAAAATCAATCAACTGCTGCACGCCATGGCGCTCATCCTTGCTGCTCAAGGTAAACGACACGCCCATCCCGTAGCCGGGATGCGAGGCCTTCACCTTACCGCTCAACCGCAACTTCATCTCCTGCGTGCGCACCGTGATCTCGACCGCAGTGCCCGCGGGAAAAGCCAAAGGCATTTCCAGGTAGCAGCCCCCGGGACTTAGATCGCTAAGATGGCAGTAGTTCCGCACCGAGCTGCCCTGCTGGTAAACCTCTGCTCCCAGACGGCAGGCATATCGGGTTTGTCCACGCCGGTTGGCCGGCTCCGCCCGCAGTCGGGCGCTGGCTGTGTGATCGCGGCCCTGCACTTCCTGCTTCGCCGTGTATAGATTCCCGGAAGTATAGTGGTCTGCCTCTACCGAACTTTCATTCGGCCGCGCGGAGTGCACCACTTCCACGACCTCCGCCGCCAAGTCTCGCTTCGGAGCATCGGCCAGGCTCATCTGCAACCACTCCTGCAACGCCTTGCGCGAGGCCTTCGGTACATCCACAAACTGGACGCCCGCGCGCCCGTTCCAATCCTGCCACACTACGAGGCCCGAGAGCCGCACCGCCGTGGTCTGCCCCGGCAATTGAAATTGAAAATAAACTTTGCTCGAGGGCGGCAACTTCTTGCCGAAATTTACCGCCATGCCGTCTTCCGACAGATCCACCAGCGTCGCTTTCTCCTGCTCTCCGCCGGCATAGTCGATGGTCGCCTGGGTGTGTATCGCTGCGCGCGCCTTGCCGCGCTTGTCCCGGTACAGCACGGCGTGCGCCGCTCGCAGGCTGCTCATGACTCGCTCGTGGGATAAAGGCTTGTACAGCACGAAGTTGACGCCCTGGGAAAACATCTCCCGGATGTCCCCCTGCTCCGCCACCACCACCGCCAGGGTCGACTCGTTCGCCCGCGAGGAACGGCACTCCTGCAAGATGGAAACCACGTCCGACTTCCGTTCGCAATCGACGATGAGCAGGTCATAACGTTCCTGCGCCAGCCTCACCGCCGCGCGCACCGCGTCCGGACACAGCTCCACATGAATCCCCAGCTCTTCCAGCGCGCGGCGCAACACCTCCACCGCAGCCTCGTCTTTGCACACCAATAACGATGAGAGAGTCATACCTGCTTATGATCGTAGGGTCACCCTAGTTCCCCAGCAAGTTACCAGGGTCATATCGCCACCCTGTCCCCCCAGCCAAATATTTAAGGGTGTCGTTGGAATACTTGAGGATGTCATTCCGAACCGGCGGAAAGTCCGGTGAGAGCCTGCCCTGAGCTTCCCGAAGGGGAGCCCGGTTTTCAGCGCAACTGTGAGGTCAGCCTTTTCAATTTTTTTATACTAGTCAGCCCGTCCCGGCGCTTTCTCCCTCACCACAGGTTAGAATCGTCCGCATTCGAATCCACAATGACCACACCAACCCACGCAACAAAAACTAAAACATCTCAGCCACGCTGGCTCTGGACTCTATTCTTCGTCTGCGCCCTGACGACCATCGCACTCTTCTTTATTCCTGCCTTCATCATTCGTCCGTTCACTCACCAGGCCCCGCGCGCGCTCCTCTTTGCGATGGCCGTGCGCCAGCGCGCTCCTCTAAGCACGCTGATCGCAGGCCTGGTCTGTCTCCTCTTCGCTCTCGCGCTGTGGAGAACCGCCGGCCGCTGGCGCAAGACTCTCCTGGCATTCACTCTGTTGGTCGTCGCGTTCTCCGCGGTCATGGCACGGCTCAATTATTTCGAATGGATGTTCCATCCCATCGCAGGCGCGGAGTTCCTGGGGCAATCCGAAAGCAAGCTCGACCCCAAGGAAATGGTCCTGGCCGTCCGCTTTGGCAGCGAGGCCCGCGCCTATCCCATCACCCAGATGGCGTACCATCACGTCCTCAACGACGTGGTCGCGGGTGTGCCCATCGCGGTCACCTATTGAACGCTCTGTCACACCGGTCTGGTGTGGACGCGCACGGTAAGCGGAAGAGCCCTGCATTTTTATCTCGCAGGCATCAACAACCAGAACTTCCTGATGCGTGACAAGGAAACCGGAACCTGGTGGCAACAGATCACGGGCAAGGCGATCTACGGCCCGCTGCAAGGCTCGGCGCTCGAACTCGTCCTCAGCGACGAACTCACCTTCGGCGAGTGGAGAACCGAGTCTCCATCCGGGCAAGTGTTGGCGCCCGTCGCCAAGTACACGAAAGAGTACGACAGCAACTGGGAGCCGGACGTGGCCAAGCTGCCGGTTGTCATCAGCTTTCCGAACACTGAACTGAAGTCGCGCGACGTGGTCATCGGACTCACCATCGACAGCGCGGCCCGCGCCTATCCCTGGGAAACTCTTGCCAAACAATCGCCGGTGGTCGATCGCGTCAACGGCACGCCGTTGCTCCTGGTCCTCGGCCCTGACGGAAAATCCTTCCGCGTCTTCAGCAGCCGCATCGACGGCCACGATGCGGAATTCTTTCTGCAATCCGGCCCGCAACCATGGAGCCTGCTCGACACACTCACCAACAGCCAGTGGAACTTCCAGGGCTGCGCCACCTCCGGCCCGGCGCAAGGAAAATGTCTAGCCCGCGTCCCGGCGCTGAAAGACTACTGGTTCGACTGGCGCAACTACCATCCCGACACTACAGTCTACAAACACTAGGAGAATTGCTTAGAATCGAATATGAAACAGGAGGATTCGCACGTGTCCAACATTCATGCCATCTTTTGGGATGTCGGAGGAGTGCTGCTCAGCAATGCCTGGGACCACACTCAGCGGATCGCGGCGCTTGAACATTTTCGTCTGGACGCAGAAGAGTTTCAGTCGCGGCACGAGATGGTGGTCTCGTCGTTTGAGCGCGGCAAGATCACGCTTGACGAATACCTGGACCGAACCGTGTTTTACCGCAACCGTCCTTTTACACCGGGAAGACTTTCGGGATTACATGTTCTCGCTGTCGCAGCCGATGCCGGAGGTTCTCGCCTTCGCGCGCGCGCTGGCCAATTCCGGCAAGTACTTCATGGGCACGATCAACAACGAGTCCCGCGAGTTGAATCTGCGGCGCATCGAGAAGTACGGCTTGCGGGAAATCTTCCGGTTGTTTGTCAGTTCCTGCTTTGTCGGGCTGCGCAAGCCGGAGAACGGGATTTACCGTCTGGCTATCGAGACAACGCAGTTCGATCCGGAGGAATGCTGCTTCATCGACGACCGCGCGTTGAATCTGGAGTGCGCTGCGAAGCTGGGCATGCGCGTGATCCAAATGCAAACGCTGGATCAGTTGCACGGGGAGTTGTCGAAGCTGGGAGTGAAGCACTGAAGCAGTGGTCGCGTTCGGTGTTCGGTGATCAGTGTTAGTCTTACTGACCACTGACCACTGGGCACTGACCACTAACTTCTCCGCGTCTTTGCCGGCGCAATCGCCGTCTTGGGAATATCAGACTCCCCCCCAGCAAGCGTCAGGTCGCTCGCCCAGCATTCGGAAACCAGCTTCCAATCTCCGCTGGCCTGTTTGGCGAAGACCCAGAGATATTTGCCGCGCTCCTCGCGGCGTTTGCCGGTCGCTCCCGGAACCAGCGCGCTGTAGCGTCCCACCTCGTGAGCCATGTCTCCGAAGACTTCCACGCGCATGGGATCGAGGGCCACTTCTCCCAGACCGGCTTCCAACGAAGAATAGAAGAACTCACGCACCGCGATCGCGCCGCGAATGGGAGGAAGATTCGAGCGGAGCACCAGCGCGTCTTGGGCGTAGAGTTCGATCAGTTCGTCCAGTTGCCGGGTGTTGCAGGCTAAAACCCATTCCTGCGTAAGCCGCCGGACCGAGGCCTCGCCGCGGCTCATGGGTTCGCCTTTGGCGGCTGCGGCAACTCTCAGCCGGTCCGCTTCGCGGGCGCTCTCGGGAGCGTTGGCGCGCGGCGCTGCCGAGCCAGCGTCTGCCTGTCCGCCCTGGAAATAGTGGTGATGGTAGTGGTGGTGATAGTAATGAGCGCCGGCGTGAGCGCCCGGCGCCGGATGAACTTCATCCTTGGCTTCCGGCGCTGGTGGCGGAGTTTGGGGTGAAGGCCCGCCTTCGCGATTGGGCGACGCCGCAGCCGGCGATACGGGATCTGGCGTTCCGAGCGGAAGTCCGCACGCTCCGCAGAACATGTTGCCTTCGCGATTGCGATGTCCGCAGACGGGGCAGGCAGGGAGAGCGTTAACCGCGGTTTGTTGCGTGGCGGCCTCGGCGACAGTTTCGGAATCCGATTCCAGGGTGAGGCGCTGCATGGCTTGCAGAGCGGCGGCAATGGCCTCCTGATTCGGCTTGGGCCGCCGCATTTCCGGATAGAGCCGCTGATAGATTTCGCCCAGAGCGGGATTGTGCGGACCGATGCTCGGCACACTCTCAGAATCCAGTGCGGGAGCTGGCGCGGATGGCTTGGCGAGTTTCTTATCTTTTTCTCTGTCCACGATTCAGACCACGCTGCTGCTGCGGTCATTCTAGCTCAAGCTGAGCCTGCCCTGTCTTGCCGAAGCACGGGCGAAGCCGAGACGGTCCCGATCTCAACGGCGGGAAAACTCGATCTTTCCTTCCGCTTCGGTGGGCACGCCATTGCAGGTTGCGGGACGATACCGCCAGGTGCGAACCGTTCGCAGCACGTTGCGGTCGCCCACGGTGCCGGCGCTCTGCAGGATCAGAGGACTATGCACGCGCCCGTCGGCGCCGATGATGAAGCTGACTTTGACCTTCAGTCCCGCTCCCGTCGGAACCAGCAGAGGATCAGGCGTGGTCAAGGCCTCAGGAGGTTGCGTGTCTTCGCAACGCGCGGGCGTGCTCGCATGCGGGACGTCGCTGAACTCGGCGGCGCGCGTGGGAGTCTTCCAGAGCTGGTGTTCGCGCTCGGTTAAGACGGCCTGGCGCAAACGCGGAGACGGAACCTGCACGGAAGCGCCGCTGGTTGCGGGAACCGCGAGGATTAGAAGCCATGGCCAGATGCGACGAAACATTTGCGCGAACTCCAGGGCAAACAGGGGCTGCTCCTGAATACCCCTGTGTACCGGCAAGTGTGGGGCCAGGTTGACGCGGCGCTAAGTATAGTGCTGCCAACATGTTAAGGGAAGTCCCGGAAGCCGTGAAGTTTTCGATGTGAAGGTGATTGCATATTTCGTGCTGAGTGATACCGCTGAAACCGAATACAACGAAGCGGCGGCGCCGGCGCCAGTATGAAACCCAGCCCGGCCTGGCTCTCGGCGTTGTGGTTCAGAAACTGAAGGTCGCCTGCAGCTCGATGCGACGAACGGCTACACCGGTGGAGAACGGGCCGCCGAAGAGACTATTGTATTTGTCGAAGAAGGGCGATCCCAGGACCCCGCCCGGATTGCCCAGATTGACCTTGTTGAACACGTTGCGCGCAGAAGCACTGAGCGTGAAGTTGTAGCGCCGATCGGAACCGCTGCCTCCCATCGCGGAACCGCCCCCGCCGCCAAATAGCGGACCGCGTGGACCACCCCCACCGCCTCCGCCTCCGCCCCCACCCCCACCTCCATGTCCTCCGCCACCGGGGCCACCCTGGTTACCCGTGCCTTTCACTTTGGGGCCGAAGCCGAACGTCTTACTTAGCCGCAGGTTAAGGCTGACATGCGCCGGGCCGGTGCGGTAGTTAATCGGGACTAGCTTTTCGCTTGCTGTTGGTGAGGAGTCAAACGTTCCCAGGGGCGTGCAATAGATAGAGGACCCTGCGCCTGGCGGTATCGTGGTGGGACAGGTGGCAGTGGAGAGCAACCCCGGCCGGTCATTGAAGATCGAGTCCCCGTTCAAATCGGTGCTGGTGGAGATGTTGAAGGGAGAGCCGGAACTCGCCACCAGGAACGGGCTGAGACGAACGGCGTACGGCATGGCGATGGAGCCGCCCAGAAACAGGCGTTGACGGGTATCGAACGATGCCCGGCCATAGTCCTGACTGATGTCGTAAGAGTTCGAAGCAAAGCTTGATACCCCGGACGTATCGCTGTTGGCATAGTTGAACGTGTAGTAGCCAAACAGCTGTAGCTTGGTGCCGGCACGAATATTCGTGTTCACGATGAGCTGGTTCTGGCGGAACACGCCTTCGGAGACGTACTGGTAAAGGTTTCCGGCGCCCGGGTTTGGCCGCACGCAGGGATTGCAGGGTGTGCCCGGGTTGGGCGCGTTGGCATTGACGCTGAGCAGCTGATCGAAGCCGCGAGAATTCAGATACGTGACGGAGAGAGTGGCAGACTTGGTGAGTTGCCGCTCCACGCTGATGGCTGATTGCAGCGTGTACGGCGCGTAGAGCGAGGGACTGATCTGGTAGATGGTGGAAGTACTGGAACTCACCGTGCCACAGTTGGAAAAGGAGGGGTCGAGAGGCGCGGTGTCGACTCCGGGAAAACAGGTGGGATTGTTGATGACGAACTGCTGCTGGGTGATGCCGTTCAGCCGCTCTGCCTGCAGGATCTGCGTCGATTGAAAGCGGTCGTAGAAGATGCCCGCTCCGCCACGAATCACAACGATCGGAGGACCACTCTTTCCGCCGACGCCCCAGGCGACGCCTAACCGCGGCGCCAAATCCACGTGATCGCGGATATGGTTCTGGTCTTCGTAGCGCAAACCCAAGCTGACAGTGATGTTTGACCGTACCTTCCAATCATCCTGTACATAGAGCCCGGCGTCGTAGGTTGTGACGCTCGCAAGGGGAGAGCCTTTCGTGAACGTCAATTGGGTGGCGAATGGAGGCGCTCCACCGTTGCCCTGAGGGGTTCTGAATCTGCCCCAAAGCAAAGGCAAGAGAGATGGGACAAGGTGGGTTGGGGTTAGGGTTCGTTTGAAGATCAGTGGCGCAATTGGCAGGAGTATCCGTAGGCTGGTTCAGGGATGAGAATGTGAATGTGCCGTTGAAGCCCGCGTTGGAATTGCTGTCATCGCGCAGCGCCCGCAGACGGACTCCGAACTTGATGGTGTGGCTGCCGTGAATCACGGAGGTGTAGTTCTGCAGTTCGTAGTGATCCTGGTGGTCGGTGCTGATGGTGCCGTTGCCGCCGCCGGTAAATGCGCCGGGTACGCCGACCTCCGGATTCGTGTCCACCGATGTCTGGCCGCTGTTTTCGCGCAGATATTGAAAACGCGTTTCGTTGACCACCTTCGCCCCGAAGATTTGCGTGTCACCGATCTGCAGCGTGTGCTCGGTGGAGGTGGAGTCGTAGGCCTGCGTAGGTAAAGTGATTTGGCTGATCCCGCTGCCGGTCTGGGTGTCGCGGTAGTATTGGTAACGGGCGGTCAGTGTGTTGTTCTTGGAGGGGGCGTAGTCGAAACGCAGGCTGATGTTGGTGCGCTGGCGCGGAGTGGACACGGACTCCAGGGTCTGAACGGGATTGAGGTTCTGATCGAGAGTCTGGGCGTCGATAGCAGAGATGTCGTTGATATTTCTGCGTTGGGCATTCAGGAAGAAGGATGCGTTCTTGATCCACTTGATCGGACCGCCGACGTTTCCCTCGTATTGTGCCGTGTAATAGCCGGGCTCAGCGCCGGCGAACGGGTCCGACGAATTGAATGCCGAATCGTTCCCTTGGACCTGGATCTGGCCATGAAATTTGTCCGTGCCGGGCTTGGTGAAGATTTCAATCCGGCCGTAGCCGAGCTTGTCGTATTCCGCCGAGAACGGATTCTGATTAATGCGAATCTCGCGAATGGATGACTTGGGAGGAAGCTGGCCGCCCGTGAAACCGTCAATGTAGAGCTGTCCGCCGTTTGGTCCCGCGGAAGGCCCGGCCAGCGCCTGCAGGTCGGTGAGCAATTCGTCGGGATCGTCGGGCAGCGCGTCGAGTTCCTTACCCGAGATGATTATGGCCCCGGCATTGTTGGCGGGATTCACATCGACGGTCGGCACTGTATCCGACACCTGGATATGCTGCTCCTCGACCTCGATGGTCATGGCGATGTTGAGGCGCATGGGCTGACCGCCGGTCATGACCATGTTGTCGTTTTCATAGAGGGCGAATCCCTGAGCAACCACGGTTAAGGAGTACTGACCGGCTCCCAGCCCTTTGAATTCATACGCGCCCTGCCCGTCGGTTTGTGTCTTGATGGGAGTCGACGACGTGGCTGCCGGCGTCATGATGACATCGGCATGAGCGATGGCGGCGCCGGAGGGGTCGGTCACTTGTCCGCGCAAAATGCCGGGAGCGGCGGCCTGGGACGGGGCTGTTTGCGATAGGGCGAACGTGGCACACAACTGCAACGACAAAAGAGTGAGTACAAAAGACAGATACTTACGAACCTTCATTCCATCATTCCATTCCGCGAACATGACGCTTCGCTATAAATCCCCGGCTGAAGAATTGAGTTTGCGAGGAAAGCAAAACTATGGACCCCCAACATCGCCGGGGGGGCCGCCCAAACTCCAGGGTGCAAGCATCATGGCCTGGCCGGCGTTGGGCGCAGCTTGCAGAATGGGCTCGACCCCACTGACCAACTGGATCGCGGTGCCTATGCCCGCAGTGCCCTCGGTCGAGACCAGCACCACAGCATCGCCTTTGTGCAGGTCGGCTAGCGACGAGGCGGGGATGTGGCTGAGCATTTGCTGGAAATCTGGAGCGCCGCCGGAACGCCCACCCATGCCGTTTCCTCTCGCGCCCATTCCACCTTCAGCCGTTCCGCCGGAAGGAGTTGCTGGACTCGCCGTTTGACCCGAGGCTGAGCCGAACGTTGCGCTGGAAGCAGCGCCTGTCCCTCCGGCGGCCGCTCCTTTTAAGCGCAGGGCAATTCGCTGAGCCATCTCGGGAGGCAAATGACGGAGTTGCGAGTCCGCTGTTACTTTGACGAGCACTGTTTTTCTCGACAACAAATCCTGAACGCTGAGCGTCGACGAACTTGCATCCACGGAGTTGACAGTGCCGGCTACATTGCGGAACGATCCCGAAACAATTTCCTCGGCTGTCACCTCAGTGCCATCAGCGTTGCGGTCCCCGCGCGCACGTACCTGGTCGCCGGGATGAACTTCCCGCAGTGTGCTGGGCTTGGCATCGTCGAACTTCACCGAATCCGGAGCGTAGCGGCGAATCACCGTGGCTTTGGAGGAATGAATGACGATGCTCTTTTTTCCCGTGAAACTGGTGACCGAGATGGTGACAGTTCCCGCCGCAGCATCCACGTCACTGACCAACCCACCCACACCGCGCTTCTGCCAGTCCTGCATGTCCTGCTGATGACGCGCTTCCAGGTCGGAGTGCTTCATCACCACAATCTTTAAAACGGGAAGCGGGAGGTTATCGTCGGTGGCCCAACCTGTGGCCCGGATGTGGTCGCCAACCTGCAAATCCTGCAATTGGATGGGCGTGGCGTTGTTCACATTCGTCTCGCCTGGTGCAAAACGGACGATTTGCGTTGCGGCTTGAACAGTGACCTTGACTTCCGGACCAGATTCCGGGGTCAGCGTGATCTCGGTTCCGTTAATGGCTTTGATGACGCCGATGCGCTTGGCAACGGCTCGGGGCGTGGCAGATCCCTGGGTCTGCTGACTGGACGGCATGGCAGCGCAGAAGGGAGCAGCAAAAAGGGCGGCTGCGGTCGCGCCACAGAGTGCGAAGGCCAGAAGCCTGCGCGTCGCGCTCAAATACCCTTTATTCATCTGCTCATTCATCTATTTATTAATTTACATTGCCGCACCGCACAAAAACGCAGGATTTACAAAGTTTTACTTCTGCTTCGGAGAATGTGGGAATTCTTATTGGGTTCGATCGAGTATTGGATAGCCGGCGTTGTGCAGAAGCAGCGCGCTCGCATTGCTCGCTGGACAACCGAGCGCCTGCCCTGAGCTTGCCGAAGGGCGGCTGTCCCCACATTAGCCGGCAAGGAATACTATTCCGCGATGAGCAGGTTTTCCGCGAACGGCCACTGCTCGTCGATCCATTGCGCTTCACAGCGGAAACCGGCGGTCCGGGCCATGGGAACAATTTCTCCCGGCGAGTATTTGTGGCTGCTTTCGGTCCAGATGGTTTCGCCCTCGACAAACTCGACGAGTAGCTCGGCGGCGGGAATACGGACGGTCTGGCGGCACTTGGAGCGGAGATGCATCTCCACGCTGCGCGCTTCGTGATTGATTCTTGCGACGTGCTCAAACTGAGCGAGATCGAAATCGGCGTCGAGTTCGCGATTGATGCGCGCCAGCAGATTCAAGTTGAAGCCCGCGGTCACTCCCAGTTCATCGTCATAGGCCGCCAGCAACTGAGCGCTGGATTTCTCCAGATCGGTTCCCAGGAGAAGTGAATCTCCGGGCAGAAGAATGCGGCGAACTTCGGCAAGAAACTGAATGCCCGCGGGACGATCGAAGTTCCCGATCGTGCTTCCTAGGAACAATACAAGAAGATGTTGGCCGTTCGAGCGGTGCGCAGCTACTTCCAGCAGTCCGTCGAGATACTCGCGCTCGAAGCCCAGGATGCTGATGGACTCGATGTCGCGGAGTTCGCGTTCGCACATGGCGAGGGCGGACGGGGAAATCTCGATGGGATAGTAGGCGGTGCGCTGGCGGCGGCACAGCGCTTCGAGGATATGCCGAGTTTTCCGGCCGCTGCCGCTGCCGAGTTCGGCCACAGAAATCGGAGTGGCCAGCCGCTCGACGATGTCATGACTGTGCCGCCGCAGCAGACGCTCATCGGCGCGCGTGAGTCCGTACTCCGGCAGGTGGCTGATCACTTCGAACAGCGCGGAACCTACGTCGTCATATAAATACTTCGACAGCAGTTCCTTCTGACCCGGCTTAGTGAGGCCCGCGTGTACATCGGCTGCGAATTCATACGTCGCGTTCGGAGTGATAGTTTGAACCAGCATGGACAGCTCCTTTGACGATTGCCGTTAAATGATCTTCCAGACGATCTTTTTAGACGATCAGCTATCTAGACGATCAGCGTCAGACGAATCAGCGGCTTACGCAGCGAAATCCGGTGTAGGCAAATTGGTAGTGTGCCTGAAACCAGTTGCGGAACGTGCGCCGCAACATGCAGGCTGCGGTGCGCGACGATCCGCCTTTTAAGACAAAGTGTTTGCCGTCGAAGAAATCCGCGGAGTAACCGCGGTAGAACGGGAACGGCTCGAATCCCCGGAAAGGAGCGAACTCGGTGGAAGTCCATTCCCAGCCATTGCCCAACATGCCGTGAACGCCGAAGGCGCTGCGGCCTTCAGGAAACGCATTCACCGGGGCGGGGCTCCAGCGGGCGAAATCAAAGTTGCCGAATGTGGCGTCCGGGGGTTGTTCTCCCCAGGGATATGCTCGTTCGCCGCTGTAAGTCGTGGCGTACGCTGCGCGCTGCCACTCGGCTTCTGAGGGCAACGACTTCCCTGCCCAGCGCGCATAGGCTTTCGCTTCGGCTTGACTTACATAGACTGGCCAATCGAGCGGCAGTGGAACTTCATCGAACATTGTCCGATACAGCCACTGCGCGCCATCGTGCTTCCAGAAAGCCGGATGCGAAATTCCCTGTGCGGATATCCATTCCCAGTCTTCATTATTGTTGTTGTCGCCCTCGCCCCAGAACGCGCGGGTTTCGTAGCCGCCCGCATTGATGAATTCGAGATACTGCTGGTTCGTCACCTTATATCGATCAATCGCAAACGCCGGGACATCGACGGTGTGAGCTTCATACTCGTTGTCCCAGCCGAACAAACCGCTGTCGCGCGCAAGACCGAGCGTGACCGTGCCGGCAGGAATCTCAACGCTGCCGTGATCCACAGGCGGAGCAAAGGTGGTTAAGGATTCGGATTGCCTCACCTTGCGATCAAGGGGCAATTGATGCAGCATGTAGGCCAGCGTTTCCGCGTGCATGAGCCGGTGCTCGATGGCTACATTGAGCAGAGTGCTCAGCGGAAATCCGTCGCTGGTTGGAAAACGGGAATCGGTGAGTGCGTCCGCAAGCTTAACGTCCAGAACTGCGCGGATTTTTCCGACGTAGTCTTGCACCGCGGAGATTCTGGGCCAGTCCGCGGGTTGATCGGTGGGCAGTCCGCCGCCAACCGGGTCGATGCCGAAGGCAAACAGCCGGTCAAACTCGGGATGAAAGCTCTTCAGTCCAAGCGCGCGTTCGTGGAACAGGTTCCAATCGAAGGCCTCGAGATGTCCAATGTAGAAGATGATGCGGTGACGCTCGGCGATCGGCCGATCATAGAGGGCATCGGGTTTGACCACAGCGAACAGGTCGTCGGTGCGTTGACGCGCGTCCGCGAGTTGCTCCATCACATCGTGGCGGATGACGGAATCGGTCTGCGTGGCTGGCATTCAGATCTCCCAATCTCGTGGCGAGCTGACGAATACTTCGCGGCAACCGGATCGTCTTAGCGCTGGCTGGCGCAAGTGCGTAGGATTCTATTCCCCCAGGCAGCCCGAGTACCATAGGGTAATGCCCCTACGGATATTTCACGTTGACGCCTTCACCGCCAAACCCTTTGGCGGCAACCCGGCCGCGGTTTGTCCGCTTGCAGGGTGGTTAGATGACGGCTTGCTGCAAGCGGTCGCAGCCGAAAATAATCTTTCGGAGACCGCATTTTTCGCCCCTCTCGGCGATCACTACGAATTACGCTGGTTCACGCCGAGTTGCGAGGTGAAGCTTTGCGGACACGCGACGCTGGCTACTGCATTTGTTGTGTTGCAAATTCTGGAAGCTGGGCGGGACTTGGTGCGCTTCGAGACTCGTTTCAGTGGTGCGCTGACTGTTTCCCGTGACGGCGATCTGCTGGCCATGGACTTTCCCTTGCTCGCTCCCTGGACCTGCGCGGATCCGCCTGCGGCGCTAATCGACGGCTTGGGCAAGGCTCCCGCTGCGGTGATGCAGATCGAAGACAACTACTTCGCAATCTATGAGTCGGAGGAAGCGGTCAGGCGTATCCGTCCTGACTTCCGTTTGCTCGGAAAACTTCATCCCGCGGGAGTCGCGATCACAGCTCCGGGCGACGATGCCGATTTCGTCTCGCGCTATTTCGCACCGAGCTATGGCATCCCGGAAGATCCCGTGACCGGTTCGACTCACTGCTCATTGGCGCCGTATTGGGCGCAGCGGCTGGGCAAGACGAGCCTGCACGCGCGCCAGGTCTCGGATCGCGGCGGCGAACTGTGGTGCGAGGTCACAGCCGGGCGCGTGATTCTCAAGGGGAATGCGGTTCTGAGTTTGCGGGGTGAGTTGCTGATCTGATCTAGGAGTTGTCTCCACACGACGCTCAGTGGACCAGTCCCTTGCTCCTTAGGAATTCGTGCGCGACATCTTTCACGTCGCGGTGCTGGCCGTCGAGAGAGTAATTGAGCTGCTGCATCTCACGATTGGAAATCTTACCGCCTAACTCCGCCATCGCCTGGACCACCTCGGGATGCTGCTGCTCGGTCTGCTGGCGGACGACCGCGACCGCTTCGTAGGGAGGAAAATAGTGGCGGTCATCTTCGAGCACAAACAAATCCAGCGCGGGAATTAGTCCGTCGGTAGCATTGCCGGCAGCCAGGTCAATCTGATGATCCTTCAATGCGGGGGCGAGCAGGCCCAGATCCATAACTCGAGGCGCCGCAGCGAAGTGCAAGCCGTAAGCGGCAGCCAGTCCGGCGTAGCCGTCTGGCCTTTCCATGAATTCGTAGCCAAAGCCGGCTCGCCATTGGGGAGCGAATGCCGCGGCCTGCGATAAAGTTTTGACGCCCAGGCGGCGCGCGTCTTCGCCACGAATCTCCATGGCAAAGGTGTCGTTGAAACCGAACGGCGGGCCGAGCGTGAGGTCGAGGCGCGCTTCATATTCATTCTTGACTCGTTGGTAAACTTCGGCCTTGTCGCCGCCAACTTTCTGCTTCAGGATGGCGGTCAACGCAGTCCCCGTGTATTCGGGATAGATGTCGATGCGCCCGGCCAGCAGCGACTGCTGGCAAATGTAAGTCCCTGCGAGATAGAAGCGGCGTTCCACTTTCAAATGCGTGTGCGCTTCAATCTGCTGGGCGAGGAGTTCACCCAGGATCAGCGACTCAGTAAAGTTCTTGGAGCCGACCACGATGCGATCGGTGTGAGAAGACGCACACGAGGACAATAGCAGGGCCACGAGAATGACGCAGGCCAAACTATGGCAGGCTGCTTCAAAACCGCCGTAACGTCCTCTGTGCTTGTCCCGTTTCATCGTGGCCGCAAACGCTTCTCCAGCCATCCCAAGCCGAAATCCGCCGACAGCGCCAGAACGGCGGCGGGAATCGCTCCCGCCAGAATGAGTTGATTGTTCACCATGGCAAGGCCGCGAAAGATAAACTCGCCCAGACCTCCTGCGCCAATCGCGGCAGCGATGGTCGCGAGTCCTACTGAAACGACGACCGCCACGCGCACGCCCGAGAGAATCACGCTCACAGCCAGCGGCAGCTCGACTTGAAACAAGAGTTGGCGGTCGGTGAGTCCCATCCCGCGCCCAGCCTCGACCACCGCGGGATCGACTCCGCGGATGCCCGTATAAGTGTTGCGAATCACAGGCAGCAGCGCGTAGAGAGTCAGCGCGAGAATCGCCAGGCGATCGGCACGCTCGCCGAGCCAGGGCACCGGAAGCAGGAATCCAAAAAGGGCGAGACTCGGGATCGTCTGAACAATGTTGGCGGTTCCCAGCACCGGCTTGTTCCATGCCGGCCAGTGCGCGCTCAGTATCCCAAGCGGGATTCCGATCAGCACCGCTAGCAGCGTGGAGATTCCCACCAGCCAAAGATGTTCCAGGGTGAGTTCCAGAACCTGTTCGTGGTTTTGCAACAGGAAGTGAAAGAGGTTCATGACGCGCCTCGATTTACGGCCGAGTCCAGTCCACCTTCAAAAGCCTGCACATAGGCCGCTGCTAGTGGGTCGGTTGATCGCAAAAAATCCTTTGGAGAAAGAACCGTGACCAGCCTCCCGGCTTCCATGAGAGCGACGCGCGAACCGAGCAGCAAAGCTTCGCGCAGGTCGTGCGTAACGAAGACCACTGTCTTGCCCAGCCGCCGTTGGAGCCGAAGAAACTCGCGCTGCAGTTCATCGCGTGTGAGAGCGTCGAGCGCACCGAAGGGTTCGTCCATCAGCAGGATCGCCGGATCAGCGGCCAGCGCCCGAGCCACTCCCACGCGTTGCCGCTGCCCGCCGGAAAGCTGATGGGGATAGCGCGAAGCCAGTTGCGCCTCAAGCCCTACCATCTGCAACAATTCCTCGACGCGCCGACGTATCCGCTCGGCGGGCCAGCCCTCGATTCGCGGAACAAGGCCAATATTTCGTTCCACGTTGTAATGCGGGAACAGGCCCACATCCTGGATAACGTACCCGATACTTCGACGCAGGCGAATCACGTCGCTCTCTGCAGTGGGCGCGCCATTCACGCGCACTTCCCCGCCCGAGGGCGTCAACAACCGATTGACAAGTTTCAGCGTGGTAGTTTTTCCCGAACCACTGCGCCCCAGCAAGACCAAGGTCTCGCCACGTTGTACCTGCAGATTCAGCCCCGATAGCAACCGCTGACCGCTGGGCAGCGCGTAGGCTACGTCGCGAAATTCAATCACCGGACTACCAGCAGGATTTGGTTGCATGTTCCGTCAGACCTTTTAAGTCAGACCATCTTCGATCAAACCATCTTCTGTCGAAACAGGTTCATCAAGAGAGTCATCAAAGCATGTCCGCCCAGCATACCGGAGTTGGCAAGCCGGACGCAGCCAAGGCCGCAGGCTGCGCAAATATTCTTGCGCGACCGGCACCCAGAGAGCTAATAGACGACCTGACTCCCTGCCGCTACGATTCTGTTAGCTAGATTGTGGAAATTTCGTTTGGGTATGAGTGTGTCTGCTTTACGCAATTCTCTTTGCTGGGTGATGGCTGTCCTGTGTCCGCTGTCGCTGCTGGCGGCAGACACGGGCGCAGCTGTCGTGCACAGCAAAGGCGGAGTATGGGTGAACGGCGCTGAGGTGGCGGACTCCACCGCCGTTTTTCCCGGGGATGTGCTGGAGACCAAACCCGGCTCGGTTGCCAATCTTGACGCGGAAGGATCGTCTGTTCTGATTCAGCCGCAATCCGTGGTGAAGTTCCAAGGCAACTACCTGACCTTGGAGCATGGAAGTGTATCGGTGGGAACCTCGACGTCGATGAGCGTGCACGTGAACTGCATCAAGGTTGAGCCTCTCTCGAAGGATCGAACGCTGTACGACGTGGCCGACTTCACGGGCGCGGTACAGGTTGCGGCCCACAAATACGATGTGAATATCACGCAAAGCGGCGCTCTGGGTAAAACGCCGGAAAACAACTCCTCGCAGTCCAGCGTAGTGCATGAGGGACAGCAGGCGACCCGCGACGAGGCGGCAGTTTGCGGAGAAGCCCCGCCACCGCAACCAGCTAGCAATGGCCTGAATCCAAAATGGATCGAGATTGGCGGCGGCATGGGTGGAGGAGGGTTGATACTCTGCCTGCTTCTCTGCAAGAATTCGAACCCCATCAGCCCTTCGCAGCCCTAAGTCACCAGGCCGGGTGTCGTGAATTTGTCAGCAGCGGCGCCTCCCGCGCGCGGCATCTGAGCAATATCTGCGAATGCAGCGTATACTGAAGATCTTGACCTCGAAGACACCCTGAACAGCACGTTGCGCCTTCGCGATTGAGAAATTCCCTGAAAGGCGAACGACGTGTCGAATCTGAGAGACTGCGAAATTCAGATCCTTCAATCCCAAAGCATCGGCTTCAAGGAACGGCCAGAGGGTCTGGCCGATTCGGCGACTCGCTCGTAGCGGGATCTCCAGCGTGCTCACAACTTCGAGGCCTGGGGCGGGATCAAGAACATCGCGGCACCAGGCATTTACGATAATCAGCCCATAAGCGGGAGATAAACATGTCCGGAATCAACGGCGACAAAGCCAGATTTAACCGGCGGCGCAGGCAAAAGATCAGCCGCCGCCAGAGCAATCAGAAAATGTTGAAGGCCCTGGCTGAGAAACACCTGGTGGCCCCGGCAGCACAAAGCAACGCCAAAGAGAAGGTAGCATGACCACACCCGTCGTCGCCTTGCCGCAGCCCAATCCGGTGACCATTCCGGCTAAGAAGAAGCGCATACTCCTGCTCGATACCTCGCAGACGAAACGCGATCTGCGGGCTGACGTGATGCGAAAACTCGGCATTGACGTGGATTGCGCCGCCGATGTTCTCGAGGCGCGCTGTTGGTGGCGGGCGGATTTGTATAATCTGGTGCTCATCAACGTGGCCGGGGAAACCGACAGCCGCGACAAGTTCTGCAACGACCTTCGCAGCGCAACTCCTCCGCAGAGAATTGCTTTCTTCGTGGGCGGTCCCGAGTATCTTGCGCCTGCGCCTCATTCTGACGAAGCCCCGCCAAAGCCCGACGCGGATGCGCTGCACAGGGAGATGGTCGCGGCGCTGCTCGCTCCGGCTGCGGCAGTTACATCGCAGCGCTGGGGAATCCTGGAGGCCTGCCGGAAAATTTCGAGTGTCCGAGCGGTCAGCGAGGCTCGTTCGCGCGCGCTGCGGGAAACCCCGAGACCTTCCCGCTGGGCGGAAGCCATCGAGCAGCACTCCGCGCCGGCGCCCATCATTCCCCAACCCTTGTTTTCTACAGAAGCAGCTACAGCAGAAACGTTCTCAGCAGAAATAGCTGCGGCAGACACAGAAAGAGAAGAACTCCTATGAAAAATCTTTACGTCGGCAACTTACCCCACAGCACCACCGAACCAGAGCTACGTGGCTTGTTTGAGGCGCATGGCGCGGTTGAGAAAGTCAGTATTGTCACGGACCGCGAGACCGGCCGCGCCCGCGGCTTCGGCTTCGTCGAAATGACCAATGCAGCCGAAGCCGACAAGGCAGTCGCGGCATTGAACGGAACCGAACTCGGCGGCCGTGCGCTGAAGATTAACGAGGCTAAGCCGAAGACCGATGCGCCGCGCGGCGGAGGAGGCGGTGGAAAGCGCTTTGGTGGCGGAGGCGGCGGAGGCCGCGACGATTATCAGGGGCATGCACGTCAGCCCCGGGAACCTCGCTGGTAGCTGGACCCGCGCGGTCCGTTTTGAAAGGGCGCGGCTTCCAGCCGCGCCGTGAACTCCGCAAAATCAACAGCGGCCTTAGCCGCTGAGCGGAACGTTCGATCAGCAACAAACAATGGGAGATTGCTATGCCAGGACGAGGTCGATCAAGCTTCACCAAACGCCAGAAGGAACACACGCGCCAGCAAAAACAGCGCGACAAGGCCGAACGCCGTATTCAGCGCAAGGACGAACCATTAGGAACGCCGGGCGATTCGAACGAACTGGATTTGGACGAATTGCAAAGACACGCCGCCGAGCAAGCGGCGCTGTTTCAACTAGGAGACGACGCCGACATTTCCAGTATTCCGCGGGAACGCGAGCCGGAGAAAACAGAACCATAAATCTTCGACCTTCGATCGATCGAACAAGTAAGTCCATCCAAAACGTTGGGCGCGTCCTATGGCGCGCCTCTTCAGTTTGATCACCGAATCCAGTGCTGCGCTTACGCGAATACTTCCCCTGGCAATTTGGTCAAAGTCCGGCTAGCGAGCGTATTTTGGACAACGTGCTCCGAGCGCCCTGCATTTGCCCAATCGATTTGCTTCCGTTCGATTTTCAGTTTCAACGTGCGCTCGATGTGGCGCAGTTCGATGACCTCGCCGCCCGCCACCAAACTTGTGGCCAGTCCTTCCGACCCGGCACGCCCAGTTCGTCCCACGCGATGGATGAAATCCTCCGCCATCTTGGGCAGGTCGTAGTTGATCACGTGCGCCACATCATCGATGTGCAAACCGCGAGCGGCCACGTCGGTCGCGACCAGCACTTGAAAGCGTCCCTGCTGAAATCCACTGAGTGCCCCATTGCGTTGCGACTGCGAGCGGTCGCCGTGAATCATCGCCGCGGAGAAACCTTCGCGTACCAGTTCCTTGGCCAGCCGCTCGGTGCCGCGCTTGGTGCGAGCAAAGATAAGAGTTTGTCCCTTCTCGGCATATAGCAACTGCCGTAGCACATCGGGCTTCTCAGCCGGGCGCACTTCATAAGCCTGCAACCGGACGCTCTCCACCGGCTTCAGCACAGAGCCAACCGCCACGCGAACCGGATCGCGCATGGAATCGTTCACTAGGCCGGCGACCGATTGCTCCATCGTGGCCGAGAAACACAGCGTCTGCCGGCGTTGCGGCAGGATCTCCAGGATGCGCCGGATTGCGGGCAGAAAGCCCATGTCGAGCATGCGGTCAGCTTCATCGAGCACCAGGATTTTGACCTCGCGCAGGTCAATCAGGTTGCGGCTGATGAAATCCTGCAAGCGTCCCGGGGTCGCAACTACCACGCTGGAGCCCGCGCGCACGGCCTGAATCTGCGCCTTTTCGGAGACGCCCCCGATCACCAGCGCCGCCTTCGAGAGTCCCTTGCCGCGCAGTTTCTCGTACTCTTCGTTGACCTGAATCGCCAGTTCGCGCGTGGGCAGCAAAACCAGGACGCGGACTTTCTGGGACGGTTCACGCTGCAGCATCTCGATGATCGGAATCAGAAATGCCAGCGTCTTGCCGGTTCCTGTCTGCGCGGTAGCCAGCACGTCTTTGCCCTCAAGGGCGTAAGGAATAGCCTGCGCCTGAATCGGCGTAGGGATGATGAATTGAGCCGTCGCCAGCCTCTGCTGCAAAGCAGAAGATAGCGGTAATTCTGTAAAGCTTGTCATTCGTAATTGTTCTTTCTGGAGAGGCTTGATGTGTATACACGTGTAGTGAGGTCCCATGCCGCTCTTGTATTTTGATTTGACGCTGAATAAACGGCGGGCAGGAAAAGCGGAGATGAATCTTGATCCAACAGGATCACCGCGTCACGAGCAAACCGTGGCAGTAGCGTTGAAAATCATTATAGCACAACATTCGGTGCAGCATCTTGAAAACAGAAACCAGCCAATCGATAGTAACCAACGCAAGTGACTGAAATCATGGGGGCCCCGGGCGGAGTCGAACCGCCGACCAACGGTTTAGGAAACCGCTGCTCTATCCAACTGAGCTACGGGGCCGCGATGTAGCGTCATTATCTCACGCTGTTTACCGAGGCAGGGCCGCGCGAACTCTAATTGGTCTCCCCGCAGGTGTCCTGAGGCGACGACCCTTCTGTTCAAGTTTCCCAGAGGGTGGGGACGGCGGCGGCCATTAAATCACTGTGGGTGACGGCAGGGCTTCTACCCAGGCGCTCTTCATCAAGAGCGCCTCAGCAGCGTTGTGGTCTCCGGGGCGGGCGAAGAAGTAGCCTTGCACGAGTTCGCACTTCAGTTGCTTGAGCAGACTGACCTGTTCCAGATTTTCAGCGCCCTCGGCAACGACCTTCAGTCCAAGGCTTTTCGCCAGCATGATGATGATGCGCACGATCTCGCCGGTTTCGCTGTCGGTTTCCATCTTGGAGATGAAGGCGCGATCAATCTTCAACGTGTCCACCGGCAATCCTTGCAATCGGCTCAGTGAAGAGTACCCTGTTCCGAAATCGTCGATACTCAGGTGAACTCCTAAGGCCTTCAATTCCGAGAGAACGATGTTCGATCGTGCCGGGTCGGCCATGGCGATGGTTTCCGTGATCTCCACGTTGATGCAGCCCGGGTCGATTCCAACCCCGGCCAGAATTGCTCCCATCTGCGCTGCCAGTTCCGGCTGGGCAAACTCTCTGGGGGTGACGTTTACGCTCATGGTCAGCGGCGGATCGCAAGGAAACTCACTATGCCATGCCCGAAGCTGAAGGCAGGCTTCGCGCAGCAACAGGCGGTTCATGGGCAGGATGATTCCGGTCTCCTCAGCGATCTGGATGAAATGAGCAGGCGACAGCAGGCCTTCAGGCCGCTGCCATCTGCTGAGTGCCTCGAACCCAGCAATCTTTCCGTTCTGCAAGGACACAATGGGCTGATAGTGAACGCGGAATTCGCCGAGTTCCAGCGCCCGGCGTAAATCAGTTTCGAGGCTCAATCTTTTGACGGCAGAAGTGTGCATCGCACTATCGAAGACCTGACAGCGCGCCTTTCCTTCCCGCTTGGCCCTGTACATGGCTATTTCGGCGTCGCGCACCAAATCTTCTGAATTGGTGTATGAGGTTGCGCAAAAGGCGATTCCGATACTGGCGCTAGTCACCACCTCTTGTCCCTGGAGAACAAGAGGAATGGCCAATCGCTCCTGAATGCGCTCCGCTACGCGAATGGCGTCGCCGCAATCTCTGATGTCCTCCAACAATATGGTGAATTCATCGCCGCCCAGTCTCGCCAGAGTCTCTTCGCTGGCGAAGGTGGTTGTACCTCCCGCCAATCCCGGGCGCGAAATCGTATCCGCGCCTCGAACGGAGACACTCAATCGGCGAGCAATCTGTAGCAGAAGAGCGTCTCCTGCGGCGTGGCCCAGGCTGTCATTAAAAACTTTGAATTCATCCAGATCGATGAACAGCACGGCGAACTTGTAGTTGGTGTGCCTCTGGGAAAGCGCCAGTACATGCCGCACGCGATCCAGAAAAAGGCTGCGGTTCGGCAGGTTAGTCAGAGTGTCATGCAAGGCATTGTGAGCGAGCGCCTCTTCCGCGCGCTTACGCTCGGTGATATCACGATTGACAATGACCAGTCTTTCAGTCTGACCCTTTTCATTTGGAATGGCGGTAGCGACCGATTCCAGAATGCGCCACGTTCCATCCTTGTGACGTATGCGGTATTCAAGCCGCTCTCCTCGTCCGGTGAGCCGAGCTTTCTCCGCCGCTTCCAGCACTCGCTGGCGATCCTCGGGATGAATTTGTTCTACCGCCGAAGTCGACTTCAACTCCTTCAACGAATACCCGAGAACTTTCTGATATGCAGGGCTGTTATAGAGCCGATTCCCGGCGGCATCGATGACCGCAATCATGTCGGCGGCATTCTCGGTGATGACTTCAAAAAGCTGATTGCGCTGGGTCAGTTCGCGACGGATTCGTTGCAGCTGAAATTGCTGGTAGACCGTGTAGACGTCGAACAGAAGCACAAGGCATGCCAACCCGCGTACCCATTCTTTGAGATCCAGCCACTCGGCGTTCTTCAGGATATGAGTGTTCGGCGAAGGTCAGAGACACGATGCCCGCCGTCAGCACTATCGTGACTGTGACGGCAAAACCCCACAGCCACCACTCGCGTGCTTCAACCTGCCGCAGCGGCTTCGCGCGGCGTTGCTTATGCTGTTCGTTATTCATTGCTAGCCGGACTCACTACAAGGGGTAGAGAAATCTAGTGTGAGAACAATTGCCGGAAAGTGAAAGTTACGAAAGGCAGCCAGCGATAGTTTTGTGCCTCCCCGGCAAGGTGGATTGGTTGCGTCGTCGTCCGATTAAGTGAGAACGTAGTAGTTCTCTTCCGGGAGCCGGTTTGCTCCGGTCGCGGCAAATGATTTACTCTCAGCCGCAGCCGACCATGAATCCAACCAGCCCCAATTCCAGCCTCGCGGCCGCGGGTTTTACCCATGCCATGCGCCGGGAGATCTACGAACAGCCCCAAGCCATCGCCAAAACTGTCGAGAAGCATCTGCAGAACGACATTCTTTTCCCCGGCGAACTGCACGCGATCGAAAGTGCGTTGTTGACCTTTGAGAAGTTGATCATAGCCGCCAGCGGATCAAGCCGGCACGCGGGCCTGGCCGGCGAAATTATGATCGAAGATCTTTCTGGCGTCGCCGTGGATGTGGAATATGCCAGCGAATACTGCTATCGCTCCACGCACGCCGCCGTCGACCCCATCGTGATGGTGGTCACGCAATCCGGTGAAACTGCCGACACCATTGCGGCGCAGCGCGAGGCGCTGACCCGCGGCGTGAAGACGATTGCAGTTTCCAACGTGGCTGACGCCACGATTCCTCGCGAGGCTAGTGCCGCGTTGATCACGGGAGCCGGCCCGGAAGTCGCTGTGCCCGCCACCAAGAGTTTTACCACGCAGGTCACGGTCCTTTATCTGATGGCGTTGTTCCTGGCGCGAAAGCGTGGCCGCATGACCTCGGAGGTCACGCGCTCGTACCTGCAGCGGCTGCTGCGCCTGCCGGAAGCGATCGAGAGCAATCTCCGGGCCTGGGACGATCTCGCGGAGCAATTCGCTCAAAAGCATTTTCAAGCGGAAAAGTTCTTGTACCTGGGACGAGGCGTACATTACGCCATCGCGCGCGAGGGAGCGCTCAAACTCAAGGAGATTTCCTATGCGCATGCGGAAGGCTATCCCGCGGGCGAACTCAAGCACGGTCCGAATGCGCTCGTCGACGAGCACCTTCCGGTTGTGGTGCTGGCAACCTGCGACCGGCATGATCCGGATTCGGTTCTGCGCTACCGGCGCACCCTTGAGGTGATGAAGGAGGTCAAGGCGCGCCACGGACGGCTGGTAACGGTCGCCACCGAAGGGGATCGCGAGGTCACCGGCGTTGCCGATGATGTATTCTTCGTGGCGGCCGCGCCCGAGCTATTGCTGCCAATCGTCGAAGTGATCCCTCTGCAACTGTTCGCTTATCATGTGGCCACGAAAAAGGGATACAACGTAGACCGCCCGCGAAATCTGGTGAAGGCTGTGGTCACCGAGTGACGGCCAATTCATCTCATATCGACCTGCAAGCCGTCGCAAAGGCCGTGGTGCAGCAACACGGCTTTCAACCGGACTTCTCGCCCGAGGTCCAGCAGCAACTGCAACAATTGCGGGCTCATCCTCCCGCCATCGCTGCAGCGGGAACGGTGCGCGATCTGCGGAGCCAATTGTGGTCATCCATCGACAACGACACCTCCCGCGATTTGGATCAGATCGAGGTTGCCGAACGCTTGCCGAACGGCGACACGAAAGTTCTGATCGGTATTGCCGATGTAGACGCATTCGTCCCTAAGCAGAGTGCCATCGATCAGCATGCCGCCCGCGAAGCGACGACGGTCTACACCGGAATCCGAAACTTCCCCATGCTCCCGGAGGAGCTTTCCACGGGCAAGACTTCCCTGCTGGAACATCAGGACTGCCTGAGCGTGGTCACCGAATTTGTCGTGGATGGGAACGGCCACGTAACTTCCAGCAACGTCTATCGCGCCCTCGTTCGCAACCAGGCGCAACTGCAATACAACTCGCTGGGAGCGTGGCTGGACGGCACGGCAGCGGCGCCGCCGAAGGTGGCCGCATCCACCGATCTGCAAACGCAACTGCGCTTGCAGGACGAGATAGCGCAAAAGCTGAAGGCCCGGCGCTATGAAAATGGAGCGCTCAACCTTCAGACCGAAGAAACTCTTCCCATGGTGCTGAATGCGCAGGTGGTTGACGTGATGAAGCAGCAGAAAAACGGCGCCACCGAGTTGATTGAAGACTTCATGATTGCCGCCAACGGCGTGGTGGCGCGGATGCTCGAAAAGGTTTCGTCTTTGCGGCGCATCGTAAAGCAGCCGGAGCGCTGGGATCGCATCGTCCAACTGGCCGCGACCTATGGTGAGAAGCTTCCGGCCGCTCCCGATTCCAAAGCGCTGAACGATTTTCTCGTCGAGCGCAAGACGGCTGATCCGGATCATTTTGCCGACCTTTCCCTGGCCGTGATCAAGTTGATTGGTCCCGGGGAATACGTTCTCGAGCGCCCGGGCGAGGCCGCGCCCGGGCAATTCGGCCTGGCGGTTCAGGATTACACGCACTCCACCGCTCCCAACCGCCGCTTTGCTGACATGGTGACGCAAAGACTTATCAAAGCCATGCTCGTGGGCCAGCCCAATCCTTACTCGGACAACGAACTTACCCTGATCGCCGCCAACTGCACCGAGAGGGGAGACGCCGCGCGAAAAGTCGAGCGTGAAATGTCCAAGCGCCTGGCTGCGGTCGCCATGCAGAATCGCATCGGCGCCATGTTCGACGCCATCGTCACCGGCGCAACTCCCAAGGGAACGTTTGTCCGCGTGGCGCAACCGCCCGTCGAGGGATTGCTGGCCCAGGGTCAACAGGGAGTCGACGTTGGAGACAAGCTGCGCGTCAAACTGATTCGCGTCGACGTGCAGCGCGGCTTTATCGATTTCGCACGCGTCTAGAAGCTTCCAGTTTCTAGTTTCCGGTTTCTAGTTTCTAAATATCGGCCTCGTCATTTCCACAAAGAATCTTTGTCCTTCCGAACCGAGCCCAAGCCCGGTGAGAGCCTGCCCTGAGCGAAGCCGAAGGGAACCTGCTTTCGCTCTCCACCGTGTCATTTAGCTGGCAGCTTAAGCTGGCAGCGGTAATCACGCGAGGCAATAGCCGGCCAAAAGAGTGGCAGGTTACCCTTGCAGAAAGTAGTTGATGCGGAAAAAGGGCGGGAGCTTGTTTGGCTGAATGGCGCAAGCTGGTTTGCGGAGCGATGGTCATTGTTCTGCCGGCGTCGCTGATCGCGCAGGACTTCGGGCGGGCGATGCTCCACAGCGACGGAGGCACGTGGCTGAATGGGAAGCCTGCGCCCAATTCGTCCGCACTTTTTCCCCACGACCTAGTGCAGACGCGGCCGGAGAGTACCGCGAAAGTCGACATTGACGGATCCACGGTCACGATTCAACCTGACACCCTCGTGCAGTTTGAGGGAGACGAACTCGTCCTCGACCATGGCAGCCTGCAACTGAACAGCGCGCGAGGAATGAGAGTGCGCGTGAACTGCATGACAGTCGTTCCGCTAACGCAAGAATGGACGCGTTATGCCGTCATCGATGCGGGTGGAAAGGTGATGGTGGCTGCGTACGAAAACGATGTCAAGATTCACTACCGACATGTGGCGTCCCAGCGATCAAAGGACGCCAGATCCTTGGATGTGACGGTACATCGCGGCGAGCAAGTCACTCGGGACGAACGATGCGGCGCAAGGGCCAAGCCTGCCCAGATGCTCGACGCCACGGGAGCGGTCCTGAACAGCCCTTGGGCAAGGGGAACCGGGATCGTGGCGATCGGCGCACTCACCTGTTGGGCGCTATGCCGCGGGAACGAACCCGTCAGTCCTGACAAACCGTAGGGCCGCATCCACCCGTCATTTCCTAGCTGCCACTATGCAGCCGATCAATGTCAGCATTGGTGTAGACGCGATTTGCGTGGCGGGTATGCGCCTTGCCGTAAGCCGCCCCTTCCACCAGAGAAATTCCATAGCCACGCTCGCGCAATGCCTGAGCGGTGGTCATCTGCCAGACTCCCGTGTCGAAAATGCTGGCTGGAGACTCATTGGCAGGTGGTTCAGTGAGAAAACTGATCTCAATCGTGCCGGCCTTGGGCTCGCCGTAGAAGATGGGAAACAAATCTGCCTTGGGCAGAGTGTCTGGACTCGGCGGCAAGACCGTCTGATTGTCTGCGCCGGCAATGAGGACGCCGGTGGCATTGCTGGCCCCGACTTCAAGAGGCGGGTCGGTCAGCGACATAGTAGGTGTGGAAATAGGACGCAGGAACGAGGGCGACCCATTTCTCACGAAATCAGGGTTCATCAGATACTGAGGGCCGGTGGGAAAATTTGTGTCCTGGCCGAAAGCGATTCCAAGGGTGGAAAGCACGAGAAACAAGCAGCAAGAAGAGACGCGCATGGAAACCTCCGCGTTGCGATAGTCGTAAATTATGAAGCAGAGGGAGCGTGTGCGCCAGAGTCGTTGGTCCCTACTTGCCGCTCTGGTCAGGGGTTTCGGGGTCAATCGACGTTAGCTCCCGCCGGCGGCGGCGGCCGGCGCGCAGCAGGAAGAACATATAGAAAACGATCCCAAGATTGGCTACAAACATCGTCGAGCGCAGGAGCGTGATGCCGCGCATAAGTTCCCGGATTTCGAGCGGAAGAAGCAGCGTTCCGGAGCCGAAGGCAAGCCACTCCGCCCAGGTGCGTTGCTTCCACAGGCCGTAAGCCTCTGCAAAACGCAAAGCGGAGTAGGCGAATGCGAGTTCCGCGGCACCCCACAGGCGGGCATCGGTCAGGTTATCGGCAAAATCGAGAAAGACCTGCGCCGAGTGCCGGTCGGTGTTGATGTGCAACAGAGCCAGCAGGCTTTCGGCAATCACCCAGGCGTCCTTGTGGACGAGCAGGATGGCGCTCAGGCCGATCAACAAAACGAAAATGCCCTTGGCGAACTCGAAAGAAGCGACCGCCCGCAGCAGATTTCTCTGGGCTTTTTGCAAATCGATTTTCGTTGCCGGCGAGAGCATGCGGCGCGCAAGGAACTCTCAGAGTACCACGGCTGCCTGATCGTTCTCTTTCACTAACTCAACAGGAAGCGTCTCTCTCCCTCAGCTTTTTCGGTCGCGAACCGCGGCACGAAGCTCGTTCACTATCTCGCGAGAGGCTCTGATCGCCGCAGCGTGCTGATTCACGTTGAAGGAGATGGCCCCCACGCGGGCGTGCCCGCCGCCTCCGTAGCGCTCACAAATCTTGGCCAGGTTGACCACCGGCTCTTGCGGGGCCCAGGGGTTCGAGCCTACGGAAACCTTCACGCGGAAGCTGCTCTTGCTGAGTCCTACGCTATAGATGGATTCGGGATGGAGATAGTAAGGAACGAACTTGTTGTAGCCCTCGAGATCGTGATCGGTGACGTCGAAAAAAATTGTTCCGTCGACGCATTCGGCGCGCTGCTTCAGTATTTCGATGGAAAGCTCGTGGCGACGGAGCAGCGGGGGCAAGAGCGGGGCCACGAAGGGCTCTTCCAGAATGGCGGCCAGGGACTTGTCAGCCAGAAGCGGAATCAGATTGGGGACGAACCGGTCAGGCGCGGATTCGATGACCATGGTTAACTTCATGGCGGGCGCCTGCATCTCGACAGCGGTTTTGGCGTCGGAATAAAGAGCGCCGTCGATGATGTCAGTCCAATGCACGAGGTCGGCCACGGGAGCGGGATCGAAGCCGAAGCGCTGCTGCGCGATCATGGCAATGAAACTGGTGCAGGACTTGAAATCCGGATCGTAGAACTTTCGATTGCTTTGGTCGCGCTCGAAGTGGGCCGCGTCCTCGGGCGAGAGAAACGCGCTTTGATGATGGTCGAACCACCATGCGATTTTGGGCGACGGGGAGTACTTGAAGTCGACGATGGCGTTTTCGTCTCCGTCGAAATGAGATTCGTCAAAAAGCGATCCCGCACGGTGCAGCAGGCCGGAGAAGACGAAGTCAGCGTCTTCGCGAATCCGCTCGCGATAGAAACGGGAGAAGAGTGCGGCGGAGGAAGCTCCGTCGAAACACTTGTCGTGATAGAAGACTCTTACTTTCAAGCATACGCCCCAGTCGGCCAGGAATTCCCGCCGCTGAAAAGCAACTTCGCGTGCATTTTCGCTTGCGGGGTAAAAGCTAATAGGAATGACAGCTTAGAGGAAGAAAGTCAAGGGCGAAACCCAGAACGCGGAGATCGCCGAGCACAGCCGCGGAGTCAGACTGCCGTTTCTCAGGAACCTTTGGGGCAAGGGTGCTCACGTCGCGATTCAGGGGAGTCCGAAGGTCATGTTTCGGCTGCGGCCGTCAGGTTTAGCCCGCTTGTTTTTCTGCCAGGTCGCCGATTATGGGCAGCTTGAACATCTGGCCCTGGTTCGCCTTCATCAGCAGAATGATCCAGACGATCACCGCTCCTAAGAAGACGAGCAGGTGCAGAGGTCCGGTAATGAGAATCAGGAACGGAACGACGGTCAACATCGACAGGATGACCTGGATGGCAAAGACGGCGACGCTGAAGAAAATACTCTGGTAGGAATGGAAACGAACGAAGCGGCTCTGGTTGTAGGGAGCGGTCACGAGAAAGATGATGGCCGGAATGAAGGTTACATAGGCCAGCATTCCGGCGACGTTGTCAGTCATTCCTGACGCCGCGACGGAGGGTGCGGCTGGGGCGCGACCGGCGCAGGCCGCGCATGTGGTCGTGCCATCGGCTATCTGTGCACCACAACTATTGCAAAATGCCATTCAAACCCCCTTGTTCACTCAAAACCTTGGCGCGCAGTTAGAGCGCACGTGTACCGTCCCGAGAGACGATGCGGCAAAATACCAGAAAACTGCAGTGGAAGCAAACTTTAACTGGCGGGGACGGGGCTGAGACTCACGTAACGTTCGCTTGCCGTTCAGCAAAGTCGCCCAATACGGGGAGTTTGAACATCTCGCCTTGCAGTGCCTTCACGATGAGTACCACCCAGACAGCAAAAAACGCGAGGCCCACAACCATCGACAGCAGCCAGACGAGCAGGTGGCCGAGCCCCGGAACGAAGAACAGCACGAACCCGACAACCCTAAGCATCGCTCCAACTATCAACGTCACCAGACTCACTGCGAGGCACTGAAAAGAATGAAAGCGCACGAAGCGATTCTTACTGTAAGGGTCGACGAAGAGAAAAACGATGGCCGGCAGAATTGTGCAGTAAGCCAAGGCCCCGGCCAGCGTCTCAGGCAGGGCGCCCACGGTGCCGTCGACGCGCTCGACCGGTCCCATGGCGCGGCCGCAGCCGGGACAGTACGTCGCGGTGTCGGGCATCTGCGCGGCGCAGTCTGGGCAGGAGATGGACATGAATCCTTCAGACGGCACGGGCGGCTGGATTCTTCTTGCGGCAGTCTTCGCAAACGCCATAAATCTGGAAGGTATGACGGGTCGTAGCGTAGTGGTGCCTGCGCCCGATTTCCTGCTCCAACTGGTCTACTTCATGGGAAAAGAATTCCACCGAACTGCCGCACTCGGTGCAGACCATATGGTGATGGCTGCGCCGATTGTACTGATGCTCGTAACGGGCGATGCCGTCGTGGAAAGCGACTTCGCTGGCCAGTCCGCACTCGGCCAGCAGCTTCAGAGTGCGGTAAACGGTGGTGTAGCCGATGCCGGCATCCTTCTTCTGCACGAGGCGGTGCAGTTCGTCGGTAGAGAGATGGTCGCGGGTTTCAAGGAACGAGCGCAAAATCGTGTCGCGCTGCGCCGTCTGCTTCAGGCCAACTCGCTTGAGGTGCTGGTGGAGGATGTCCTGCGCCTCCCGCACCATCTCGCGGGAGATGGAGGGCTGGTCGTCGATTCGCTTCTGGAGCATGAAGGGTCAGGATAGCACCCGGAATCTTGAAAATGAAATTCATTTTCAGCGCGAGCAGGACGCTCATTGTGCTGCGGGCTTAAATTCTCAAACACAGAGGACACTGGCACAGGGTAAATCGGGGCTTTGCGGGCGGGCCCGCGCACTTCCAAGACGGCTGCTAGAATTGAACTCTTCATGAGTACTCTTACTGTGGCTGACATTCCTGTTGCCCAGCATTCGACCGGGCGACGCATTCTCCTGTGGCTGATCTTGATTCTGCTGCTGCTTGCGGGCGTGGCGGCTTATGCCTACTTCATGGCTCGCTCGGCTCTGCCCCAGCTTGATGGAAGGCTGCAGGTGAAAGGGCTCTCGGCGGCGGTGAAAGGTCACGCGGGACAGCCATGGAGTGCCCGCCATCGAGGCCGCGACGCTGGAGGATTTATTTCTTGCCCAAGGCTACGTCACGGCCCAGGACCGGCTTTGGCAAATGGACGTAATGCGGCGGGTCGGGGCGGGGGAACTCTCCGAAATTCTGGGCGAGGATACGCTCAAGATCGACCGCGAGCATCGCATCCTGGGACTGCGGGCGGCGGCCAGGAAATCTTTGCAGATGGCGAGTTCCCGTGATCGTTCTTACTTTGATGCGTACGCGCGCGGGGTGAATGGGTTCATCGAGACTCACGGCAACGGACTGCCGATCGAGTTCCGCATCTTGAACTACCAGCCGAAGCCGTGGCAGGCGGAGGATTCCATTGTTATCGCGAACCAGATGGTGAAGGATCTCAACTACTTCACCTTTGGGGACATGCTGGCGCGAGAAAAGATTCTGGCCAAGCTGGGGCCGGAGTTGACCGCCGATCTTTACGTGAACCGCTCGTGGCATGATCGTCCGCCGACGGTGATGCGGGAAGACCTTACCAATCAGGAAAATCAGGGCGACTCCAACGACGAGGATGAGGACGACGACGAGGGTCCGGACAACTCGGTGACGCAACAGAGAGGTCTAGGGAGCGAAGTCTGGGTACAGCGCGCTCCGGAAGCGGTGAAAGGATCGAACGACTGGGTGGTTTCAGGAGCGCACACGGTCACCGGCAAGCCACTGTTGTCCAATGACATGCACCTCGGGCACCAGATGCCGAACCTGTGGTACGAAGCGCATCTTAAATCGGGCAGTCTGGATGTGGCGGGAGTGACGCTGCCGGGAATGCCGTATGTGATCGTTGGCCACAATCAGCGCATCGCATGGGGTTTCACTAATGTTGGGCCGACGGTGACAGACGCATTTATCGAGAACTTCAATGGGCAGGGAGCCTACCAGACGCCGCAGGGCTGGCAGCAGCCAGAGCACCGGGCGGAGCTGATCCACGTCAAGGGCAAGCCGGATGTCACGGTGGACGTCAGGATCACACGGCACGGGCCGATCGTCACCGATATATTGCCCGGAGAAACGCGGCAGGTAGCGCTGCGGTGGACGTTGTATGACGGCCTGCGCATGGCGCTTTTCGATGTCAACAGTGCACAGAACTGGGAGGAATTCCGCAAGGCATTTTCGCAGTTCGATGCTCCGGGGCAGAATGTAGTTTACGCCGACATGGAGGGCAACATCGGCTACCAGGCTACTGGGCACGTTCCAATTCGCGCGGCAGGCGATGGCAGTTTGCCGGTTAGCGGGGCCGACGATGCCCACGAATGGACAGGCTACATCCCTTTTGAAAAGCTGCCGAGTATCTACAATCCTCCTTCGGGAGTGATCGCGACTGCGAACGGGCGCATCACGCCGGATGGCTATCGCTATTCCATCAGCACGGAGTGGGAAGCGCCGTGGCGCGTGGAGCGCATTTATCACGTGATGGAATCCGGGCGGAAGTTTTCGGCGGCGGATATGCTTGCTCTACAGAACGATGTTCACTCGGAAAATGACCTGTTCGCGGCCGAACGCTTTGTCTACGCGATCGATCACGCCGCGAAACCCTCGGCACGAGCAAGACAGGCTGCCGATCTCATGCGTAACTGGGATGGTCGAATGCTCGCCTCTTCGACCGCGGCCACGATCGCCGTGCGCTCGGCTGAGGAGTTGACGCGGCTGCTGCTTGAGCCTCGTCTGGGCGCTGCCCCGGGACCTGTCATGGACGATAGGAAGCGAAAGGCAGAAACCTTGAGTTGGAAAACCTACCACTGGCACATGCAAACGGTGTGGCTGCAGAATGTTCTGCTGCATCAGCCCAAGCGCTGGCTGCCGGAAAAATATCCGAACTACGACGAACTGCTGACCGCCGCGGTAGAGGCGGCGGTGAGCGGGCCGGAGATTCCAAAGGATCTGGCTTCATGGCGTTGGGGCGGGCTTAACGCAGTAGAAATTGACCACCCGGTGCTGGGGAAGATTCCGTTGGTTCGGCGCTGGTCCGGGCCGGGCGTGAGCGAGCAATCGGGCAGCAAATACGCGGTGAAAGCTGTAACGCGCCATTTAGGACCTTCGGAACGTTTCACCGCAAACCTTGCAGACCTGGATCAATCGACGTTGAACACGGTCACCGGCCAGGGCGGAAACTTTCTAAGCCCGCATTACATGGATCAATGGAAGGCCTGGTACGAAGGCTGGACGTTCACGTTGCCTTTTACCTCGCAAGCGGTGGAAGCGACCGCAGCGCACCGACTGGTGCTGGAGCCGGCCAGATAGTGTTGAGCGATTGTTCCGCGATCGGCGCCTGAAGGCGCTCATCATGAGGCGCTTGCGGCACGCATAAATGCGTGCCCTGATACGAACCTCATCCGCCGCACCCGTGAATGCATGCCACGCCACGCCACGTGGCACAGACCGGTGATCAGAAAAAGTCGATGGCTTTCACGTCGATGATGTAGCCGGTGATGAGGATGGTTCCGGTTTCGATAAAGTCGTTGGGAGGTATCAAACTATCAATGAGCGTGTCGTAGACGCGCAGGTTGCCGCCCTCAACGACGTACTCCACATCGCGGGTGGTGAAGCTCTGCAGACCGGTCACATCGCCGTTGTCCGGCGGAATGATGACCGCGCTGTCCGCGGTATTGAAGATGGAGAGGCAGCCGCGCACTTCGCTCTGTACGTTATTTACGTCGCCGATATTGGTGCAGCCGTTCGAGCCGATGAAGAGCTGACCGTTGACGCTCATATCGATGCGGTCGTGGTAGCCGTCGGTGATGGCGATTTCGGCGGCCGGATTGTTGAAATACGGATCCTGCATTGTGGTCAGGTCGACGAGATCGAGAGTGCCGCAATACGTCGCGGCGGTGGGGGCTGCGGAGGGAATTGAGGCACAGAGGGGGCCAGTGGTTGTTCCTTTTCCAGCCACGTAGAGGGTCGATCCGGAAAGGAAGCCGATGGTTGCGCCGTTCACCGGAATGACCGCACCGACCGTTGGCGGGGAAGTAGTCAGGTTCAGAATCTGCACGCTGGCCTGCGTCCCCCCGCACTGGGCGCCACAATTCAGGATGTAGGCCGTTCCGCCGTCCGCGCTAAAGACCCCGTACACGGGCACGTCGAAACCCGGTACTGTGACTGTGACCGGATTTCCGGTGTTCACGAGAAGTTGGGACATGATGGTGACGGCGTTGGAATTGTTGAAAACCAGCAGCTTGGTTCCATCCGGACTTGAAACCAGCGTTTGCGCGTTGGGGACGCTGATCGTAGCCGTGAGAGTGCCGGTCGCAAGGTTGATTACCTCAACTGCTCCGGGGGACGGGCCAGTTTCAAATGGAGCCGATGGCACTGCTACGTAGCCAAACCCGGTGTCCAGGGCAACCATACTGGTGGAGGGTCCCGGCAGTTGCAGGCCGCCGAGTTGAGACTCGGTTGCGGTGCTGATGAATTCCACTCCCCAATTATTGACCGCCGAAGTAAACGCGAGCACGGTCTTTCTATCTGGCGATATCGCCATGAGGCCCGGAGAGTTGCCGGCGCTGACTTCGCGCCCCCTGACCAGCGTGTCGATCTGACCGTCAACAATCACCAAGCCGGGAAAAGCGGTTGCGCTTAAGACATTTTGAGATGCCAGAACCCGAGTCGTTACTCCGCTGGGCGGCTTGGCAATGGCCGGCCCACCGCCGCCGCAGGAGACAAGAGAGAAACTGGCGACCACAAGCAGGGCAGGCAAAAGCGTGACTCTCATCCCATCAAACTTCAAACGGCAGGCTCCTAACAACATGAAAGATGAAGATTTAGGTGCGAAATAGCGGATTATAGCAGACCCCAGGGTTCGCATCATTCGCACTTCGTCTTTCGCAACTGGCGCAACGGCGCTTTGGAAGCAGTCGACCGAGCGTGAAGCGCAGATGCACGACCCCGAACGATCCTGTATTCTGAGCAAGTATATGGCGGCTGACCTTCTTACCCGGATCAAGCAATCCCCGGTTCTCTGCGACGGGGCCATGGGCACTCTGCTGTACGCCAAGGGCGTGTTTATTAACCGCTGCTACGACGAGTTGAATCTTTCCCAGGCCGAACTGATTCGTGCGATTCACCACGACTACCTGCAGGCTGGGGCGGAAATCATCGAAACCAATACGTTCGGGGCCAATGCCTTCCGCCTGGCGCGGCATAGCATCGCCGACAAGGTGCGGGACATTAACCTGGCGGGCGCGCGACTGGCCCGGGAAGCCGCCAAGAGCTTCGATGTGTGGGTCGCGGGATCGGTTGGCCCGCTGGGGACCAGAATCGAGCCCCTGGGAAAAACTTCCTTCGAGGAGGCCCGGCAAGCGTTCCGCGAGCAGATCGCTGCCCTGGTGGAAGGCGGAGTCGATCTGCTCATGCTGGAAACCTTTGGCTACCTTGAGGAACTTCATCAGGCCGTGTTGGCGGCCAAGGACGTGGGTGCCAAATTGCCTTTGGTCGTGCAGGTTACGATCGACGAAGACGGCAATTGCCTGGACGGTTCCGATCCGGAGGCCTTTGCGCCCCGGCTCGAAGAGTGGGGTGCGGACATCATTGGGTGCAATTGTAGTGTGGGTCCAGTGGCCATGCTGGATGCCATCGAGCGGGTGCGAGCCGTCACTTCCCTGCCGCTTTCCGCGCAACCAAATGCAGGCATTCCCCGCTCGGTGGAAGGTAGAAACATCTACCTGTGTTCCCCGGAATACATGGCGAGCTATGCGCGGAAGTTCGTGGCGGCCGGGGCGCGGATCGTGGGTGGATGCTGTGGAACCACACCCGATCACATCCGTGTTATGAAAGCCGCTCTGCGAGTTGGAGAGGCGAGGGGAAAGACGGCCTCAGTGCACGTTGCCGGAAGCGCGGCTGCACCGATGGCTGGGCCTGTTCAACCTTTAGAAGAACGATCGGTTTTGGGAGCAAAGCTGGCCCGCGGAGAATTCGTCACCATGGTGGAGGTGGTTCCTCCCAAAGGAACCGATATCCGCAAAGAACTTGAAGGATCACGGTTCCTGAAGTCGGTGGGGGTGGATGCGGTCAACATTCCGGACAGTCCGCGGGCTTCGGCGCGCATGAGCAACCAGGCGCTCTCGTTGCTGGTACAGCGGGAAGCGGGAATCGATGCGATCCTGCACTACACGTGCCGCGACCGCAATGTGCTGTGCATTCAGAGCGACCTTTTAGGAGCGGCCGCGGTGGGGATCAAGAACCTGATCTGCATCACGGGCGATCCGCCGAAGATGGGCAACTATCCAGATGCCACTGCGGTGTTCGATGTGGATGCCATCGGTTTGGTCAACATTGTCCATAACTTGAACCGGGGGCTCGACTTGGGCGGAAACCCGATCGGGGCAGGCACGGGCTTTGTGATCGGCGTAGGAGCGAACCCGGGGCTCACCGACCTGGACGAGGAGATCCGGAGGTTCGAGTTCAAAGTGCAGGCCGGGGCTGAGTACGCTGTAACCCAACCGGTTTTCGACATCCGATTGCTGGAGAACTTCCTGAAGAGGATCGAGCAGTTCCGCATCCCGGTGGTGGCGGGGATTTGGCCGCTGGTGAGCGTGCGCAATGCCGAGTTTATGAAAAACGAGCTTCGGGTTTCAGTGCCGGACTCGATTCTGGAGCGCATGCAGAGGGCGCCAACACCGCAAGCGGCCAGGGAAGAGGGTGTGGCGATTGCCCGTGAGATGCTGGTTGCGGTTCGGCACACCGTGCAGGGGGCGCAAATCAGCGCCCCGCAGGGACGCTACAGCTCGGCTGTGGATGTGCTCGAGGCTCTGGGAACCAAGAGTCCCGCCCCGGCCTAGAGTCCCTTTTTCGGAGAGACTGGGTATTTATTCACAGATTATTTACAAGAAAAGACTGGACACCCTGCGGAGAAAGTTGCATACAATAGGAAGGAGCTAAATCCCGTTGGCCAAGTTTGAAGAGTGTCTTCAGCGCTTGGAAAAAATCGTTCAGGAACTGGAAAAGGGAGAAGTGCCGCTGGAGAAGTCTCTGACGCTTTTCGAAGAAGGCATGCATCTCTCCTCCACTTGCCGGAAGGAACTGGAACAGGCTGAAGGCAAAGTAGAGATCTTGCTGAAGAAGAACGGGAAGCTTCAGGCTGAACCGTTTGAGCCCCTGGCGGAAAAGGCGCCCGCCCACAGATAGATGCTGCTGGCAGGGAATGACGCCGGGCTCGTTGTTGTAATGCTGTGGAGTGGCGGTTCCGAAACCCTTCCCCGCAGCCCTAGTCCGCCGTAACTGACGGTTGTAAGTCAGGAGGATCTATGGGCTTTTGTGCAGTTGTTCTTGAAAGCGATTCCAGGCTGGCTCAGTATCTGGCCAGTGGCCTTTCTGCTCACTTCAATCCTATACACTTGACGCACTCCGGGGACGAACTCCGCGAGCAGGTCGCCGGGAAGCGCCCAGAGGTCGTGATTGTCGATATGGAGTACTCTCGTCTGACCGATGTGCGGAACTTGCACAGCGATTTCCCCTCATTGCCGATTGTGTGCACCTATCGCATTCCGGATGAGGAGTTGTGGATTGCCGCCATGGAGGCTGGCGCCAGCGACGTGTGCCCCGCCGATGACGTGCAGAATGTCTTGAATTCCGCTTTGCGCAGCGTGGCATTCGCAAAGAGCGCCGCCGCGTAGCGTCATTCTAAGTCTTGCAGCAGGAGGACGCCGAAAGGCGTCCTCGCTTTTTCACCTTCCGCAGCCGCCTTGTTATACTCACTGCTCCATGCTGCAAGAGACCCTCGAGCACGGGCAGGCGTTGACGGACGCGGCTCTGGATCGGCTGATTCCGCTCGAAACCCAGCATCCAACGTCAATTCATAAGGCTATGCGGCACAGTGTGTTCGCCGGGGGCAAGAGGCTGCGGCCAGTGCTGTGCATCGAGGCCGGGCGAATGATCGCAGGATCGTTCCCGAAGAAAATCGAGGAACTGGGCGCAGCCCTGGAGATGCTGCACACTTACTCGCTGATCCACGACGACCTTCCGGCGCTGGACAACGACGATCTGCGGCGCGGACGTCCCACATGCCACAAAGTGTTCGGGGAGGCGCTGGCGATTCTCGCGGGAGACGCACTGCAGACGCTGGCCTATGAAGTGATGGCGCGGCTGGAATGTCCCGCGGAAGCGCGGGTGCGCATTATCGAAGAGATTGCACGCGGCACCGGCACGCTGGATGGCATGATTGGCGGGCAGGTTGTGGATCTCGAAGCCGAACATACCCGGCCGACAGCGGAGATGCTGGAATATATCCATCGGGCGAAGACGGCGGCGCTGATCACGGCCAGCCTGGTGAGTGGCGGGCTTTATGCCGGAGCCAAGGACAACGAAGTTAGAAAGCTGCGGGCGTTTGGGCACTCGATTGGGCTGGCGTTTCAGATCGTCGACGACGTGCTGGACGTGACCCAAACCTCAGAGCAGCTGGGCAAGACCGCGGGCAAAGATACGGCGGCACAGAAAGCTGACTTACCCGGCGCTGTTCGGGATTGATGAATCCCTGCGCAAGGCGGATTCGCTGGTGACCGCGGCCTTCGAGGAGTTGGAAGGCTTCGGCGACAGGGCTGAGACGCTGAAGGAATTGGCGCGGTATCTGGTGGAGAGAAAGAAGTGAATGCGAGGCACGCTGCACGCGGCAAACCGAGGCTACTGGGATGACTGCACAGGATTCGAGCCAACCTGGCTGGCGCAAAGTTGGGAAGATTGCGCTTTCCATCGTGCAGGTTCTGGTACCGATGAGTGCGGGCATCTTTAAGAGGAATGAGTCCCGCTATTGGCGGGCACTGCCGCTCCGCCGCATGGCCGGACTACTGGCTGCATTCTTTTTCACCGTGGCAGCGTGGGGGTTCTTCCTGGATCTGACGGAGCGGAAAAGGTGGCCTCTCTGGGCACTCCTGTTCTATTCCTCATTGTTCGGTACGACCGGTGTTGGGTTCTTCGTGATGGCCCGCCGTCGCGTGTTCAAACTGATTCCTGTGTTAATTATCCTGGTGACGTTGACCGTATATGTCACCGATTGACTGCCCAAGGGTCCGCACATCCCGATTTCTGACGCGGCTCGCGCCCGGGTCGCACTCGACGCCATCGCCATCATGGTATCCATGTTGGCGGGGTACCGCTTGTTCCTTCTTTTCATCAGCACCCAGGGTTTGGAACAAGTGCGGACGCGGGCCGAGTTGGATCTCGCCTACCGCATGCAGCAGATGCTGGTTCCTCCGATTACGCATCGCACGGAGTTTTTCGAGGCGTACGGACTCAGCTCGCCCAGCGAAGAAGTCGGCGGCGACCTGGTCGATCTGATTCCAACGGAGTCGGGCTGGATCGCCTGTCTCGCCGACGTTTCCGGACATGGCATACAGGCCAGCCTTTTGATGGGAAATCTGAAAGCCGCGTTGCGTTATGGATTTGCGCAAGGGCAATCGCTTCCTGATGTCATCACAGCCGTTTGCAGGGTCTTGCCTGAGGTGAAACCGTCCGAAATGTATGCCACGTTCGCGGGACTGCGCTTCGTGGGCGGGGGCCGGGCGGAGTACTTGATTGCCGGTCATCCTGCTATTCTTCACTATCACGCAGCGAACAAGCAGCCGGAACGCCGTGGCATGGAGCAGTTTCCGCTGGGGCTGACTGGCGATTGCGCTTACGATTCAGCGATCGCATTCTACGATCCGGGCGACCTGTTTGTGCTGCTCAGCGACGGCGTAATTGAGACGGAAAATTCGCAAGACGCGGAATTCGGCTTCGACGGCGTGGAATGGGTAGTGGTTCAGCCACGGGGCCGGATCCGCTGAAGGAAATCATGAACCGGCTCATGAGCGAACTGGAAAAATTCGGCAACCGCGCGGATGATCAAACTGTTCTGTTGATTCGCGCCTTGGCGTGATCTCGCGGTTCTCGGACAGGCTGACCGCGGAAGCTCTGGGTGATCGTCCTGCCCGGAGTAACAGGAGTAACAACGGTTCCTCCGGCGCTTTGTGGTTTAATGGTTTACGGCGATGGAGTTCGCCTTAACCGCCTCAAATTGCGCTATGCGCTTCGGGCTGATGACTCCTACAAAATCCAAAGATTGATTTGTAGGGAGAGAACTCCATGGTGAAGGACTTCCTTGCTATCTCTGTCGCCGCCATCGTGGGCGCGAATCTGCGTTACCTGCTGAGCCGGCTCGCCGCCATGGAACTCGGCTCCGTCTTCCCTTACGGAACGCTCTTCATCAACATCGTAGGCAGCTTCATCGTAGGCTTCTTTGTTATCTGGACCAGCGAGCGAGCGCTGGTCGATCCGCGCTGGCGCCTGCTGGTCGTGGTCGGTTTCTGCGGGTCGTTCACCACTTTCTCAAGCTACGCTTTCGAAACCATGTCGTACTTCGAGCAGGGTCAGTGGGGATTGATGCTGGCCAACGTCCTCACCAACAACATTCTTTGCCTCGGCGGAGCCTTGGCGGGCATGGCACTGGCGCGGGTGCTGTAAAATGGCGAACGCGATGGCAGTGCAAGTAACAATCTACCTGAATGAAGCCGACCAGTGGCGCCACCGGCCGCTGCATCTGGAAATTCTTAACTACCTGCGCAAAGAGAATGTTTATGCCGCGACCGCCGTTCATGCAGTGGCCGGCTTTCTGGGACGGCATCGCGTGGAAACGGCCCACCTAGTTGAGGCTGGCGGCAAGCTGCCCGTGATCATTGTTTTCGTGGATACCGATGAACATGTAAGCCGCGTGCTGCCTACGCTGAAGGAGATGGCAGCGCATCGGCTGATCGTGCGCGAGAATGTGGTGCTCGAACAGGGCAATCTGGACTAAGATGCCCCCGACTTCTCCCGACCTCGACATTCTGGCGATTGCGGCACATCGCGATGATGTAGAGCAGACCTGCGGCGGCACGCTGCTGAAAGCAGCCCAACGCGGGCAGCGGACGGGCATTCTCGATCTGACGCAAGGCGAGATGGGCACGCGCGGGAAGCCGAAGATCGTGCGCGCGAGGCGGCAGACGCGGCAAGAATTCTCGGCGTGAGCTGGCGGCGGGCGCTCGATATTCCCGACGGCCGCGTCGAAAATACCTGGGAAAATCGGCTGAAGGTGGCGAGCGTAATCCGCGAGACTCGGCCGCGCGTGGTGATTCTGCCATATTGGAAGGGACGACATCCGGATCACTACACGACCTCCGTGCTGGGATATGAGGCTTGCTTTCTGGCGGGGCTGGCAAAATTAGCTGTCAGCCATCAGCCGTCAGCAGTCAGCCAAACCAAATCCGGTGTCGATGCAAGCGTGGAAGGAGATTCGCTGGCTCCTCACCGTCCCTTCAAGATCATCTATGCGACGCTTTACTACGACGTGAGACCTACGTTTGTCGTCGACATCGGCGCGCAGTTCGAGCTGAAGTTCGCGTCCATCCTGGCTTACAAGTCGCAATTCAGCGATCAGGAGGCTGGCAAGGATCTCTTCCCTGCTCACGACGAGATTCGCGCGCGCGTGGATGCGATGGCGCGGTATTACGGCATGCTCGGCGGAGTGACTTACGCCGAGCCGTTTTTACAGAAGGAAGTAGGGCTGGTAGAAGATCTGCTAGCGATTCCCGTCAAATCAATCTGATTCAGATCTGGGCATATCTCATTAAAATGTCCTCCCGATAAAGTGTCCTCCCGATTAGAATGTCATCCCGAGCGACGCGAGGGATCTTGGTTCTTGCCTCCGGTGGCAATATCGCTGGTGCAGGCAAACACCAAGATCCCTCGCTTCGCTCGGGATGACAAACGCTTACAAACCACGCGTTTACTTCTTTAGCGCAACCGCTAACCCGTCGCGAATGGGCAGGATCGTCGTGAAGAAATCCGCGGAATCGTAAAGCAAGCGGTTGAACTCGAGGATCGCCTTGGTGCGCGGCTCCTTGGGATTCTTTTCCGCGACCCGGCCGCTCCACAAAACATTGTCGGTGACGAACAGGCCACCCTTGCGCAGGCGCGGCGAGACCAGGCGCAGCACGCGAGGGTAATCCTCTTTGTCGACGTCGTTGAAAATGATGTCGTACTGCTGCTTCTGCTCGGAGAGGAATTCGAGCGCATCGCCGGTGTGCAGGGTGATGCGACTGGAAACGCTGGCGCGCTCGAAGTAGCTGCGGGCACGTTGAGCGTTCTTGGCATCGCCATCCGTGTAGATGACCCGGCCGTTTTCGCCGACAGCTTGCGCCCACCAGATGGTGGAGTATCCGATCGCCGAACCTAGCTCGAAAACGGTCTTCGCGTTGATCATCAGCGCAAGCTGCCGGAGCACGCGCGCAACAGCGGGGCCGACGATGGGGATATTGTGGTCGCTGGCATAGTTTTCCATCTCCGCCAACACTTCGTCGCGCTGGGGAAGCATCGAGTACAGGTAATCGTCGACCGGGCCGGCGGTTGTGAAGTTGTAGTGCCGCCAGTTGGGTTTGAGTTCTCTTTTCACTTTATTTGGGGCCACTTGTTTCCCTCGAAATTGAGTTTTGTGGAATTCAGATTGAACGCGGGCCTCAAAGGCCTCTTCCATCCGGTTCCCGACTTCACGCGCCCATAGTCACGCCGGGCTTCATGGTAGCGATTTCGACGCGCTGCACCAGTTTCTGCAACTCGGCGGGGCTTCCCGTCAATACCGGGAACGTTCCGAAGTGCATGGGAATAACGATTTTCGGCTTGAGCAGGTTGCAAGCGTAGGCGGCCTCGCGCGGCCCCATGGTGAAGTGGTCGCCGATGGGCAGCATGACGATTTCAGGCGCGTAGAGCTCGCGGATGATCGCCATGTCTCCGAAGACATTGGTGTCGCCGGCGTGGTAAATCTTGACTCCATTTTCGAATTCGACCACGTAGCCGCAGGCTTCACCGCCATAGATAAGCTGGTCGCCGTCCTGGATGCCGCAGGAGTGATCGGCGTGCACCATGGTGACTTTGATGTCGCCTAGCTTCTGCGTGCCGCCCTTGTTCATCATGGCAATCTGTTTCGCCCCTTTTTCTCGAGCCATCTGCACAGCTCGGGGATGCCGACGACCCGGGGATTGTGCTGCTTGATGACCTCGACAGCGTCGCCAATGTGATCGCCGTGGCCGTGGGTACATAGAAGAATATCGAGGTGCTTCACTTTCTTCTCCGAGGCCGGGCACGCCGGGTTGTTCATAATCCAGGGATCGATAATGACGGTGCGGCCACCGGGCGTCACGATGCGAAACGTCGCGTGGCCCAGCCACGTAAGTTGAACGCCTTTGAGATTCATAAATAAAACTCCTGCTTGCTTTTGCCTTGCTTCGAGCGCCTGCGGCAGAGATGTGCCGGCCCGACATGGGGTGCGCGTTTAGTTTAATATGAAACGCCATGACCGGACTCACGGTGCTGATTTCCAGGGAAGAGATTGCAAAACGGGTTGCCGAACTTGGCGCCGAGATTACGCGCGACTTCGCGGGCCAACCGGTGATTTTGGTCGGCGTCTTAAAAGGCTCGGCGATTTTTCTGGCTGACCTCGCGCGAGAGATAAAGCTGGATGCTACGTTCGATTTCATCGGCGTCTCCAGTTACGGGAACCGTCCCAGCCCCACTCAGGAACTCAAGAGCGGGTGGGATTCCACGGGCGAGGTGAAACTGACGAAGGACGTGGACCAGTCCATGAAGGATAAGAACGTCATCGTTGTGGAAGACATTCTGGACACTGGACTGACGCTCACGGTTCTGAAGAAGCTGCTGTTGGCGCATCAGCCTCGATCGCTGAAGATCGCAGCCCTCCTCGACAAACCCTCGCGGCGCAAACTGCCTCTGCAAGGCGACTATGTCGGCTTCACGATTCCCGACGAATTCGTCGTGGGCTACGGACTCGACTACGCCGAGCGCTACCGCAATCTGGCCGACGTCTGCATTGTGCCGCGGGAGTGAAGCCAGTACCTAGTACCAAGTACCTAGTACCGAGCAACAGCTCGTTTCCCTTTTTCAGGCGAATCTAGCCGAGCCGACTCCGGTTGCATTCTCGGTACTTGGTACTAGGTACTGGGTACTGACAACACGGCTGCTATCATGGAAAAACCAATGGGGTCTGTTCTTAGCAAGCACGAAAAGCATTTGCACGTCGAGCCGTTATTGCTGGAGGTGGCCGACGTGATGGCGACCTCGCTCGACCTGGACACGACTCTGCGCCGGGTCGCGGAGGTGGTGCGTAAAGTCATCGACTATGAAATCTTCGCCATCCTGCTTTTAAACGAGAAGACTCAAGAACTGCGCCTTCGATTCCAGGTGGGGTACCCCCCGGAGTTCGCCGAGCGTGCGCGGATCAAGGTGGGCGTAGGAGTTACCGGACGGGCCGCGCAATTGCGGCAGACAATTCTGATCGACGACGTGACGCAGGACCCCGCCTACATTGCTGCCGTACCCAATGTGCGCTCGGAACTGGCTGTGCCCCTCATCTACAAGAACCGCGTGATTGGAGTAATTGACCTGGAGGCCCAGGATGCGGGCTACTTCAATGAAGAGCACAGCCGCCTGTTGACCCTGATCGCGTCGCGCATGGCGGCCGGCATCGAGAACGCACAACTCTATACGCGCACCACAAAGCAGGCGCGAATTCTGTTGCTGCTGAACGAGATCGCGCGCGAGTTGAGTTCAATTTTGAACCTGGACGAACTGTTGGGCCGGATCGCGGAGCTGCTGCGGCGATTGATCGACTTTCAGATGTTCAGCATCCTGCTGCTCGATGCCTCCGGGGAGAAGCTCCAGCATCGTTTTTCATTGCGCTTCAACGAGAATGTTCACCTGAAGAACGATATTCCGCTCGGGCGTGGGTTAGTGGGTTACGCGGCGGAGACGAGACAGGCAGTGCTGGTAGCCGATGTGTGCAAAGACCCCCGCTACATCGAGGGCAACCCGGAAACGCGATCAGAACTCGCCGTGCCGCTCATCTATAAAGATAAAGTAATCGGGGTGCTCGATCTGGAGCACACGCGGCGTGGATTTTTTACCGACGACCACCGGCGCACCATGATGACGCTGGCCGCGCAGGTGGCGATTGCCATCGAAAACGCCCGCTTATATGAGGAGATTGCAAGGCAGGAACGCCGACTGGAGCGGGATTTGGCGCTGGCCCGGGAATTGCAGATGCGGCTGCTTCCCCAGACGCTGCCCAAGCCGGCTCATCTGGAGTTAGCCGCGAAGTTTGTTCCGGCGCGAGCCATTGGCGGAGATCTTTACGACTTCATTCCCTATTCCCTTTCGCGGCTGGGAATTGTGATTGGCGATGTCAGCGGAAAGGGAGCGCCCGCCGCCATCTATGCTGCGTTGGTAAGCGGAATCCTGCGGTCGCACGCGCCCATTGAACCGGGTCCCGCCGAAATGCTCTCCGCGGTGAATTTGTCACTGGCAGAGCGGCGCATCGAAGCACAATTTGTGTCGCTGATCTATGCGGTCTGGGACGATGAGCATCGAACACTTCTGGTAGCCAACTCGGGCTTGCCACGCCCCGTCTACGTACACGATGGAAAGAACGCTGTGATCGAAGCGACGGGTCTGCCTCTGGGACTTTTTGACGATGCCAGCTACGACGAGTTCCGGTTCAAGATGAAGCCCGGGGACATGTTTGTGTTTTTCAGTGACGGCATTCTGGACGCGCGCAACCGCAGGGGAGAACTGTTTGGCCGGGGACGAGCGGAGAAGATCATCGCGGAATGCGGAGGCACGTCGGCGGATTGCGTGGTGGATTCTCTCTTCAACGCTGCGGCCGAGCATTCTGCCGGGGTGGAGACGTTCGATGATCAGACGGTAGTGGCGATCAAGGTAAAGGGCAGCGCTGCGCACAGCACCTCCAAGAAAAAATGACCCGGCGCAGCGAAGTCATGCAATCTCACCGTGTTAATCCCGAAGTTTGTTCCGGGCGGCCGCCAGGGTTTGTTCTCCGTGGAGTAGACTCGGTGCTGCACTGCGAAGATGTCTCGCTCACCAGGCTGGCGCAGCGCTACGGAACGCCTCTCTACGTTTATTCCGCGACAACGATTCAGGAGCGATTGGCGGCTTTTGGGAAAGCGTTTCGTGATGTTCCCCACACTATCTGCTATTCGGTCAAGGCAAATTCCAATCTGAGTATTCTGCGTCTGCTGGCCCGGAAGCGATGTGGCTTTGACGTGGTTTCAGGCGGAGAGTTGAAGCGGGTGCTGGTCGCCGACCGCCGCGCAGCGAGCAAGATCGTGTTCTCCGGCGTCGGAAAGTCTTCCGACGAGATGAAGGCGGCGTTGAAAGCCGGTATCCTGCTGTTCAACGTGGAGAGCGAATCGGAACTCGGGGCCCTGGCCGAGTGTGCTGCGCGCTTGCGCAAGGTTGCTCGCGTTGCTCTGCGGGTGAATCCAGACGTCGCGGCCGATACCCATCCTTACATTTCCACGGGTTTGCACAAACACAAGTTCGGAGTGCCCATCGGCAGCGCTCGCGCTCTCTATACCAAGGCCTCCAAAGAGCGATATCTGAAAGTTGCCGGAGTGAGCGTTCACATCGGGTCACAGATCACCGAGGTCGCGCCATTCGCGGAAGCGGTGGCTCGAGTCGCCGACTTTGTTCGCGAGTTGCGCGCTGACGGGCATCAGGTGGATTACGTCGACACCGGAGGCGGCCTCGGGATTGCTTATCAGGAACCCGGAGTGGCGTTTGCCGGGTATGTTGCGAGTTATGCGCGAGCCGTGACCGATCCCCTGCGCGGTCTGAATGTCCATCTGCTGCTCGAACCGGGACGGGCGATTGTAGGGCCTGCCGGCGTCCTGCTGACATCAGTCATTTACAGGAAACAAAACGATGGCAAGCGATTTCTCGTGGTGGATGCAGCCATGAACGATTTGATCCGGCCCGCGCTCTATGGCGCTTTCCACGAGATCGTTCCCGTGGTGCAGGGCAAGGATGTGTCCACCAGGAAAGAGACCGTCGATGTGGTGGGGCCGGTGTGCGAGTCCGGAGACTTCTTTGCGCACGATCGGGAGTTATCTCAGGTGGAAGAGGGCGATCTGCTTGCGATTCTCGATGCCGGAGCTTACGGGATGGTGCTGGCTTCGAACTACAACACGCGACCGCGGCCAGCCGAGGTGCTGGTGAGTCGGAAGTCAGTGAAGGTTATCCGGCGTCGGGAGACGGTGCGTGAGCTGTATTCTGCGGAACTGTAAATTGTTGATTGATGATTGTTGATTGATGATTGAAAAGCCCCAGGCGTCAGGGTTTCAATCACAAAACAATCAGCAATCACAAAATCAACCATAGCCTATCCTTCTCCCCACTTCAGTTTATTGCGAAGGACGTGGAAGAAATCAGGATCAGTGCGGAACAGGCTGACTTTGTGTTCGGAGAGGCGGCAGCGGACCCGGTCTCCATCCTTCAGATCGAGTCCAGGCTGGCCATCCAGGCTGAGATAGGCTACGTCTTCGTCGCTGCGCAGCCGAAGTTCGACCAAGGCCGAATCTGGCACAACCAGTGGTCGGTGCGTGAGCGAATGAGGCGCCACAGGAGTGATCACGAAAGCATTGACCGAAGGCATGAGCACGGGGCCGCCCGCGGAGAGGGAGTAAGCCGTCGAACCCGTGGGCGTAGCCACGATCATTCCATCGGCACGATAGCTGGAGACGAACGCCTGGTCGATGAAAAGGTCGTAATTATTAAGGCGGGCCAGCGCAGTTTTGTTGACCACGACGTCGTTAAAAACGCTGTAACGTCCCAATATTTCTGAGCCCCGCAGCAAATCACATTGCATCAGGGAACGCTGTTCCACGGCGGCGCTGCCCTGCGCGATCTGATCGAGCATGGCGTACAGAGACGAAAGCGGAATGTCCGTCAGGAAGCCGAGCGAACCCAGATTCACGCCGAGCAGCGGCGCGTCGGTAGCAGCCGTGTCGCGCACCGCCGAGAGCAGAGTGCCGTCGCCGCCCAGCACAATAACCAGATCCAAATGCCGGGAACACATTTGCGAGCGCTCCACTTCCTCGTGGCCACTTGAGTATTTGGCGGTCTCCTGATCGACGATGACCTCGTAGCCGTGCGTCTGGAGCCATGCCAGCAGTTCGGGAACGATCCGCGAAACCTCCGCCCGCTCCGGACGCGAGATGATAGCCGCTACTTTCGATTTAGAAGATGATGGCGAGCTTGGCATGTTGGAGGACAGAAAGAAGATTGTACCGAATTCGAGGCGAAAACCTTAACCGGGCAGCATGTTAGAAGAGTCCTCGCAGAAGGAATTCGCGGTTCCCTTCTGCGCCAAGAATCGGTGATTCGATTACATCCGTGCTGGCGCAACGCAAGTCCAGCAGAGTCTTCTTCACTTTCTCGACGGCCGCCAACTGAGCCGTCTCGTCGCGCACAATCCCTCCCTTGCTCACGAATTCCCTTCCCGCCTCGAATTGAGGTTTGACGAGGACGATCACCTGCCGGCCACGGCGTTCGTCAACAGATGGCGGGAAAGCAGCTTTCACTACAGGAGGCAGGACCAGCGTCGCGGAAATGAAGGCAACGTCGATCACGATGAGGTCTACTCTTTCAGCGATGACTTCGTCCGTCACGTACCGGGCGTTGGTCTTTTCCAGGAGCCGAACCCGCGTATCCTGGCGGAGCTTGAATTCCATCTGTCCGTAACCTGTGTCAACCGCGATCACGCGCGCGGCGCCATGCTGCAGCAGGCAATCGGTGAAACCGCCGGTGGAAGCGCCAACGTCGAGACAGACTTTACCCTCGATATCAATATGCCAGTGTTCCAGGGCGCGCTCCAGTTTGAGTCCGCCACGGCTGACGTATTTTAAATCTTCGCCAAGCAGCCGGACCACCGCCTCCGCTTCCACCCGCGTGCCAGCTTTTTCGACCTTCTGATCGTTGACCAGGACTTTCCCTGCGAGAATTAGCGCCTGGGCGCGTTCGCGTGAAGCAGCCAGGCCGCGGTCTACCAGAAGTTTGTCGAGTCGGAGTTTCAAGCTGGGCTCTGAATCAGAAACCATGAGCGGCGCGCCGAAGGTTGCAGCACAAAAGTGCTAGCACTCGCTCCGGTGCAAAATGCTGAACCATCTTTCCTTGAATCACTTACAAAGATACCTTCGCGCTTTTCCACAGAATTTTCCACGGTTGTGTTGAAAACTTCTTCGCCCTCGCGTTTCCTGCAAGAAGTAAAGCCGCCCGCAGGGCGGCTCTGAGTCCAATCGCGATGCGAAGTTAGCCGGCGACTTCTTCGAGCAGCTTCTGGTCAATGTCAAAGTTGGAGTGCACGTTCTGCACATCGTCCTGATCTTCGAGCGCCTCCATAAGCCGGATCATGGTGTTGGCCGCCTGACCTTCCAGCTTGATGTAGTTTTGAGGAATCATCGCCACGCTCGACGACGCCGGCTCGATTCCAGCTTTCTTCACCGCCTCGAGCACGGTTTCGAAAGCGGAGGGTTCGGTGAGTATCTCCCAGTTCTCGCCATCATCGTTCAGATCTTCGCCACCGGCTTCGAGAACAATGTTCATCAAGTCGTCCTCTTTCGCGGCGCTCTTGGGAATGATAATGTCGCCCTTCTTGTGGAACATCCAGGAAACGGCACCGGCTTCGGCCATGTTGCCGCCGTTCTTGCCGAAGCAGTGGCGGATTTCGCTGACGGTGCGGTTGCGATTGTCGGTGTTGATGTCGAGCAGAATGGCGACGCCACCGGGACCGTAGCCCTCGAGAGAAAACTCCTCATAGGTCGCCCCGGGCAGTTCGCCCGTGCCGCGCTGAATGGCGCGCTTTATGTTATCGGCGGGCATGTTTTCCGCTTTAGCCGCGACGATGGCGCCGCGTAAGCGCGGGTTGGAATCCGGATCGCCGCCGCCGTTTTTCGCGGCAATGCTGATTTCCTTGATGAGGCGGGTAAAAATCTTGCCGCGCTTGGCGTCCAGCGCGCCCTTCTTGTGCTTGATTGTGGCCCATTTTGAATGGCCGGACATGGTTAGACCTCGGATCTAATGATCTTAGTTGACGCGGGATTCGCCCGTAGAAAGCTCACAGGCTGCCTCGAAAGTGTGCAGGCGAAAATGGATTATAGCACGATGGATACGCCCATCGCAGCGAATCCCCTCCAAACGCCCGATGGGTTCGCAATCCACCACTCCCCGATCGGGTAGGTTCCGTGGCTCTATTAGGTGATTGACTGCAAGGAACATGCCCCCTAACATGCCAGCGGGGCGTTCTCGCCATGACTGACCAGGTCATAGGTCACTACCGGATCATCGAGAAAATCGGCGCTGGAGCCATGGGCGAAGTGTTCCGAGCGCGCGATGAAAGGCTGGGGCGCGATGTTGCTCTGAAGATGATTCGGCCGGCCTCCAGCGAAAATCCCGATCATCTCCGACGGTTCGAAGTGGAAGCCCGCGCCGCCGCCGCGCTGAATCATCCTAATATTGTGGCCATTTACGACGTGGGTTTTGTCGAGGGATCCCCCTACATCGTTTGCGAATTGCTGCATGGCCAGACCCTGCGCAAACGGCTGGCAGAGGGAGCCTTGCCGGTTCGTCTCGCCCTCGACTACGCGCTGCAAATCGTGCAGGGCCTTATGGCGGCGCACGATCGCCGCATCGTTCATCGGGACCTCAAGCCGGAAAACCTTTTTGTGACCGGCGATGGCCGAGTGAAGATTCTCGACTTCGGAGTCGCAAAGCTGCAACCTGCGCCGGAGGAATCCGGACGCTCCGTCGAAGATTTGACCACAGTGACTAAGAGCGGCGCTGTCATCGGCACCGTCGCCTACATGTCACCCGAGCAACTGCGAGCCAAGACCGTGGACCACCGCAGCGACCTCTTCAGCGTGGGCGCGATTCTTTACGAAATGTTGGCCGGACGCCGAGCCTTTCGCGGCGAGACCGAGGTAGACACAATCACCGCGGTGCTCCTGGAGGATCCTCCGGAAATTAATCTGGAGCAAGCCAGCGTTCCAGTAGCGTTTCGGCAAATCGTGCGCCACTGTCTGGAGAAAGAGCCGGAGAGTCGCTTTCAATCGGCGCGCGATCTGGCGTTTGCGCTGGACACTCTGGCCAACCCTTCCGGCCCCGTCCGCCTCCGGCCTCCCCGGATGCGGACTGGAATCGTCCCATGGGCGGTGGCGGCAGTGCTTCTGTTTGCGGCACTGCTTCTGCTGAACAATCAGTGGCAACAGCGCACGCAAACTCCATCTTATCGGCGTCTGACCTTTGAGCAGGGCACAGTGTACTCGGCGCGCTTCGGGCCTGACTTTCGGTCGGTTGTGTACAGTGCGTCCTGGAATGGCAAGCCGCTGCAGCTCTTCTCCACAGTCGGCGATTCCCTTTTGAGCCAGCCACTCAACCTCACAGATGCAAATCTGCTGGGGATCTCTCGCACTGGCGAACTCGCTGTGGCGCTTCGCGGGGCTCATGGGGCACACCTGGAAACGGAAGGAAGCATGCTTGCCCGTGCACCGCTTGCCGGTGGCTCTCCGCGAGAGGTTCTCGAAAATGTTTCGTGGGCAGACTGGAACCTAAAGGGTGAACTCGCCGTAGTGGTCCACCATGCCCCGGACCCTGATCGGATTGAGTACCCGATTGGCCGCGCCTTATACCAAAGCAACGGCTGGATCAGCCACCTTCGTTTTTCTCCGAAAGGTGACAAGATCGCCTTTTTGTCTCATCCCGCACCCTGGGATGACCGCGGATACGTTGCGCTCATAGATCTCAGCGGCCATCTCACTGTGCTATCAACCGAGTGGGAATCCGAGGCCGGTCTGGCCTGGAGTCCCAATGGAGAAGAAGTCTGGTTTGCGGGCGCAGGAAAGGGGCTCAACCGCGACCTGATGGCGGTCGCTCTGTCTGGACGGCTTCGGAAAGTGCTTGACCTGCCGGCAGGGATAACCTTGGAGGATGTGGCGCCGGATGGCCGGGCGCTGGTGAGCCTGGATACAGAACGTGTCGCCATGGCCACTACCGCTCGAGACGGCAAGACCGTGGATCTCTCCTGGCACGATTGGGACATTGCCAAGGACATCTCGCGCGACGGGCAGTCTGTGTTGTTTGAGGATTCTAGTGAAGCCGCAGGACCCCACTATTCAACTGCCGTTCGCAAAATCGATGGTACACCGCCGGTGCAACTGGGCGAGGGAAGCGCCGGTAAGCTTTCCCCGGATGGAAAATGGGCGATTTCCATTCTGCCGGGAAGCCCAGGGCGAGTAACGCTCGTTCCACTCGGCCCCGGCCAACCCCGCTCGATCCCAATAACCGGCCTTGAGCACATCGCCAACGGCGTTGCTCATTTCCTGGGAGACGGAAAACGCATCACCCTCAACGGCAACGAACCCGGCCACAGGATTCGCACCTATCTCGTGGATTTGGACGGGGGAAAGCCCGTACCGATCACACCGGAAGGGATTACCGGCGGCTTGATTTCACCCGACGGCCAATACATTCTTCACAAGAACGACACAGGAGGCGTCGCGGTTTATCCTACCGCTGGGGGTGCGCCTCATCTCATCCCCGATCTCGAACCGGGTTTTATTCCAGTTCAGTGGTCCGATGACAACTCCTCAGTCTATGGGTCTCTCCCCGGCCAGGTTCCGTTGAAGGTATACAAGGTCAATTTGGTTTCTGGCGAGAAGACTCTCATCCAGGAATTGCAGCCCGGGACAAGTGCAGGGGTCGTTAACATATCTCCCGTGGTGGTGACCCGCGACGGTTCGCGCTATGCCTACAGCTACTACCAGGTCCTTTCGGTGCTTTATTTGGTCTCGGGCTTGCACTAGCAGCGCGTGGTGCAAGTAAGATTCGTATCAGGGAACGCATTCATGCGTGCCGCAAATGCCCCGCTATCGACGCGCCTTTAGGCGCTAGATTTCCGGACGGGACTTTCGCCACGGACGCTTGGCCACGAGGTCTGCCTATTCCAACGAGCCCGAGAAATCCTCCGGCACATAATGGAAGAAGATGGACGTCGAGGTATATCCCTCGGCCAGAACATGTCGGTAATGAGGAACCTTCGTCCCCCGGTAGACCAACCCGTCGCCCAGCGTCTGATAAACCTTGACCGTGCCTTGCGAAGTATCCAACCGTATAGGCCATGAGGTTGCCAGTTCCGGCTCAGGAGAAAAATCCAGACATAGGGTAACGCTGAACTCGCACTGCTGCCGGTCGGTGTGCTTCCTCAGTTCGGCGCCGCTCAAATAAGAGCCGAAATAGACGTAAGACGGCTTGATGGTTTCTCCCACGATGGCGCTGACCGCGTTTGCAATCTGGTGGTGGAAGAAGCGGGCCACAGCCTCATTGTGGGCCACAAATCGCCGCGAACTCTGCTGGTCGCCGAGCTGAATGGTTCCCCGCCGGATGGCATGCCGGTAGTAGCGCCGCAAGGCCGCAAGATTGAAAGGGTGAATCAAGCGCCCGAGAGGCGCGTATCCGTTTTCTCGAAAGTAAGGGGCGCCTTTGCTGATGACTTCAGCCCACTCTGCGCAACGGCGTTCGTCATAACCCTCCGGAGTCAGAATGCCAGCGCCAGCCAGCAACCTGCACACGTCTGCCGGAGTGGAGACGGGTACAGGTTTTCCTGCCCGAAGGCGCGAAAGTGCCGCTTCGAGCCGGGGGCCCAGCCAAAATGGACTCAGAGAACCGGTGGCCGGGTCGCGCACCCAGGCTATCGTTCCCTGCAAGTTGAAAGTTTTCAGCAAATGCCGATGCGGCTCGAATTCTGCCGGCACGCGCCCCGCGGACAGAACCAAACACTGCGGATTTAGGAACAACTGCTGAGGAGAGAAGTTCTGCCACCAGCATTGAGACTGGAGCTGCCGCTGCGGAATCAAATGCAACGGCAACTCGTCGAGCAGACAATGAAATTGGCCCGGGGGTAGCGTCGCGGTAAGGGTTTGCCGCGACCCCACCCCCATCAGGCCTGCGATCCATTCAAGCCATGCCGCGTCTTTTGGTTGTGTAGCCATTAGCCGTTTAGCCATCCGTTCAGGGTGAAGCGGCTGTCCGCGAAAGCCTGTGATGGGCACTCTACGGGAGTAATCTCGTGCAAAAGTGAGCACGGGAAAAACACGATTTGGTTCTGCTGCGGGACGATCTTCTGGTAGCTGCCGGTCTCGTAACTGCCTGTGCCGGCGGGCCGCTCGCTCCCTCGCGAATCGTGCAGGCGCAACTCCCCGCCTTCGAACTGACGTGGTTCGCGATGGAAAAAGTAAACGAACGTAAGGCGGCGAGACGCGATCATTTCGTGCGAATCATCGCTGTGTGCGCCGAAAAAGTCGCCGTCATTGCTGGCAGTGATCTGGGCCTCGACGCGCGTGACCGGAGACTCCTCGATCCCAAGCTGATCGAGCACCCTGGGCAGCACGCCGCGGATTCGCTCCAGGATGACTTGCTCATGCTTTCCCAAATCCATGAGCACCCGAGAGCGACGATGGCTGTAATCGATCACACCTGGATCTCCGCTGGGCGAGACTACAGCGCTGCTTTCATATTCTGCCTCGTGCTGCAGCGCGTAGCCGATCAGTTCGTCGAGTTCTTGCGGCGCCAGGAACTCGTCCAGGACAACGCATTGCGCACGCACGATCGCGGGCGCATCCAAGACTCCCACGCCTTTGCCCGCGCCCTGTGTCTCTTGTTGCGCGGGCACGCTTAAAGGCCGGAAGGCGCTAACGTGCTGAGGAGCCATTCCCCCTGGCCCCGGCGGCTGCGGTCCCTGCGGAGGTTGCGGTGCGTCCGCAGGCTTTCTTGTAGGCGGCGGTGTCGTGATGTGCGGCCCCGGTCCTTGCGGGGGCTGGGGTGCCCCCGGGGTGCTGGCGAACAGCGTGGTCTCTTCTGTCCCGGCGGGGATTCCCGAGTTAGCCAGGATCTGCTCCACAATGCTGCCGCCTAACAACGCGAAGGCGCGTTGCGCCACCGTTTCCCCTACCGAGCGAGCTATGGTTGCGTTTACCGCCGATTGAGTTTCTGGATTGCTGCTGGAGACTGTTCTGGAGTTTTGCAGGAGGCTCATCAACAACTCCCGCTCTCGCGGGCTGAGAATCCGTTCATCCTGCATTAACGTTTCAGAAAAGGCATCGAGAATCTGCTTCGCAGTCATCGGGCACACTCCTCCCTGTACTTGCTTGAACGTTTAAGTTCCGGGGGGCGAAGGAAGGAAGCAGCTTTCGGCGAGACAGTAGCACCAAGCTTGCAAATTATCAAACAATATTTATGTGCATGGAGTGGAAAACGCGGCTTGAGTACCCAGTACCTAGTACCCAGAACAAACCGGAGACAAGGCAGAAATGTGCAGTTGCTCGGTACTAGGTACTCGGTACTAGGTACTGGGTACTGCTGCTCCCACCATGGAGCGGAAAACTTTCATTCCGTCGGTGCCGCCCAGTGCGGGTTCGGAAGAGCGTTCGGGGTGCGGCATCATGCCGACCACGTTGCCGCCGGCGCTGCAGATGCCGGCGATGTTGTCCAGAGAACCGTTCGGGTTGGCGGACGGCGAAATCGCACCGGCCGCCGTGGAATAGCGAAATACTATGCGGTTGCCGCGGTGCAACTCATGCAAGGTCGCCGGGTCGCAGAAGTAGTTCCCCTCCATGTGGCCGATGGGGATGGTCAATACTTCCCCCTGCAAACAGGCGTTGGTGAAAGGAGTAGCAGCATTTTCCACCCGCACCTGCACCGGCTTGCAGACGTATTTCAACCCGGTATTGCGCATGAGAGCTCCCGGCAAAAGCCCAGACTCGCACAGGATTTGAAAACCATTGCAGATTCCGAGCACCAGACCTCCGTCGTCGGCAAAGCGGCGCACCGACTCCATCACCGGAGAGAACTTCGCAATCGCGCCGGTGCGCAGGTAGTCGCCAAAAGCAAACCCTCCGGGGACGATGATGGCGTCGCAATTCTCCAGATCATGCGATTCATGCCAGAGAAAAGTCACTGGCTGCCGGGCGACCTGTTGAATCGTCCAGAATGCGTCATGGTCGCAGTTAGAGCCCGGAAAGATGATGACTCCAAATTTCATCGCCTGTCGCCTGTCCTTCGAGTGGGATTTGAGGTCAGTTTAGCATGCGAGGTTCGCAGCCCAGCATCAACTTTGTCGGCATCACCTCAACTCATGTGGCGACGGCGGCCTCGGCCGTCTCTACATGGGTTGGGCATTGCAGGCGGACAGCAGGCTCTCGTGCGCCTGCGGCGCGCTTCGGAATGACAAAGGGCTTTGCTTCTCAGCAACTACTTGAGTTCTTTCGACGGAGACTGAGTCGGTGCTGCGGTGTTCGTGCTCGCCTCGGGTCCGGCGGCGGCAGGCTGGTCCGTGCCTCCAGGTTGCGTCATCGTCGCTGCCTCGGGCGATGCTTGCGGCGGAATTCCTTTGGCTTTCACGATCGCCCAGTGCCAATCCTGATCAGGAAAGAGCGCGAAATTCAAAGACGTGCGAAAGATCGCGGTCGTCGATGGAGCGGCCGATCCCTTCACCCGCAGCAGCAGGGTTACGTCAGGCTGCTTCTGGAACGAGTCTGGCGTTTGCTGCGGCGAGCCGCCTGCGACCGCGGGAACAATCCGCGCCTGTCCAAAATTGCTTGCGCTTCGGGGCTCAGGGCGTTTCACGATGGTCAGGCCGATCACCACCTCGCGTAGTTCCCACTCGGTTCCGTTATGCATCGAAACCTGCAATGAATCTCCGTCGATCGTCGCCGGTCCGTCCAGCTTCGCGAGTTCAGTGCGCGGCAACTCGTCCAGCATCAGCGGATCGGAGAGCAGCGAACTGGTTTTCGCGCTGAAGGACAGACTGCAGGTGACGTCGGGCGAGGATACGTGAAGGTTCTTAGCTGAGGAATCAAGTGAGAACACCATCGATGACCCGGCGGCGCGCCGGCTTTCGGCGTCATCCACTACCTTCGACAGATTGTCGTTATCAATGACCACTTCCGGCGCAGCCGGCTTCTTGCGAAAACTGCGTGCCACGTCCCCCAGAGGAGCGTCGCCCGCGTCCTGCGCGCTAAGGCACGAGGGCAGCGCGAAGAGGAGCATTCCTGAAACCAGCAAGGCCAACTTCAGGCGGTTTGGGGTAGGCGTTGGCACAAGGAAATAAGGAGGCGAGCCAAGCAGCGCGATTATTGTGTCGCAAAGAACTCCACTTCGCGCGGCTCGCCCAGATCCTTCGTTCGCGCAAAGAACGCGCTCTCTCAGGATGACAATAAATGTCCTACCAAGATTGTAATGAGAGGGACGGCGAAGCGCAGGTTACCCTGGCAAACTTTAGTACTAGGACTGCCGAGCAGAATTAAGGACTGAGCGCGCGCGGACGAAATGGAGACGCAACGGGGCGCGCGCCCAAGCCCAAGCCCCAAACTTTCTAAAGAAGACCCGAAGCCCGCAAACGCGAAACCGGATCAGCCACCGGCTGCCGCTTGAATACCCAGCGCGCCACCGCGAAGCCCAAAGCTGCATAACACAGATGCATGAACCTCATAGATACCCTCAACAATCCGAATCAGTCATTCACCTCAGGGGAGGATCAGCATCACTATCGGAAAAATAGCAGTGGAATCGCGGCCCGGCAAGGCCCGTCCGTGCCATACCTCTGGCACGAAAGTAACAGGCTCAGCAAGGGGGGAAGTGGTCAGTGGCCAGCAAGAAAGAGATTTACTGACCACTGATCACTGACATCACTGACCACTGATCACTAAGCCTTCACGAGCAGTCGCCGAGCCGCCTGAAGTTCTTTGCGTTTGGCGGCGTTAATCTTCGGATAGGAAAGGTCAAGTTCTTCCAGCGTCTGGACAATGGCCGCTGAAACTGCCAGGTGGGTGAACCACTTGTTGTCGGCGGGAATGACGTACCAGGGAGCATGCTTTGTCGCCGTATTGCGAATCATGTCTTCGTACGCTTTCTGGTAGTCGTCCCAATATTCGCGTTCGTGAACGTCCGCGGCGGAGAACTTCCAGTTTTTCTCCGGTTCGTCGAGCCGCGCAAGAAATCGCCGCTTCTGCTCCTTCTTCGAAACGTGCAGAAAGAACTTGCGGATCACCGTACCGTTGCGCGCCATGTGCCGCTCGAAGCTGCGAATATCCTCGAAGCGTTCCTCCCAGATGTTTTTCGTCACGAGCGTTGGCGGAAGCCCTTCGCCCTCGAGCACCTTGGGATGCACTCGCACGATCAGCACCTCTTCGTAATAAGACCGGTTGAAAATCCCGATGTGTCCACGCTCCGGCAAGTGCTGCGTCGTGCGCCACAGGAAATCATGCTGCAGCTCAGTCGCCGACGGCACCTTGAACGAGTACACCTGGCAGCCCTCGGGATTCACTCCGGACATAACGTGCTTGATGGTGCCGTCTTTCCCGGCCGCATCCATGGCTTGAAAGATCAGCAGCAGAGACCAGCAATCCTGGGCGTAAAGCTTGTCCTGCAACTGCTCCATGTGGGCGACGTCTTTTTGTAACTGTTCCTTGGCTTGCTCCACCGACTTCCAGTGCCCGGTGTCGGCGGGATCGAAGTCTTTCAGGCGAAAGTGCTTGCCGTCGTCGATGCGGAAGGATTTGGCTAGTTTGGCGGTTTTCATTGTCGGGTCGCTCCGGATGGCGACATTGCGCCAACAATTCATAGTAGCCTTTCAAGAACAGCCCCTCCACTATTGACTCTGGACCGCGCTCCAGAGTGTATGCTGTTGTTCATGATCCAAATCGGCGAACTAGCGAAGCGAACGACACTGAGCATTGATGCGATTCGTTTCTATGAAAAGCGCCAACTATTGCCCAAAGCAGCCCGCAGCGCTGGCGGATTTCGGCTGTATTCGACTGAGGACCTCGAACGACTGGTCTTCATTCGCCAGATCCACGGACTCGGTTTCTCCCTGCGAGAAATCCGGGAGCTAGTGGATTTGAGGACGAGGAAGGTCGATGCTTGCGAGACGGTACGGAAACTGCTCAAGCACAAGCTGATTGTAATTCGTGCAAAGAGACGTGAGCTTCAGGCACTCGAATCTGAACTGATGATCGATTTACGAAAGTGTAACAAGGAACTCCTCCACAGGAAGCGGCACACGGCTTGTGCGTGTCCTGTGCTGGACGAGGTAGCCAGGTGAGAGTAGAAGTCTTATTTGTTCCGGGGTGCCCGAATTACGAGCCCGCTCTCGAACGTCTGAAGAACGTCCTTGCCTCCGAAGGATTGGGCGTTGTGGTTCAGGGTGTTCCGGTCAACACGAGTCAAGACGCCGCAGCCCTGATGTTCCCCGGTTCGCCAACGATTCGCATCGACGGTGTAGATGTCGAGTCTGACGAAACAACTGTGCCGGGATTGACTTGTCGGCTGTATGCAGATCGGACGGGAGTTCCGTCGGAGGAAACGCTTCGATTGGCTGTTTTGAGAGCAAAGGACGGGATGTAATGAAGTTGGGAGAAAGAGCGACCCCCGTTGCAGCGGTTGTTGCCGCACTTTCGACGCTCGCGTGTTGCCTGCCGTTCGGTTTTCTAGGGGCGTTGGGGTTGGCTGGAACAAGCGTGCGACTACAAAACGCAAGGCCGTGGTTGCTTGTTGGTGCTTTCGCACTACTCGTTGTCGGGTTCATTCAGTTATATCGAGGCCGCAATCAGTGCAGAAAGCGAAGCACCATCAGCGTCACGTTGTTTTGGGTCGCGGTTGCCTTCGTCCTTCTCATTGTGTTTTTCCCGCAAGTGATTGCGACTCTGTTCGCTGGTTGAGGGGCATGGGATTCAAAACCAAATGCTGTTTGGTGACATCCGCCGTCGTTGCCGTCTTGGTGCTCTGGTACTTCTTGGGGTCGTCACGCACGCCAGCAGGACAGCCGCCACTCACGTCCCTAACCCCAGACAATCTCGACACTTTTCGACGGGCGTTCAATGACTCTGCTGACCGTACTCGATTAGTGCTGCTGTTGTCCCCGACTTGAACGTATTGCTTGCGGGGGTCTTCCGCAATCGAAGAAATCTTGAATCACAGCCCCTCAATGCCGCTTCGTGTTCTCGTGGTATGGGAACCGATGTTGCCGACGGACTGGTCCAAGCCTAGCAGTATGGTGCAGAGGCGGCTCTCAGACTCGCGGGTTGTTCAGTTCTGGGATAAAGAGCATCTCGTCGCCCAGGAACTCAAGCAGCAGTTTCCGAGTTCACAATCCCTGTGCTGCCAGCATCGCGGCATTCTCTGGGATTTCGCTGCAATCTACCCGCCTAAGGTTGAGTGGAATGCGTCGCGGCCAACCTACTTTGGCGGCGCGGTCCTTGACGTTGCGGATGGCGTGCACCAGCACCTATCGTCCACGAGCAGTAGCCGCTGAGAGGTGCCTGAGTTCGCTACAGCCAATTGAGGGCGACGCCTTTTTGTAACCGTTCCTTGGCTTGCTCGACCAACTTCCAATGCCCGGTGTCGGCGGGATCGAAATCTTTCAGGCGAAAGTGCTTGCCGTCGTCGATGCGGTGGGATTTCGCTAGTTTGGCAGTTTTCATTGTTGGACGATTCCAAGGCCTTGTTAGGAAGTTTACGCATTCCGGGTTAAGAATTGGTTTCTTCGGCACAGCCGGGCGGCCAGTGAGTGCTATGGCGATTTTTCACCAACTGAGGATAAGTTTCTGCTTTGCCGACCAGCCTATGTCAACTTCCCAAAAGCCTGTGTCTAGATACCTCTGTTCTGCCGACAAATCTACGATGGTTTATAGATGAGGCCGATGGCTGCGCCCACGATGACCCACTGAATGAAGTAGGCGACGGACTGGTAGATGGTCAACGTGAGGCCGATGTTCAGGTTGATGTAGTTGTGGATCGCGAAGGTGCAGACAGAGAAAAGGCCGATGAGTGCGCCGAGGTATATGCCTGACACGATGCCGCCGCGAGCGCTATAGATGTTTGCGTAGAGAATGGCGACGACCACGATAGCGATGAGGATGGCGACCATGCCGTAGGGCATCACCTTCATCATCTCGTCCTTAGGACGATAGACATTGGGGTACTTCATGAATTCAGTTTTCATTGATGGCCATGCGGCGAACATGGCAAAGCCATAGACAAAGTAGGCGACCATAGCCCCGAGGGATGCCAATGCAATGCGGGCGTAGTTCACGGTCACTCCTGTTGAAGCGGGACTTGATTTCCCGGAGAATTCTACATCAGACGGTTACTTCGTTGGATTTACCGGCAAACCGGAAGTCAACTGCAGCTAACAGGCCATTTCACTCAGAACCCGGTCCAAAAACGCGCTGCCACCAACTCAGGCTTCAATCGGCTTCTCTGTAACCACAGGCAGCTTGGCCTGCTGCCAGGCGTCGAAGCCTCCCACTACATTCACCACATTCTGGAAACCGGCTCGCTGCAGCAGGCTGCATGCGATCATGCTGCGATACCCTCCCTTGCAGTGAACGGCAATGGAAAGGTTGCGGTCGATTTCCGGCGGCGCGACTTTAAAGTTATCGAGCGGCCACCAGGTCGCGCCTTCGATGTGCCCGGCTTCCCACTCCGGCTCGCGCCGAACGTCGAGCACCTGTAAGCCGGATTCTTGCAACCGGCCGCTGAGGGCTTCGACACTAATTTGCGGAAGAGTAGCCAAGTCAAGTCCCGCCTGTTTCCAAGCTTCGACGCCTCCCTTAAGGTATCCCCGGGCATCTTCGAGGCCAACTCGCGCCAGTCTCATTCGGGCTTCCGACACTGTCTCCTGCGTTTCCGCAATCAACACCGGGCACGCCGCCAAACCCAGCAACGCTCCCGCCCACGATGCAAACTGTCCCGACAAAGCAATGTTCACTGACCCCGGCACGTGCCCCGCAGCAAACTGCTCGCTCGGACGAACATCCAGCGCGATCGCTCCTTCTGCCAGAAGAGTTTTCAGTTCGGCAGGTTCGACCGGAGACAAGTCCGGCAGGTCGGACAGCGGCTGCGCTCCAGTGCGATTGATTTCCGCGTCCTGCGCGAAATATGCCGGACGAGCGGGCAGGTTGCTGGTCAATTCCGTAACGAACTCTTCCCTGCTCTTGATCTGCAACGCGTAATTCGTGAGGCGCTCGGTGCCCATGGTAGAAACGCGCTCGGCCCGCATGTTGCGCCCGCAAAGCGAACCAGCGCCGTGTGCGGGATAAACCAAAACATCATCGGCCAGCGTGAGTAACTTCCCGTGCAGGCTGTCATAAAGCATGCCTGCAAGTTGCACCGGAGTATAGCGCTTGGAAAGATCGGGACGGCCCACGTCTCCCAGGAACAGCGTATCGCCGGTGAGAACGGCCCAGGGCCCGGGGGTCTTCTCTTCGTCTGTAATTACAAAGCACATGCTCTCGGGCGTATGCCCCGGTGTTTCCAGAGCTGTGATGCACATCTTCCCAACCTGCAGTTGGAAACCGTCCTCAACCGCTACGTGAGGGAATGTCGCCCCGGCCTTCGATCCAATGTAGATGCGCGCGCCGGTTCTCGCCGCCAACTCTCTGTGCCCGGAAACGAAGTCGGCATGCAGGTGAGTCTCGAAGATGTGGCGAATGGAAACCCGATTCGTCTCCGCAGCCTGCAGGTAAATCTCCACGTCACGCTGCGGATCCACCACAACGGCTTCGCCCTCCGAGGCCAGCATGTAGGAGGCATGCGCCAGACATCCCAGATAAAACTGTTCGAAGTGCATCGTTCTCCCCGCTACAGACGATCAGATCATTCTATCGCGCAGGGGTGGAGACCGCACGGATCGAGAACCTCTGGTAGTGGGTCAGTTTGGCGGAGACAAAAAACAAAGGAACCACTAAGGAAACAGAGGTACACAAAGGAAAACACTACAGCGCCTGCAACGGGCCGGCATGTTCGCTGACGACGTCATCCACGCTGATCCCCGTACCATCATCGCCGCGAACTCGGCCACTTGCGGATCACTGGCAAGCCTCGATTGGCTTTAGTTCAACGCGGCGATCGAGCTCGTCGGTCGCATCATCCCGTCCGGTGCCAATCAGGTTTTCTCGCGATCCTACGCCCGCGGCAACGGTGCGCTTCTTGAGCGTTGGCTGGTCTTCTTCGAGCCGGGACTGAATATATTCGGCGCGCAACAGCGACAGGCTGTCGTTCAGCGCAACGGTGCCCGTGGGGCTGGTGTGGCCGGTAATCTGGAAACAAGTCTTGCTCGTAACTGCCTGCGAGGCGATCTGCTCGATCCACATGCCATAGCTGCTGCTCAGCGGGCTGGTCGTGGCAAACCTGACGGATCCGGGTCGGAATGTGAATTTCACAGCAAGCCGGTTCTTGCGGATGCCGTAGTCCACAAGGTCACGAAACGCCGAAGCCTGCTCGCTGCTTCCGAGCTTGAAAAGCGACAAATAGCGACCGTCGTAAACACGAAGCTGCTCGCCTGCAGGCGCCTTGAGAGCCGTCGTAAAGAGATCAAGTGCCTCAGCGTAATGGCCCTCGTTGTAGGCTTGGCCTGCTTCGCTCACCAAGGCAGCGGCCAACAACCCATCCAGATACTCATGCTTGATGGGATCGCCCACCTTACTAGCCTGGCAGGTCGCAATATAGGCCTGAATGCTCGGGTCTGGGGTCCAAACCGGACTATCGCCGAACAGCGACGTTGGGGTCGCGTCGACGTCCTCGATGCGCGCGCGGGCAACCGACTTCGCGACCACCTTCCCGGTACTGAGGTCACCCATGACCAGGCAGAAGCGATAGGCGTTGCGCACGCCGGCGGTCTTCATTTCCGCGTTCACTGCCGTGAAGGTGCCAACCAGGACGCGCGGACCCTGCTTCAGGCTCTCTGGACTAATGCGGTTCACCTTGTATTGCGGAAAATCCTCTTTGACGATCCGAGTAATGTGATCCTGGATCGTCTGGGTCGCCTTTGACTGATACCCAGACATGCCGTCGACGAGCGGATCGATCACCACCATAGCCGCGTTCGGCTCCGGTGGCGGGGCCGTGGCGAAAACCGCGTGGGCAGCTTTGGCGACGGCCTCGTCAAAACCCAAGATGGGGGGTGGGGGGGGCGGCGCAGGCGGAGCAGTCGCTGGCGCTGCAGTTGCCACTGTTGCTGTTTGCGGCGCAGGCGCCGCCGCTTGTTGTGGAGCAGGGGCAGGGGCTGTGGCCGCCGGCGACGCGGCCGGTGCCCCCTGGTTCGCAGGCTGCGTCGCAGTTGCAGGGTGCTTTGCTGCGCAGCCCGCCAGCAATGCGCAGAGTGCGACAGAGATTAGTGAGCTGCGCAAAGCGCTAGTGAGGTTTGTCCTTAAGGTAGGCATGTTCTTCTTCGTTGAGTTCATTGAGCGCTTCTCCTGAAATCTCAACCTGTCGAGTGCGCCAACGCCAGGTTTACGGCTCCCATATCTGGGCGACATTTCGTCGCACCACGGGAGTATACACTCAGTCGCGGACCCATTGCAGTGTCACTATCTTTTGACAAATCTATGACAAACGAGTCGCCACTCGCACGACAGACAAAACAGAATTAATCAGCAATCGTGCATAAGAATGCGGCGCGGTGCCGCTCGTGCTCTTCAACAATTGCAGGCTCGTCCTGTTGATCTGTGGCGAGGGTCTCTCGCACTGGCGCCGAAGAGCTATAACCGCGCGAAGCGTTAGTGACATTTGTCCTTGAGAAAGGCGCGTTCTTCTTCACTAAGGACCTCTCCTAACTGCATACGTTCGGTGAGGGCCTGGCACTGCAATCCCGAGTTCTTTTTGCCGGCGGGAGCCTGGACGTCAGCGCTTGCTCCAGACTGGGGGCCGAACGGTTCCGTGATAAGCCATCGGTCCCCAGTCTTGTGGAGGCGCACCGTGACCACTTTCTTGTTCGTTTTCATTTGGCCTCCGGGCGGGGTTGTCGCAGTCGTCAAATCACAGGAAATCGCTGCTGCGCCCGCTTGAATCACGGGTTCTAATGTCCTTGGTTTCAGGATGAAGACAACCTTGTATCCCCCTGGAGGATGAAGCTGTTCGAGATACTGCTTGGTAACGCCTGGCCAAATGTCCTTCAACTCACGCGTTTGCTGATATTCGAAGGCAGCGTTGAACTTATCTAAAGCCGCTTGTATGCCTTTCATATCGGCCTCTCGCGAATCCATTTCATTCAGGAACGACAGGGCGTCCTTGCGATGTGTGCTATTGGGATATATACCCAGGAAGTCGCTCAGAGCCCGGCGGTCATTTTTGTCCAGGTTCTTCCAGCGAGTGGCCTCAATCTGGGCGGACGCTTCGCTGGCGTGCGGGCTCTTAGGAAAGCGATTTAGATAGCTCTGCAGCGCCGCCACGTCGTCCCGGCCTGTTCGCCCCCAAACCAGATCTTGCAATCTCGATTCGGCGTCCGCCTTGTGCGGGCTGCTTGGATATTTCTTAAGGTATTCCTCGAGCTGTGCCGGATCGGCGGCGGCGCTGGCCCGGTTCCAATCCTGGGCTTCTGGGTCGAGTGTCGTTACCGGATTCGTCGGAGGAGGCTGCGGTTTTTCTGCGGGAGGCGGTGCACTATTTGCCACTGCTTCGCCCGGCGCGGCCTTTTCTGTCTTGGCCTCCGCGGGCGCCTGCTCCAGCTTGAATGTAAGTCGCCGGGAAGCTGCGCTGGCGACATCAACTTGTTGCTCCGCAGGCGTGTATCCGGGTTTATCCACTCGTATTTGATGGCTTCTCGCTTCGACCTGCGCGCTGAAGACACCCTTTGCATCGGTGCGCCCGAGCGGTACGCCATCAACGGAAACAAGGGTGTCCGGTAGTGCGGTTTTCACGACGAGGGTTCCGGTCGCGGCAGATTTGGCTTCTGAGGCAGTGGGCGGCGGCGGAACCGGCTGCATCAACAGATTTATAGGTTCCATCTGCTTGCCCGAATCAATTGTCAAACTCTGTTCGATGGACTTATATCCATTCAACTGTGCTTCGATCCGATATTGGCCCGGTTTGAGATCAAGCCGGCAATTCGGAGTGAGGCATGAACGATCCCCAACGCGTACCGAAGCTCCAGGGGGATCGGGTACGGATTTCCACCGGAACGGTTGCGACACGCAACAAGCGCGGCACAATTATGATCCCCGCCACGACCGCGAGAATCGCCACTGCGCCGGCAGCGACCTGGCGCACTGGAAGGGGTTTGGGCGGGGCTGCGCGCCGAGATCTGCGAGTCAATCCGCCGGCCGATGCGCAAGGCGATGGCGGCGACTTCGTCCTCTGCCGGGTATGGGGCAGCGATCTGCTGTGCCTTGGCAGCAAGCTTTTTCAGTTTGGATTGCTTGGTGGTTGGAACTTGCCGCTCAATCGCCAGCAACTCGTCCCGATCGGCATCATAGGACTTTCGCCGCCGCTCGGCCTCAATCTGATCTTGCAAGGTCCGTTCGAGATCGGCAGCGGCTTGGGTCGACCCGTACTCTCGGATTGCCTGCTGCACCAACCCATGCGCTTCTCCGTAACGGGCTTGGCGCTGGAGCAGGACGGCCTGACTCAGCAATCCTTCGCGTCGTTTGGCGTCCAGCCTGCTGCGCGAAGTAGTCAGCAACTCCCCAAATGCCGGGTTCTTCGGCAAATTCTTTTCGAGCAGAATTACAGCTTCTTCTTCCCGGCCTTCGCGCACCAATGTTTCCGCGCGAGTCTGAATGCTCTTCAATTCCAATTCTGTGCGGAGCTGCCCCTCCGTGGAGCGCAGGAGCTTCGAGATGCTCTCCTCGTCGGGGAATTGAGTGCTGCATCGTTGAAGCAATTCAATTGCCCGCGCAATCTTGCCGTCTCGCAGGTACTTCTGCGCTTTTTCGGTTGCCTTCGCGATAGCTTCCTGACGCTGCCGCTGCGCTTGATCGGATTCAACCTGGACCTTCAGGGCCTTCAGTTCGCGAT
>CAVPEZ010000020.1:0-188856 GCA_963703635.1 uncultured Acidobacteriaceae bacterium
GAACTGGTGGAGCAGACAATATTCCATGAACAGAGCTGTATCTTCTAGATCGTGACGGCGTAATCAACCGGAAAGCCCCCGGAGATCAGTATGTGACTCACTGGGAGGAAATGCAATTTCTTCCCGACGTGGCCAAAGCGATCACCTTGCTCAAACGGGCGGCGGTTTCGTGTCATCGTGGTGAGCAACCAGCGCTGTGTTGCCAAAGGGCTTTTGACGCTCGAAGACTTGTATGACATGCACCGGCGGATGTGCAACGAGTGGAAGCAGCGGCAGGTGCGATGATCGACAGAGTTTATTTTTGTCCGCACGAAGACAGCCCCTGCAAATGCCGCAAACCAGCACCAGGCATGCTTTTAACAGCGGCGCGAGCACATCACATAGATTTGACTGCGTCTTGGATCATCGGTGATTCCGACACGGACTGTCCGGACTGGCAGAAACGCCGGATGCAAGACGGCTCAGCTTGTGAGAAGTGACCGGATCGCGAGCCGCGCTGATGTGGTTGCGGCATCCCTGCTCAAAGCCGTCCATCAGATACTCCAGTGGGAGGAAGTCATCGCCGATCAGGGGCGGACAGCGCGAAATACTTTGGGCAGGCAGGCGGAAATGGTTGTAGGTAATGCTTGTCTTGTTCAGAGATCAAAGATCGAATTCTGTCTTTCGAAGATTCACGATTCGAAGATTCACGATGTGACATTCGTCACCCACTGTTCCTTTCGCTAGGCGAAAGGCAAAGCACGTGATAATTACTCGCACTCCACTTCGCATCTCATTTTTCGGTGGTGGCACCGATTATCCTGTTTGGTACCGCCTATACGGGGGCGCCGTACTGGCAACCACTATTAACAAGTGCTCTTACATCACTTGCCGACGGTTGCCGCCGTTTTTTCAATATCACAGCCGCATCTCCTATTCAAAAGTTGAAAACGTTAGTAGCAACGATGCGATTCAGCATCCATCGGTCCGCGCGTGTCTCCAATTCATGGGAATCAAAGATGGCGTCGAAATCCATCACGTGGCTGACCTGCCTGCCCAAACCGGCTTGGGTACGAGTTCGGCCTTTACAGTGGGGCTTCTGCTCGGTCTATACGCGCTCAAAGACCAGATGCGCAGCAAGGATGGACTTGCCGCCGATGCAATACATGTCGAGCAGGAGTTGCTTCGGGAGGCTGTTGGTTCGCAAGACCAAGTTTGTGCCGCGTGTGGAGGCTTCAATCGCATCAACTTCCAGGCGGATGGCAAGATCGAGGTGAAGCGGGTACTATGCTCACCAAGCAGATTAGCGGAGCTCGAGGGACACTTGGCCCTCTACTTTACCGGGTTTTCCCGGACTGCTTCGGAAATCGCCCAGAAGCAGATAAGAATAACGCCTCACCGCAAGCCAGAGTTGGACATGATATTTCAAATGGTTAACGAGGCTGAGGCGATTGTAACCAGTTCCAGTCGCTCACTGGATGAATTTGGCCGTCTCCTACACGAAGGATGGCAAATAAAGCGAAAGCTAACACAAGAGATCACGAACGCCAGCCTCGATGATATCTATAAGGCCGGGCTCGGCGCTGGAGCTCTAGGAGGCAAGCTGCTGGGTGCTGGCGGGGGTGGCTTTATGCTGTTCTTCGTACCACGCGATCGCCGGGAGGCGCTAAGGGTGCGTTTGAAAAAACTGTTGTGTGTCCCATTCACCTTTTCCGATAAAGGGAGCCATGTCGTCATATGCGAGCCAGAGGAAGTTTACGACAAATCACTAAACCTCGAGCGGCGCGAGGTCTACGCCTAGCATGCCGCATTGGTGGGATATGGAGCGAACATCCACATTACAAACCTGTTTCTGATATGCAAGAAATTGCATATTGACGGTGGAAGATCAGCATGGAAGTGGATACGTCAGCCAACGCTATCGCGCCAAACCGCAGACCCAGGATTCTCTACATTTCCTGTGCCTCACCAGTGCCCGCGAAGCTCGGTCCGGCTCGCCGCAACTCTCACGTCATCGACCAACTTTCACGTTTCTACGACGTCTACGTTCTCTCATTGGGGAAGAAATCAGATGCTGAAATGTTCGCACGCGATTTCGGGCATAGAGTGAAAGACTCGGAATTTGTTTCTGGCCACGCTTGGCCGTACAAGAAACTTATCCAGAAGGTATGGCGGACCGCAACAGCTCGATGCGACTTTTTGCCTGTACTTGACCCAGGCCTGCGACGCGCCTGCTCGCGCCTGGTATCGACTGGATCCTTTGAAGCGATTTTTCTATCCTCAGTGTTGCTGCGCAGGTTGCCACTCCCTGAAGGTATTTCCATCATCGGTGATACACACAATGTTGAGTTCGACCTCCTTCACCAGATTTCTAGACTATCGGACAGTTTCCTGCTCCGAGAATACGCTCGCTGGCAATGGCGTTCGACTCGTCGTGAAGAACAACGCTGCGGAAAAAACGTCGACGTGCCACTCGCCACGTCAGAGCATGACCGACAAGTTTTCGAACAACAGTTACGTATTCGCGAAGTGGCGGTCATCCCCAACGGGATCGATGTGATGGAATTCGCTCCTGTGGGGGGAGCAAGGCAACCAGGGATGATTCTATTTTCTGGCCTTATGAGCTACTACCCCAACCAGCAGGCAATGGTGTGGTTCCTGGACGCGATTTTCCCGTTAATTCTGCGTAAAATACCCAACGCAACGTTAGTGATCGTGGGAGCTGCGCCACCAGGTTGGCTGACTGCGCGGGGAAAAAGCTCCCAGGTGGAAGTCACGGGACTCGTCTCCGATGTGCGGCCATACCTCGCACGAGCTAGTGTTGTGATTGCGCCTCTGCTGATTGGTGGTGGAACCCGCGTGAAGATTCTCGAAGCTCTGGCTATGGCTAAACCTGTTGTTGCCACCTCAGTTGGGGCGGAGGGATTGGAATTGCTCGACCGCGAATCGGTACTGATCGCTGATAATGTGGGATCCTTCGCAGAACAGGTGATTCGCCTTCTCAGCGATCCCGACTTGGCCGAGACCATAGCCGCGAACGGCAGGAACTACGTACTCCAGCACTTCGATTGGAACCGAATTGGAGAACGGCTGAGCAGGGTTCTGCAGAGAAGGATCGGACTGGCTCCGCGTGAATAATTACCAGTCTTGATGGCATAAATGACTCAATGAAGATCCTCAGAACTGCCAACAGTACCGCACCAGCGAATCCTGTTTGCCTCACAAACAGTCGAACGCACGCTGTGAGTAGTTGTGGAGTATGATGCGCTCTCGGAGTAGATTCTGATTGCCAAATTTGCTGGCATGGGCGACGTGATAGGACAACTTGCTTGCAATCGTTGAAGATCCGCCTGCGCAGCCAGATAAAATGGATTACTCGCGGGAGAGCGGTGGCTGTGATGGCTGGCCAATCCATAGACTGACCGGATCATCTCGGTCGAATCTTACTAAGATCACATGATATGACCACGGTTATTACGGCAATACTTTTCAGATGCCCATTTTTTGGAATCACAGCGCTCTATCGCCGAAGCGATTCAAAGCAGACTGATAAGCATTCAAACGACTCCGGGTAGAGCCCCGACCACCGGCCCCGCACACGTAGTTCATTTGTGCGCATTTGGTAGCGTTTCTACCAAGGGCGGGGATCTAGCGGTGCTTTTATGCTGGTAGTATCACTCTATGTTCATTGATGCCCGTTCGATTCCGTCAGGCGACATTATACGGAGCGACCTCTGCATCGTTGGTGCGGGACCTGCAGGTATTGCTATCGGACGGGAATTCGCAGGACACAACTTCTCCGTTGTGGTTCTTGAAGGCGGCGACCTTAACTTCCGCGAGGCGTCCCAAGGGCTATATCAAGGATTCGGCGTCGGACAACACTATTACCCCCTTCACACTTGTCGATACCGATTCTTTGGCGGTTCTACGAACTATTGGGGCGGCTGGTGCCGACTGCTTGATGCCATCGACTTTGAAGAAAGGGATTGGGTACCGCATAGCGGCTGGCCTTTCCGGAAAGATAACTTGGAAACCTACTATCGACGGGCGCAGGTGGTTTGCAGACTGGGGCCCTACGAATACGACGCCGGTAGCTGGAGAGGTGAGAAAGAGGGCAGCATGCTTCCCGCTCACTCCGATAACTTCAGCGACGAGATTTGCCAGGTGCGCGCTACTCGATTTGGAGAGGTCTATCGAGAGACGTTGCGAAAAGCTCAGAACGTCCGGGTTCTGTTAAACGCGAACGTGCTTGAGGTTAAAATGGATCAATATAATCGTATTGCCAGTCATCTACGAGTAGCAACGCTTGCAGGTAACCATTTTGGGGTGTCCGCTAGGTTCGTTGTTCTTGCAGCTGGTGGGATTGAAAATGCTCGCATTTTGCTGGCATCCCGGTGTACATGCGAACGTGGGGTGGGAAACGACCACGACTTGGTAGGGCGATTCTTTGCAGATCATTTGCATGTACCGGTTGGCATTCTCTATCCTAGCAGCCCCCAAGCGTACCGGTTCTATCAAGTTCATAAACGGAAGGGAGTCAACTTCCGCGGAGTGATGAGCCTTACCGAGCACGTCCGCCGACGCGAGCAACTCCTTGGTTTTGCGGTCACCCTGCACAATGCGGATGATCCGCACGATGTATTGAGTTTGGCGGAAATGCACCGGAGTTACAATTCACTAATATTCGTTCTAAAGTCGCTAGCTCGAGGTGAATATCCTGATCGATTCGGACAGAACGTTGCAAATGTCTTCTCAGACATAGGTGAGGCAATGAGCGTCTCGTACAGGAGATTTGTTAAGCCGCCAGTGCGAAGGATGAGGATTGGTTGTCGCGCCGAGCAGACTCCTAATCCAGAGAGTCGAATATCGTTGCACGATACCAAAGATCGTTTTGGTATACCAAGAGCCCAGCTCGATTGGAGGCTGACTGAGCGAGATTTGTTCAGTCTTCAAACGGCCCAGCGCATCTTAGCTAGGGAGCTTCACCGACAGGGTGTCGACATGTTCCCGTTTTCGAAGAGGGGCGGCGGGGGGTGGGACGAGATGATCGCTGGCGGTGCTCACCATATGGGCACAACGCGTATCCATCGCAATTCGAAAATGGGTGTAGTAGACGAGAATTGCCGGGTTCATGGTAGTAGCAACCTCTATATCGCGGGAGCTTCAATCTTTCCGACCGGTGGGTGGGCCCCTCCGACATTGACAATAGTAGCGCTGGCCCTGAGATTGGCGGACCACTTAAGAGAACTACTTCATTGACTTGACGTATAGGAAATACAAAAATCGATTTTACTTCCCCAAGAGGATGTCGCCGGGTAGCTGTCGATTCAATGGGGAATACGAGGTATCCGAGAAAGACTCGAAACGAATAGCCGGTAGCAAGTCGAATTCCGCTTGGCAGACCAAGGGCCTGGCGTGGCTGGATGAAGATATTCTAAGGCAAAGCGGGAGGGCGGAAATTCTAATTGAGACGAAGGATTGGAATAGGCTCTTAACTTTCCCTTCGTAACTGCGCGTCAGCTTAATTTCTGCCCAAAGACTCCTATTCCTGCCCAAAAAGTAAGGGTAGAATGCCAGTTATTGGGCAAAGCCCCAGGGAGCCATCCGCTCCCTCTTTGCTTTCAATTAGTTACGACCATGAGTTTCCTGTCACGGCAGCGTTACACTTGCACCATGCTTTCACGGGGAGATGTAGCGATAATTAGAGCTGAAATTGAGCGGCTTAGACAAAGCCCGCAAAGAATGCACGGACAAGGGCCTCCAGAAACGAATCGACGCTTGGATCGAGGAACAAAAACGGAAGCTGATCTCCGAGGATAATTCCAAGTAGCCAGCGGAGCCAATCACTCACATCGTTCTGCGTAGCTGTTCTTCAGAAAATTATCGGCAGCTTTGCTGCCTTTCATCGATGCCGCACATGAGAGCCGGACCTGATTGTCGCCGCTCAACCTCAGATAGTCTTCGTCTACGACAGCGCCATTGTGAATCAAGATGTGCCGACGCTGAAGCATTTTCTTGATGAAAGGAAGTTCCGAGTCTTTGACGGCACGCCAATGCATTCATCACCAAGCACTGTGCGAAATACTGAAATCAGGCCATCGAGAGAAAAGCTCACGGAGGGTTTCCGGTAAGTAGGCTTGATACTTACACTGTCCACTGCACAGTTCAAAAGCACAGCGCAACAATTTGGCCTGTTCGCCGGAATTCCGCGACAGCGGTGCGACAAACATCAAATCTCCTCAGCGCAAATAGGGTTGTGGGTCTGCGGGTCTTGGGCGAGGTCATCGGGAAGAAACTTCAGGGCTACGAAGCGGCCAAGCTCGGTGTCCTCGGCTTTGTAAACCACACCCATGCCGCCGCCACCGAGCTTCTCGACGATGCGGTAGTGCGAAATGGTTTGGCCGATCATGGGTGGCAGGAACTCAGAGGGCAATGTTAGGGGCGCTGCCACGCGAAGTCAACGCAGCAGAAAGTGACGGCAAAGCGTTTCACGCTACCGTCGGCCTGATCGAAGCATAGCGGCTGAATCTATGGTTCCCGCGCTCAGGCAGCTAGTCCGGCAGTTCGATTCGGTCGGCGTGCTTCTTATCGCGCTCGTGCTCTTCTGCAAGCGCCTTTTCCAGCCACTTTGCTTGTTTTTTGGCAACCCGCTTATCTACAGATTGTGGGCTGTGGCCGATGAAGAACTCCTCGCCGCAACCGTCACATCTGAGCGTTCCCATCTGAGCGTTCCCATCTCTTGGAAGCCTACTGCTTTCTCTCGACTGCCCTTTTTGATCGTACCGCCTGCATGTTCTAATTCTAGATCAGTTGACAAATTTGGCTGGTGGGTAGTGGTCTGGACGAATGTTCCAGTCCCATGAATTTCTTGCCTCGGGTCGCTTCCATAGCGGGGTTCCGCTGAGTCCCCCTAACTCTCTGTCAGAGAGCGCTTTGCCGGATCAAGGTTGATTGGTTGCCGAATTGCAAGTTGCGTATTGCGCTGGGAGGATCATGTCATGACCGGCTACGCCCGAGACGCACTTGTCTGCTGCGTCTGCACCATACCCATCCCCCTCGAAACCAGCAAGACTGATGAGCATGGGAAAGCTGTTCATGAGGAGTGCTACGTCCGTAAGACGATTTCGCAGTTCAAAAGAGGCAGAGCAATTCACCTCCTCGGGGACTGGTTCGGTTCGATAAGTGTGAGGTTCAACCCCAGGCTCGGCGTAACTGATAACTATTGAAAACACCTCTCCAACAATGTGCGCGGTGTTGAGCACTTTTCGGTTGTGCCCCTGTGGCGCTAATCTTCTTCACTTCTGCCGGTCTCTTTATCTCCTGCGCTTCGAGCACGTCGATAACTTGGGAGAGTACAGCATCCCGTCGGAGACCGGCTTTTGATCGGGGCAAGAAACGGTGATTTCTGAGATGGGGCTAAGTCGGCAGCGGAGCAATGAATTCAAGCCCAAAACAGTATCCACGCTGGCGGACAACAGCCATCATCTGAAAGTGACACGGAATGCTGAACTCAACTTCCAGTAGATCACCCGGTTTCACCAAGATTCCGGCATACAAGCCTATACCGCCTTCACTTAGCTCCGTGCCTCGGCCAGAAGCCATGGTGGTTGAGGAGCCGTTTGCGACGACAACGCGAACGGGCAGGTCTACGGGATGTCGCTGCCATCGGCGCGTGCTGGGGGAGGGAGACATTTGGGCTGATGATGACCGGATGCACTCCTCTACTCAAATTACGAAAGTCCAGCAAGTTCTGCTCCTCTGCTGGGTGGTAATCCGCTCCTACAGTGATCATTGTTCGGCTCCTTTCTCCCGAGAGCCTGTTGGTTGGCTTTAGCACTACCAAGTTTACTCGGGCGTTGGAGCCGAAAACCGGCCTTGTGCTGAAGCTGTTGCCATGGTATTGATGAATGAACCTTCGTCTTCACGGTTTCGGGTACGGGCAACATTTCGGCGAAGATGAACCGGTCTGTGTCCTGACCGAGAGGAACAAATCCTCGATACAAGCGCCCGTCGCGAGGCCATCCTAGAAAAGGGGGAATGAGCCGTGCGATTCTTGATCCCGTTGGCTGTCCTGAGTCTTATCCTCAGTAGTCTTATCCTCGCCTCTTCAGGCTCCCGTTCAACGGAAGCGCCTACCGGTTTTGACAACAAAAGCAACGGCGTAACTGACGACGCGACTCATCAGGCCGATCAGACGAAGTTTGAGGAAGTAGAGCAGCTGAGCGATGGACTCGGACCCCTCTATAACGCGCAGTCCTGCCGCGAATGCCATCAGAGTCCGGTTTCAGGTGCCGCCTCCCAGGTCTCGGAATTACGGGTTGGCCATCAGGGGCCAGAGGGACACTTCCGCAATCCCGAAATCCCGATCGCTCACGGAACCGAAGTGATCTCTGGCCGGTCTCTAGTGAATGATCGCGCTATTTGTCCCAACGCCGCTTTTCCTGACACTGAGATTCAAGAGCGAGTTCCAGAGACAGAGACGATCCGGACGTTTCGCCTTTCTTTGAATCTGTTGGGAGATGGCTTCGTAGAAGCGGTTGCCGATCAAACCCTCATCGATCTCGCCCAGCACCAATGCAAGTCCTCACATCGGAAAATCTGCGGACAGGTTCTCCAGGTTCCTATCGTGGAAGCTCCCGGACAGATGAGCGTAGGCAGGTTCGGTTGGAAAGACCAGCACGCGAGCCTGCTGTCATTCTCCGGCGATGCTTACCTCAATGAGATGGGCATCACAAACCGCCTTCAACCGGATGAAGTAACCAAGCTTTGTAACACGGCTTCGGAGCCCAATGACACACCCGGACCGGACGGCCTGTCCGACATTGATCACTTCGCGCGGTTCATTCGGGCCACGAAAGCACCCACGCGTGACTCGCAGCTCGCGAGTCGCCCGGTTACAAAGAAGGGAGAGGGTTTGTTTGACAAGATCGGTTGCGTGATCTGCCACGTCGAAACCTTGACCACCGCTGCCGCTGGAACGAAGATCAACGGTGGAACTTTTACGATTCCAGTCGCTCTCGGGTCCGTCACATTTCATCCGTACGGGGATTTCCTGATGCATGAGGTCGGCACGGGCGACGGAATCCTGCAGGCGACCCGGGAGCACTACGGGAACAAGGTCTTTCAAATGATGTCGGGATATCTTTCAAAACAGGACTTCGAGAGCAGTCGAAACAAAATACGCACCGCTCCTTTGTGGGGAGTTCGCCTGCGTCCGCGATTGATGCACGATGGCGCATCCCTGACGCTTCGTGACGCGATCCTGCGGCACCGCGGCGAGGCAATCCATGTCAGTCAGCAATTTGAAAAAATGAAGCGGGAAGACCAAGAGGCCATCATCGAGTTCTTGAAGTCTCTATAAGCTCCCTGGGAGTATGCGGTTCTTGCGCAATCCCCGCAGCGACTGACACCCACCCACGCGATAACTGGCGGATGGCCGACCAACCGGAGGTTATCGGAGCCGCCACTCGCACGCAACCGTCGGGTGGCGCTAAATCGCCGTCTCTAACAATGTCGGGGTATTGAGCACTTTTCGATCCTCTGTGCCGCTGCGGGCTAATCTTCTGCATTGCCGGTCTCCTTTATCTCTTGTGCTTCGAGCGCGTCGATAACTTTGGGAGCGTATTGCATCCCGTCGGAGACCGCTGTCTCATTCCATCTGGTTACGTCAAGAATCCAGACCCATTTGTTGATCGCCCATTGCGGCTAAATTCCGGACGACTATACTCATCGCAACGTTCTCCGTTAACGAAGAAGAACCGCGTATGAGCAACAGGCTTGATAAGTGGCGGGCCGGTCTGTTTTCAGCGTATCCGAACTTCTCCAGCCCCTACTGGCGTGCGCTGCCCCTCGGACGCATGAAGAAACTCCTGATGGGAGTATTCTTCACCACGGCTGGTGCTGGTTTTGCTCTCGATCTGCTCCAGATTGATCATCCCCCTTTGGCACACGGTTTGTTCTGGCCTGTTTTCTGTGGTGCCATGGCAGCCGGTCTTTTCACCGCCAGGATTAAAAGACCCCGTCTCGCCTTCGTTGTATGGGCGCTCATGGTAGTTCTTGCGGGGGTTGCTTTCAGAACTGCGAGTACCTCGGGGAACTCGCTCCCCGGTGGGTTGAGCCGTCGCGTTGGGTTCAACGCCGTCGGCATTTGGCTGGGGGTGGGGTTTGGTTTCAGATTCCTGCTGTCGTTTGTGACGACCGAGGGCCTGGATAGCCTCCGAATGCAGACCGAACTGTCTCTGGCTCACGGCATCCAGGCCACCCTGGTACCTACCATTTCTTTTCAGAACGCGGCCTTTGAGATTTACGGCCAATCACTCCCTAGTGCCGAGATGGGGGGGGACTTGATCGACGTAATCGAGAGTAACGGAAATTTGTTGGTCTATGTTGCCGACGTCTCCGGACACGGCTTGGCGGCGGGCCAGTTGATGGGAATGTTGAAGACCGCCCTGCGCGTTTCGCTTCAATTCAGGCAGCCACCCGCGGCTCTGCTCGAAAGTGCGGATCGTGTGCTCCCTGCGATCAAGGAACTCGATATGTACGCAACCCTGGCGCTGCTCCAGTTCGATGGTTCGGCGCAGGCGGAATATGCGTTGGCCGGGCACGTTCCTATAGTCCACTATCACAATCGCAGCAGGGACGCCACCAGGCTCTCGATGGAGCAATTTCCTCTGGGGCTGATCCCGGGAGGCTCCTATGCGAGTCAGCGCGTCGCTTACTCACCTCGCGATCTATTCCTGATGGTCACCGACGGCATATCGGAAGTACCCAACGCCCAAGACGAAGACTTTGGTTTGGAGCGGCTGGAGCAATTGCTGACGCAACATGCCGCAGAACCCTTGCCGGAAATTTGGGAACGGATCATGGAACGTGTACGCCAGCACGGATTGCAACAGGATGATCAGACTTTGCTTCTCGTTCGGGTTCTTCAGTAGCAATGTCATTCGTTGTTGCAAAATCGCCTTATCACTCATTGACCAGCGGTCAAAACGTGAAATCGACTGATTTTCGCCAGTTATTGTTTTTTGCAACAACCACGAGCACCTCTCCGCTCGATCCGAAGTACTGCGCGGAGGTAGACTCACAATTGACTTCTTGGTTCCAGATCGCAACTTTCGATGCACTAAGGGTTTACCGCAACGAGGAGGGCACTCGATGAAGCGGATTGAAATTGTAGCATTGTCATTACTGGTGCTGATGCTCGGCGCGTGTGGCACGTCGCGCCAGCCGCAGATCAACGGCTCTTGGTTCGCTGTGGTGAACAATCCGGATCAGTCGCCAGCTTATCCGTTCTCGGTGACCCTTGCACAAGGTAGCGGAACCACTGTGAACGTCACGAATTTCGTTTTCGCCATGTCGACATCGTGCTTCAGTACACCAACCAGCGAAACTGTGACATCTAGTGCAACGGGAACCTTCGCAATGACCATTTCCACTGTGTTTCCCGCCCTGAACAACGTGCTTATGCTCCAAGGGGCCCTGAACGGTGACGGGAGTATTTCGGGCACATGGACTCTGACCGGCCAGGTCGGATGTACTGGTAATGGGAACTTTACGATGAATCTGCCGCACTTCGATCCTCCTTAACGTCCGCCTATTGGCGCAAATCGCGATAGCACTCACAACCCTAGTTGTGTGGCGAGAATCACGAGAAGCGTGACAAGTTGTGGTGGCTCATAAACCCAAAGCTTTCACTTGCTCCTCGGTTTCGTAGCCGAGCCAGTGAGCAACTTCATGCCAGACCACCCGTTTCACTTCGGTGCGCAAATCTCTCCTTGAACACCGCAGAATGGGGCCACGAAAAACAAATATCAAGTCGGGGGCATAGTTCACCTGGGCGTGCGACCGTTTCGTCCTAAGTGTGCCGCTGTACAATCCCAACAACTCAGTTCCACGGCGCCATTTTTTTCTGTTCGACATGTCCTCCAATACGTCGACCGGAGGCTCATCAACCACTTGAATGCCGGGGAAATCTGGCAGGTCTCTGATCTTCTGAGGCAGGGTGCTGTATGCCCACTCTACAATCTCCGCAAAGCTTTCGGGATTTCTGCTGTCGGTCATGGGCCAACTTTACCATCGAGAGGGATTCTGAGTGTAATGGCCTGTTAGCGACAGTTATCGTGCTATGGCCCTTCTTCTGATGCGAAGAAAAGCCGCCCAGACATCGGGCGGCCTGTATTCTTCAATTCCGAAGCGCTCAAAGTTACTTCGACACCCGGAACACCACGTTGCTTTTGAGCGTGGTGTGGGGCGTGTTCACCTCGACCTTGCCGGTGGTTGCGTCCGCGGGTACGGCGGTCTTGATTTCCGACTGGGAAACAACAGTGAATTTCGCCGCAGTGCCGTTAAACGTGACGCTGGTCGCTCCCGTCAAATCTGTTCCCAGAATGTTGACTGTGGCTCCCACCGGGCCGGATGTCGGCTGTGTTTTCACGAACGGTGCCAGACCCACAGAGAGGCTGAAGACCGTGCCACAGCCGCTGACGCAGGCGGTGTCGTTCCCTCCGGACTGCGTCGTCCCGTAAAAGTTCCCGTCGGTGGCTTGCAGCGGTGGCCAGGTCGGGACCCTGCCGTCCGAACAGTTCGACTGGCTGCAGAAGTTGTAAAGAGTTGTCAGTATGCCCTCTGAAGTGATCTTGAAGACCGTGCCTTGGGCGTTGGTCCCTCCAGACTGCATTGTCCCGTAAAAGTTCCCATCGGTGGCTTGCACCAGCCCTGATGCGCCAGTGCCGGCCGCACAGTAGGGGACGCAGAAGCTGTAAAGAGTTGTCAGCACGCCCCCTGAAGTGATCTTGAAAACTGTGCCATAGCCGTTCGCCCCGCCGGATTCTGTTATCCCGTAGAACTTTCCGTCGATGGCTTGCACGAGTCCACCGATAGGGCTAGCGCCATCCGCGGAGTCAAAGTTGTGCAAGCTCAAGAACGAACCGCCTGAGCTGATTTTGAAGACCGTGCCACAGCCTCCATCTCCGCAGTCGGGGTTAGTCCCTCCAATCAACGTTGTCCCGTAGAAATTCCCGTCCGTGCCTTGCACCAGCGCGCCGACTGGCACATAACCGTCACCGAAATCAAAGGAGTGCAGCGTGGTCAGCGTGCCCCCTGAAGTGATCTTGAAGACCGTGCCCTGGCTGTCGGCCCCTCCATAACCTGCTGTCCCGTAGAAATTTCCGTCCGTGCCTTGCACTAAGCCGCCCCCAGGATACTGGCCGTCAGTCCCGTCGAAGCTGTGCAAGGTCAGCAACGAACCGTTTGGAAGGATTTTGAATACCGTTCCACAGCCGGTGCTGCAAGCGGTGCTCGTGCCGCCGGAACTTGTTGTCCCGTAGAAGCTTCCGTCAGTTCCCTGAACCAGCGGAGCGTTAGGGCCATAGCCGTCGCTGCCGCCGAACTCGTGCAAAACGGCCAACTTCCCCCCGGCGGTGATCTTGAAGACCGTGCCGCAACCTTCTGAGTTGATGCATGGCAGGGATCCGCCCCAGAACGCTGTTCCGTAGAAACTGCCGTCGGTTCCCTGAACTAGAGATTGAGGACCGAAGCCATTCGAACTGTCGAAACTCGCCAGATGCTTGAAAGTCTGCGCAGGCGATGCAATCACCGTTGCAAAGAACACCAGGATGATGCAGGCCGTTTTCGAGAAGCCTTTAGCATTGCCGCCAAAGCGGACTAGGCGGAGCAGCGCGGATACAGGATTGGTTTGTGGCTGGGAAAAGCTGAGTCGAACAAGTGACAAGAGTGAGGCTAAGACGCAAGCGGCGCTGAACTTCATGGGAGTTTTCTCCTTTAGCGAATCGAACCTTGCTTTCAGGGGCCCCCGACTTCTAAGCACAAGTCGGCACTGATCGAGGAATAGCAGAGCAACGCGGAGGGAGAGGGCAAAATGTACCGTGAATTGTCGTGCTTGGCCGGGGCTATTGTCAAGTTGTAGACTGTGCGGGTTGTTGCTAAATCGCGTTATCACTCATCTGGCCTTGCGCGGGGCACTTGAGTGTAACCGCCTGTTGGCGACAGTTGACTTCCGGTTTGCCGGTCAGCCGAGGGTGATCGCGATCACCTTCCATAGGGCGACTTGTCGTTACTTGTCTTGATCGTACGTTCGCGGCTGGCATATGGCGGCCAGAATAGGATTCAGGGAATGTAGGAAGGATCGACAGAAGACTCATCTCGATTTCCCCGTGGGATCGGAGATATTCAGTCGATATGTTCTCCCTCTGCAAACTCTCCTTCGGCCGCAGGCAGCACATCGTGGTCGCCGGCAATCCACACATAAAGTGTCGGCAGCAGGAAGATACTCATCACCAATGCTGCGATCAGGCCGCCGACAATAACGATCGCAAAAGGACGCTGAGAATCCGATCCGATTGCGTGCGAAAGAGCCGCGGGCATCAATCCTAGAGTCGCAACCAGCATCGTCATCATTATAGGGCGCAGCCTCAATACCGCTCCCTCGACAGCAGCGTCTTCGATAGAGTAGGACCGCACCCGCAATTGGTTGATGTATTCAAGCATGATGACCCCTGTTTGTACCGAGACGCCAAAGAGGGCCAAGAAGCCGACTCCCGAGGAAACGCTGAAGTTTGTCCCAGTCATCAAAAGAGCAACCACGCCGCCGATGGGTGCGATGGCGACATTGGCCATGATCAGCATGGACCATTTGAACGACTTGAACATCGTGTAAAGAATGACGAAGATGATGAAGATGGTAATCGGCAACACGATGAGCAACCGCGCGTTGGCCCGCTTCTGGCTGGCGTATTCTCCTTCCCATTTTAGGTGATAACCGGTGGGCAGTTTCACTTGGCGAGTCACCTTGTTGATCGCCTCTTCGACGGCACTCCCAAGATCGCGGCCGCGCACGCTGTATTTGATCGCTATATAGCGCTGATTAGCCTCTCGATAGATCTCCGAACCACCGTCAGCCACCTGAATCTTACAAACCTGCGCAAGAGAAACACGTTCCCCACCGGTAGACAACAGTCGAATCTTTTCGATTGCTTCCTTGGTGTCCCGATACTGGGGGAGATAGCGCAGGACCAGGTCGTATCGCGCTTCGCCCTGCAGCACTTGCGTAAGCGCATTGCCACCGACTGCGGTTTGAATTGCGTCTTGCACATCCGCGACATTGATCTGGTAACGCGCAGCCGCATTCCGGTTTATCGAAACGTTTAAGTTGGGCTGACCCAGAACGCGGAAAACTCCCAGGTCTTCGATTCCCGGCACTTGACGCATAATGGCAACGACCCTGTCCGCGGTGGCCTCGAGGGTCCTCAAATCATCGCCATAGATCTTAGTGGCGAGTTCGCCTTTAACTCCGCTGACAGCTTCTTCCATGTTGTCTTCAATGGGCTGAGAGAATCCCCACACGACACCGGGAATCTTGTCGAGTTCACGCTGCATGGCCGCGATAAGGCGATCTTTGTCTCCGTGGAAAATCGGCCGCCACTCTTCCTTCGGTCTCAGGTCGACAAAATACTCGGTATTGAAAAAGCCCGTGGTATCCGTGCCGTCATCGGGACGACCGACTTGACTCGTACATTGCGGAACTTCGGGGAACGAGCACAGAACGATGCGTGCTTGGTTGGCTACTCGGATTCCCTCGTCGGGTCCAGTACTGGGAGCGAGAGTGCCGCGGACCCAAAGTGCGCCTTCATCGAGATGTGGCAGAAATTCGGAACCAATAATGCCGCTGAAAGCAACAAAACTCCCGAGCAGGATAGCGAACCCAGCTATGCTAACCGTAATGATGCGGTGGCGGATCGCCCAGCGAACGGCGTCTCGGTAGCGTACCGTGAGAAACGACATGACTGGGTTATGCCATTCCTTTGCACCCTTGGCGAACGCGAAGCTGGCGAGGACAGGAGCAATCAGGATGGAAAAGATCAGCGCTCCTAGGAGCGCGAAGGCGACCGTCCACGCCATCGGCTGAAATAGGCGACCCTCGACGCGCTGCAGAGTAAAGATAGGGAGGTAGGCAGTAATGATGATGCCGATAGAATAGAAGACAGGTCGCTGCACTTCGTGTGCGGCATCGCCGATGCGCTCGATCGGAGTCTCGGTACCGCGGGCAAAGCCCATATGGCGGACGATGTTTTCAATCATTACCACTGCACCGTCAACGACCATGCCAAAATCCAGAGCTCCAAGAGAAAGCAGATTTGCCGGAACCTGCTTCAGATCCAGACAGATCGAGGCGAACAGCAACGAAAATGGAATCGTCGCAGCAACGATAAGGGCCCCGCGGACGTTGCCGAGGAAGAGGAGCAGCACGGCCGAGACCAAGATCATTCCTTCGCTCAGGTTGTGCAGCACAGTGTGGCTGGTGAAGTGAACGAGATCGCTACGGTCGATGAAGGAGACGATTTTCACTCCCGGCGGGAGGATATGGTCGTTCATCTCCTGGATTTTCTCGTGGAGCGCTCTGAGGACAGGATCGGCCGCCGCGCCTTTGCGCAGCAGAACAATGCCTGAGACAACATCGTCGTTGTCGATGATCTTGCCGTTTTCCCGGTGAATTGCACGGGCGAACTGGCCGAGCCGGATCTTGGGTCCCTGCGAAACCACAGCAATATCCTTCACCCGAAGAGGTGTGCCTCCCTTGGTGAAGATTACGGTCTGTTCGATGTCCTGAACGCGGGCAACGAGGCCGACCTCGCGGACATTGATTTGCTGTAAGCCTTCTTGGATGAAGCTTCCGCCTGCATTGGCGTTGTTGTTGGTGAGTTGCTGCTCGATTTGGGCGAGACTCAGACCATACCCGACGAGTCTGTTGGGATCAACACGAACTTGGTATTCACGTGTAGGACCGCCAAAACTCGCTACGTCGACAATGTCGGGGACCGACTTGAGATTCTTCTCTACGACCCAGTCTTCAATGGACTTTAACTCCATTGGGTCATATTTCGGATTTGTGCTGTGCAAGGTGAAGAAATAAATCTGGCCGACCGGGCTCCAGTCGGTGCCCATCTGCGGCAAGACGCCTGGTGGAAGAGTTACCTGGTTCAGACGTTCGAGCGCGCGCTCGCGGTTCCAAGCGTTGTCGGTGCCATCCGCGAAGATAAGCTTTAGGTCGGAGAGACCAAATAGTGAAAATGATCTAAGATGCACAACTCCGGGTATGCCGTTCATGGCGGTTTCGAGCGGGATCGTGACCTGTTGCTCGATTTGCTCGGCCGAAATTCCAGGCCACTGTGTAATGATCTCGACGTAGTTGTCCGCGACGTCGGGGTACGCCTCGATCGGCAGATTGTGGAACGAAAAGATCCCCCAGACGAACAGCACAAATGCCAGTCCGAGGACGAGAACACGGTTGGCAAGGGCGAAATCGACGACGCGCTGAATCACCACCCGCTCCCCACCGTTGATGGCACACCGTCACTATTTGTAATCACGGTAGACACACCTCCCCCGGAGTTCTTTGACACAAGTCATGCTTCTTCGTGATACCGCAACCTCCTTTCTTGGGGGGAGGCACTCAAACAGTCCTGAACGAAGGTATTTCGATTTGCGGAAGAGCCCGGTTAGGCAATCGTTCGATTTTGAGCGGGATGGAAAGGAAGCAGTGTCGTCTGCCAATCAATCGATTCCAGGGAAGCTAATCTTGAGGACAAATCGTTTGATTGGGTTCATCGAATGGGCTGACCATGGGATAATTCAACATTTGACACCAAATTCATGCCTCACTTCGATTGGATCTGGGAACGACAGAACCGAATCCCCGTTCTGCTGGTCAGCAGTGTCATCGTCCTGGCAATCGCGGTGGTGGATTGGTGGACGAAGCCCTACTTCTCTTTAGGCTTCCTCTACCTATTTCCCATTATGCTCGCTGCGGGCTTTCTACCCCGCTGGGCGATCGTTCTATTGGGTTTGGCATGTGCATTGCTAAGCGAGCGTTTCAGCAATCTAGATCCATCTGACGCCAGCATTCGTTTGGGATTTGAAGCGCTGGCGCTGTGTGGCTGTGGGCTCTTGACCTCGGAGGTTCTCCGCAACAAGCGCCTGAGCTTTGAAGCCCAGGAACGGATACGTGTCTTAGTTGAAACGAGCCCGGCAGCCATTGTTACGATCGACGAGCGAGGCTTCGTCGAATTGGCCAACCAAGCGGCTAACGAACTCATGGCACCGCACGATGGTCAACTGATCGGCCAACCTATCGCTGCATTCCTGCCGGAGCTGCATCGCGCGTTGCGGCCGGAGGAGGGACCCCAGTTCCGAACGTCGATGCAGTGCCGCGGACATCGGGGCAACGGAGAGTCTTTTCTCGCCGAAGTATGGTTTTCCAGCTACAAGGAAGGCACGACGCCCAAGCTGGCTGCGATTATTGCTGACGTCAGCGAGGAGCAGAGCGTCGCTGCCGCGCTGTCATTTGACCAGAAGGAAAGGCCCTCACTCAATACTCGTGAGTTGGACGTGCTCCGGCTCGTCGTTCAAGGCCTGGCAAACAAAGAGATAGCATCACGAATGGGTATTTCAGAAAGTGGAGTTAAGAACACTCTCCAGCAACTCTTCGGTAAGACCGAAGTGCGGACTCGGAGCCAACTGGTTCGTGTAGCTTTGGAACGCTACCGAGACCTACTTTAGGCTCTGTACCCAGCGGTCTGGGATCCAAGCCGCGAAAACAGTGCAAGTCGACGTAAGTGATTCTGAACATGACACTCCGTAGTGGATCCGTTCAAGGCGTCCCGCAACCCAGGGAGTTTTCGGAGCTGTCAGGTCAGGCAATCGTCTTAACTGTTGAAATATCGCCTTATCACTCATTGGCGGGTCAATGAGCGAAATCGCCTGGTTACGTAAACTATCGAGACTCCGCTCTCCCAAGGCCGCCTTTCAGTTGTGGATTATTTCTGGTTTGTCCGTACCGTGGCATACGCGGGCGCCCGACGGAAACTAGCGTCGACACTAAGCGATGGTGTTAGTATTGGCGGCACATTTTCATGCGCTGCGTATCCTGCCAAACTCCGATACCTGAGGCCAGCTCGTCGTGCCCATTCTGCGGCGCCGCGGTGGTGGACCCCGCAGCGGCAACGCTCGACAGCCGAGCCGGCGACGCGGCGGCGCCGGTGCGCGCTTCACGGCCTTCGCGCCCGATCTCCTCAGCCAGCTCTGTTGACGGATCCCGCTTCGTTCCCGGCGCGATGTTGCTGGAGCGCTACCGTATCGTCGGGTTGCTCGGCCGCGGAGGCATGGGCGAAGTCTATCGCGCGGAAGACCTCAAGCTCGGACAAGTGGTGGCGTTGAAGTTCCTTCCGGCCAGCATCGCGGAAGATGCTGCCGCACTGGCCCGGTTCCATCGCGAAGTACGCATCGCGAGACAAGTGTCGCACCCGAACGTCTGCCGGGTCTTCGACATCGGCGAAGTGGACGGCCAGGTCTTCTTGTCGATGGAGTACATCGACGGAGAGGATCTGGGCTCCCTGCTTCGGCGCATCGGGCGGCTGCCTGCCGACAAAGCGCTGGAGATCGCGCGGCAACTGTGCGCCGGGCTGGCGGCAGCGCACGAGACGGGCGTGCTGCACCGCGATCTGAAGCCGGCAAACGTGATGATCGACGGACGCGGCAAAGCGCGCATCACGGATTTCGGGCTGGCGGTGCTGGGCGGCGATGTGCACACCGGGGAGGCGCGGGCCGGGACGCCCGGATACATGGCGCCGGAGCAGGCGGCGGGCAAAGGCGCGTCCATTCGCAGCGACATTTATTCGCTGGGCCTGGTTTTCTACGAGCTGTTTACCGGGAAGCGGGCGTTCGAGGGAGGGAGCGTCGCGGAGTTGTTGCGAAGCCAGGAAGACAGCGCGATCACGCATCCGTCGGCGCTGGTGCAGGACATGAACCCCGTGGTGGAACGAGTAATCCTGCGCTGCCTGGAGAAGGAACCACGGAGCCGGCCGGCATCGGCACTACAGGTTGCGCTGGCGCTGCCGGGAGGCGATCCACTGGCGGCGGCGCTGGCTGCCGGTGAGACGCCGTCACCGGAGATGGTGGCGGCGGCGGGCGAAACCGAGGGTTTGCGTCCAGCCATCGCGTGGAGCTGCGTCGCCCTGCTGGTCACGGGCATTGCGCTTGCCCTTTGGCCAGAAGCACCGGCGCAGCTCATCCGCCATGTACCGATGGAGAAATCGCCGGCGGTGCTGGCCGAAAGGGCCCAGAGCATTGTGCGGGACCTCGGTTATCCCGACAAGCCCGCCGATGCATGGCAGGACTTCAATTCTGACTCTGACTTTTTGCGGTACATCGCGGGGCGCGAGCCCACGCGCAGCCGCTGGAATCACGAGATCGGCCCTATCAACTACTATTTTCGCGGTAGTCCGCAGCCGCTTTACACTTACGACTTTTTCAATTCCATCTCAGAAGACTTGCCGCCGCTCAACGGCGCGGGCGCAACCCTGGTGCGGCTCAGCCCGAAGGGCCGGTTACTGAGGTTGATCATCGTGCCGCCGCAGGTAGAGAAGGCAGGAAAAAGTGACACTCCCCTGGCCGTGGACTGGAGCGTGCTCTTCCGCGAGGCTGGTTTTGACGCGGCCCACTGGGCGGCAGCGGCGCCGGAGTGGACGCCGCCAACCTACGCGGACACGCGCGCCGCGTGGACCGGCGCTGTGGAGGAGTTTCCCGGAACGCCCATGCGTATTGAAGCCGCGGCGTATCGCGGCAAGCCGGTGTATTTCGAGCTGATCGCCCCTTGGACCCGGGCTGCCCGTATGAAACCTTACGAGCAGACCGCCGGAGAAAAGGTCGTGCAAGGATTCTTCATCCTCCTATTGCTGCTGTTGCTGGTCGGAGGCGCGCTGCTGGCACGCCGCAATCTGCGGCTGGGACGCGGTGACCGGCGTGGCGCCGGGCGACTGGCGAGCTTCATCTTCGCGGCATGGATGTTCGACTCGCTCGTCGGCCACTATCATGTCAGCGATTCGTCCGAGATCGGCCTCATAGTCGAGCGGCTTTCCTTTGGTCTGTTCGTGGCCGTGTTTCTGTGGATGTTGTATGTAGCGCTGGAGCCGCTGGTACGCCGACGCTGGCCTAAGACGCTGGTTTCTTGGTCGAGGCTGCTGGCCGGAGAGTTTCGTGATCCGCTAGTGGGCCGCGATGTTTTATTCGGCGTGGCCGCAGTCGGTCTCTTGCGCTTCGCGTTGATCGTTTGGCTGGCCGGTTATTGGAGAGGCCGGATTCCGGATTTTCCGCCTGTTCAGCTCTTTTCTACAATGCTGCTGGGCGGCCGTTTCGAGCTGGGCTGGATGGCCTCCGCGGTGGTGTGGGACACGTTTATCGGCCTGGCGGTGTTGTTCGTTCTGTTCTTGCTGCGCCTGCTGCTGCGGCGCGACTGGCTTGTAGTGGCGGTCACGGTAGTAGTGTTCTCGCTTATCTTCTCCGCCCAGTCCAAATTTGCCGTAGTCGATGTTGTGGGCGGGGTTTTGTTCTGGCTGCTCGTTGCGGCCGTGGTTTTGCGGTGCGGGCTGTTGACGATGGTCGTGATGTTTCTTGTCGGCGACCTGTTAAATCTGCCCCTTACTCCCGACCCCTCGGCATGGTACTTCGGCGTCGGGGTGGTCGCCCTGTTGGCGGTCGCGGCGCTGACCGGCTTCGCGTTCTATACGTCGCTCGGCGGCAGGTCCGCGTTCGGTGGACTGAAGCTGGAGGAAGGATAGAAGCGAACCAAAATACCCCAGGCTAATACTACCAGCTAGCTGACATTTCAGAGGCATCCTCCATGCGGCGATCTGAAGCAGAACATCTCCAGGAGACTGGTCCGAGACAACTTGGCTAGTGCAGCGGAGACTAGCGTCTGAGGACGGAGGTCAGGGTGGTTGGCGAAAAATCGCCTTATCGCTCATTGACCTTGTCAATGAAAGGCGAAAAGTGGTAATGGGTCTGTCTGATTTGCAAAAGCTAACCGGAAATGGAGGAAAACCACTGCGTAAATGATGGCGCTCCCGCGGTTGAGTTTTGGTTGAGTTTTGGTTGTGATTTTCAGACGCATTTTTCGATGAAAACCCGCTCATCCCCTCGATTTTACTGGCTGTTTGCATCATTCGCCGCTTTTTGAGTGGTTGAGTTCTGGTTGTGTTAACTAAGTTGTCAACTGACGTCTGATTTTTGCTTGCCATTTCCATCGGAGGAAACACATGAAGTCGTGGTTTGCGGGCTGACCCCGCTCGGGCTGCAAGCAAAATCTCGGACAGCCGGTGAACGACCTGTTCACCCTCCACTCCAATAGTGGCTTCCAGCCAGAGAATGATGGTGCGTTGGACCCAACGCCTGTAGAAAATGCGCCTCAGGTCGGGATAGAATGCCGCCACCGAGGTGCAGCCTATGAGGAGGCCATCCCAATCTCCCACCCCTTACGGTTATGCCAGCGCGAGCGATGTGACATGGTCGCGAGCAGAGAAGGCAGTCGCCCGCAGAGCTTACGACGCTGCACTGGAGCGGGAACTGCGGGAAGTGATGGAGGATGCCAGGCAGCGGGCCGGATCAGGCAGCCGTCGGACGTCTGGGAGCTGGAACAGTACCTGACACAACGTGAGGAGGCCATCCCAATCTCCCACCCCTTACGGTTATGCCGGCGCGAGCGATGTGACATGGTCGCGAGCAGAGAAGGCAGTCGCCCGCAGAGCTTACGACGCTGCACTGGAGCGGGAACTGCGGGAAGTGATGGAGGATGCCAGGCAGCGGGCCGGATCAGGCAGCCGTCGGATGTCTGGGAGCTGGAACAGTACCTGACACAACGCCGTAAGGAGATTGACCGCAAATATCAATTTCGAGCTTCGCACCTGACCCAGGTGTTGGGAAGACTCCTGCATGAAAAACGGATCAGCGAGCGGGAACTGCGCGGTTTGCACGAGGACAAGCTGAACTCCGTGCGCTCTTTCGCCAAATTTCTGACCGAGAGCGTGGCTTGACTCGGGTTTTGAGCGCTATCGCCTGTTTACGTCAACTACCTGTTGTCAGCGGGTACCGGATTCGGGGTTCTCGTTGATAGCCAAGAGTTGCGCAAAGACAGAACAACGCCTGGGTCACGAGAAGACGCTACGGTGCTTCAGAGGACTGCGTTCCCTTGGGATTCCATTTGCCAGGAGGAAAAAATCTAAATTTGAGACTTCGTTCGCGGCGGCTCTCTTCTTCCAAGTGCCGCGAGCGCGCCTTCAGCAAATCATTAATCGACACCAGACCTAGAAATTTTCTCGTGGCACGTTCCAGCACAGGCATTCGCGTGCAGCCCTTTTCAACCATGCGGTATACGACCACTCGCAGCGGCTCGTCTGGATAGGCCTCAACCGCGCTTGCTCGCACTAGATCACCGATCGGCCATCCCAGGGCTGCGTCCCCATTCTGCTCCATCCGCTGGCTTATATCCCCGCGCGTCACCACACCGACAAGCTGTCCTTCTGCGTTCACGACCGGCAGCAAACGCTGCTCCTGCCGGTGATCGACCCGCAACGAGTGCCAGATCTCGCCTAGCGTACTCGCAGCTGGCAGTACCACAACCTTCGTTCGCATGACCTCGTGTACAAAAAGAATTTCCAGCGGATCGACGGCATACTCGCGGCTGAGGTGGTAGCCGCGCCGGGCAACTTTCTCGGTCAAGATGGACCGCTTCAGCGTCAAGACTGTGAAACCGTGAGCGATGACGCTACCTACCAGCAAGGGCAAAAACACATTCGCGTCGTGCGTCAGCTCAAAGGCAAAAACAATACTCGTGAACGGAGCGCGCATTGTGCCGCCAAGAATGGCACCCATGCTGATCAGTGGCCAAAAACCTGCGCCTTCGTTGGGAAGAAACATGGCTTCGAGGCCGCCGAGCGCCCCACCCATCATCAGCAGCGGCGCTAGAACGCCGCCCGATGTGCCGGAGCCGAGCGATACCGCCCAGATGAACCACTTGACGAGCAGGACTCCGAGAATCACTCGTGTGGTGACGCTTCCCTGAAGCAATGCGCCAATCGTGTCGTAACCTACGCCCAGGGCTTGCGGGAAAACCAGACCTCCCAAACCGATGGCCAGCCCTCCGATTGCGGGCCACCACATCCAGTGGATCTTCAGCCGCTGGAAAGCGTCCTCAGCCGCGTACACGGATAGTGTGAGCAGGGCCGACAGGGCTCCCGCCAGAAGACCGACGAGGGCGCATCCGAGCAGTCCCATTGGTCCAATGAATAATGGGTGAACCGGCACGGGAAACAACGGCCCGAACCCCAAGATATATCTTCGTACGACCGCAGCCATTGCACTTGCTAATGCCACCGGAATCAGGCTTCGCGGTTTCCATTCAAAAAGTAGCAGCTCGACGGCCAGCAGTACCGCAGCCACCGGCGACGCAAAGGTTGCGGACATCCCGCCGGCAGCTCCGGCCACGAGTAGTGTTTTGCGCTCCGCGCTAGTCAGGTGAAACAGCTGGGCGATCATCGAGCCCACCGCGCCGCCCGTCATGATAATCGGACCTTCCGCGCCGAACGGACCGCCGGAGCCGATCGAGATTGCCGAAGAGATTGGTTTGAGAAGTGCGACTTTCGGTTCTATCCGACTACCGTTTAGCAGAATGGACTCGATCGCCTCGGGTATGCCGTGACCTCGGATGCGCTCGGAACCGTACCTCGCCATGACACCGATGACTAGTGCGCCAGCGATGGGAACGAAAACGCTGTATACACCGAGATGGTTACCTGCCGGCGAAACCATCGCAGTGCTCCACCGGCCAAAATAGAACAAATTGGTGAATAACCCGATTAAACGGAGCAACGCTAGTGCGACAAATGCGCAGATCACTCCAATCGCCGTGGCCAATAAGGAAATCGGAACGACTCGCCACGTGGTTGTGAAATCTCCCAACTCATCGTTGCGGTCCTTTTTGTTTGGCACCGTCTCGTTGTCCCGCAATGCTGATTTGCTATTCTTGCTCACGATTTTCTTCCGCGCCTCTTCGTTTGGTCATACTGTGCGGTCTTGTTCGCGCTTCGAGATTTCGGTTTGCGTCCCAGAACCGCAAACCAGTGCGGCCCTCCGGCGCGCAATTCCGGAAGCCGTTGCCGGGCAACCCGTTCAAGGATTCTTTTTCCACGCGGAAGCAGCTTCACCAGGATGTATCGTCGGTCATCCAGGCTTCGGCTCCGGCACAAATATCCGCGCGTCTCTAGTCGGTTGATCAGTTCCACTGTGCTGTTGTGCTTCAGTATCAGCCGCTCCGCCAGTGCTTGGACTGTCGCTTCCGAACCATCCGGGAGGCCCCGAACCGCAAGTAACAGCGAATACTGCTGCGGTTCGAGCCCCAGGCGGCGTGCTGCCGCATCGCCTTCGCTTAGAAAAAGGCGTATCCGATAGCGCAGGGCGGCCAGCGCTCGGTAATCGGCTGTCGCAATCTTTATCGTCAAAAAATCAGTATATCGTAACACGATAAATTATCGCGCTACGACGTTGGGGGCGGTTATTGTCTCTATGACAACTGAACGAAGGGGTAATTGCTGAAAAATCGCCATATCACTCATTCACCTCGGCGGAGGGGTTTTGAGTGTAATGGCCTGGTTACGACAACAACGCTTATTCTTTCGCCAACCGTAAAGTCTACTCGGGTCCTCGCGGGTTCGACCGCGTTATGTCATCAGTTATCTACACGGCGTCACTATTCGGTAAAGCTCCTTCAGAACTATGCGGAGTACAATGACTTCTGCCGTGATATGCTTCCGTGTCACCTCGTTGTTCGCCAGCACGATTATTCTGTTGCTTTTCACAGGGTGCGGCGGTGGCAGCAGCGGCACAATGACGCCGCCTCCAGTCTCGGTCACTCTCTCCCAAGAGCGCGACCGTGCCCATCGGCACCAACCAGCCATTCTCCGCACTTGTCTCGGGTTCGACCAGCGGCGCGGCTACGTGGACGGCGTCTGCTGGAACCATTGACCCCTCGGGAAACTACACTGCACCTTCCTCGGTTCCAACCGGAGGAACGGCGAGTGTAACGGCCACCAGCGTGAGCACCCCTTCTGTCTCCGGATCCGCAACCGTCACCATCACGACGCAACCAGTCAGTCTGAGCCTCACCCCAGCGAACGCCACCGTGAAAGCAGGGCTCTCTCAGAACTACACGGCTACCGTGAGTGGAACCACAAACGAGGCCGTGAGTTGGTTCGTGGATGACTTGCCCGGCGACACCAGCTATCCGGGTTTGATTTCAAATGGCGATTACAGGGCTCCCGCGCCTGTTTTGACTCCGGATACGTACCTTGTCGTTGCCGTTTCGACCGCCGATCCAACCAAGAGTGCCTCGGCCTCGGTAAACGTAACGCCTCTCGAAAACCAGGAGGAGCAGACCTTTCCGATCAAGCTTGGGGCATCGGGAGTAAATGCAAATGCGGGGGACTGCTGCAGCGGCACGCTCGGTTCGCTTCTTACCGATCAAGGCGGCAAACAGTACATTTTGAGCAACAATCACATCATGGGCAGGGTTGGGCATGCGGTGACAGGGGAGGCAATCGTGCAGCCCGGTTTCGTCGACACGCTGTGTAACTTCAACCTGCCCAATACCGTCGCAAACTTCACCGCGGCCCCCCCGATCCTAACCTCCAACGTGGACGCGGCAATCGCAGAAGTGATCCCTGGGGCGGTTGATCCTCAGGGACAAATTATCGGTTTGGGCGGCATCGCGAGCGACGGCACCTACCTTCCAGCACCGCCAGCCGCTACGACCGTGACGGCTACCGTAGGAATGCCGGTCGCCAAGAGCGGACGCACGACAGGCCTCTCATGCGGGGCGGTGTTCGCCGTGGAGGCAGAGGTCTTGACCGACCTGCCCGCCGAATGTGGAAACCCCACTGACGTGACCGTGGATTTCCACGGCCAGGACATCATGAATAACTTTGCCGAGCACGGGGACTCGGGTTCTTTGATCGTCGAAGCCGCTACGAGTCGTCCGGTCGCGCTAGTCGTGGGCATCTCAAACGACGGACAGTACGTTAGTGCGAACCCGGTTGGCGATATTCTCTCGGCACTGGAATCGAGTTCCGGACTGAAGCTCAACTTTGTCGGCGCGGCACAGCATTCTATCTCCTGCTCTCCCGCGTTGATGACTCAGACAGGGTCTTCGTCCAACGGTAAAGATGCGCAACCCGGCATCCTTCCGCCTGACGAAATTTCCCGTGCAATCCTGGTCGAGCATAAATACAGAGAAGCAATCATGAAGGATCCGGCTGTATTGGGAATCGCGGTCGGCAGGAGTGAGGCGCACGATCAGCGGGCCGCAGTCCTGGTGTTTATTGAGCACGGCAAGTTCGTTTCGCATCCCTTGCCGACTCTCTTGGAAGGATTGGAGGTCCGCATCATCTCCACTGGCCGCTTCAGGACTGAGTCCATGTCCCCCTCCACCCGCAGAAAATGTCCTTCTAATCCAGCGCGGCATGCCGGGCCTTCCCCATCTCACATCCACGACGACGCAGTCAGGTGAGCAATCAAAGGTACAGCTTTTGCAAGACAACAGACAAAAGGTGCAAGCAACTATGAAAATGCACAGTTTGGATGTGTATTGCGTCCACAATTTAGCGCAGAATGGGATAACTGTCGAAACATCGCGATATCACTCATTGACCCGTTCCGAGCACCCGATTGCCTCACACGCCGCCCGCAGCCATGCGAACTCAAGCGGAAATCGGCTCCTTAGACCCGATGGTCAGCAAGGGGTCGTTCCTAGCCCCTCTTTTTGGCGGCCTTTCGCCCCCTGTTTTGGCTCGTCGGGAGATGGTCAGCCGGTATACCTTCGGGCCAGCCGCTCACTGCGGCAGCCCCATCCTGCGCAAAAAGGTCCCCGTAGCGGGGGTCGGAGCAAATGGAGTCCCAGTAGGGTTCGGATTTGATGAAAAGAATTTGAGAATGCGCCTCGGCCGCCTTATTCAGCCATACGAAGGCCTTATCCTTGCCGGGGAAAGCTTGCTAAAACCGCACGGCAACCGATAGGCTGGTGCGTCACAGTTTTTCGGGAGCGGTCTGGTTCCAGCGGAAATTGATGCAGGCCGCAAAGGAGCGTTCCTAATGAAACTGACGCTGGCAACGCGAACGAAGGATGGAATTCTCGTGGTGGATTGCAGTGGCCGGATTGTTTTTGGCGAAGAGTCTTCGCTGTTGCGAAGTACCGTCAAGAGTGCCTTATCGGAGAACAATCGCATCGTGCTCAATCTGGGCGAGGTGAATTACATGGATTCCGGCGGTCTGGACGCGCTCGCGGAGCTGCGCACAAGCGCGCAAAACACGGGTGGCACGATCAAATTGACGAGCTTGACTAAGCATGTGAGCGATTTGCTGCAGATCACCAAGTTGATCACGGTCTTCGACGTATACAACTCAGAGGGGGAAGCCATCGAATCCTTCCGCAAGGCGGCTTAGCGACTGCCCTGCGCGACAATCCTTGGATAGGGAATCGATCCAGGTCTCAAAGCTCGAAACGCGGTCATTTGTTAGGGGCGGAAAACGCCGACGTTTGACCTCACGACGGTGTCGCTTCGCTGTTTTCAGACGTGCACGTTTTCAGGCCGGACCCACACGGGCTTGGCCTTTGGTTGCTTTAGCAACGCTTAGAAATGTCACCGCTCCGACCCTAGAGAGAGCCAGCAGGCTCCAGAGGCCCAGAAGCGTATGATGGTCTTGTTAGGTAGAGAGTTGAAAAATGCAATGGCAGCCAGCAGTTCTACGCTCACTCCTCCTCGTCATTATATCGCTATCCTAAATGGCTGCCTCGGGTCGTTTTCTGGTGTGCCGAGAATGCCATTTGAGCCTTGAATTTCCCTCTGGTGCGCATTACGACACACTTGCGAAGAGGTTCGAATCTCGTTCATGCAGTATCCCAATCCTCTCTACGATGACGCGCCGAGAGTCGCCTCCAAGTAGCCCACCGCCGCGAGGTGGGACGGATTGACTTTCGACACCAAGGGTGAATCATCATTTCGTCGGGCGGAATAGCAGATTTGCCCGCACGCTTGACGCTGTTCTCGCCCTTCTTGCGTATTTATTCTTCCTTCATCATAGGAAGTTGCCTTCTGCGCATTCGGAATTCTTGAAGGGGATCAATTCATGCCACTCGTGGCAGCGTCCAAGAAACTCATCAAGTTCGATCCCAAGACATTCCTTTCGACCCTCAATGGTGGTAGGAAGATCGAAGCTTTTGCCAAAAAGCAGACGATCTTTGCCCAGGGTGACTCGTCTGACGCCGTTTTTTATATAAAGGAAGGAAAGATAAAACTTACCGTTGTGTCGGAGATCGGCAAGGAAGCCACAATCGGCATTCTGAACAAGGGCGATTTCTTCGGGGAGGGTTGCCTTGCAGGGCAGCCCCTCCGCCTGTTCTCCGCAACCGCAATGACGCGATTGCTCCGTGATGAAAATTGACAAGAAGTTCATGGTGGAAGTGCTTCACCGGGAACACGCGTTTTCCGATTTGTTCGTGGCGTATTTGCTGGCGCGGAACATCCGGTACGAAGAGGATTTGGTTGACCAGCTTTTCAATTCCAGCGAGAAAAGACTGGCCCGAGTATTGCTATTGCTGGCTCATTTCGGGAAGGACGGTAAGCAGGAGACGGTAATCCCCAAGATGAGTCAGGAGACCCTCGCAGAAATGATCGGCACAACGCGGTCAAGGGTCAGTTTTTTCATGAACAGGTTCAGGAAATTGGGGTTCATTGATTATCAGGCTGGTGATGCATTGCAAGTTCACAGTTCACTTCTCAACATCGTTCTCCACGACTAGTTTTTGCTCCGAAATCCGAAACGCCTCGTTTCCGTCTGCTATCTATCACCTCTGCCAAATTAGTCATCAGGACTGAGCAGTTTGGATCAGCGAGCCGTCTTTTCCAAGCCTATGCTCTGTTTAACGAGCTGAACAGGGGCAGCAAAGCTGATGAGGAAAGAGGACTTGGATTATGAGCCGTAACGGTAAATTGATACCCAGACTGCGCAAAGCTCCGCAACCTCCTCTATCACATGCCGGAGCGACCCCTGACTCAGACCGTGCCAGGAAGCCACCGCTCACCCGGCCCTCTGCTCCCGACCCGGAACTGAATCCCGGTGATCGCGTCGAGGGTTTGGGCAACTTCGGAAAGCCGACTGGAGAATTCGGCACAGTTGAGCGAACGAACGATGACGATGCGATTGTAAAGTGGGACGGTGACGGTCGTATGCGAATGCACCAACCATGGCTTAAGAAAGTTAGCAATAAGGCTCATGCACTTGCCAAACCAGCCAGTGCATAGTTCCACAGTCTTAACTCGCCAAGGACAGGCGATATTTGAGGCGGGGATAATTTGCATCCAACAGTGTCGGAGGAGCTGAAATTATGAACGAGAAAATCGCTCAGGAGATACTCCAAGAGTTGTTTCCCGCCTTTGAGGCTCTAGAGACTCAGAGCGCAGCCCTTTTGCAATTGTTGAAGGACAAGGGAATAGCCAATGAGGAAGAACTTGCTGCCCATTTCGAGCAGGCGGGAAAAGCAAGCAGCGTCAGATGGCTTGCCGTTCGGATAAGGATCGATTACCTACTCTCGTCCGCCACGAAGACCGCTGAACAGGATGTTAAGAAAGAGTCGCCGAAGACCACGGAAAACCCGATAGCAGAAACATCTCGGGAAAGGGAAACTCACGAAGATACTCTCGACATGCCAAAGACTGCTGCGAGCAGCAAGCCCGTCGCAGACGACACTGGTGCGGCTGCGAAAAACGACCAAAACCAGCAAGGCGAAGAAGACAGTCAAGCGAGTAAAAAAGCCGCGGAAAATGAAACCTGAGAAACCCGGTCGGTACTGATCTATTGCAACAACACTACAACCATACAAACGAAAGCCCTCAGACTTATTTGGAGTCAAAGACGCGCGCTCGAACGTATCCCGCCATCGGGAGACCCATCGCAAGCGCCAGCTTGATTGGCGGGTTGAGAAAATATTTCTGAAGCGGGTGAACGATCCGATGCTTCATTTTGTGCCTCGCCCGACGCTGAAATCACGAGTGCCCGTACCAATCCGAATGCGGCGACCAGCGGCTGCAAGCAAGGCACTGAGTTTCAGTCCACTGGTGCAGGCACGCCGGGCAGATGCCGCCCGTGTCGAAGGTATTCCACTCGTTGCCGCAGGTGCAAAACCACTTGTCCTCCTTGCGGGGCGACCAGCCGCAGACCGGGCACCGGATGCGAGGGCCGGAAGAGTCTGGGTTCTTCTCCTGATCGGGCTCACGATCCAAGACAGCGGGCTGGTCATCCGAATGAGCACTCATGCCCCGATATTATGGACTAGTTCAAATAACTGGGTGATACGCCGCTGGCACGGGCATCACCTAACTTCATAGTCTTGGCGACCGATTCCCCCACTCTCCTTGCTATTGATGCCAGAGAGGACTACGGTTAAGAAGTCCCTTTACACATCCCTCCGCCGTGCCCCGTCCTGGGCGACGGTCTCCTGTGCAATTTGATGAACTGAGTCCAGCGGGACTGGAGAACCTAATCCTTCCCGAGGCCTCTTTGCAGCCTCAGCGGTCGCGGAACAGCCAAGAAGGGTCGTTCTAATGAATGCAACCAGTATTGCCGTCGGTCTCTTTATCGTGTCGACGATCCTGCTGCTCCACTGGTGCGCAAGAAAACACCGATCGCCGGGTTTCGATCACAAAGGATGTGCCCGTTTTGCGGATTGATTACATCTCGACTGAAAGCGCGTTGCTTGGAGTGTGGAGTGGCAAGCGGGGGTGACCTGATCGTGAAGAGATGATGCTGGCTGCTCACATCACTGGGAGGACCCATGAAATACTTTCGCGTGGAGCACCCGCCGGATCAACTGATTCTTTGCACTCGTTCGAAGTGTGAAAGGATCGCCGACTATTTGGAAGTCAACGAACATGGAGGGGAGAACTGCGTCTGCGCTGCTCATACCAGCAGCGAACGGCATGTTTCAGTTCTGCCGAAAGGCGTCCCCAGTTCCGAAGGACACCGGAGCCGAACTGCCGCCTAGCGCCCGGCTCTCGATCTCTGCATCATTACTCCAGGGGGAAGTTAGACCTTGAATCGCCTCTGGTCTGAAGCCCCAACGGAGGGCGGACACCTATATTCCGAAACCTGAGCAATTCTGAGCAGCCATCCAGTACGCCACCGTTGTAATCTGTTTGCGGACATGAAGGAACTTTGCGGCCTACGTCGTTTTGTTCCTCTGGTGGCGCAGCCGTATATTTGTATACAGGAAAGTAGCTCTTCCACCCGCTGCGCCACATCTAATTTTTGAATGGTGTTCACACAGCAAGTCTAAGGTCCGGTCAGAGTCATGGGGCGTTCGTTGAGCATCCCTCCCCCGAAGTCGGCGAACGCAAAGCCGCTCAGGCCGCAATTTGACAATGGTTGCGCAGAAGCCTAGGCTGTAATTGAGCAAGCTACCTCTTTCTTACTCTTTCAGGTCCCCTGAACTAAGTCAGCCCATCTGAAGCATTCTCCCCTTAGATTTCTCCAAGGAGGAACTACGTTATGACCCTATTGACCCGTTGGGAGCCCTTCCGTGAGTTTTCCACCCAGCAAGACCGCATGAACCGCATGAACCGTCTTTTCCGTGAGTCCTATAGCCCCGAAGGCCCGGAAGATGCGTTGACGACCACCAGCTTCGCACCGCCGGTGGACATCTACGAAGACGAGCACAACATTACTCTAAAGCTGGAAGTCCCCGGCATCGATGAAAAAGACATCGATGTCAGCGTCGAGAACACTACCCTCACCGTCCATGGCGAGCGCAAGATCGAAAAGGAAGAGAAAGAGGAGAACTTCCGTCGCGTCGAGCGGCAGTACGGAAGCTTCACCCGGTCGTTCACGCTGCCCAGTTCCGTCGATTCCGGGCAAGTGAGCGCCCATTATGACAGGGGCGTGCTGAAGATTAAGCTTGCCAAGAAAGCCGAAGCCAAGCCCAAGCAGATCAAGGTGAATGTTGGCAGCGAGAAGACGGTCGAAGCCAAGATTCATGGCAAGGCCGCCTAAGACCAGTAGTCAGTCAGAGACTGGGAGGCGGCTTATCTCGCCTCCCATTTTATTTCTCACCCCGAGCGAGCAGGAAACAATTATGATGCACATTAAATTTGTTGTAAGAGTGAACCGTGGCGGTACTCGCGCCCCTCAATACGTGCAGCGGATCGACCGAAGTCCCATCCAAATGACACTCAACCGCAAGTGTGCACTTGTGATGGGAAAATTCACAGCGGAAGATGCCGTCAAATCCATCCAGAACTCCCAGTGCATCCCGGAGTTAGTGTCCGTACAGATCAAGTACGCTCATCTTCTCGTTTGAGTCTTAAGCGACGGCAACTGGTCCTGCAGTTGGGCCGTGAACCCACGTCGGCAGAGATTGCCAAGCGCATGGACATTCCCGCGGCTAAGGTTCGCAAGGTGCTAAAGATCATGCACGTACCGATCTCGCTGGAGAACGCCAATTGGTGCGGAGGGAGATTCCCACCTCAGCGACTTTCATCGAAAATCGCGCCACGGTCTCGCCAGCCGAGGCCGTCATCACCCTGAACCTGAAGGAGCAGACCGCGCACGTGCTACACACCCTGACTCGGCGCGAGGAGAAGATCATGAAGATGCGCTTTGGTCTGGAGGACGGCACGGAGCGCACGCTGGAGGAGGTTGGCCGGGCGTTCGCCGTTACCCTCGAGCGCATTCGCCAGATCGAAGCCAAGGCTCTGCGCAAGCTGCGCCAGCCTTCACGCTCCAGCAACCTCAGGTTATTTCTAGAAGATGTGCACGAATGACGCCAGAATCCGTGCACGCTGGGAGCGGAAGTCTAGGAGCGCGGGGGACGGCTTGGGCATCCCTCGGTTTGTCCTAAATCGCCCGCTTGCTGACGGAGGGGCTGAAGAGTTGGTGCTGGCGGTTGATCAACTTCAGCGAGACTCCAACCAATCCAACGAAAACTCCGATTGTTGCTGCGGCGGTCTCAGTTAAGGTACGTCTCAAACGACCGCACCACGGGCGGCATTTAACCAGTGGTTGATTTGCGATGTGTTCCGCAGAGCATGCAAGGCGTACATGGCGTCATCAAGAGCTTCTCCCTCTTCGATGTTGTCTCCGGCAACGTGAAACAACTCCCGTGCCCTCAGTGCAAGCGCTTCCTCAGCTTGCGCAATGCGCTCCGGGAGTTTGGTCTTATCAGCCTCAAAGAGAGCGGCTGTGTACAGATCCTTCCACGCTCCGCTCTCCAGAGATTTAGAGCTGCCTGTATTCATAATTCCCCCGTGTTTCGCTTGGCAAGCGGGTCTGAAAGTGTGTCGAATTGTCCCGAATGCTTTCGCAGGAACAGCCAACAACATCGTCTCCCCAATCACTAGATACGATGGCGCCGGTGATCCCTACTGGGAAGTGACTCGTGCTCACCACTGCGGTAGAGCTTAGGACGAGCTTCATTGACAATCAGGGCGCGCCCGGCGTGAACTGAACCGTTCAGGGTACGAATAGCATCTCGCGCCTCACCACCGTTAGTCATCTCGACGAACGCAAATCCTCGCGGTTGACCTGTGTCGCGATCCGTGACGGTCGTGACTGTATTAACGGCTCCGTACGCTGCGAATAATGTCTGAATCTGTTCTTCGGAAGCGGAAAAGTCTAAATTCCCGACGTAGATGTTAGTCATGGCTTACCTCCTGGTTTAAGCATCGTTCTCCACTACGTGATCCTCCAACCCGTCTGGCCTCAGCAACGATTTCTAGTCACCGTAATCTTAAGGCTGAGGCTCGGACGGCCTTACGTTCGTTTGTTCCCTCTACATCGCCTTCCGCCTGAAGTCAGTCTTCCTCTGCATGGCTATCTATTCTGCCGCGCACCTCATACAGCTCGTAAGGGCGTCCGCGCACGTTTTACTCATGAGTCGTGATAGCTGCATTTCATTTGGTCCAAAGTTTCGGTTTCATGGATTGTTCTCCTTGATTTATTGTCTCCGTCTGGCTGCTATCGGTCTGTAAGGCCTTTGCACCCCGTCTTCAGGAACCTTGTCGCGGGCGATGACCTCGTCGGCGCAGGTGGGAGACAGGTACGTTGGGGGTCCAGGTGACGCTTTTGGCTGTGTGCACTTGAACTCCGCGGCTTCTCAGCACGCGGGCGCGTAGCTTCTGCATCGCCTCATTGTCATCGACGATGAGCACGTTTTTCGTGCGAACTTGAAAGGAAATCGGCGATTGTTGGGGCACAGAACACCTCCAGAGTCTTCCGGAGGCGGTGCGTTTCGGAAAGCAGTGTTCCCTTTGAGAAGCGGGCGTCACCAGAAAGATCTAAACCTCGAACTCTCGTATCTTTCGTAAGGGGGACGGGGATCGGCCGCCCTCAACCGAACGCGAAAGCCTGCCTGCCTTGCCTCAGGCTGCTACGCGAGCAGCGGTCTTTTGCAAGGTCGAGGTCGCAACTTCAAAGTTTCGGACCTCAGGAGTACCGTTGACCACTTTCGCTAGGGCCTTCAGCACTTCTGGATAGCTGCCGCCGAGATAGGCTTCCGAGTCCTCTTTCTTGTCCCAAAGACTGATAGCGACCACTTCCGTTCCGGATCCGGGGGCGACGAAGACGATTTCGTCTTGGAAGCCGTGCTGTTCCCGAAGCAAGGGAAGAATCTCGTTCTCGATCGTCTGGGTAAACTCCGCACGGGCATTGGGCTTCAGGTGCATGGAAACGTGACGAGCAAACATGTCAGCCTCCTGGGTTATCGTGGCTAAGAGGAGGGAACTTCAGATGGACTGCCTTAGTTCAGAGGATCTGAAAGAGGAGAAGGCGTAATTCGCTCTGCTTACCAGCGTATACCTAATCCTTGTGTTGTCAAGTCGGAAATATCCTAGGTCATGCTATGACGTTGGATGGTTGGTGACCCGACTCGGGCTTCCGTAAAGAGAATCCCGCCCCCGATTGCAATTTGAATTATCATTTCAGCGAGGCTGCCGCGGGCACCGCTGATTGCGACCTCGGGAACAGTGACATTTTGGGGGAAGCATGGCGATCAATTTTGTGCGGACATGTGACGGAAGCGACGACTCCATACGCTTTCAACCATTGGAGCGCCTAAAAGTATATTTGTTCGGGGCAACTGTATTGTTTGCATCGTTTGGGATGGGTGAAGCGGTCTATCGACTCTTGTTTTCAGAGTTTGACGGCGTAACCGATCGTATTCCGGTTGAGGTGCTGTTTGGTTTGGTATTTGCCTGGCTCGCCACTAAGTTCGTTGGCGGCGTTTACAGAAATCGCAAGGAGAGGAGTGCAAGGCTCAACTTCATTTGGGCTCGGAATCATCAAATACGAGGCGCTCTGGAGGGAATCACTCCGTTAGCCCACCCATCGAAAAACCAGCAATCGATCAGAGTAATCCGCGAAGAAGTCGAAAAGATTGAGTGGGCGCTTAAGGAGATCTTGCCGGGCTAGAGGCCCTGCTGTGGTTTGCGTTTCAGCGGCTTGCCAATCGCGAGCAGGAAGATGGCACTCTTGCCTTTCGCGTGCGGCGAAAAGAAGTTAATCACGTCATCGTCGAAGAAGGTTAGCCCGGTTGCACCCAGGCGCTGGGCATACGCAGCCAGGTACATCCTCCCGCCGATTGCGCCCGCCTCCAGCTGGACGGCCCGGTAGCCGCGGTTCCCGTATCCTTCCAGGATGCGTTTCAAATCGGCAAGAAAAAAGATGTCCACGCAGGCGTCCGCCGGCAGCTCCTGCTCCAGTCCAAGATGGTGAGCCTCGGCGCGGAATTCCCCTGCCTTCAAAAGCTCCAGGCTGTTCTGCTCACGCCGGAAGAAGTAAGCACCCGGCTTGAGCCCCTCTACCGCATGCACGATCAGGTAAAGATCGTTGAGCTGCGCGCCTGGGGGCTCAAGGAAGTCAGCCGGAAGACCTCGCGCGGCGCAATCGAAAATGGTTGAAAGTTGGTCCAGTGTAATAGACGCAGTCTTATCGAACGCTCGGGTAGAGCCGCGGCGCAGGATCACCTGCTCGATTGTGTCCTTCGGCTGTTCTTCTTCCGGCAGTCGCTGGAAGTGAACTGCCTCGCTTGCCGGAGCGGAAGATGGAAGCACCTGTTGCTTCCCGCGCCACTGAGCTACTTCCTCTTCGGACTTGAGCGAAGACGCATCGTGCATCTCAAGCATGGCGGGATACTCGACCTCACGCTCCGAAAGCGGGATCGTCTGCAAGCCGAGCGCCGGAGCCTCTCTCAGGGCTGGCAAAAAACTCTCTGATGTGCGCCCGATCGGTACCAGGCACAAGGAAACCTCGCGCCGCGTATCCAGATCAAGTAGGCGGTTCACCTCGCCGTCCACGAACCCGAGCACGATCTCGGCCGGCAGCCCCGAAGCCGCAGAAACGGCCAGCATATTCGCCAGCACCGTGCCGTTGTCCCAACCGAAATGGCGATAGGTGCGCGCCTGGTACTTCCAGGCGTTCCGCCAGTATGTTCCGGTGCAGATGATCGTCGCGGGCGCGTGAGCCACCACGGGTTCCATCGCCGTCGCCTGGGTCAGGTTTCTGCGAAAATCACCTTTTCGCAGAAGACTTAGCGATACATCCGCCGGATTGAAGTGATACACGCCGGCATCCAGGCCCGCGAGATCGCCAGCCACGACGTACAGTTCGATCTCGTAGAGAGCTCCGGTGCAGGCTGCGGCGCGAAAGTAGATTTCTCCGCCTGGATGTGCGCGCTGTTTGGTAATCCCCGCCGAGAAATAGAGAATGCGCGCCAAATCCTGAAGGTCAGGCACCGAATCGCTGCCCGCCGAGGGCACGGGCTCTGAAATCGCGGAGAGCGCAGCCACTCCTGTCTGCGGCACGTCCCGCGGCAGGGGAAGCGGCTCTATCTTCGGATAGATTTTGAAAGGCTGGGGCCGATTCGCCCAGTCCAGGAAGTGAGGATTGGTACGAATACTCCAGTAGGAGTGCTTCGTGCCATCGTGATACTTCCAAGCCGCCTGGATGTCGAGATTATTCATCGGCTACTACTTCAGCCTAGCACCTGCACCGGACCACGGGCGCAAGCAATCAACCTGAGACTGCGGATTGTGCCTGGATCACGGGCAACCCGCAGGTGAAAAGCGCGAACAATTCCATTTTTAGGGAGTGTAAACACTGATGATCGATAAGCCCAGCCGCTTCGCTAACTCACTGTGCTTGGCGAACAGCCTCTGATAGTTGCGGCGAGCCCGCGCAGGCGGGCAACTGCGGTCAACGAAAGGGTTCTGAGCGATCAAAAGCCAGCGTCTTAGCTTCTTGGCGACGAGAATGTCTCGGATTTGTGGGCGTGCGTGCATTTACAATCTCCTCCAGAAAAACAGTGCCGATCCCCGCTTTTACGTTAACATCGGGTTCCGCATGTACTTGGTCAGCCCCGATTTTCCAGTGCTGACCGCAATTCCGCACTTGCGACCCAAGACCCAGCGTTGATTTGCGTCCCTTATCAGTAGTTCTGAAAGTCCGTGAACTGCCCTTGAATGTGTTCCGAAGGGGTTTGAAGAAGGAGGATCTACGCATCGTCGGCGGTGCCGGGTGCCCGGCCTCCAACTTGTCATGACCTCCGATTGCCGGGGCGATCTCCGCTCCGATGCGCTCAACGGCTGGTTGCTTCTCCCAAAAATCGCTAATTAACAAATTTGTGAAATACGAACTACGTTGGTAGAGGTGAAACAAATGAACGTTTCAGTTGATGATTGGAAAAACTACGGAAAAGTAAGAGAAGAGTTACGAAAAAAGGTGATTGCGAGGGCCAAGGATCACCTCGATGAGTCTTATGTGTCCATCGGTCGCAGATTTGAGATCAGCGGACCTTTGGTCTCATATTACGTCCGCAAGGCGGGAATCCTCAGAACTAAGGGCCGCAAGCCACTTGCTTCATTGGGAGGGAACTAAGATGTCCTTCCGACCCTATTGTCTGCAATGCGAGCGCCTGGTGGATCGCTGCGAGCACATCGCACGCGCAGAAGAACTTAGGAAACAAATAGACGAAGAGGCCCAACTTGAGTGCGATCCACAGTATTTTTCCGAGGAACTCGAACGTCTCTGGCTGATTGTCTATGCCGAGGACCTGACAGAACGTAGGGGTGAGCCTTTTCATCCTCTTTCTCGTGATGAATATCAGGCTGCTGTGGTCAAGTTCGAGAGCTTCCAGGAGAGGCACCATGAACTAACGCGCCAGAATGACTGCGATTGTCATCTGTGCAAAGACAAGGGATGGTACATTCCCGTCCCTGCCAGTTCAAAGCCCAAGAAGAAATCCGCCCTCGCCACCTTCCTCGATGGTGATGATAGCGACAGAGGAGATGAGAGCAACTGCGGCTGCGGCTGCCGCTGCTACGGGGTGTTGTCACGGTGGGTGCGGAGCAACAGGAGGCTGGGACTGTTCATAGGTAATACCCTCAAGGAAGCGCGAGAAATCTAACCAACGCCGGAATTTCAGTTCCTTTTCCAACCGCTCAATACGACTCTTACGGTTTGCCATGCTTACGACCTCCTGCCGGATGGCACTCCAACTTCGTCCCAGCCAAATCGCGGGACGGATACTCCGCCTCAGTAACATCGTTAGGGACCTCGTCTGATTTCGGTCCGAAAAGGAAGGACATACTGATCCATAGCCGCGTGCATCTGTTCTTCGGTGCCGAACGTACCGAGTGCTGCTATACGGGCAAGATTGATCCACATAGAAACCTGGTGATCGGCTTCCGATTGAAGATTGCTCCGGAGCTTTTCCAAATTTATCTCAGCGATACCCAGCTCGCGTGCCAAAGAGTTGAAGTGCTCGGAGAGCCTTTCAGCCATCTGAAGTTGTTCCCCTAGTTTGACAGCAGCGTCACGGAACAGCATCGGTTGGCCGTTGAGGCGCTCGGCCGCAACTTGGGTAATTGCAGCATCCAAGATGATCACACTTTCGAGAAACATCAGAACCGTCGAGCGCAGGAGTTCGACTCTGTTTTTCGTGGGGTTCCCATGCATTTCAGCGCTGAGGTATCCCAACAAGAAGATGTACTCGCGCTCTCGGTGCTCCACGCTTTCCATAGCTGCTGCGTTCACATTTACTGCGAGGATGTAGAGCAAATCAGCCTCCTGGCGAGCTTGGAGGATGGCTCGTTCGATTAGGAGTTCCGGCTGACCCTTCATGCTTGTCTGCACAGTGTGCATCACTGCATTCGCGACCGCGGCACGGTAGGGTGGCGAGTGTCGGGCCCCCTCCTCGAAGGTTCCTTGCAATGCATCTCTGAGCCACACCACCACGACCTGCTGGGGTGTCAGGCAGAGTTCAATCGTCTTCAGGCGTTTCTGACGACTCTTCATGGGATGGTTCCTTCGCCGGTCTGAAGTCAAACACTTCGGTCTCGGTTCCTCCGTTGCCAGTCATAAGAGCTTCCAAATGGGCCAGACGTTCTTCAATGCGTTGATCGAGAGCCTTCAGAAGAACACCGGCCAGAAACCCAATAGCATTCGCCGCCCGAAGATCGAATGGTCCTTGCCGGACTCGGTTGATCGTTTCTTCCAGTAGCTCGCCCACTTCCCCCATGCTCTTGAGTGGCCGATCGGGGATGGCGCATTCGTCGAGCCTCCAGCGGCGATTCTTCCGTCCCCCCTTTCGACCCAACTCCGCCAGTCTCTCGGGATGAGCGTGGCAAAAACACAAGCCTCCCTCTACCGCAGGCGCCTGGCAGGGACGGCCAGCCTTCGTCCTAGCCTTGCACTGCTCCCGGCTCCGGTGTCTTGAGCTGTTGTTAGGCTTAAGGCTCATGGAGGTACCCCTGACCGTGACCGTCTAGCAAATCAGTTAAAATCAGTTCTCGGTGTTTCATGCACTTACGTGGACTCAAATTGCTGACCGTGCTCGGTTAAGTCCTTTGTTTAACGTTTTCAGGCGGATTCGAGTCCTACCTGAGGAGCCAACTTTTCGTTGGCCTTACGGTTGTTGGCCTTAATGTATGTTCTGCTCGGGTGGGCTGCGGCTGGGCGCTTTCGGAATCAAGAACTGCGGGGTTGAGCTTGGCGAGCGGCTCGCGCTGTGGGGGCCGTGTCTGGAGGGCTGATCGATCGATTTACTTTGAACCGGCGGTGGTTGCCGGTGTACTGCAGCATTCGGGTCGCGCTGGCAGACTCGATTGGTCCCATCCGCCGCCCAGGGCTTGAATCAGCAACACCGTGCTGGCCATGCGGCGTCCCAAAATATTGACGGCTGTGACTTCATCCGTGAGGGCGGCACTTTGCGCCGTGATCACTTCAAGGTAACTGGTGACTCCGCCCTTGTAGCGAATGGTCGACAGTTGTAACGATCGCTGCGCTGCGGTCACGGCTTCATCCTGGACCTTCGCCTCGTTTTCCAGAATTCTGACAGCGGCCAGATTGTCTTCGACCTGCTGGAATCCAATCAGCACATTCTCGCGATATGCAGCGACTTGATAGTCATAGGCGGCACGCGCCTGATCGTTGAGGGAACGACGCCTTCCGCCATCGAAAACAGTTTCCACGGCAGACAGTCCAAGGGACCACAGGCCGCTCGGGCCGTTGATGAGGGTGGTGATGGCGGAGCTTTCAAATCCTCCCGAGGCGCCTAGGCTGATCGCGGGATAATAGGCAGACTTGGCGACTCCAATCTGGGCGTTGGCAGATGCGACACGCCTTTCCGCGGCCGCGATATCGGGGCGCCTCTCCAGCAGTTCCGAGGGCACACTGACGGGAACGTGCGGGGGTGGTGTGGTGAGCGGCAATGGGGGAAGGGTGAACTCAGCGGGGGGCTTTCCGATAAGAATAGCAACCGCGTGTTCGTATTGGGCGCGCAGCACGCCGACATCAATGGCGGCAGCCCGCGTGGTTTGCAATTGAGTCTTGGCCTGCTCGACTTCCACTTCCGAACCAATCCCTCCCTGAAAGCGGCTTTCATTTAGTTCGAGGGCTTGCTCGTACTGCTTAACGGTGAAATTGAGAAGTTGTTCCTGAGCATCCAGACTGCGGGCCTGAAAGTAATCAAGAGCCAGATCCGCATGCATGCTCAAGTTCACTGTAGCCAGGTTCGGCCGCGCTGGCCTGGGCTTGTTCGCGATAGGACTCGACATTTTTACGAACTCGTCCCCAGACGTCGGCCTGGTAGGAAAAATCGAATGGCAGCACGAAGTCGTTGTAGGTGGTGCCATTCAAGGCTGAAGAATGGGTGGGACTGTTGGCCGAGACCCGGGTTCGAGTCGCCGACGGCGCGGCCGTCACGGTCGGAAAATAGTCAGCTCGATTGTAGCGAAGGACCGCGCGGGCTTGCTGAAACTGCGCCTCCGCGGCCTTTAGGTTCTGATTCGATACGTTGACCTGCGATTCCAAGGCATCAAGCTGAGGATCCTGGAATATGGTCCACCACGTACCCCCAAGACTCTGATCATTGGGCTGGGCGGGCTTCCAGTCCCCTACTTCTTTATAGGCAGGAGGAGCCGGCACCGCAGGTGGGTGGTACTTTGGGCCTACCGCGCATCCCGCCAACATCAGCGCCGCTATCGCTATCAGAATGCGCCCCGCCGTTTTCCGCGAGTTTCTGAAAATCAGTTTTCGGGGTAGCTTCACTTGGTATCTCCCGGCAACATTGCCTGAACAATTTGGACTGCCTGGCCCGAAACAATGGAGTCTGGCGGATTGAGAATGACCTGATCGTCTGCGTTGAGGCCGGCGACGATCTCAATCTCATTGCCGAAATCGTGCCCCGGAGTGACGAGGGCGAGCACGACTTTCCCCTGTTTTACAAGGCCGACGCGTAAACCTTCTGTTCGAAAGAGCAGAGTGTTGACCGGAATCAAAAAGGAGGAAGCCTGGGTCGGAACCGCCAAGTGGACCTCCGCATAGGACCCGGTGAGCAGTGTTCCGGCAGGATTGTCCAGATCGATTTCGATGAGCAAGGTGCGGGTGGTAACATTGATGTCATCGGCGGTGCGCACCAGCTTTCCCCGAAACTTTCGCCCGGGAAACTCAGCCAGAGTGAGATCTGCGGTCATCCCGGTCTTGATCCCTTGGGAGTATTCCTCGGGTACGTTTACATACACGCGCAATTTTCCAGGTTGAGCGATGTGAAAGAGGTCGGTTTTCACTCCGGTACTACTCCCGGAATTAATGAGATCGCCAATATCGGTGTTGCGGGCCGTAATCACACCATCGAAGGGGGCGTAGATTTTTTCGAACGATACCAATGCCGAGTACTGCTCTACGGCCGCCTTGTCGGCTTCGACGATCGATTTGTTCGCGTTGTAGGCGCCGACGGCATTGTCGACATCCTGCTGAGACACGGCGTTGCTCTTCAGAAGCCCCTGATAGCGGGATTTGGTAATGGAGGCGAGTTCCAGATTCGCCTGCGCGGTTAACAGGTTGCTGCGGGCCTGCTGGAGCTGTTGATCGACTTCCGGAGTTTCGATGACGGCGAGAAGTTGGCCTTTTTTGACGCGCGCTCCAATGTCGAAATACCATTTCTTCAAATAACCGTTGGTGCGGGCGTAAATCGGTGACGTGATGAAGGGTTGGACGTTGCCCGGCAGGATAATTTCGTCGGCAGGCACAGTTTGTTTGGGCGAAACCACCGACACGGCGGGGAGGGCGGCTTGGGCCGTCTCCGCGCTTAGAGATCTGCCTGCCTTTACACGGGACCAGATGCCCGAGGTTAAGATCGCGGCAACTACAATCACCGCAATCGCGAGCACCAGCCACGATTTGCGCGAACGCTTTTCCACCCTCACATCATTCAACGGGGGCGTTGGTTCGCCAGTCTGTTGTCTCTCTTTAGCTTGCATAATAGTTTGCATCATAGATAACTCCATATGCCCTGACGTCTAGTTTTCTTGTTGCTGCGATGAATGCCGGCGTGAGCCTTGTAAGACGCTGAAAAATGCCGGAACAAAAAGCAGTGTCGAAGCCGTCGCGAAAATCAGCCCACCGATGACCGCCCGGCCAAGCGGAGCATTTTGTTCGCCGCCGTCGCCCAGTCCGAGGGCCATCGGCACCATGCCGATGATCATGGCCAGCGCGGTCATCAGGACGGGGCGAAAACGCGTAAAACCTGCCTCCAGCGCGGCGGCGACCGAATCCATTCCTTCGGTCATTTTTTCCGTCGCGAAGCTTACCACCAGGATGCTGTTGGAGGTGGCGACGCCCATGCACATAATTGCTCCCATCAGCGCAGGTACGCTGAGATTGGTGTGGGTGATAAATAACATCCAGGCAATCCCGGCAAGCGCCGCGGGCAGCGCAGAAATCATGATGAACGGGTCGAGCCAGGACTGAAAGTTGACTACGATCAGCAGGTACACCAGCACGATCGAGAAAACCAGTCCGCCCAGCAGGCCGATGTAGGAGGCATACATCGTCTGTACCTGCCCACGGACGACGATGCGAGAGCCGCGCGGCAATTGCTGGCGCGTGGAGTCAATGATTTTGTTGATATCGCCCGCCACGCTGCCGAGGTCGCGTCCCGAGACCGAACCAAAGATGTCAATCACGGGCGCGACGTTGTAGTCGGAAACCACGGCCATTCCGGCTCCTCGTTGCGTGGACACAAGGCTGGCCATGATCGAGGGAGGAGCGTTGGGGTCAGTCCCAGTGACCGGAATGTTTTCCACGTCCTGCAAGGTATTGGCGCGATACTGCGGCGTCTGGGTGGCGATTTGATAGCTGACGCGGTTCTTTGGGTCAAGCCAGTAGGAGGGCGAGGTCTGGAAACTGCCGCTCAGCGACACGAGGAGATTTTGGGCAACGTCGTGGGCAGAGAAACCAAGTTGCTCCGCCTTGGTGCGTTCGACCTGTAAACGTACATAAGGTTGATCGAAGGGCTGCTGAATGCGCAAATCAGTCGCTCCAGAAACATATCTCATCTTCGCAAGCAGCGCATCCGCATATTGGCGGTTCCCCTCCAAGTCGTTTCCCACAACCTGAACATCGATGGGGGCGGGCAATCCAAAGTTGAGAATCTGCGCGACCATGTCGGCGGGCAAGAAAGAGAAGGTAACGCCTGGAAACTGTTTTGGCAGTGCCAAACGAAGCTGATGAATGTAGTTGTCGGTGGGATGGTGTTTGGCGGACAGGGTCACAATAATATCGGCATCCGATGAGCCGACCGGCGCCGAATTGCTGTACGAGAGGTTGATGCCACTGTAGGGCAGGCCGATGTTGTCAATGACGCTTTGGACCTCGGCTGCCGGAATCTGCTTACGAATCGACTGCTCGACCTGATCGCAAAGGTTGGCCGTCTCTTCAATCCGCATTCCGGTGGGAGCGCGCATGTGAAGCTTGAAGGCGCCGCTATCCACACTGGGAAAGAAATCCCGGCCTAACCAGGGAATCAGAACTACAAGCGAGCCGACACAAAACGCGAAGAATGCAATCAAAAACACAAGCCGGTGATGGAGACAAGTCTCCAGCAGTCCGCGAAAGCTGTGACGCAATCTCTCGAAGCCCTCTTCAAAACGCTTCTGAAACCGTACCAGCGGATTGCGGCTGGGGGCGGCTCCAGCTTCCTTCTTTTCTCCCCGCAACAAGTACTTGGCCATGGTGGGAACGATGGTCCGGGAAAGGAAGTACGAGGCCAGCATGGCGAACACTACCGCTTCGGCGAGGGGCACAAAGAGGTAGCGGGCCACGGCCGACAACAAGAACATCGGCGCAAACACGATGCAGATCGACAAGGTTGAGACGAAGGCGGGAGTCGCGATTTGCGATGCACTGTCGAGAACGACTTCGTCCAGATTCTTTTCCGGTTCTGCCTCGCGGTTGCGATTGATGTTCTCGACTTCGACGGTGGCGTCGTCAACGAGTATGCCCACCGCCAGAGCCAATCCACCAAGCGTCATGATGTTAATCGTCTGTCCGATCGCACTGAGGACAATAATCGAGGTCAGGATGGCAAGGGGGATCGAGGTGGCGATAATGACGGTGCTTCGCCAACTGCCCAAGAATGTGAGAATCATGAAAGCCGTCAAGCATGCGGCAATCAAGGTTTCCCGGACCACTCCGCTGATTGCACCACGAACAAAGATCGACTGGTCCGCCAAAGGGGTTATCTTCAGCTGGGGTGGAACTGTGGTCGCAATTTGCGGCAGAAGCGCCTTGATCCCTGAGATTACATTCAGGGTTGAGGCATTCCCCGCTTTTTGAATCGTCAACAATACCGAGCGCTGCCCGTTGACGCGGACGATATTGGTCTGTGGCGGAAAGCCATCGCGTACCCAGGCGACATCCTTGATGTAGATGGTCGTGCCTCCGATGGTCTTGATGGGAATCCGGTTCAGGTCCGCAATGGTCTGCGGGGCTGCGTTGGGAATGGAGACGTCGTATTCTTTGGGGCCAATCTTGGCCGTTCCAGTGGGCAGGATCAGGTTTTGCACGCTGATCGCGTTGACCACGTCCAGCGCGGACAGACCCTTCGACTGCAAGGCGGTGGTGTTGAGATCCACTTGAACCTGGCGTTGTTTACCGCCATACGGGTAGGGCACCGAAGCCCCAGGCACGGTGATGAGCTGAGTCCGAATGAAATTCAGACCATAGTCGTTGAGTTGTTGCTCCGACAGATTTTGCCCGGAAAGAGCCAATTGCAGGACGGGAACGCTGGAAGCGCTGTAGGCAAGAATGAGCGGCGGGGTCGTTCCGACCGGCAGTTGATGTAGTTGGGTCTGGGAAACAGCCGTAATCTGCGCAATGCCCTGCTGAATGTTCGCATTGGGCTGCAAAAACACCTTGACCACAGCTACGCCGTACAGCGACTGCGATTCGACGTGCTCGATGTTATCGACGGTAGTCGTGAGCGCGCGTTCGGTGACGCTAACGATGCGGGCGCTCATGTCTTCCGGGACAAGACCGTTATAGTTCCAAATGATGCTGACGACAGGAATGTCGATGGTCGGAAAAATGTCGGTTGGAGTGCGCAGGATTGCGAGTGCGCCCATAATTAGGATGAGTATGGACATCACCACAAAGGTGTAAGGCCGCCGCAATGCTAGTCGAACGATCCACATAAAAGTTCTCTTCTCACAATAGGAAAGGCACGTGGGATTCCATTCAGGTGGCGATGATCTGCGTCTGTGTTTTCAGTAAATTGAGATCAAGGGCTGGGTGGAGAGGGCTCTATGAGCTCAAATAAGAAGTCCCGTGGCTGACACCGTGTCGGTATGCTGACAGGGAGTTCAGCCGCCGTGGTTTCGTCCTGCTAGTACAGTGATGCCACGCGTCAGCGCGGTGCAGGCTGACTAGTTTGCCGTCGGGCGCCAGTTTGAACCTGCGGGGGTTTTCAGTTGTGGTGCGACTGTGGTTGTGCTGGGCCCGAGATTATTTTCGTACACCACCCCGTCCCGGCTGACTACAAAGGTCACAACCCCGGAAGACTCGTACTCCGCGGGATACGCGACCAAAGTTAACCCTTCCTTCTTCTTGCCGGGGCCGCTCACACCGGATGCGGAATTCTGCGTGGCCGCTCGAAAGTAGTAGCCGTGGAAGAGATTGGGCTCTTGGTTGCCGGCATTCGCGGTGTCGGCAGAGGCCAGGCTTTCGGCGAATTGGGTGATCGGATCTTCGCTGGCTGCCTTTGAGGCACTGGCATTGTTTGCCATTGCGAATTCCTCACACACATCAATTGCGGTGGCCTCATTCTCTCCGATTCTGCGGAACAGAATCTCCTGCTTGCCGCGATCGGAATCGAAATGCCATTCCCCGTCGCTGGAGACCAGGGGGATGGGGAAGGGCCAGTTTTCGGCTCCGATGTAGAGAAGCGTGATACCGTCAGGTTCTGCAACCAGACGGTGCATCTCCTGATATTTCTGGAAAAACTGCTCGCGTTCGAGCTTGTCCTCGACTTCGTCGCTCGAGGAAGTGACTTCCTTGCCTGCGCCTAGGATCGCTTCCAGAGCCGTCTCATCCGCCTTTTGCGCGGCTTGAAAAAGAGCGTCACTGGCTTCAGCCGGAGACGAGAACGCTCTTGGGTGTAATTCTTGAGCAAAGCTGGTTGAGGCTGTGGCAATCAGCAACAGCAGAAGAAGGACCGTGGATGCGAACCGGCAGGCAAGTCTCACGGTAAAAGTTTCAGGCGCCTCAAGCTTCATATGATTTGTGCGCATGTTTTTTTCCTCCTTTTCGTCAGTCTGTAATTGTTGAACCGAATTACCGGCGACCGCCTCCGCCTCCGTGAAAACCGCCGCCGCCGTGAAAACCTCCACCGCCATGAAAGCCGCCGCCAAAGCTGGACTGGCCGCGAGAAGAGAACCCTCTTGCCACTCCTCCATGATTGAAGCCGCTGAACGCTCCGGAATGGGTGCCGGCCTGGGCATGGGGCGTGGCGAAGCCACGCGGGCCACCCGCGAATCCTCTTGCTCCTCCACTTGCTCCTCTACCATGGAATCCGTTAGCGCCGTGAAATCCACCGGCGCGATTGATCTTGTTGCGGTTGACGAAGACTCTGCTGTGGGATTCGTAGTGGTGGTGGTCGAAACGAATGTCGTGGTGATGCCAATCGTATCCCCAATGGCCCCATCCCCAGCCAAACCCGCCGAAGAAGCCGATGCCAAAGCCGAGGCCAAAGGCAATTCCAGGACCGTCAAAGAAAAGCCCTGGATACCAATACCAACCGGGCCAAATCCCGATGGGTTCTCCATAGACGAGCCATGGGTCATATTCGGGAACGTAAACAACCTCGGGGTCGGCGGGCTCGATCACGATGGTTGGCCCTTGCTTGCTTACCTTTTCCTGGGATGTGCTTTTCAGGTTTCCCGCCTTTTCGGCGCGGTCACGCATTACCTGAACCGCATTCATCACGTCCTGCTCCTGGTTGACGTAGGCATCGCCGAGCGATGAGGTCCAGGAGAGATTCTTGTCCATGTTGGCGAGCACCGAAGGAAACTCGGTGAGGGCCTTCACGCTGGGATCCCAGGGCTGCTTATCGATTTCTTTACCAAGTTGCTCGCCCTTCAGATCGGTATGTTGCTGCAACCAGCGGTCTGCTTCTACAACCTGGTCGGGATAGGTAGCTGCTGCAAGGATCTGCGCCACCAATGCATCGGGATACAAGGCGATCGGCGCGACGAGTTGCTGCAACTGTTCCGGCGTCTGTTGCGCGGCCTGAACCGGTGGTTGGGCCGGTGGCTGGTTCGCCTGGGCGAACGCTCCCGGCGCAGTGGCTAATACAAGGCAACATGAAAGCAAAAGCGACAAAGTCTGTTTTATGAAGTTCATGATCCATTCTCCTTCGATCCGTCGTGTCGGCGATCAACGGATTCTTTCCAGTCGGGTAACGCGCCGCCGTAAACTGCGATCGATTCTTGACGCGGCCCCATTCGCCCGACCAACTTGAGCAAGTTTGAGGGGACTACTAAGTCAGCTCCCGGCGCCACGTCATCTCCACCAATTGCATTCGGATCTCCAAACGCAATTCGCCGCCAGCACGCGGTTTTGCAAGGGTTTGCGTTCAGCAGCGAGGCTCAAGGAAGTCTGAAGTGTCGGCAGGCTGATAGCGAGTCGATATTTGGACGGTCCTGGCGTGCCGTTTGTTCTGCCAGAAGTGAAGATCTAAGCAACCTCGAAGGCCCTATGCGCTTGAGCGGATGGATCTAATTGCCGGTTGGCTCTCTGTAGTCTGTCCGCCCTTGTTTTGGCAGCTGCCGTGCGTTAGCCAAAGTGGAAAGAAAGGTGCGATGCTGATCCCTTTCTAACGTGAGGCGGAACCATCAAACATTTTTTCAAGGAGATGAATCGATATGAAAATCAACAAAGTTTACATCGTCATAGGTTTGATCATTGCTTTCACCCTCATCTGCGAACTCGTCGCTCATGCGGGCGAGTCCGACCAAACCACCACAATCACTTTCAGCCAGTCGATCCAGATCCCGGGACAGGTGTTACCTGCCGGGACCTACGTGTTCAAGTTGGCCAACGGCGATTCTGATCGAAGCATTGTTCAGGTCTTCAATGGGGACGAGACCGCTCTGTACGCCACCCTTCAGACGATCACAGCTGAGCGGCAGAATCCAACCGGACATACGGCAATCGTTTTGGCGGAACAAGGAGGCGGACAACCGGATGCCCTGCTGAAGTGGTTCTATCCTGGCCACGAAGTCGGGAACGAATTTCTGTATCCGAAAGAGAAAGAGAAGGAACTAGCTCATGACAGGCAACAAACTGTCGTGACCAACCAGAGAACGGCATCAAACTCTGATGCTGGCAGTACCGGCAACTAAGTATGAGTCGGGTATTCGCGCGTCAGGGTCTGGGTTTGGACCCGGCCCGCGCGCGAAATCTGCTGGGTGGTGCGCAGCTCACGACTATCTATAAAGCCGAAGTTCCTCCCGCCGAAATCCTCTGCGTCCAGCCGCGCAATGAGCGTAAAATCTCTCCGGAAGTCGAGGCGGATGAATGACGCCTGCAGCCGGCGCAACGGTGTTCGTCGTCGATGATGATGACTTCGTACGTGCCGCTATCCAAGGTATGTTGAAGTCGGTTGGCTTGCGTTCCGAAACCTTCGCGGCGCCGCAAGATTTCATGCGCACGAAGCGGCCGGACGGGCCCAGCTGCCTTATTCTGGACGTGAGACTTCCTGGCGTCAGCGGTCTGGATTTTCAGCATGAATTGGCTGACGCGGGCATCCGGATTCCCATCATCTTTATCACCGGTCACGGCGATATTCCGATGACGGTGAAGGCCATGAAATCCGGCGCGGTGTCGTTGCTGACCAAGCCGTTCCGGGATCAAGATTTGCTGGATGCGATCTACCAGGCTTTGGACCGCGACCGGGTAACGCGCCAGCAAGAGAATGAGCTTGAGGAATTGAGCAAGCGCTACAAGTTGCTGACCCCACGCGAGCGCGAGGTCATGAGTTTGGTGGTTTCAGGGCTACTCAATAAGCAAGTCGCCTTTGAGCTGGGGACGAGTGAAGTTACGGTGAAGATCCAACGCGGGCAGGTGATGCGAAAGATGCAGGCGGAATCACTGGCGGAATTGGTGCGAATGGCGGCGAAGCTTGAACTTCCGCCCGCCAAGAAGTAATCAATGCCGCCACTGTTAAGCAAACGCGCAGCTCGCAAGCGAGTTGCAACTATGAACGGTCTATTGCTGGACAAGGATTGAAGTCTTTATACATCGGTTAAGACCTTCGACTCATGGATTACTGAACCCGGCAAGGCTTTGATCTGGTGCTAGGAAGACGGTCAATTTCTCGATTGAAGCGTAGGCGACTGTTCCTCCTGGCAACTTGGAATGGAGTCAAATAGCTTCCGTGAACTTGATTGGCTCTTACAACTACGCGCTCGTGGCGCTTTCGGTGTTCATCGCCATGTTTGCGTCGTACGCTGCTCTGGATCTCGCAAGTCGCGTGACGGCAGCGGGCGGTTGGAGTGTGGCTTTGGGTGCTGGCGGTGCCAGTGCGATGGGGACTGGAATCCGGCCAATGACTATATCGGGAGCTGGTTCATCCTTCCGATTCCCGTGTCCTACCATTGGCCCACCGTTTGCTGTCATTACTTGCGGCCATTCTCGCGTTCGCATTGCGCGTACGTGGTGAGCCGGCAGAAAATGAGCGCGTCCCGAGCGGTCGCCGGAAGTCTCCTGATGGGCGCGGGTATTGCGAGTATGCATTACATCGGCATGAACGCCATGCGTTTACCGGCGATATGCCAGTTCAATTCCTTTCTCGTCGTCCTGTCCGTTGTGTTCGCAATTCTGATTTCTCTCGCCGCGCTATGGATTAGCTTTCACTTCCGAGGTGAGAAAACGGGGATTGGCCCGGAGAAGTTAGCCGGAGCCGTTGTGATGGGCGCTGCGATTCCCATCATGCATTACACCGGCATGGCCGCCGCCAGTTTCACGCCCTCCGGCACGCCAGCCGACCTGTCTCATGCCATGAGCATTTCCGCACTCGGGATTGCCGGAATTGTCGCCGTTACTTTTGTGTCCTCGGTCTGGCTCTGCTGACATCGTGGATGGATAGGCGATTCGCCGCCAAGACCTTGGAACTGCAGGAAGAGAAGCTGCAGCGAAGTGAGGCGTACTTGGCGGAAGCCCAAAGGCTCAGTCATACGGGCAGTTGGGCACGAGTCTTCGCCACCGGGGCAGATGAGGTACTGGTCCGAAGAATGCTACCGCGTGCTTGGTTTTGATCCGCACGACGGACTGCCGCGATTCGAAACATTCTTGCAGCGCATCCATCCGGACGACCAAGCCAAGGTCAGGGAAATATCGGCGGCCGCAGGCCGTCGACAAGATCGACTATGAGATGGATTACCGAATCGTCCATCCCGGCGGCGAGATCAGAGACATCCACGTTGTAGCTCACCCCGTTTTCAGCCCGTCGGGCGATCTCGTTGAGTACGTGGGTACCGTGATGGACGTTACCGAGCGCAAGCAGGCGGAGGAGAAGCTCCGGGAGAGCGAGGCCTATTTAGCAGAAGCGCAGAAGCTCACACATACGGGAAGTTGGGTCTGGGAAGTACCTGCTAGACGCGCATTGCATCTATCCGAAGAATGGTATCGCGTATATGGTTTCGATCCGAAAGAGGGCATGTCGGCGTGGAGTAAACGGCTGGAGCGCATTCATCCGGATGATCTAGCTGGGCGGCAACAAGCAATCGATCGAGCAATCAGCGAAAAGTCGGATTACGAACTTGAATACCGAATTCTTGTTCCAGGTGGCGCCGTAAGACACGTCCACAGTGTCGGACATCCTGTTTTGAACGCTTCGGGGGATCTGGTGCAATTCGTTGGCAGCTCCACCGACATCACCGAGCGCAAGCAGGCCGAAGAAGCTTTGCGCCAGGCGCATGCGGATCTCGCTCGCGTCAGCCGGGTGACGACCCTGGGAGAACTGACAGCCTCCCTGGCGCACGAAGTGAATCAACCGATTGCCGCCGCCGTCACCGACGCCAATACCTGCTTGCGATGGCTTGCGCGCGATCCACCGGATATCGAAGAGGCGCGCGAAGCGGCGTCGAGAACCATTCGAGACGCCACGCGCGCAGCGGAGATCATCAGCCGGGTCCGCCAGCTCTTCAAGAAAGGCACCCCGGAACGAGAGTTGGTGGACGTGAACCAAATCATTGAGGAGATGGTTGTCCTGCTGCGCAGCGAAGCCGCGCGGGCCTCCATATCGGTGCGGACGGAGCTGGCGGCAGATCTTCCCCACGTCATGGGAGATCGTGTGCAATTGCAGCAAGTGCTCATGAACCTCATGATGAACAGCATTGACGCGATGAGAGATGTGGATGGGACACGTGAGCTGACCATCCACTCAGAGCTGGGGGAGAATGAGCAACTTGTGGTGTCGGTCAGCGATACCGGCATAGGTCTGCCGCCACAGAAGGCGAAGCAGATTTTTGATGCCTTCTTTACCACCAAGTCTCACGGTACTGGCATGGGACTTCGCATCAGCCGATCCATCGTGGAATCTCATGGCGGGCGCCTGTGGGCTGCCGACAACGCTCCTCGCGGGGCAAGCTTTCACCTCGCGCTTCCGAGCAAAATCGAGGCTCCCGAATAAATCTCACGGAAACTGCAACCGGGTTCAGGCCGCGGTTATTGGGCCCTCATACTAAGGTATGATTGCGCCTTCCCAAAGCATGATTGCGCCGGCGGCGGCGGAACGATAGGTTGTAGCCATGGCTACTCAGACAAAGACAAAACTAGTGGTAATCGTCGATGACGATGAGTTGATGCGCAGCGCATTGCAGGGCATGCTGAAATCCGTCGGGGTGCCGTCACAAGCCTTCGCATCCGCAGAAGAATTCCTCGAGTCCGGGCGCCAATTGCAGACTGCGTGCCTGATCACGGATATTCGCATGCCGGGAATGTCGGGTCTGGAACTACAGGCGAAACTGAACGCTGACCGCTGCAGGATTCCGACCATTTTCATCACGGCGCACGGCGACACAAAAATGCGAATGCAGGCGCTAAGAGCAGGCGCGGTGGAGTTCCTGGCCAAACCGTTTGATGATGAAGTGCTGCTCGAGAGTGTTCGAGCGGCGTTGGAGAATTGAGCCCGGTACAGACCGCGTGCGCACCAGGAGGTTCTTTGTGGGAGCTTTCCAAAGATTCGGGAGTGGCGATCAAGCGTCTCACGAGCGCCGGTTCGAGCAGATTATTGGCAATAGTCCCGCTCTGGAGTCGGTGCTGGAACAAGTCGAGCGAGTTGCGCCTACGGATTCCACCGTTCTTATCCAGGGAGAAACCGGCACTGGCAAGGAACTGATCGCACACGCGATTCACAACCTCAGTTCGCGCTGCGGGCGACCTTTCGTGAGGCTGAATTGCGCTGCCATTCCGCTGGATTTGCTGGAGAGTGAACTCTTTGGCCACGAGAAGGGCGCGTTCACTGGAGCCATCGCGCAAAAGATTGGCCGTTTCGAGCTAGCCGACAAAGGGACGCTTTTTCTGGATGAAGTAGGGGATATTCCGCCGGCGTTGCAGCCGAAGTTGCTGCGGGTTCTTCAGGAGCAAGAGTTCGAGCGTTTGGGGAGCACGCGCACTCACCAGGTAGACGTTCGGCTGGTGGCTGCCACAAATCGTAATCTGCTGGAGATGTCGAACCGCGGGGAGTATCGCAGCGACCTGTATTACCGTCTGAACGTATTTCCGGTGCTATTGCCGCCTTTGCGCGAACGCCGCGAAGACATTCCGGCTCTGGTGGAGCACTTTGCCGAGATCTATGGCCGCCGGATGAGCCGCCCGATCGAGCACATTCCTCCGACTACAATGGCTGCGCTGACTTCGTACCAGTGGCCGGGGAACATCCGCGAACTGCAGAACCTGATCGAGCGTTCTGTGATTCTTTCCAATGATGGAATGCTTCCCAATCCTTTGCCGGCAGCACAAACATTGGCTATCGCTGCTGCTGCTTCTGCTGCTGCTTCTCTTCCGGCGGGAACTACTCTAAAGGACTCGGAACGCGTTTTGATTCTACGCACGCTGGAGTCGGTCGGTTGGGTGATCGGCGGCCCGAAAGGAGCAGCTACGCAGCTTGGCTTGAAGCGCACTACGTTGATCCATAAGATGCAGAAGCTGGGGATTTCCCGATCCTCTCACCAAAGCTCCCCGGGCACGACGAGGACTCTCGATCGTCCTGTCGATCGTCCCTCGATCGTCAGTTATCCTCCTCATAGGCAATTTTCTCTGCGGGCCGTGCCAATTATTTTGATCGAACGCATCGGCGTTTTGCGCGAGAGCGGTCGTAGACAGTTCGCGGCAAGCGGTCGTGTCGATCGGAGGACAGGAGTGTCGACATTTGGCATACGATCTGCTTTGTGCGAGCATGCACTGTATCGTTTGCACATAGCTAGCGGTCGAACAAGAACGGCACATCAAGTGCTTCGAAAGGTGGACGAGTGTTCGGAACGAGGTAAAGCAATGGCTACAAGACGAACGTTCCTCGGTGTTGCAGCGGCAACCATGATAAGCGCCGGAATCGACAAGCAAGCGTGGGGGGCTGATACGAAGAATGGCGTTCCCATGCGCACGCTCGGGCACACGGGCGAGAGAGTCTCGATGGTTGGCATTGGCGGTTATCACCTGGCGAGGCCCGGAGTGGATCTGGAGGAAAGCATCCGCATCGTGCGGACCGGCATCGACCAGGGTGTCAACTTCCTCGACAATTGCTGGGATTACAACGGGGGAGAAAGTGAACTCCGCATGGGTAAAGCGCTGCGCGACGGCTATCGGCAAAAAGCATTCTTGATGACGAAGATCGACGGGCGAAACAAGGCGACCGCGGCCAACCAGATCAATGACTCATTGAAGCGCCTGCAAACCGACCGGATTGATCTGCTGCAGTTTCACGAGGTCATTCGCGATACCGATCCCGACCGCATCTTCGCCGCTGGAGGGGCACTGGAGGCGGCGCTGGAAGCGAGAAAAGCCGGGAAGGTCCGCTACATCGGATTCACGGGTCATAAGAGCCCGGATATCCATTTGAAGATGCTGGCCACCGCCTCCGCTCATCAATTCACATTTGACGCGGTGCAGATGCCTCTTAACGTGATGGACCACCATTTCGACAGCTTCGAAGCCAAGGTGCTTCCGGTTTTGCAGAAGCAGAACATCGGAGCGCTGGGCATGAAGCCCATGGGCGATCCCTTCATTCTTCAGAGCAAAACCGTGACCGCCGTGGAGTGTCTGCATTACGCCATGAACCTGCCGACCAGCGTGGTCATCACTGGATGCGATTCCCTTAAGATTCTGCAGCAGGCTCTGGATGCGGCGCGCAGTTTTCAACCGATGGGAAAACAAGAGGTGGCTGCGCTGTTAGCAAAGACGGCGAAGGCTGCCCAATCAGGCGAGTTTGAAATGTACAAAACCAGCCACCACTTCGACGGCACGTACCAGAATCCGCAGTGGCTTGGATAGAAAAAAACCCTGCTCGGACTGGTAGCGCAGTGTCCTCAGCTCGATATTGTGTGTCCGGCGCCGGAACCCCGTATCTTATCTCGATGCGACCAGCTCGGGCACCTCAGCGAGTCTTTTGTACTCTTCGCCGGTGAGTTGCAATGAGGCTGCCGCGATGTTCTCCTCGAGATGTTCGACCGAGCTGGTTCCGGGGATGGGCAGCATGAGAGGGGACCGCCGCAACAACCAAGCTAACGCCACCTGCTTCGAGCTTGCCTGATGCGCTTGTGCGACCTCGTTGAGCACGTCGCCGGCGACCTTGCCTGCTCCCAGAGGAAACCAGGGAATGAAGGCAATTCCATGGCGGTCACAATAGTCCACCACGTAATCCCATTCGCGATCGGCAAAGCTGTAGCGGTTCTGAACGGAGACGATGGGAACAATTTTGCGCGCGCGCTCGATATGTTCCCGGGTAACGTTGGACAATCCGACCAGCCGAATCTTGCCTTGATCTCGCAGCTCGGCCAGAGTTTCAAGGGAGGCCTCAAAGGGGACAACCGGATCCGGAGTGTGCAGCTGGTAAACGTCGATGCGATCCAGCCTTAGTCTCTTGAGGCTCCCTTCCACTGCTGCCCGCAAGTGAGCAGGAGTAGCATCGTGGGTCCATTGATTTGGCCCTGGACGATTCCAGCCGCCCTTGGTTGCGATGACCAGTCCCTTCGGATAAGGGAACAGGGCTTCGGCGATCAATTCTTCACTCACGTGAGGACCGTACGAATCCGCCGTGTCGATGAAGGTGACGTCCAGCTCTACCGCGCGGCGCAGTACCGCGAGCGCCGCTTTCCGATCCTGTGGAGGACCCCAGATGCCCTCTCCGGTGAGCCGCATCGCCCCGAAACCCAGACGATGAACCGAAAGCTCATTGCCCAATGAAACCTCTCCCGCCAATCCTGCAGAAACTTCTTTCTTATTCACGATAGCCTCCTGAATTATTTGTCTTGCATCCTCATTGTGCCCACGCAAGCGTGCTCCTTGAGGTAACCAGGTCAAACCTGGCAATGAGGTCATAGCACTTCGCGTGCCACCTGAAGCTATGGAAAATGTTGCCTCATGCGGCGTAATCAGCGTGTTGCGGCAGCAGCAATCGTCCACATGTTCACGCTGTCGAAAAAACTTAGGCGGCGGTGTCGAAATGTGGACTCAACGAAGCAATATCCAGTTCGGAAGGGCATGGCGCCGACAAACAAAGTAAGCGAACCCTGATTGAAATCGCCGCAAGCGAAAAAAAGGACCGGCTGCGGGGGGTACCGAACGTACAGCGATAGTGGAATGCTCACTGCCAGCCTCCGCCAAGAGCCTTGTACAGTTGCACAAGGCTTTGGTACTCGCTGCCTCGGGCCTGGGCGAGACGCAAGCTCGGCGTTAAACAGCGATCGCTGCCCATCGAGGACCTCAAGGTAGGTGGTGATGCCGCCCCGATAGCGAACGAGAGACGTGCTGACAGTATCCTGCAGGTCCTTGACCGTGGTCTCCTGCGCGACGCGGACCTGATGAAGTTTCTGATAACCGATCAGAGCATCGGAGACATCGCGGAAGGCCAGCTGGATGACTTGCTTATAGGCGATGAGTTCCTCGCGATGTTGCGACTCAGCCAGTCTCAAATTCCCGCGCAGGGCGCCGCCGGTGAAAATGGGTTGAGACACCTGGGCGCCGTAGGACCAGATTCCATTCTGTGAACTCATCATGCCGGTGAAGAGAGTGCTTCGTCCGAACGCACCTCCGCCGGAGCCGGTAAGGGAAATCTGCGGAAAGAACGCAGCTCTGGCGACGCCGATCTCGGCGTTGGCCGTGATCAGGTCTTGTTCGACCTGGCGAATGTCCGGCCGGCGTTCGAGTAACGTCGACGGCATGCCCGGCGGTACTTCCGGAGGAAGCGGCTGCTCGGCCAAGGGGCGCCCACGTGCGCACACTCTCGGGATAATGACCAAGGAGAATGCTGATCGCGTCTTCCTCCTGGGCGATCTGTCTCTCCAGGTCCGGGATCGCGGCATTGGCGGTATCCAGCACCTGCTGGGACTTGAAGGACATCCAGCTTGGTGGCAACGCCGTGGTCGAGCCGCAACCTGGTCAGCTTCACAGACTCTTCCTGTGTTTTGACCGTGTCCTGGGTGATGCGGAGCTGGAGATCGAGATCGAGAAGCCGAAAATAGTCGCTGGCTACGTCGCTCACCAGGGTCAAGGTGACGGTTTGCCGCGCATCCTCGGTAGCCAGGAGCTGGGCGCGCGAGGCTTCAGTCGCGCGTCGCAGGCGACCGAAGAGGTCTAACTGGAATGCTGCGTCTGCAGTGAGGGCCAGAATGTTGTACTTGGCTTGACTGACTGAGTCTTTTCCGCCGATGAAGTTACCGCTCGCTTGCACTTGCGGAAACAGATGGGAGCGCGTGATGGCGACCTGAGCGCGCGCAGCGCTGATGCGCTCCGTCGCCAGTTGCAGGTCGTAGTTCTCTTTGAGGGCGGTGCGGATGAGTTCTTGCAGTTGGGGGTCCTGGAAGACTTGCCACCAGGGAAGGTCCGCCAAGGACGCCGCCTGGGTTTGAGCCTGGGGGTTGTCGCTTAGATCCCGGTACACGCCTGGAGTCGCAACCACGGGGCGGTGATAATTCGGGCCGACCATGCACCCGGTCATTACGGTCGAGGCCGCGATCGCGGACAGGAATAATAATAAAGGCGCCAAGTGTTTCATGAGCATCTCCGTTGCTCGTCCCTGCTGTCCATGCGGTAGCGGAACCTTTCAGTCTCCCTCTGCCGGCGCAGGCGTTCCTGGCAGTGGGGCCGGGGCCGACTCCTTGCCGGCGCCTGACCATTTCTCCACCAGGTAGAAGATGGCAGGGACGAAGAAGATTCCGATCAGGCTGGCGGCGAGCATCCCGCCGATCACCGTAGTGCCCATGATCTGGCGGGCAACCGAGCCGGCTCCGGTGGCCGTCCATAGAGGCACGCAACCCAGAATGAACGCGAAAGAGGTCATCAAAATCGGCCGCAGACGGAGTCTGGCTCCTTCGAGCGCGGCATCGGCCAAAGGCTTTCCTTTCTCGTATTCGTCCTTGGCAAACTCGACGATCAGAATTGCGTTCTTCGCGGCCAAGCCGATGAGCATGACCAGCCCGATTTGCGAGTAGACATCGCTCTCGATCTGGACCAGGTACGGTGGCAGAAAAACGCCAAGCAACACACGGCGCAACAAAAGGACTCCAAAGGCTCCGAAGATGGCGACGGGAGTGCTCAGCAGGACACTGAAGGGGAGCGACCAGCTTTCATACAGCGCCGCCAGAATGAGGAAGACGAATAGCAGCGAGAGTCCGAAGATCACGGCAGGCGGCACTCCCTGGCGCGCCTTCTGTTCCTGAAAGGAAATGCCTGAATAGTCGAAACCCATCTCCCGCGGCATGGTCTGTCTAAAAACGTCTTCCAGGGCGGCCGTAGCCTGGTCTGCGCTATAGCCCGGCGCGGCGCTGCCGTTGATCTGCGCGGAACGATATTCGTTGAAGCGCAAGGTGAATTCCGGGCCGAGGTGCGGCTTTACTGTGGTAAGTGTGGAGAGCGGAACATTCTCTCCCTTGTTGTTGCGGACGTAGAACTGCCCGACGTTTTCCGCTTTGGAGCGATCTTCGCTTTCGGCTTCGATATAAACCTGCCATTGACGGCCAAAGCGATTGAAATAGTTGATGAAATAGCCGCCCATGAAGGCCTGGATCGTGCGGTAGACATCGTTGAGGGCCACACCTTGTTTCAGCACTTTGTCGCGGTTTACTTCGACAAATTCCTGCGGGACGCTCGCCAGGAATGTGGTGCTGATGCTGCCGATCTCCGGGCGTTTTCGGGCAGCGTCAAGAAAAGTGGCCAGGTTCTTGGCGAGGAACTGAATATCGCTGCCCGAACGGTCTTCGAGGATGAAGGTAAATCCGCCCGCCGTGCCGACGCCTGGAATGGCGGGCGGGGAAAAACCGAAAGCAACGGCTGTGGGCAGCTTGCTTAATTGCTGGTTCAGATGCGCCTTGAGCGATTGAAATTGCTGGGCTCTGGTCGTGCGCTCTCCCCAGGGCTTGAAGGTCGACAAAAAAAGTGGAGTTGTAACTGGTGCGAACAAAACTGAGCAGACTGAAACCGACGAAGCCGGTAACGTGTTCGACCCCGGGTGTATTGATCAGAATTTTTTCCACATCAGCCGAGACGGCGGTGGTGCGTTCGAGCGATGCCCCATTCGGGAGTTGCACATTCACGTAGGCGTAACCCTGATCTTCGTCGGGAAGGAAGCTCGACGGGATTCGGTTGGCAAAAAAGAACCCAGCCGCGCAAAAGACCGCGAGCAACACGACCACGACCGCGGTCTTTTGGAGGAGTACTGCGCTCCAACGCACATAGCCCTCTGTGGCGCGATCAAAGACGCGGTTAAACCAATCAAAGAATCTCCTCAGCAGGCCGCGGCTCGGCGTCCGTGGCTTGAGCAGCAGTGCGGCAAGCGCCGGGCTAAGCGTTAGAGCGTTGAAGGCGGAAAGCAGAACGGAAATCGCGATGGTGACGGCGAATTGCTGGTAGAGCTTGCCGGTGATGCCGGGAATGAAGGCGGTGGGCACAAACACCGCGGAGAGGACCAGAGCGATGCCGACGACGGGGCCGGAAAGTTCTTCCATTGCTTTTAGGGCCGCGGCCTTCGGGGTCAAGCCCTCCTCGATGTGGCGTTCCACACCTTCGACCACGACGATAGCGTCGTCGACCACCAGACCGATCGCCAATACCAGGCCAAAGAGAGAAAGCGTGTTGATGGAAAAACCGAACAAGGGAAAAAGCACGAAGGTGCCAACCAGCGAGACCGGCACCGCCAGCAGCGGAATCAGCGTGGCGCGCCAACTCTGCAAGAAAAGGTAGACCACCAGGATCACGAGCACGAGAGCAATCACAAGGGTTACGACGATTTCCTTCATGCCTTCCGTGACCGAACGCGTGGTATCCAGCGCAACGACGAAATCCAGGTCTTCCGGGAAAGCGCTGCTTCAATTGGGTCATGATCTTGTTGACACCAGCAGCGGCATCGACCGCGTTCGAGCCCGGCAGTTGGTAGGTGGCGATGACGGCGCTCGGCTTTCCGTTGAAACGCCCGGCTACGCTATAGTCCTGGGAACCCAGCTCGATGCGAGCTACATCGCGGACCCGGACGATGCCGCCGTCGGGTGTCTCGCGTACGACGATCTGCCCGAATTCTTCCGGTGACACAAGCCGGCCCTGGGCGAGAACTGAGTAGGTAAATTCCTGGCCTTTGGGAGCGGGCTCGCCGCCGGCTTTCCCTGCCGGGTTGACGGTGTTTTGCGCCTGAATGGCGCTGACGATTTCCGGGACGGTGATGCCGAGCTTGGCCAGGGTGTCGGGTTTTACCCACAATCGCATGGCGTATTGGCCGGCGCCGAACACCTGAACGTTGCCGATGCCCGGCGAACGCAGAATGGGATCGACTAAGATTGATGTAGGCGTAGTTCGCCAGAAACTTGGCGTCATAGGTTCCGTGCGGCGAGTAGACCGCGATCAACATGAGGGGAGCGGTAACGGACTTTCGAACCGTGACTCCGTAATTGGTGACGTCTACGGGAAGCTGAGAAGCCGCCAGGGTTTCACGGCTTTGCGCGAGGATGTAATCGGTGTTGGGATCGGTTTTTGCGTCGAAGTCCACGATCAGGCTGGTGGTCGAGTTGCCCGTGGCATTCAGCGAATACATGTAGTTCATGTTGTCCACGCCGTTCATCTGCTGCTCGATGGGAGTGGCAACCGCTTGCTCCAGGGTTTGCGCATCTGCCCCGATGTAGGTGGCGAGGATTTGAATCTCAGGCGGAGCGATGCTGGGAAACTGGGCGACCGGCAAACTCAGGATGGTGAGCGTGCCAACCAGCACGAGGACGATCGAGATCACCATGGCGACGATGGGGCGGTTGATAAAAAACTTTGACATGGGATTACCTCCCCGTAGCTTCCGCCGCAAACGGCTTGGGGTTCACCTGTATGCCCGGACGCACCTTCTGCACACCCTCGGCGATGACGCGTTCGCCGGGCTTGAGTCCCTCCGCAATAATCCACTGGTTGCCGACGCGGTCGCCGACTTTGACCGTCCGGATGCTCACTTTGTTCTTTTCGTCCACCGCTGCGACTTGATAGCCGCCTTGCAGCTCCGAAACGGCACGCTGAGGCACAAGCAACGCGTCCTGCTGGAGCCGGATGGCGGCGCGAACTTTGCCGTATCCGCCGGGACGCAGAATACTCCCAGGATTCGGAAATAACCCGGCGACCCGAATTGCCCCGGTACTCTCATTTACCTGGCGGTCGGCAAAGTAGAAAGTACCCTCGTGAGCATAGGTTGAGCCATCAGCCAAAATCAGTTCGAGGCGCAGTCTCTTATCAGCTTCAAGCCGGGTAGACTCTGTGGGGAAGCGTTTTCTCCATGCGAGGTACTGCGGCTCGCTGACGGTGAAATAAACCTTGATGGGGTCGACGGTGGACACCGAGGTCACGGGCCCGCTACCTAGATTTACTAAGGCGCCGACCTGGAGCTGAGCCTGCCCGGCGATGCCGTCGATGGGCGCTACGAGGCGGGTAAAATCAAGGTTGATCCTGGCTGTTTCGACGGCAGCCTCGTCGGTTTTGATTAGAGCGCGGGCTGTCTCCACGGTGGCCTTGGCGGCCAGGTTATTCTGAACGGCGTTGTCGAGATCCTGCTGGCTCGCGGCCTGTTCTTTGGCCAGCGGGGTATAGCGCTCCACATCGAGCTGAGTTCTCCCTTGAACCGCCTCTGCGGTAGCAAGCTGCGCTCTGGCCTGCGCTAACTGTCCTTGAGCCTGATCGAGAGCCGCCTGAAATGGCCGCGGATCAATCTCGAACAGTAGCTGCCCCTTGTTGACGAAAGCGCCTTCCTGGTAGCCCTGCCGCAGCAGGTAGCCCGTGACCTGTGCCCTGACGTCGGCGTTGGAGAATCCGTCGAGCGTACCGATCCACTCGCCAAAAATCGGAACATCCTTCTGCTCGACCTGCACGACTTCAACGTCGGGCACGGCGCCCGGTGGCGCTCCCGCTACATGCTTCGGGTATAACGCTCCAATCATCAGGCCGATGACGAGCAAGCCAAGCGCTCCGCCGATCCAGAATTTGTATTTCGAAAGCGTATTCATCTTTCCCCCCAAAGCAGATGAAGTTGCGCGGCTTCTTAGCCATGTTGACTCGGCGACACCTCACAGTCTTTCGACGATGGGGTAGTGCGAGATGGCCTGGCTGATCACTCGCGGCAAATCTTACGTCGGCAAAGACAGGCAAGTCAATGAAAGCCGGGTTCGGCGGGACGCCATGAACATGTGAATCTGGAGATGAGTCATCTATGAGGTTCTCTCTTTGAGGTCGGCGGTTTCAGTCTGCCAAAGCCGGGCGTTCAAAGCGGATCTATCCCAGACCTGGGTTGACCGGAAGGTTGTTCGAAAAAGGCGCGGTGAGGCTTAACGGGCACTACTTACTGCCAGTGTCTTCCTTCATTTTCTTGCAGATCAGCCTGGTGTGCCCAGTTCTTGAGTCGATGACTCGTGGTTCCGGGCAAGCAACTACAGGTGACGGTGTTGGCATTCTCCTGTTTGGTAACGACGCAGTGCTCGATGACTTCTGCGCTCGCGGGCGGGAGTTGGCTGCGAACTTCTGGCGGCGCCGGAGCCGCTGCAACTGGATGCTTCTTCGCCGCACAACCGGTCAAGAGCAGGCAAACGACAAGGCAACCCTTTATCATGCCTATTGTTTTCGCTCTCTACCGCGGACTTGTCGATGGCAATCTTGATTACACGGCTGCAAACTTGAGTCGGTGCGAAGCCAGCAGGACAAGCCAACGCCTGTTTTTTCGGCTCCTATCCTATTTTTCGGTTCGTATCCTAGTCCCTTTCCCGCAGCCAGCCTTCGTCCGCCCGCATTCCCGCACCGGAAGCCACCGCGGACTCCGCCTTCTTCTTCTGCCAATCGGCCTCGGCCAGCACGGTGATGGCATCCAGTTTCTTTTTCTTCAAGCCGGCGTTGATTCCCGGCAGTTCTTTCTGCGCCAGCTTCTGGAAGTCATCGATCACATCTTGCAGTTCATGACCGAGCGACTCCGTCCGCGCCACCTGGTAATCCGTGGGCTTGCCGTCGTATCCCGTGACCGCGGCGTAGAGTTGCCCCAGCAGTTCGCGGATGCGCTCTTCGCCGGTAATCATGCCGCCTTCTTTGGTGGCCACGATCTTCGAGCGGATTGCGTCACAATCCGCGGCAAGTTTCTGCAATTGCTGGCGCAGCGGGTCTTTCTCCTTCAGCTTGGCCGCCCGCGCGTTTGCCCCGTCGCGCACTCCTTCGATCGCTTCTACGCCAAACGTCATGTGTTCCAGTTCTTTGTAAACCTTCATCGAGAGATCGAACTGCGCCTTGCGCTCCTCCAGCGAATACTTGGCCCGCGGGTCGATCGCAACATTCAGCTGCTCGGTGTAAGTCTGATCTCCCTTGGTCAGCTTCACCGTGTACGCGCCCGGCAGCACGCGCGGTCCCTGCGCCGCTTCAAACAGCGCCGAAGCTGCCGGCGCAACTGCCGGTGGCCTCACGCGCATTCCCCAACCAGCGCGGTTCAGCCCACGATGCTTGCTACCGGCCACGGTGTCGACCAGCTTGCTGTCCTGGTCGAAAATCTCGATCTTCAAATCGCCGAAGATGTGCCGGCCTTTCTGGTAGTAGGTGATCTGTGCGTCCGCCGGCCGATTGCGTCCACGGAAAGTTTCGTCGCCTTCGGGCCAGCCGCCGCCGACGTCAAAGTATTGGATCGCAGGCCGCCCCGGAAGCAGGGTCGCCTCTTTGGTCATGATTTCGGGTGTAAGAGCGCGCAGCGGTGAGATATCGTCCACGATCCAGATGCCGCGCCCGTGCGTCGCCAGCACAAGATCGGATTCCCGCGGCTGCACCACGATGTCATCCACCGCCACTGCCGGAAAGTCCGTTCCCTTGTATTGCGCCCAGCGTTGTCCGCCGTCCGCTGAAATCCAGAGCCCGAATTCCGTGCCCAGGAAAAGCACGTTGCGGCTGACCGTGTCTTCCTTGACCACGTGCGCATAGCCGCGCACCCCGCCCTCCTGCGCTGGAAGCGCGGTCCACGTTTGACCATAGTCCGTGGTCTTGTAAACATAGGGCTTCATATCTCCGAAGGTGTGACGGTCGAAGGTGGCATACGCGGTGCCTTCGTCGAAGCGGCTGGCCTCGATGGTCGAGACCCACGAATTCTTTTCCAGCCCGCTGATGTTGCCCACCACGTTCGTCCAGGTCTTCGCGCCGTCGCGGGTGATCTGCACATTTCCGTCATCGGTGCCGACCCAGATGATCTGACTGTTCTTGGGCGACTCCGAAATCGAATAGATGGAGGTGTGCATTTCGGCTGAGGAGTTGTCAACCGTAACGCCGCCAGATTCTTCCTGCTTCTGCTTCTCGGGATCGTTGGTCGTCAGGTCGGGAGAAATCCGGTCCCATGACTGCCCGTGATCGCGGGAGCGGAACAGGAACTGAGCCCCAATGTAAAGCGTCCCCTTTTCGTTCGGACTCATGTGAATCGGCGTGTTCCAGTTGAAGCGGAGCTTCTTCTCGCCGTAATTCGGCCAGGGATGGATGTCGCGAGTCTCGTGGGTATAGCGGTTCACTCGTCCAATCTCGCCACCCTGCGCCTCGGCGTAGATGTAGTCGGGATCGGAAGTGTCTTCGAACATCCAGAAGCCGTCGCCGCCGAACATGTTTTCCCAGCGCGAGTTGCTGATGCCACCGGGATAGGAGGAATCGCCCACCCAGGAACTGTTGTCCTGGAGGCCACCGTAGACATGGTATGGATCCGCATTGTCGGCGCTCACGTGGTAGAACTGAGAAACCGGCAGGTTCATCTCGTGCTTCCATCGGTTGCCGCCGTCTTCGCTGCGCCACAAGCCGCCATCGTCGCCCGCAATCACGACGTTGGGATTTTTGGGATCGATCCATACGTCGTGGAAGTCGCCGTGCGCCCCGCCCGAGACCACGTTGAAGGTCTTTCCGCCGTCGTTGCTCAGCAGCAGAATTAGATCGGGTTTGAAAACCTTGTTTTCATCTTTCGGATCGACGATCAGGTTGCCGAAATAGAAAGGACGCCACACCATGAAGTTGCTGGCGTCGAACTTGGTCCAGTTCGCTCCGGCATCGTCGGACCGGTACAGGCCTCTTCCTTTTTCCGCTTCGATGTTGGCATACACTACCTGTGGTTTCGAGGGCGCGACTTGCACAGCGACGCGGCCCCACGGTTTCGCCGGTAGTCCCGTGGCATTGCTGACTTCACTCCAATTGGCGCCGCCGTCGTTGGACTTGAACAGCCCGCTGCCCGGCCCTCCCGAGCGGAAGGTCCAGCCCTGCCGCCGGAAATCCCACATCGCGGCGTAGATGGTCTTCGGTTCCTGCTGGCTGCGCGCAATCATGGCGCAGCCGCTCGAACCGTTTGCGCCGGCCAGAACTTTCTTCCAGGTCTTGCCGCCGTCGGAGGTCTGGAAGACTCCACGTTCGTCATTGTCGTTCCACAGATGCCCCGTGGCGCAGGCCAGCACATCATTGCTGTCGCCAGGATTCACCAGAATCTTGGCAATGTGTTCGCTGTCCTTGAGGCCGACGTTGGTCCAATTCTCGCCGCCGTCGGTTGACTTGTAGACGCCATCGCCCACCGACACGCTGTTGCGCGTCCAGGCTTCGCCGGTGCCCACCCAGACCGTTTTCGAGTGAGACGGATCAATCGCCACCGCGCCAATGGACTGCACATCCTCGCGGTCAAACACGGGCTTGAACGTGGTGCCGCCGTTCACTGATTTCCAGACTCCGCCGCTGGCTGCGCCCACGAACACGGTGATGCGGCCGTCTTCCTCCACCGCATCCAGCGCGGCGATGCGCCCGCTCATGGTGGCCGAGCCGATGTTGCGGGCCGGCAGGCCTGAAACCGTCGCCGCATCAAAGCGATACGGCGCTTGCGCTGCGGCCTGCAAGGGTGCGCACAGCATAGCTACGGCGAACACAATCGCCAGCCGGGAATTGCGAGCGGATGCTTTCATATTTACGAGTCTCCACGAATTGATTTTCGTCACGTCGCCGGTGCAGTTATCCCAAATAATCAGTGAACCCCGACCAACCCGGACTTCTTGTCCTCAGTCCTCAGCGATGCCGGCAGCGCAAAGTCAGAATCCGGAACAGGCACATTCACTTCAATCGTCGCAATCGTGGTCGTCTGTGCGCCAGGATTATTTCTGGTCCCCTCAGAAATCGAGAAGGGATACATGACTCCGTTCACTGGCTTATAGGAGCCCACGTCCACCACGCGTTCTCTCACCGAGCCCCGCACAAACTGACGAATCTCCTTGCGGATTTCGAGATACGTATCCGGGTCGAGATAGTAGTAAATGATGTCGCCGTTTTTCAGCGTGACCCTTAGCCGCAGGGCGTCATCTCCATCAACAAGGTCATGCCCCAGATACTCGATCTTGTTGCCTTTTTCCACGTAGTCGACGAGCGGACCGTCGAAATCGGAATCGAGCAGCAAGTCCCGCACCGTATCCTCGCCCATCAATTCGGGATCTTTGCGTCCGCGGAAGGGCTGGGTCTGCCAGCCGGTCGAACCGTCGTAGGCCTGGATTGCGGTCATGCCCTGCAGGGTGACGGTTTGACGAACCAGATCGGGGCGCTTGTTGGTTTGTCCGAAGACGGCGACGCGGCCTCGGGCAGTCTTAAGCCTGCCGGTCATGCGGCGGGTCTTGGCCGACTTGATTTTTTCCATCCCGCCTTTGGCCTGGATGTTCTTGTTGATCAGTTCCTCCGCGGTTTGAGAGCAGGCAAACGCGCTGAGCCACGAGACTGCCGCCAGAACAAACACCGCGCGACGCATCGGCGAACTCCTTATTTTGGGTGTGGCCTTCATCCCGGAGAATCAATGAACCCCGACCATGCCGGACTTCTTTTCTTCAGTCCGCAGCGAAGCCGGCAGCATAAAGTCCGCAGGATCGATGGTCACATTTGGTTCCATCTTCTGAATCGTGGTGGTTTGATCGTCAGGATGGTTCTTCGGTCCCTGCGAAATCGAGAAAGGAAACATCACGCCCGCCACCGGTTTGTAAGAACCCAGCCCCACCACGCGTTCCCGCACTGAGCCCCGGATAAACTGCTGGATCTCCCGGCGAATCTCGATGAACGTATCGGGGTCGAGGTAGTCATAGATGATGTCGCCGTTTTTCAGCGTGATTTTCAGGCGCAGCGCATCGTCTCCATCCACCACGTCGTGCCCAAGGTACTCTACCGTGCTGCCTTTTGCCTGGTAGTCCACGAGGGGTCCGTCAAAGTCGGCGTCCAGCAGCAGGTCACGCACGTCGTCCTCGCCCATCAACTCGGGATCTTTCTTCCCGCCAAAGGGCTGAATCTGCCACCCGGTGCTGCCGTCGTAGGCCTGCACCGACGTCATGCCCTGCAGCCTAAATGTCTCCCGCAGCAGGTTCGGGCGCTGGTTCTCCTGGCCGACCGAGGCGGTGAAGCCTCCGCCACCATTAAACTTGCCCGTCATGCGCATGGTCTTGATGGCCTTCATCTTCTCGATGCCGCCCCGGGCCTGGATGTTTTTGGCAATCAGTTCGTCGGCGGCTTGAGAGTAGGAAAAGATACCGAGGCGACAGACAGCAATCAGTACAATCAACGCGCGACGCATCGAGCAGACTCCTGGTGTTGAGGGGCTTGAAGAACCCGGAAAACGAGAAACAGTACTCTACTCGGTAGTAGACGCTGGTTTCAAGTCTTGGTGAGCAAAGAATCGAGTGGGAAACGTGGGTGCGGGCCTTCGCTCGTCGGGACAGCCGAGGCGCCGTCCCCACATGAGTATCTCTCCTGTACAATTTTTTCTGATGAGTTGGCATGGCAAATGGTGGGTGGGCGTGGTTTGTGTGCTGCTGCTGGTTCTGGCGGCACAGGCCGAACCCGTCGCCAAGCTCAAAGCCACGGACTACGTCAACGACTTTGCCCACGTTCTGGACCAGAACACGATCGCGCAGATGGATGAGATCTGCAAGCAGATCGACGAGAAGGCGCATGCGCAGATCGCGGTGGTGACCATCCACTCCCTTGATGGCGCCGATGTCGAAAGCTACGCCGTTGATCTCTTCCATCAGTGGGGAGTCGGAAGCAAGTCCACCAACCGCGGGGTGCTGATCCTCTATGCCATTGACGACCATCGCGCCCGCATTGAGGTTGGCTATGGGCTGGAGCCCATTCTTCCCGATGGGAAGGTTGGTGGATTTCAGCGGGAAGCCGCCCCGCTCATGCGGAGCGGGAACTATAGTCAGGCGCTGCTGCTGGTCACCTCGCGCGTTGCGCAGGTCATTGCTCAGGATGCAGGGGTTCAACTTACGACTCCGCAACTCCCGGCCGCTCCGGCTGAGCCGGAGGAACAGCCGGGCAGAGGGATATCGGCGGCGGGAGTTATTTGGCTGATTGTCATCGTACTCATTGTTCTGTTTACTCCGCTGCGCAGTCTGCTATTCGGGATGCTACTTTCTGGAATGTTTGGCGGTGGTGGATCCAGAGGCGGGGGAGATTGGGGGGGAGGCGGGTTTGGCGGCGGAGGCGGATTCGGCGGATTTGGGGGCGGCAGTTCCGGCGGCGGCGGGGCGAGCAGCAGTTGGTAGTCAGCGAGGGCGCAAATGGTTCCGGAGAAAAAGATTAACGACTTGGTCAGCCGGCTGCGAGCGGCGGCTGGAGCGAACCTGGAGAGTGTGATCCTGTTCGGATCGGCGGTCACGGGAGATTTTCATCCTGAGTTCTCGAATGTGAACCTGTTCTGTGTAATTCGCGACAGCTCATTCGGCGCATTGCAGGCGCTCGCGCCTGCCGTGAGGTGGTGGAACGCGCAGAAGCAGCCGCCTCCGCTGTTCATGACCCGCGAGGAGATCGGGCACTCCACCGATGTGTTTACGATCGAGTTGATTGATATGCAGCAGCACCACCGCGTTATGTTCGGCGAAGATGTGGTTCAGGGATTGTCGATTCCGGCGAATCTGCATCGCCTCCAGGTGGAGTACGAGCTGCGGGAAAAACTCGCGCTGCTGCGCCAGCATTTGCTTCTGGCCTCGGACAATGATTCGCGCCTGTGGGAGTTGCTGATACGATCGGTATCGTCGTTCGCCACGCTTTTCCGGCACGCGCTGATTGTGCTCGGTCACGACGCGCCGGTTGGAAAGCGCGAGGCGGTGCAGGCATTGTCAAAACGGATTGGGTTTGACGCCTCGGGCATCTTGCAGGTGCTGGACGTTAGAGAACGGAAATCCGACCGCAAGAAGCTCAGTGTGGCGGACGTTTTTTCGCGATATCTGGCGGCGCTGGAGCAGGTAACCGCCACAGTTGATAAAATGCTGGACTCGGATCCCGCAGGCTCTTCGTAGAGTCGGCGGATGCTTTTTTCAGGAGAATCTTATGAGCAAGGCTCTGATTGCGGTCGTGGTCATAGTAGCAATTCTGTTGATGGTTGGCTTGTTCGTTTTTGGCCAGTACGTAACCGTGAAGAATACGCTCGTCAGCAAGAATGAGGCGGTTAAGGCAGCCTGGTCGCAAGTCGACATTGTGTTGCAACGCCGCGCTGACCTGATCCCCAATCTGGTGGAGACCGTGAAGGGCTATGCCCAGCAGGAAGTGACCGTGTTCGGCGATATCGCGAAGGCGCGCTCGGCGCTGCTTTCCGCCGGTACGCCGCAAGAAAAGATTGCGGCCAACGGACAGCTCGATGGAGCGCTTGGCCGCCTGCTGGTGGTGGTCGAGAATTATCCTCAGTTGAAGTCGAACGAGAATTTCCTGCGCCTTCAGGATGAGCTTGCGGGTACGGAGAATCGCATTGCGGTCGAGCGCAAACGCTACAACGACACTCTGCGCGACTACAACACGTACGTGCAGCAATTTCCCAACAGCTTTTTTGCGGGAATCGCGGGCTTCAAGCCGAACGAAGCTTACTTCGAGGCTTCCCCGGGATCGCGCGAAGTTCCGAAGGTAAACTTCTCGAGTCCGGGAGCAACGGCGCCGAAGGCGGCGCCTCAGCCTGCGCCGGCGCACTAGAGGGTGTGTCGTAGCTTCTAATCAGGTAGGGGGAAAGTAGTGAACCGGATTTTGCGGGCTGCGCGCAGAATTCTTTAGACGATTGATGCTGGGCGCAATTCGCTCAGGCGGGTCGCCAGAAACTTCAGAAAATTTTCCATTCCGTCGCCGGTCTTGGCGGAGAGCTTAAAGACCGGCATGCCCGGGCGTACGGCCTGGATATTGTTGTAGACGGTCTGCCAATCGAATTCGACGGCTGCCGCCAAATCAAGCTTGGTGACGACTGCGACATCGGCGCTGTTGAAAATCGTGGGATACTTCAGCGGCTTGTCCTCGCCCTCGGTTACTGCGATCAACACGAGCCGGAGATCTTCGCCCAAGTCATAGGAAGAAGGACAGACCAGGTTGCCGACGTTCTCGATGAAGAGGAAATCGATCTGGTCGAGATCCCATTGCGCTTCTTCAAGCGCCTTTTCGACCATGACGGCTTCGAGGTGGCAAAGCGTCCCCGTCGTGATTTGCCTGACTGGGGCTTGGCTGCGGGCCAGCCGCAGCGCATCATTTTCGGTGGCAAGATCGCCCACTAGAGCCGCGGCGCGATGGTTTGAGCGAAGCATGGTGAGAGTCTTTTCGAGAAATGCAGTCTTGCCCGAGCCGGGGCTCGATACCAGACTGACCACAAACACTCCGGCCGAGTGAAAACGGTCGCGCAGAGCGCGAGCCACGACATCGTTCTGCTTCAGAACATTCTTGCGGACTTCGATTAAACGGGGTTCGGGGCGCATTCCTTTATCTCCAACGCAACCACTTCGAGTTCTTTGCCGTGAACGAGTTCGGAGCACGGCGTATCGCATTCAGGGCAACAAAACAACTGGATCGAGCTGAGCGGCCGCTCGGCGCGACAATTGGGACAGAAGATTACGACGGGGACTTCTTCTATGATGAGGCGCGAACCTTGCAGCGAAGTAGTCTCGCAAGCCAATTCGTAGCAAGAGAGCAGAGCCTCTTTCGCGACGCCGGAGAGAGCGCCCAGCTTGAGGTGCACTGCCTCCAGTTGAACGTCGCGGCGCTGGGCCTCTTCCTCGGCGAGTTCGACGATACTCATCGCGATGGAAAGCTCATGCATGGGTTGACTCGTGGACTTTGTCGTTTTCGGTCCGTTGAATCGTGTCAAACTGGCCGAACGCTGCCAGCGCGGCTTGTCCCAGGCTGATTCCTCCGTCGTTGGGCGGGACTGCATGGTTTGTCCACACCTGCAGCGATCGGCTGGTCAGCGACTTCAGGTCTTGCAGCAGCAATTCATTCTGGAATACTCCTCCGGAGAGAACGACCGTATCCAGTTCGTGCGCGCGAGCCGTTATGATCAGGGCTTTCTGCAACCCGTCGGCGACTCCACGCTGAAAGGATCGCGCAATTTCCCGCACGTCGCGGCCTCGAACGCGGTCTTGCGCGACCGCGAGCAGCAACGGGCGAAAATCGAGTTCACCGCCGACGAAGGGAAAAGGATAAGGCTCCGTCCCTGGGGAGCTGCGTGCGAGTTGCTCCAGCCAGATGGCCGCTTGTCCTTCAAACGTGACCTCACGCGTGAAACCGAGAAGAGCTGCAGCGGCATCAAACAAGCGGCCCACGGAGGTCGTGGCAAACGTGCGGACGTTCTTGCGCACCAACTCCATCGCGCCGCGGTAGCGCTCAGGAAAAGCGAAGGGCGCGGCATGCACGTCTGGCAAGCCGCCTACCTGTGCGAGAAAGCCAGCCGCCGCCTGCACTGGAAAATGCGCAGCAGCGTCGCCGCCCGCAAGGGCTGCGGTACGCAAGTGAGCCACGCGACTGAAACCATCCTGCACGCTACCGACGAAGATCTCGCCTCCCCAGATGGTTCCATCGTCGCCGTATCCTGTGCCGTCGAAGCTCACGCCCACGACTTGCTTCGTCCACTCTCGGCGTTCGGCAAGGACGGAGGCGACGTGGGCGCGGTGGTGCTGCACCGCGTGGCTGCGCGAAACGGCTAACGCTGCTGCGTGGACGGTTGAAAAATATTCCGGGTGAAGGTCGTGTACGAGCAGCAATTCGTCCCGGCGAACTTCGTACATCGAGAGCAGATCCTCGATAGTCTCGTGAAATGCGCGCAGCGACTGGTAATGATCCAAGTCGCCGATGTACTGGCTGACGAAGGCCTGGCCATCCACGACCAGCGTGATTGAATTTTTCAGGTCGGCGCCCAGCGCGAGAATGGGATGCGTGGAGGGAAGCGATGCAACCGCGCCTGGAGCGTAACCGCGGGCGCGGCGCAGGATGACTGGACCGAAGACGCCTGCGCGCGCGACGGAGTCGTCCACCCGGCGCGCGATCGGCCGTTGGCCAATCAGAAACGAGTCCGCGATTCCTGCGAGACGCTGGAGCGCGTCTTCGTCCTCGTAAGCGATGGGCTCACTCGAACGATTGGCACTGGTCATGACGAGGACCTCCGGCGCGCCGGCGGCGAATAGCAGGTGATGTAAAGGCGTGTAGGGCAACATGACGCCGAGTTCGTTGTTCTCCGGAGCGACTTCGGGGAGTTCGACTCTTGCTGGCACGAGTACGATGGGACGGGCGACGGATGTGAGCAGGGCTTCCGCCTCAGGAGAAAGTTCGACCAGGGTGCGCGCAGTGTCGATATCCTTCGTCATGAGAGCGAATGGCTTTTCTTTGCGGTACTTGCGGTCGCGCAAAGCCGCTACGGCTGCGGGATTGCGGGCATCGCATGCCAGGTGATAACCGCCGAGTCCTTTTACGGCGAGAATTGCGCCGGCGCGAAGAAGCTCGGCCGCCCGCCGGATGCTGCTTCCTTCACCACTTTCACCCGCGCCTTTGTTGTTCGCGTCAACCGGCGAGTGAAGATAGTAACTGGGCCCGCACGCCGGACAGGCTACGGGCTGCGCGTGAAACCGACGGTTGCGCGGGTCGGAATATTCCGCGGCGCAGTAGTCGTCGAGCGGCCATGGTTTCATCGTGGTGTGCGGCCGGTCGTAGGGCAGGGCCTGCACGACGGTGTACCGCGGACCGCAGTTGGTGCAGTTGATATACGGGTATAAGTAACGCGGATCGGCAGGATCGAAAAGTTCCCTCAAACAGTTGTCGCAGACTGGCAGGTCCGGCGAAATGCGGACCGTGGGGCGCTGCCGCCGCTGGCTTTGCCGTATGGTGAATTCGCACAAGCCCTCGGGCTCCGCGCGCTGCACATCGATTTGTGCGATGCTTGCCGCAGGGGGCGGTTGCGCCTGCAGTTCCCGAACAAAAGCTTCAAGGCCCTTCTCTGCGCCTTCAAGATGAATTTCAACTCCTTCTTCCGCGTTCAGCACCCATCCATTCAGAGTATTGGCGCAGGCCAGACGATAGACGAAGGGGCGAAATCCGACGCCCTGGACTACTCCGCGAACCCGTATGGAACAAGCGCTGGCCATGTTCACCTATGATATCTACTCAGTTATCTATGCTAACTTACTCATCAACTAAGCAGCCGTGACCTTGCCACCCAACTTGAACCACCTTGCCGTCCTCGACCAGGATGGGCACGGTGCGCTGGCCGCCGGAGATCTCGCGCATACGTAACCGGGCTACGGGGTCGGCTTCCACGTCATACTCGACAAACTCGCTGCGCTTCCACTCCAGCCAGTCGCGCATTTCGCCGGTGTGGGGGCAACGAGCCGTCCCATAGAGCTCAAGCCTGGCCACGGTTTAGTGCCTCCTGATTCAGCGAATCCTGATTCAGCAACTGCAACGATTCGCGGATCACGTGGTAGATGGAAGCCTGCACTTCCTGAATGCGGGGGATGTAGTCGCAGTTTACGACTACGGGAAAATCAGCGAGCAGTTTGCGCTTGATCTCGCCGCCATCGTAGCCGAGCAGCGCCACGGTCAACATATTCCGCTTGCGCGCTTCTTCCAACGCCATGATGATGTTGCGCGATCCGCCGCTGGTGGAAATTCCGATGGCAATGTCCTCGGGGCGAGCTTGTGCGATCAACTGGCGAAGGAAAATTGCCTCGGTGCCAATGTCATTGGCGACAGCCGTGATGTTCGCCGGTTCGAGGGAGAGTGAAACTGCGGGAATCGATTGATAGCCGGGTGGCGGGAGCACGCAATCGATGGCAAAATCGTTGGCATCCGTGGCGGAGCCGCCGTTGCCGAAGACGATGATTTTTCCGCCCCGGCGCAGACGGTCATGAATTGCGAGCGCGGTGTTGCCGATCTTGTCAGCTTCGTCCCGAGCCACCTGCTGGCGCAGTTTGCTGTCGTCATGGGCCTTCGTCAAGATGGAGGACGCCACTTCCGCGACCAGGTTGGTGGTTCCTTGTTTTTCGGTACCTAGAAATGGATAGAGAAATCCCGAGGCGCCTACTTCATAGCCGAGCTCGCGGTGCTCGAAAAAAACATGCACCGTCTCCCAGAGCGTGTGATAGAGGATCTCGGTCATTTCTTGATGCATGAAAGGATCCTCGGTAGCCGCCTCCACCGCGTACGATCCTTCGACGCCGGGCAGGGCGAAGGTCATCGCGTCTTTGAGGCGGGCTTCTTGGAGCGTAGCCCAAACTTCAGGATCGCCTTCGGGCGGACCGAATCCCATGACGATATCTTCGGGATGGAGAATAGCTTCGAGCCATGGCCGGAAGAGAACCGACAGATCGAGCGCGGGCAGAGCGCGCTTGCCTACGATCACGGGATGAACAAATTCCACGGAGACGTGTTGCGCGTCGGTGGCGTAGGGCCCGCGCCCGAAAGCCAGCAAACGGCCTCCGCGCAGAAAACGCTCGGACATTTCGCGGCAAGCTTCGGCGAGGCGAGGCGCTTCGCGGGAGAAGAAGGTCTCGAACAGCTCGTTCCGCTCGAGCAGACACTCTTCAACATGGCTTGCGACCTGGCTCGCGAGTTTTAATGCTGTGGCCATGGGACGTGGTTCCGACGAATTCATCTTCAGCAAATACGCGGCAGGGGATCGCCGACGAGCATATCTACGATTCGGCTGCCCCCGTAACGGGTGGTCACGAGCACAGTGCCTGCGGGCTGCTCGCGCACTTCACCGATCACCTGCGCTTCGCTGCCGCCCGGCGCCAGGCACATTGCATTGATCGCGGCGTCGGCATATTCCTGGGAAACGACCGCGAGGAACTGACCCTCGTTGGCAATGTGGAGCGGATCGAGTCCGAGCAACTCACATGCGCCGCGTACGGCATCTCGCACCGGAATCTGATCTTCGAAAAGAACCATCCCCAGCCCGCAATCGCGTGCCAACTCATTAAGAGATGTCGCAGCGCCGCCGCGGGTTGGATCGCGCATCCAGCGAATGCCCGGCCCAGCAGCGCGAATGAGGGCTTCGACCAACGGGAGCACGGATCGGGTGTCGGAGCGAAGATTGGCTTCGAGGTCAAGTTCGCCACGCGCCAGCAGGATGGTAATACCGTGATCGCCGATGGGGCCGGAGAGCAGAATTCTGTCGCCAACGCGCACCGAGCGAGGGTCAATGGTGACTCCGGGAAGCAGGCGGCCGATGCCGGTCGTTGTAACATACATCTGATCTGCCTTCCCGTGTTCGACGACCTTGGTATCACCGGCAGCTATACGAACGCCGGCATCGCGCGCGGCTCTCGCCATGGCTCGAACTTCGGCCTCGAGGACCGGCGTGGGCAGTCCGGCTTCCAGGACATAGGTAACGACCAGCGCTTCGGCTTTTGCTCCGGAGACAGCGAGATCGTTCACGGTGCCGTTCACCGCAAGCTCGCCGATGGAGCCGCCGGGAAAAGTCAGCGGCTTGACCACAAAGCTGTCGGTGGTGATGGCAACTCTTGTGCCGTTGATGTCGACGTGGGCAGCATCGCCGAGTGGGCCGGGAGCGGCGCCGTAAAGCAGCGGGGCGAAAAGGCCCTCGACGAGTTTGCGACTGGCTTTGCCTCCGGCTCCGTGCGCCATCTCGATTTGCGGGTCGCGGAACCGCGTGAGCGCGGATTCGGCGAGCATGGCGTCCGGAACGGTCGATACTTCTAAACTCAGGCGATCGAACTCAGACTTACCATTGCTGCCTTGCGGTGTTCGTAGTTGTAATACGCGGCGCATGATCCTTCCGTTGAGACCATGAGTGCGCCGATTGGATGCTCTGGCGTGCACTCGCGTCCAAAAAGTTTACACTGATGCGGCTTCAGCACGCCCTTCAAAACTTCCCCACATTGCGCGGCTTTAGGATCGGTGACGCGAATGCCGGGCACTTCGAAGCGCTGTTCGGCGTCAAATTCGGCGTACTTGTCGTTGATGCGCAATGCTGATTGCGAGATGAATCCCAGACCGCGCCACTCGAAGTAGGGACGCAGTTCGAAAACCTCAGCCATCGCCTTGAGCGCGGCGCGATTGCCCTCCCAGGGAACCACGCGCTTGTATTGATTCTCAACCTTCGCCTCGCCCGCCTGCAGTTGACGAAGCAGCATGACGATCGATTGCAGCATGTCCAGCGGCTCAAAGCCAGAGACCACAATGGGCTTGCGCTCGTTTTGGGCGATCCACTCATAAGGACGGCAGCCGATTACGGTCGATACATGGCCGGGACCGATGAAGGCGTCGAGGCGCATGTCGGGAGAGTCGAGAATCGCGCGGATTGCTGGAATGATCGTGACGTGGTTGCAGAATACCGAGAAGTTCTGGATGCCCTCTCTCTTGGCGCGCATCATCGTGAGCGCGGTGGAGGGCGCGGTGGTCTCGAAGCCTATGGCGAAAAACATTACGTGCTTTTCGGGATTGAGCCGGGCCAGCTTCAGCGCATCGGACGGCGAATAGACGATACGAACGTCCATGCCGCGTGCTTTGTGCTCCAGCGGGCTGCCTTGCGTGCCGGGGACGCGCATCATGTCGCCAAAAGCGGCGAAGATGACATCCGGTTCGTGCGCGATGGCCAGGCCGTCATCGATTCTTCCCATGGGAAGCACGCAGACCGGGCAGCCTGGGCCGTGAATCAACTCGATGTTGTCCGGGAGTATATCTTTCAGGCCGAAGCGGTAGATGGCATGGGTGTGTCCGCCGCAGACTTCCATCATGCGGTAGTGGCGTTTGGCGCCGGCGAGGCGGCGAATTTCCTCGGAGGTCTTCGAAATCAGTTCGGGTTCGCGGAACTCATCGACGAATCTCATACCGATCCTCTCTCGCAGGCTGGACCCGGCCGGGCGTCAATTCACGTCCAATCCGTATCCTTTGACTTCCTGCATGGCGCCGTCGATCTCGCCGAGCATGCGAAGCGTGTTCATCTGGTCAGCCGCATCCTGCTCGCTGATCTTGCTCATGGCGAAGCCGACGTGGACGAGCACCCAGTCGCCGGCCGCTGGCTTGTCATCCTGAAGCAGGCCGAGATCAATCCTGCGCCGCACACCGACAACGTCTACCAGCGCGGAATCCTGGTTGTCGGAAGAAATCTCGACGATCTTTCCTGGTATGGCTAGGCACATTCGGTATCCTCTTCCGTCGTTGGTCGTTGCTCATTAGTCATGAGTCATGAGTCATTGGCCGTTCCGCCAGAGGCTGGGTTTCAGCTCTGCTTGCGCGCGGTAATATCAAACGCGAACTTGAGTTCATCCTTCAGTTTTATGGTTTCCCCGACTGCGGAAACCGGCTTGAATCTCATAATCGCTTTGGCGGATCGTAAAATCTCCCGCGGCCCGGAGTTTATCACCGTTCAGCGAGACACGGGCCGAAACCGGCTGCGTGCGTTTCACTCCGTGGAGCGTCAGTTCTCCGTTCAATGCCACCCAATATTGGCCTTCGCCGGTTTTGCTGGAAGTGAGGTGAGAACACTCGTACACAATGCCAGGGTACGAGTCGGACTCAAGGACTTCCTGATGCATGGCGCGGTTAATTTCGGTGCGATCTTTCTCGCTGATGTCATCGGTGTCGGTGAGCGAAGCCGCAGGAATCACCAGTCGCAGCGAACTTTGTTCCACCGCCTCAGGATTGAGAAGGATCTCACCCTCGAATTCGGGAATCGCGATGGTCGGGCTATGACCAAGTACGGAAAGCAGGCCGGCGGCAGACGCCCGTACGGTAAAGTTACCTCCCTTGGCTTCAATGACGTAGCGGACCGTGGCAGCCTCCGGTTTTCCTGTAGGTTCTAAGGCGTAATGCACTACAAAAACCTCCTGGCAATCATCCATACAGCTCGACCCAAGTTCTTGCGTCTCTGTAATGCCCGGCACGCTCTTAGGCTCGCGCGGCAGCCGCTCTGATGACAGTTTCCGCCTGCTTCCGGGCAACGAAAAAGAACACGAACTTGAGTTCATCCTTGATGCGCAGCAATCCCCCAGCGACGGAGGCGATATTGAGGCCATAGCTGCTTTGCCGGAGCCGGAATTCTCCATAGGCTCGCAGACTCCCGTCGCTTAGGATCAACTGCGTCTGAATCGTCTCCTGGCTTTCCGTCCCATGAAGAGACAAGCTTCCCGAAATATCGGCGCGATAGCGATTTTGCGCTACCGCACTGCAAACCACCCGCTCACTGCGGAAGATCACCTCCGGAAACTTCTGCGGCTGCAGTACTTCGCTATACATGATCCGCTCGATCGCCCGCCGGTCGTGTTCTGTTACTTCATCCATGACTTCCAGCGATCCCGTCTTGGCGGTCAGTTGCAGCGAACCGCCATCCAGCTTGTCGGAACTAAACTCCACCTCGCCCCAGAACTCGCGGACAGCAAACCTGGGGCGGTGGTCCGCTATCCCGGCCAGTCCCTCGGCGAAGGCCTGCAACGTGAACTGGCTGGCTTTGGCGTCCAATATGTAGCGCGTGTTTTCCATGAGTTGTTTGGCCTCTTCGTGTTCGATTCAAAGCCATTTAACACCCCCATCACACGCCACCAAAGGCACAAACGGACACCCCCGCCCCATCCGGGCTATCACGAAGCCACCTTGCCGTTCACATCGAGCGTAATTTCAAATACCGGTCCAAATCCGGCAAGGCGCCCTGGGCGATATTTCCCAGGCCGAACTGGCCGAGATAGCGTCTCGCGATCGGATTGGAAAGAATCAGGCCCGCCCCGAAAACGATAAGCGCTACACCACTGAGCATGAACAGCGTGTCCCTGTCGTTGACGCTTCCGTTACCATTTTCCGTTGCCACGGCAGTCTCCTTTTTATCGCAAGATATTTACTGGTTTGAATTGCGGCCTGCGTTCTCCTGAGCTATTTCCTGAACTTTCTCCTGAGCTCTTTCATGAACTTTGTCGATCAGCGCCACCACCAGTTTGACCGCATCATCCACCGCAGCTTCGACGGGCGGGCTCAATCCCATCTGACCTTCCTCGCCTCCCAGAGTTTCCGGCTCGCAGCCCACCAGCAGAATATTTTTCAATTCGATATTCATGGCTCGCGCCATGCGCAGAACACTCACCGGATTCATGGCATGGGCTTCGATGGAGGGCTGCGGAGCTTCCGAGCCGTCCAACCCCTTCAAGTCCGGCTCGATGACGTAGAGAGTGCCCGGAGGCTGGCCGTGCGGACAAGCATCCACCAGAATTGTGGTTTCGTAACCGTCTTGCAGTGCGTAGGCCAGATCGAAGCCGCGAATGCCAAAGTCGGTGACGCGCACGCTCTGCGGCAGTTGCAGGCTGGCCATGCGGCGAACCACTTCCACACCGAACGCGTCATCGCCGAGGAAGATGTTGCCGATGCCGGCGACGAGGATAGTTGGCCTCTGTACGGCGGAGGCTTGCGGGAATTCATCGGGTGAGAGCGGTTCAACTTCTTCCGCGTCGAAAAAAAAGCGATGGCCGGGCTGGCGAAGCAAGCCCATATCCTTGCCGGGATCGTCGTCGAGAACTACACAGACGTGCTGCTTGCCCTCGTAATCCTGTTCGATACATTCGACGGTGGCAATCTGGCCGGCGAGCGCAATGTCCATGACATCGCCGAATTTGCGCGGACGAAGCCGCACGCGGCTCCCCGGTTTCACCTCGACTCCGGAAATTTCCAGATGATCGAGAGGAGTCTTGTCTTCGAGCAGCTGCCATTCCCACTCGTTCATTGGGTTTCCTCCTGGTTTGGACGAGGCTGGTCTGAACGAGGATCGAGCGGGCGCAGATTGCGAAGCACGCCGTGGAGTTTCATCAATTGTTCGACCGGCATGGTCTCGGTGCGTTCGAGCATCTGGCGGGCGCGCTCGTCGGACTGACTCATCTCGCGCTTCTCGTCGTCAGTCAGCGTCATGATGCGCAGGGAGAGAATCTCGTCAATCTCGGTGCCGTCGAAGAGGTCTCCGGCACTTTCGGGAGCGATCTGGGGATAGTCGTAGAGAATGATCGGTGACGAAAGAACGGTGTCGCATTGTCCATCTTCGCCGACCAGGACTGGCCAGGTTCCTTCGTTCTTGCAGCTCGCGGCGAATTCGGTTGCTTCCTCTGGGGGCGCGAGCAGAGAGACGAACTTGCCCTGCTGCACGCCGAGAACGGTGTGAGCCGAGACTAGGGAACTCAATAGAGCGTCTTCGCGGTTCGCCTGATGCCCGTTGCTGAAAGGCGTGCGGTTGCGAATGCGCACGCTGACTTTGAACAAATCATTACTGACGCGCTCGCTTCTGATTTCGATCATTCCCTGGAGTGCGCTTTGCTTGCGAACGATCACGGCGGTGACCCGGCCGCCTCCATCGCGCAGATATTCGAATTTGTTTTCGGCGGGATACGTGAACGACTGTGAGAGAGGCGCGTCGACTAGCGCTTCAGGGCTGCACACGGGCAAGATTACTTCGCGCTCGACTGCTTCCTGCCAGGGTTGGTAGACACGGCCTGCTAGTTCGAGTCTTGGCACCAGATTGAATTCCGGGGGTTCTCCGGCGGGCAACTCTGGAACGGGCTTGGTGAACTCACCGACCGAGCGCGCCACCAGTTGAAGAAAGCGCACGCGGATTTCGAGTTGCGTCTGCGAGTTGGCTTCGACCAGGCATTCCGTCCGCATGGTCCAGGCCTCGCTGCCTTTCTGCGCTTCGCTGTAAGACTGCGGGCAGAGCACGCCGAAATTCCAGCGTTGCTGATTCTTTACCGACGACGGGCGGTAGGGATAGAGCATGTACCCCTCGTACAGCACTGCTTTCGCAATCTCGTCGACCGTCGAGAGGTTCATCCCAGCACCTTCTCAGGAAGTTCTTCCACCGGAATAATGTCTTCCAGCACTGCTTCCCAGGTGGGAATGCCGTGCCGGACTTTGTATTGTTGCAAGCGGTCGAAGGCATCCTTGTGCAGGCACAACCAGGCGCTGTTGGGGTAATAGAAGTCCATCATGTCGCGCCAGACTTTTACCGGCAGCTTGAATCGGGTTTCCTTGTCCCATGAGATGGGAGCGACCTGGAGTCCGCCTTCTGCGCTGGCGTAGAAGACCGTTCCGCTGAACTGCAGACAGATGGGAACCTCCCCGTCTGTCAGGCCGTCGAAGTATTTCGTGGCGGCGATATTGAAATCGAATGTGCAGGGCACAGGAAGGTCGACGACCGTTGTCCCCCGGAATGAAGGCACCACTATGCTGGCGTGCGTCCAGAGCAGATTTTTCAGGGTCTGGCTCCAGCGGCTGGGCTCGTCAAACAGATCGCGAAGACGGGTCTGGTCCTCCACTGTGTACTTTCGCCGGGTGACTTCAATCTGAATCTGACAGCGCAGCGCGACGGTGTGGATCGTCTCTTCGGAATTGGAATTCGTCAGCCGAAGCTTAAAGGCAAGCAGCGGCGACGCGGCGTTCGAAACCACCTCGGCACGCTCCACCTCAAAACTCAAATCAGGCATGGGACTCCTCTTCCACCTGGGAGACCTGTCTAAGCTCGACCGATCGTGCCTTCACAGTGCTGAAAAATTCGCCCAGTTCCTTCCACACTTCCGCTCCGCCCGAGAGACCTTTCCAGTGCATGCGGATCAGGCCCACCAGCTTGTAGCATTCGTCGATGGGAAGCAGGTAATACTCGGCGGCGGAGTATCCGCGCGAATAGCCGAGCCGGTTGACCAGCAGGCCTTCCACATCGGATTCCATTTCTTTGAGAATCGGATTGCGGGCCACGATGTCGTTCCAGGATTCCAGCGCCAACAGCGATTCGGTCGCACCCGCGGGGCTGGGATAGAGCGCGACGACGCGATCCTCAAGACTGCTTTTGAAGAAGAAAGCCATGTTGATGGGAACCATCAAACCGTTCCACTCGGCGTCGGTGAGATTGAAGCCAGGGAGTGAGCGCACGCGCCGCGGCACGCGCTTGAACTTCACTCCCTGGCCGCTGAACAAAATGGCGCAAGCGTCGCAAGTACAGAGGAGCTTGCGCTGCGCCACTTCGATCAGGTGGGGATGATCGGGCCGCAGGCCAACGCTGCACAGTTCGCAACGCTCGAGCGGACGCTCGCGGCGGGCAAGCTGGCGCAGCGTTCCGAAGCCGTCGGTGGATTCTGTGAATTGTCCTGCACTCATGATTGCAAAATCCTCAACCTATCGCGTTGCGCCGCCGAACCGAGGGCGAGACGCCCCTTCGACAGGCTCAGGGCAAGGCTCTCGGGACAGCCGACAGGATGCCGGCGCTACATTCGATTTCTTCAATCCGCGCCCGGCGGCGTTTGAACCAGCGGTCCTGCGCCGCCCATCAACTTATCCAATGCCACAAATCCGGAAGCCGGCTGCTCTTCAAAACCTTCAATTACCAGCGAGGTCAAATCCGGCGCCGCGTCGTACATGGCTCCTTCCAAAGTAGCTTGCAAAGTTTTTGCGGTTGAGCCGCAGGTATGCGAGCCGGTTTCCGCGCGCAGACGGATCGCGCCATCGTTGACACTGAGCAACTCGACCTCGCAGCCCTGTTTGCGTAGCTGCGGCCTCACCTTGTCGACCGCTTTCCCCACGCGGGTTTCAATATCCTCGGGATGGAGGCCGTAAAGAATCAGAACGCTGCTCACCAGCGAATCGCGACCCAGCCGATCAATAATGTTCATTCCTGGCTCTCCGGCGTCGGCTACGATGCCGAGCGCTTTCTCGAGGGCGGCGCCGTGCAGGTCCATGAGCGACTGCACCAGGTTTTTTGTTGCAGCCCGTACTGCTGGATCGGCGATCGATTCGATCTCTTGAACCAGCCCGCCGATGCGCTGGATGTCTTCCCGAAAATCTCTGCTCTCGGCCACGATGCTCCTAGTCGAACTCTCCGGGTGAAAAAAATGGGGGTGAGAACGGTGTTCAGAGTGCCGAGGCCGTTCCCTGGGCATATCTGGCAGCCTGTGACTACCGCCTCACTCCTCAGTCGCGCACATTACGGTTTTCAGGGTTGAAGTCCAAACATTGGAGAATGGTGCGTCTCCAACACCTTCCCGTTCCCTAGATACATGTGAACGCCGCACGGCAAACAAGGATCGAAGCTGCGCACGGCCCGCATAATATCAATTCCCTTGAACTTGTCGGGACCGTTCTCTTCGAAGATCGGCGTGTTTTGCACCGCGTCCTCGTAAGGACCCGGAGTGCCATAAATATCGCGCGGATTGGCATTCCAGGGCGTCGGAGGATACGGATGGTAGTTGGCAATCTTGCCTTCTTTAATCACGACGTGGTGCGAGAGCACGCCGCGAACCGCTTCGTGGAAGCCGCAGCCAATGGCTTCCTCCGGCACTTTGAACTCCGTCCAGGTCTTGGTGTGGCCGGCGTGCAATTCAGCGAGCGCTTTCTCCATGAAGTGCAAAGCCGCGCAAGCAGCATACACCTGGAAGTAAGTCCGCGCCCGGTCGCGCTCGATGGCGTTGCTCCACTTGGGAATCTTCCATTCGAACTCGACCTCAGGCAGCGACGTGGTCTTCGGCAGATACATCTTTACGCTGTGGCCTGTGGCTTTGATGTAGCCGATGTCAACCAGGCCGGCCAGCGCGGTCGCCCAGAGGCGGGCGATTGGGCCGCCTCCAGTATCCATTGCCAAGTGATCGCTCGTCCTCTTGTCGAACCATCGAGGCGACATGACCCAGGTGTACTTGCCACCGAAGTCGCGCTTCTGCGGGCGCGGAATCGTAGTCTGATTCCAGGGATGGTTCTTGTCGACCGGATTCCCGAGAGGATCTGTCTTGACGAAGGTTTGCGAATTCTTCCACTCGTCGTAATAGGAACTGCCCAGCAGGATGCGGATGTTCAGGTTGATATCCACCAGATCGGTGGTGACCAGCTTGCCGTCGACGACGATGCCCGGAGTGACGAACATGCCGCGGCCCCAGTTCGTCATGTTCTTGTAGGTGTAGTCGCAGACGTCGGGATCGTTGAACGATCCCCAACAAGCAAGCAGTACACGGCGCCGGCCCACTTCCTCATAGCCGGGAAGCGCGTCGTAGAAAAAGTCGAAGAGGTCATCGTGCAGGGGCACGACCTTCTTCATGAACTCGACATACTTCATCAGGCGGACCAGGTAATCGGTAAAGAGCTGGATGGTGGGCACGGTGCCGACTCCGCCGGGATACAGCGTGGAAGGATGCACGTGGCGGCCTTCCATCAGGCAGAACATTTCGCGCGTCATGCGGCTCATGACCAGGGCCTCGCGATAGAAGGCTCCCGGTAAATGGGTTGAGCGCGGTCATGATGTCGGAAATGTTCTTGTATCCGTGCAGGTTGGAGTGCGGCGCCGGCGTCGATTGAGCCTTTGCCCAGACTTTTGGGTTGGTCTCCTTGACCATCTGCTCGCAGAAGTCCACGCCGACCAGATTGTCCTGGAAAATATTGTGATCGAACATGTACTCGGCAGCTTCGCCGAGATTGACGATCCACTCGGCGATGGGGGCGGCTTCACGCCGAACGCCATATTCTGCGCATAAGTGGCGCAGGTGGCGTGGTTGTCGCCGCAAATACCGCAGATGCGGCTGGTGATGAAGTGGGCGTCGCGCGGGTCTTTGCCCTTCATGAAGATGCTGTACCCGCGAAAGATGGACGAGGTGCTGTGACACTCGACCACATGGCGGTTCTCGAAATCGATCTTGGTAAAGATGCCCAGGCTGCCCACGATGCGAGTGATCGGGTCCCAGTTCATCTCCACCAGATTCCCCTTCTTGCTGAGAACATCCTTTGTCGGTGCGGTAATAGTGCTCATTCGATCGCTCCTTTGGATTCTCGGTCTCTCAGTGGTTCCCTCAGTGGCTTTATCAGTATGATCGGGCGTGGTATCCGGTGGTCAGTTCAGCGCGCGGATGCCGCCACTTCGGTTCTTTGTTAACGGTGGACTGGGTCATGGACCGTAATGCGCGAATGGCGCGGCCGTAAGCGCCGATGGCGGCGCCGGAAACCTTCGCCCCCGGCGGCTCATCCATGAAAGGCATGAACTTGTCCGGGAAGCCAGGCATGGTGCAGCCAATGCAGATGCCGCCCACGTTGGGGCAGCCACCGATTCCGGCCATCCAGCCGCGCTTGGGCACGTTGCAGTTCACCACCGGACCCCAGCATCCCAGCTTCACGATGCACTTTGGGGAACCGTACACTTCAGCGAAGTCGCCCTGCTCGTAGTAGCCGGCACGATCGCAACCTTCGTGGACTGTCTTGCCGAACAACCACGTGGGACGCAGTTGATCGTCGAGCGGAATCATGGGTGCCAGTCCGGCTACCTGGTAGAGCAGGTAGAGGACAGTTTCCATGAAGTTGTCGGGTTGCACGGGGCATCCCGGAACATTGACGATGGGAAGACCGGCTTTGGACTTCCAGTCCCAACCGAGATAATCCGCCAGACCCATGGCGCCGGTGGGATTGCCTTGCATGGCGTGAATGCCGCCGTAGGTGGCGCAGGTTCCGCACGCCACGACTGCCAGCGCCTTGGGCGCGAGGCGGTCGATCCATTCGTTGGTGGTAATGGGCTGGCCTGTTTTTGGATCGGTTCCTAGACCGGCCCAGTAGCCTTCCTTCTTGATCTTCTCGTTCGGGATAGAGCCTTCCACCACCAGGACGAACGGTTCGAGCTGGCCCTTCTCGGCCATGTACCAGAACTTCAGGAAGTCATCTCCGTTCTCATAAGCAAGGACGGGATTGTGCAGGTGCACCTTGGGAAGTCCGGGGATCGCTCCCAACAGAACATCCTCGATGCTGGGTTGAGTAGCCGCGGTGACTGAAACCGAGTCTCCATCACAGCCCAGACCGGCGGTGATCCAGAGTATGTGTACCTCGGCAACAGGGGATGGTCTTTGCGTGACCCGACCGTAGGGAACTGTTTCCGCTGCCATAACTGCGTTCTCCTTTCCCGAATCGACTTAAGAGGAGGTCCTAATTCTTTGTCTAAACCAGACTGCTGAGAACAAGCCTAGATACTCTCCTGTTTCTAAACGGAGATTTCCCGGACCGGAACCAGAAGTGTGCGCGGGTAGAATCAACGGTGTAGGGGTTAGATCACAAGCGGGAGCACCACTTTTTCAGTTCAGTGGTATCACTATTTTTTGTATCGGGGATTCCCCGATGGCTGGAAGGTAACTTTGACTGAGTGCCCAGCAATTTGCAGTTGGCAGTTAGCAATTAGCAGTCGCCGTCACCTTACTGCTAACTGCTAACAGCTCATTCCTAAACGGTCTTTTCGTTCATGCTCCACTGAATGGCATGTTGCATGAGTTCGCGGGCGCTGCGCAGTGACAGCTTTTCCTTAATGTGCGCCTGATAGGATTCGACGGTTTTTATGCTGAGGTGCAGTTCTTCGGCGATCTGGCGTGTTCCGTGTCCTTCTCCGATGAGGCGGAAGACTTCCAGTTCGCGGTCGCTGAGATCGGCGATGGAGGAATTTCGCAACGTGCCGGCACCGGTGATGTAGTGTTTGAGCATCTTGTTGGCGATGCGGTCACTTACGTAAATCCCTCCGCTCAGAATGCGGCGCACGGCGACCAGCACCTTCTCAGTGGCCTCCTGTTTCATGATGTAACCGTTGGCGCCGGCGCGGAGGGCGCGTTCGGCGTAGATCGACTCATCGTGCATGGAGAGGACCAACACCGGCAGCGTGGGATGAGTGGTGCGAATAGTCTTCAGCAAGTCGAGGCCATCCGGGCCGTTCAGCGAGATATCGACGATCAGCACATCGGGCCGGGCTGAAGCGAGCACGTGCAGCGCTCCATTGGCTTCCTCGGCCTCGCCGCAAACTAACAAGTCGGGTTCCCGGTTGAGGAGCAGCGCCAGTCCCTGACGCACAATGGGATGATCATCAACCACCAGGATTCTTTTCTTGGTGACGGGCTGGTTCTGCGAGGAGCTCGGCGATTTGGAAATCACACTCATGGTTTACTCATTCCTTCATCCCCGGGAGGCAGGAGCGGAAACAAGCACGTAACCATGGTTCCGCCGGGGGTGATGCGGTGCACTTCCAGAGAACCTCCGACCATTCTGGCGCGGTAATTCATCAGATGAAGGCCCATTCCCTTTGTACTGGGAGCGATAGTGCCGATTCCATAGCCGTCATCCTGAATGGTCAGCGCTCCCTGCTGCTGGAGGACGGCGAGTCGAATAACGATCTGGCGGGCGTGACCGTGCTTGATCGCGTTATTCACTGCCTCGCGAGCGATGTAATAGAGATGCGTCGCTGCGGTATCGTCGTGGATCAGGACGGGAGTAAAACAATGGAAGCTGCAACTGACCGCAAATAAATCTTCCACTTCGCCCGCCCATTGCTGCAGAGCCGACATCAACCCCTCCGCGTCCGACACGACTGGGAGAAGTCCGCGCGCCAGTTCGCGCGTTTTGTGGATCGCATCATTCACCAGGTTGACGATCTTGGCGGCGTCGCCGGCCTCGGGCAGGTTTTTTTCTGCAAGCTTCTGCTCCTGCACTTTGCTCATGAAGGCGATGCCGGTGAGATGCTGTCCCAATCCATCGTGCAGGTCCTGTCCAATGCGGCGCTGCTCGCGGGCACTGATCTCAAGGATTGTCTTCTCCAGATGCTTGCGCTCGGTGATGTCGATACCGGTGGCAATCACGGAAGCCGGATTTCCGTCGTGACCCGGAAGCAAAGTGCTCGACCATGCGATCAAGCGGCGTTCGCCGTCGCGCCTCACCAGATAGCCCTCAAAGTTGTTGGGCGCCTCGTCACGGCAGAGTTGCCCAAACGCCGCCCTAAAATGTCCCACCTCTTCCGGTACCACGAACAAATCCCAGATCCTTTGGCCAGCGACTTCGGCAAAGGAATACCCGGTGGAGGATTCCCCAGCGCGGTTGAAGCGGATGATGCGGCCCTCCGGATCCAGAACCAAAACCAAAGCGCCCACGGTATCGAGAATGGCCGAGACGACGTTGCGCTCCTCCTGCAACGCTTCTTCGGTCCGCTTGAGATCGGTGATGTCAAAGCCCACGCCATGAATGAACCAGGGCTCGCCGTCCTCCTTGCGAATCATCTTGGCTTCGCAATGAAACCAGACGACGCGGCCGTCGCGTGAAAGCACGCGATATGCGGACCGCAACGGGTTGCCGGTGAGAAACATTTCCGCCGCTTCCGCGCTCCACCGCTGCTTGTCGTCGGGATGAATATGGCTGTACCAGCGGACGGGATCTTCCAGCCACTCTTCCTGGGAAAAGCCCAGCACAGCTTCAATCTGAGGACTGACGTACGCCTCGCCAATGCCGCGGTCGAGATAAGCCATAAAGACAACCGCGGGAATCTGCTCTACCAGCGCGCGATATCGGGCTTCAAGATTCGGAAGTTGCGAATCGGCGGACCATCCCTGATCTGGCTTTTCAGGCGGATAGACAACGCGTCTTGCTTTGGCGGGAGAATGGTTGAGGCTGAAGACTCCGGCCAGGCCCTGAAGAATTTCCTCAGCCTGCGAGGCAGTGAGATCAGGCTGGGCAACCGCAGAAGGGTCATCGACGGGAGAACCCCCGTCAGTCGCGCCGTTCGCTTGATTCGGCCACGAAAACGAAACCATTGCTACCTCAGCCCGTGTAGGTCCGCCCTACACTACCGTGTCCGCTTGCGCCACCCAGGCTCTTTGTTCAGCGACGACTGCGTGAAGCGGCGCAGAGCGTGAATCGCGCGCCCATAAGTTTGCACCGCAGCGGAGGACAATAGAGAACCCGGCGGCTGATTCATAAAAGGCATGAACTTGTCGGGAAAGCCCGGCATGGTGCATCCGATGCAAATGCCGCCAACGTTCGGACATCCGCCAATGCCGCCCATCCATCCCCGCTTGCCAACGTTGCACTGCACCACCGGCCCCCAGCAGCCCAGCTTCACGATGCAGAGTGGCGATCCATATTCTTCGGCAAACTGGGCCTGCTCGTAGAATCCGCCGCGGTCACAGCCTTCGTGCACGGTGTTGCCAAACAGCCAGGTGGGCCGCAACGCCTCGTCGAGCGGAATCATAGGCGCGCGGCCCGCCGCCATGTAGAGCAAATACAGAAGCGTTTCCATGAAATTATCGGGCTGCACCGGACAGCCGGGCACGCACACGATGGGAATCTCCGCTTTCGATTTCCACTTCCAGCCCAGGTAGTCGGGCAGCCCCATACATCCCGTAGGATTGCCTTCCATGGCGTGAATGCCACCGTAAGTGGCGCAGGTTCCGGCCGCGACCACCGCCCACGCGTGCGGAGCGAGACGATCGATCCATTCACACGTAGTGATCGGCTGACCGGTCTTAGCGTCGGTCCCCAGCGAAGCCCAGTATCCTTCTTCTTTATTGTGTTCGTTCGGAACGGATCCCTCGAGCACGAGAATAAAATTCTCGCCCTTGCCTTCCGCGGCGTCTTGGAAGGGTTTCAGAAAATCGTCGCCGTTAGCCATCGCAAGGAAGGGGTTGTGCAGGTTTACTTTGGGAGTCCAGGGCAGCGCACCGAGAACAACTTCTTCGATGCTGGGCTGAGTGGCCGCCGTCATCGCGATGGTATCGCCGTCGCATCCCAGCCCGGCGGTGATCCAGAGCACATCGATTTCCTTGATCGCTCCTTCTTTGATCGCCCCGGCAGTTTGCCCAGTGAGCATCGTCACGGCGGCTATTCTATCAACTAATCGGGGTTAATCGAGTCCTGCGGAGTTGTTAAACAACCGGCGGGGCCCCCTTGCAGCCTCTCTGCGTTAATCGCGGGCAACATCGTGACCGGGACAAACTACTCCAGGCTTAGATCCATCTTGCCTTGTTTCGTGAAGACGATGTGGAGCATCTTTTCTTTTCCGCTGACAAATTCTCCAGTCACTGTGGCGGACTGCTCGCCGCCGGCTGCACCTGAACTCACCTGTACTCGGATAAGATGTGTGCCCGGGGCGAGTTGCATGGCATGAAATTCATGGCCGTGGACCTGGTGAAACACGACCAGATGTTTCTTGTCGGTTCCTTCCAAGGTATGCGTATAGGTCAGGCTGTCATCCACCCAGATCAACAGATGGGCCTCGGCGAACTTGTGCTCCACTTCGATTTCCAGCAGCGCCGGAGCGGGTGGCGGCGGGCTGGGCGGCGCTGAGATGGCGGGTACGAGGGGCAGCGAACTCGGCGTGGCCGCGTTCGCAGAGGACGGATTGGCTCGAACCACTGTCTTAGGACGCTTCTTTGCGGCTGGAATCGCTGCTGGTTTAACCGGCGCGATCTCCTCCGCGCGGGGCAGTGGCTTCGCGGTTGTACTGATTGCCAGATTCTGGGGCGGCGCCGCGTGGGGCGCGAAGAGGTTAGCCATCCGAAACCCAAATATGAGAAGTCCCACCACAAGCAAAGCACCGGCGAAAGACTTCTCACGCATATTGTGCAGCAAGCTCTCCGCCGCACGGTGCTCGAGGGGCACAGAGCGAGTGCCGCCCGGGGATTTAGGCCTAAGCCTCAGCGGCGCCAGAGCTGACGTCGTGGTGCTTCCACTCGCCGTGAAGGCAGCGCCGGCGGCCGTATCAGAGCCCTGCTGCTGTGCCTCGTTCCGCGGATCACGTCCTTCCCGCAGCGCCTGGATGTCTGCTGCCATTTCCATCCCGCGCTGATAGCGCTCCGCGGGATCTTTCGCCATGGCGCGCTTGATGATGCAGTCAAGTCCCGGTGGCAAGTCCGTATCGAGCACGGTTGCCGGGATCGGCTCGCGGTGGACCACCTTGAAGCAGACCGTCAGCGCGCTGTTGCCTTGGAACGGCCGATAGCCGGTCAAAATCGTGTACAGGACCACACCCAGAGAAAACAAATCGGACCGTCCATCCACTGCGTCGCCGTTCAGCTGTTCGGGCGACATGTAAGCGGGTGTGCCGAGCACACGCCCAGCCAGAGACTGGTTGGCGAGGTTTAGTTTGGCGACTCCGAAGTCGGCGATTTTAGGGTGACCGTCTTCCGTGATCAGAACATTCGCGGGCTTCAGATCGCGGTGAACCACGCCTTGAGCGTGCGCATAATCCAGGGCTTCTGCCAGCTCGTAGGTGAGTTGCAGGGCTGTCTCCAGCGGCAGCTTGTGGTTGTCCCGCGCCAGCAACTTGTCGAGGGACTGACCCCCAACAAACTCCATTACGATGTAAGGAGTGCGCGTCTTCGGCTCCTCGCCCACATCGAAGATGGTTACGATTCCGGGATGTGACAGGCGCCCCGCAGCTTCCGCTTCCCGGATGAAACGTTCGCGATACTCGCGTTCGTCTTCCGGCGGTTGGCCTGCCAGGGAAATGGTCTTTACCGCGACCACGCGGTTGATCTTAGGATCGCGCGCCTGGTAGACAACACCCATGGCTCCCCGTCCCAACTCGGACAGGATTTGGTACCGCCCAAAATGTTCGCGTTTGGGATCGTCCATAGCCGCCATCTGGGGGTTCAGAGTTTTGCTGCAACCTCGGAAGCCGCCGCTGCGTTCACCTTGTCGTCCAACACTGTCGTGACCAGCAGTCCGATTACGTTTTCGTTCAGTACATCCAAAAGTGTCTTCGCCTGCGCGACAGTGATTCCGTTCAACAGTTCGAAGCTGATCTGAATGCCCCGCAGAGCGGAAATGGTGTCATGGTTCGGGCGAACTTCGACTGTGATCGGCCCGCCCTGATTGCGAATGCCAAAACTAACCCCTGCTTTTTCAATCCCGGCTGTCGCCATGAGTCACGCCCGATGCGGTCCATCACCGCACCGCCCAATCTTGAGCCGAGGGGAAACGGCACCTATCTATCCTGATTCTGAACCAGAACGCCGAATCGTCCAAGGTTACCAACGTGTCGGCATGGAATTCATTCGCTGTTGGGCAGCACATTGGCGCAATACCGGCTCCTAAGATTCAAGACGTCGGAACACAGATGACGAGATAGACTGCTGCCATGCCTGGCTCTTTTCACTCGTCTGTACAGGTGCCGATTCTCGAAACCGAGCGGCTCAAGCTCCGCGGCCACCGGCTTGACGATTTCAACCATTGCGCCGCGATGTGGGCGGACCCTAAGGTAACTCGATTCACCACCGGCAAACCCCTCAGCGAAGAGGAGTCCTGGAGGAGGCTGCTCGGTTATGTGGGCCATTGGTCGTTGCTCGGTTTCGGCTATTGGGTGGCCGAGGAGAAGGCCACGGGTAATTTTGTCGGAGAGATTGGATTCGCCGATTACAAGCGGGACCTCGAGCCATCGCTGAAAGGCACGCCTGAGATCGGCTGGGTCCTCGCCGGGCACGCCCACGGCAAAGGCCTCGCAACTGAAACCGTGCGCGCGGCAGTTGCCTGGGGCGATGCGCACTTCCAATCGCCGCGTACTGCCTGCATCATCGCTCCGGAGAATCTTGCCTCCATTCGGGTCGCCGTGAAATGTGGATATCGGGAATTCGCGCAGGCCACGTACAAGGGAAGTCCGACGTTGATGTTTGCTCGCGAAGCGGGCGCGTAGTGGTACGATATCGGCCATATTCCAATGTTTTCTGGTATTGGAACGAAGATGACAAGAGCTGCCCGCGCCGTAGCATCGCCCCGAGTGGTATGCATCGAGGACTTCCGGCCCATCGCGCGCGAAAGAATCCCGAAGTCCGTATTTGATTACCTCGACGGTGGCGCCGAGGGCGAGGTCACGCTTCGCGAGAATTGCCGCATATTTAATGACGTCACTTTTCGGCCGCGGCATGCGGTCGCGGTGCCGGACTGCAGTCTGTGCACCACGGTTCTCGGCTTCAAGCTTGCTCTTCCGTTTTTGCTTGCGCCGGTCGGATACAGCCGGCTTATGCATCCCGGAGGCGAAGTGGCGGCCGCGCGAGCCGCCGGCAGAGCGGGCACCGGCTATATTCTCTCGACGATTTCCGGACACAAGCTTGAGGACGTAAAGGCCGGTTCCACCGGACCCGTTTTCTATCAGCTCTACCTGATGGGCGGACGCGGGGCTGCCGAGGCCGCAATCAATAGAGCGCGCGTTGCCGGATTCTCCGCGCTGGTCGTCACCATCGACACTCCGGTGTCTGGAATCCGAGAGCGCGATTATCGCAACGGCATGAAGGAACTCATCAGCGGTGGGCTGCTGGAGAAGATTCCATACGTTCCGCAAATCCTCTCGCGTCCGGGCTGGCTCATCGACTACCTGCTGGATGGCGGTCTGCCTGGGCTTCCGAACGTTGTGATTCCGGGCAAGGGGCAGATGCCCCTGGTCGATATCAACGCTGCCTTGGCGGAATCCACCCCGACCTGGGCAGACCTGCGCTGGATCAGAGAAATCTGGAAAGGTCCCATCGTCATCAAAGGCGTGCTCACGGCGGACGACGCGCGGCGCGCTGTCGATGAAGGAGTCGCGGCGATTTCGGTTTCGAATCATGGCGGACGCCAGCTCGACGGCCTTCCCGCCTCTTTGCGCGCCTTGCCCGAGGTGGTGGAAGCGGTGCAGGGCCGCCTCGAGGTCTTCATGGACGGAGGCATTCGCCGCGGCACCGACATCGTAAAAGCCCTCTGCCTGGGAGCGCGCGCCGTGCTCTGCGGACGCGCCTACGCCTACGGCTTGGCCGCCGCTGGCGAGGCGGGCGTAGACCGCGCGATCCAGATCCTGCGGACGGACCTCGAACGAACTCTGCGGCTGCTCGGCTGCCCGTCAGTCGCGGCGCTAGATCGTTCTTATGTGAATGTGCCCAAGAGCTGGGAAGTGAACTGATCTTTCTTCCGTCAGGCAATTAGCCGAGATGCTCATGTGGGGACAGCCGCCCTCGGCTATCCGGTCGAGCGAAGCTCGACTGGTTTTTGTCAAGGTAGTTACTTACCCATCTTCTTGATGGCTCCAAGCGGCGTCTGCAACGTCCCGTCGTCGTTGATGTCGAAGTCGTAGGAAAACGGCGTGAACGATCCCGCTGGGTAGAAGACGACCTTGCCGTCGCCCGTGAAGCAATCGAACGGCATCTCGCCGCTAAACCCTTCGGTAATCGTCGCCTTGCCGGAGCGGAAAACGACCTTCATGCCGCCCATGCCCGAGACGTGCTCCCACCGGCCTTCATACTTGCCGGCGCAACTGACCAGCCCCGGTTTCGGAGCTTGCCCAGCAGCCCGTTGCGCGGGAGGCGGAGGCGCAGGCTTGGTCGACATGCGGATATTCTCGGCGGTCGTGTTCACAATGTCAGATCCGAATCCAGTGTCTACTCCCGGCACCTTGATGTCGTACATGTTGACATTATTCTGCCCGCGGATCTCGCCCTCCATCCACTTGCCGTTCACCAGCACTTGCACGCGGTCGTGGAGATCGTATTGTCCCGCCGCGTGATCCTCTGCCGTGAGCTTTCCAACCCGGTGTATTTCGTAGGGCCACATTTTTGAAACGTTAATACCACTCGGCAGATGCACCAGATATGAACGCCCGTGCACCTCAATGACCGTGGCTTCCTGCCAGCCATCGATCAAAACGCGCACCGTGTCGCCGACCTTGAATCCGCCGGGCCCAGGCCCGCTTTGGCTCGCGGTTTGACTCGGAGTTTGACTCGCAGCCGGAGCCGCAGCCGCGCGCGCCTTAAACGGAGAAGGCGCGGGCGGAATTTCGCCGCGGTGAGGGTCAGCCTGCGCTTCAGCCGGGGTTTGCGCATGGCATTTCGCCGGCAGTAAAGCAGTCAGTTGTACGCGGAGCGCTTCGCCGCGCCGAAATGCCTGCCCCTTCTGGTAGTTCTGGTAATCGCAGGCGCCCGTCGCGTCATTGCACGAAAAAACTTTGAAGCTTTGTCCGTCCGTGCACACGTAGACAACGTTCATCTGCAGCGCCGGGGCCTGCGCGAACGCGCTGGCCATCGGCAAAATCAAAAGCAGAATCCCCCAAAACAATTTGCGCATTGAAGCCCCTCGCTCCGCAGACGGTCTCGGAGTACGGAAAACAAGTTGCTCCGCGTCCGCCCGAAAATAGCGTGGGCGGAAGGATATCATCAAAGGGGAAGGTACGGTCCGTTTAAGTGGGCGGAGCGAACGTAGAAGTGATTTCAAGGCGGAGATTTCTCCGCGAACTCCGCGGCGGTTCTCCGTGTCTCCGCGATTAAGGGTTTTTGCGGCTACTTGAAGTCTGTCAGAGCGGAAGATGGCGGCGGCATTGGGAATCCCTCGCCGAACCCTGCTCAAAGGTTGATTTGTAATTGCTTAGAATGGCTGGCACTTTGGGGCAGCGCTTTGGCACTGGCGTGCTATTTGCAAAATCCTCTCTCGCATTTATTTTCACAAGTGAGCAGTTCTGGGGGAGGGCTGCCCGGGCGCCGCGATCTCGAAAGAGATTCGAGGCGCCCGTTATTTTTGCCGGCAACTGCTTAAACTTTAGCGCCCAAGTTAACATTCTTGCGGTGCGCGACGGGCTTTTTCGCGCTTCTGCCTGACACCTAAGACCTAACACCCGAAACTGCAAACCGCTCGATCCGCTCAGCCGCCGCCTGGGCTCCGCCAAATTTGCGGATGGATTCAGCAACCCGGCGCGCCGAATCGCGATAGCCAGGCTCGTTCAGCACGCGGTGTACCTTGGCGCTGAATTCGGCGACGTCGAGTTGCTTTTCACCATCTGCACCGTCGGCGGGCAAAACGATTTCGCCAGCGCCTAATGCCGCAAGACGGCGAGCGTTGCTCTCGCGCTCCGTTATGGTCGGGATGATCACTGCCGGCGTGCCCGCAGATAATCCGGTCATCACCGAGCTGTGCCCGCCATGATGCACCATCAGGTCGCAACGTTCCGCCATGGCCAGACCCGGCAGATAAGCGGCATGATGAAAGTTAGACGGCAAAGCGCCAACTTCTTTAGGAATCTCCTGGTGGCCGGTGGTCAGCACGACGTGCACGGGCGCATCGCCCAATGCTGCGACGGCCGTGCGGATCACCACGATCGAATCAACAGGAGTCGGAGCGCCCGCGTACCTGGGATTGCCCGAGTAGACCTATATCACGGGTTTGTCGCGGCCGAGCTCCGCAACCCAGCCGGGCAGCGCAGCATTGCCGCGCTGCCACACAATGGGCCCGATGTATGCGACGTCTGCGCGAGCAGGCAGAGGATCCGTCTCTGGCGTACCGACGATCAAGGAAAGATCCCCCGCCAGCAGATCGACCGAGCGTGCCACCGGCGCGACCCCGTTCTCCGCCGCCACCTTGTTGATTGCTGCCGCGGCGCTGGGCAAACCGGCCGGCCGCTCACCTTTCCACCAGACAAACCCATCGCTCGCCGGATGAAAATTCCCCTGTAGCACGCTCACCAGCGGCACCTGCAGAATGCGCGCAGCGAGGCACGCAAACAGTCCGAACGAATCCACCACCACGTCGGGATCGAAATCGCGCACCACATCAACGTGGAGAGCCGTGGACGCCCGCACAAACTCCTCGCTTCCAAACGCAGCGCCAAACATTTCGTCCACATCCCAGGCCGAGCTCACGTGCGCGAAGTCGGTCAAGGGATCGGGCATGGCGCGCGATGGCATCGGAAGATTTTGCAACCCGGCATCCTCGATCAGCTTTGCGGGCGCCGGAGCGGGGTTGAACACGGCAACGTCGTGGCCGCGATCGGCAAGCATCCGCGCGATGGGCACAAGGCGAGTAGGCAAACCCAGGTCGTTCGCCGGCAGCATGGTAAACAGGAACTTGGACATGCAGGCTGTTGTATCAGGTCTTAGGTCTCAGGCGCTAGGTCTTAGGTTTGGGTGGCTGTGCAGGTTCATGAAAGACAATGTGGGGACGGCGGCCGCCCTCGGCCGTCCGAGCAAAGCTCGATGTTCCCTCCGTCACCGAATCCAAACTGAGTGATCGCAGGGTTTACCGAAGGCCCAAGACCTCAATTGGTAGAGATCGTAAAGTTAACCGTGATCTTCGCCTGAGTCTCAACCGCCTCGCCGCCCACGATGTGCGGTTTGAACTTCCATTGCCGGACGGCGTCTTCCGCCGCTCCAGCCAGTATGCGCGGCCCGCTCACCACGCGCAGATTCTGGATGATTCCATCTTTGCCGATCAGCGCCTGCAGAATCACCGACCCCTGTACCTTCATCTGCCGCGCCAGCAGCGGATAATTAGGCCTCACCGGACTGGTCACGACCTCGGACGCGTTCGTGGATATCTCCATGCGCTCGGCGGCATTGCTGGTTAGGTTCGCTGCGGTCTGCGTATCGCCGGTCGCACTGGGGACGGTGACCGGCTGCGCCGGCGCGCCCGGTTGCAGGCTGACTCGCACCGAACTGCTGCCGGGCCGGATGGTGCGGTGCGTATCGCCGGCGACAACTTCCATTTCTACAGGGGGCAATACCGTTCGCGTAGTGGTCGTGACCGCCGGAGCAGCAGGAGTTTCCGGCGCGGGAGCCTTAGCCGCGGCGGCGACACGGTGCTTTGGCTTTGCCGCTACGGCCGGCTTGGCGGTCGTTGCGGGAGGCTGTACCGGCGCAACCTTGGCTGCGGGCGAACTCTCCACCGGCTGTTCAGTTTCCGTCTCCTGCGTTTCGGGGAACCAGAAGTCGCTGTTACGCCAGATCACGATGCCCAAAGCCACCAGCAGCAGGCAGAGAGACCCGATCATCAATTTGCGCTGTTTGGGATCCTGATGCGCATGCCTTCGACTTTCTGCATGCAGGGCGCGATCCTCGTGTGGTGAGATGGTGTTCAGGTCCGACATTGCCGGAAACCGGGTCTCCTGTGAAGGCTGTCGAGGACAGCGCTTCCGCTAGTATGCCTCGAAAGCCTTAAGAAGGCCAGCAAAAGGTGCCGCCGACACCGACTCAGAAGGGTTATCATTCTGACGCCAGTCTGGGGCGAAACTTCGGGGAGTCTCGTGAATCCCATGGATGCGGAACGGCGTAAGACTGTTCCGGCAGCGATAGCCGCGAAGCGGCGGAAGAATGCAGCCCACGGCGTAAGCCGTGGGTAGAAAATCAAACAGTAACAAGCCCCAAAGGGGCGGAAGAGAGTGACTTCCCACGCGCACTCGAAAGCCCTTGTGACCGCGGGGGCATTCTGTACAAACACAATTTGAGATGGCCATCATGAAAAACAATGACGCCAAGAACAATCGCCAGATGGATGAAAAGAAATTCCGGCAAAACAGCCGGCGCGAATTGCTGAAGCTGGCGCCCGTGCTGGCTCTCGGCGCGTTCGCCATCCCCGGTCTGCAGGAAAGGTTGCTGAAGAAGGGACTCGGGCTTCAGCGACTGGGCTCAGGCGCGGCTGTTCCGCTCCGGCCATCTGGCGCCGATATTCGACACTGCCGACCTGACTCCCCCTGCGAAGTTTCCCATCAACGGCTACGACGTCGACGATCCTGGAGTGGACCTCGATACCTGGACCCTGACCGTCAGCGGAGCGGTGAAAAAACCTGGGGAATATACCCTGGCGCAGGTGCAGGCCCTGCCCCGCTATCGGCAGAACACGCGCCACATCTGTATCGAAGGCTGGGACGTGATTGGGCGGTTCGGGGGCGCGCGCCTCTCCGACTTTCTGCAACTGGTGGGCGCCGATCCCGCAGCGCGCTTCATCTCGGTCGAATGCGCCGACGACTATTACGAATCACTCGACATGGCGACGGCGCTGCATCCGCAGACTCTGCTTTGCTATGAAATGTACGAGCAGCCGCTCACCCGCCAGCACGGAGCGCCGCTGCGTCTGCAGATTCCCACCAAGATCGGCTACAAGCAGGCCAAGTATTTAACCGACTTGAAAGTCTCGCACGTGCTGGAAAGGGTCGGCTTCTGGGAAGACCAGGGCTATTCGTGGTTCTACGGATTGTGAATTGTAGCGGCTGCGTCTCGCGGGCTTTCGGCAAGGCGCGGGACGAGCCGCCGAGGAAAGCTGGCGGCGCTACAGGTTTCGTATCAGGGCATGGCTTCAGCCGTGCCGTTGCGGGATCGAGAAGGAATGCCGGCTTTAGCCGCTGAGGTATGGAGGTTCAAGCATGAGCGGTGCAGTCATCGAAATCATTCGAGCCGAAAGCCAAGACCGCCGACGGCGAAGAAGAAGCGGCGGTAGTCCTGGCCCGCGCCGTCTACGAGCATCCCTTCGTGGTACGTCTGTGTCACTGGATCAATGTGGTCGCGCTGTTCGTGATGGTCGGCAGCGGACTCCAGATCTTCCGCGCCTTTCCCAGCTTCGGCGCGAAGATTCCGCAGAAAGACTTGCTGCATTGGCCAAAGGCCTTCGCTATCGGCGGCTGGCTCGGCGGAGCGTTGCAGTGGCACCTCACCTTCATGTGGATCTACATGGCGACCGGCGTCCTCTATCTCGGCTACCAGATTTTCAGCGGCAACTACCGTCAGGTCCTGTTTACTCATCGTGACATCCCGGGCGTATGGCCGATGGTGAAGCACTATTTCTTCTTCGGACCGAAGCCGCCCCTTCGCGAAGCCTACAACCCGCTCCAGAAGCAGGCCTACACCAGCGCGATCGGGCTGGGGGTGCTTTCGGTGGTGACCGGTTTCGTAGTGTGGAAGCCGGTTCAGCTCTCCTGGCTCGGCTGGATGATGGGAGGCTTTCACTATGCCCGCATCTGGCATTTTGCGGTGATGTGGGCGATTTTGTTCTTCATTCTGGGCCATCTGGTCATGGTGATCCTGCACGGCTGGAACAATTTCGTCTCCATGCTGACCGGTTGGAAGAAAGATCCGGAGTACTGAGCGCGATTGTTGATTGATGATTGTTGATTGATGATTAACAATCTCCGTGCAACTGCGGTTTTCAATCAACAATCATCAGATCAGCAGACCTAAGAATGCAATGTCCGAACCAAGCATGACGTTGAACAATCCGACGCAAGTCAGCACGCGCGAGCAGGATCTCATCCAGCACGTGCAGCGCGGCCAGCATGAATTGTTCTATGAGCTGGTGCAGCCCTATGAACGGCGGGTCTACGCCGCGGCGCTCGCCATTCTGCGCAATGAGCAGGACGCCGAGGATGCGGCGCAGGAAGCGATGCTGAAGGCGTTTGCGAACATCCGGCAGTTCCGCGCCGAGGCCCGCTTCAGTACGTGGCTGATCCAGATCACGGTGAATGAGGCCCTGATGCGCCGGCGAAGGGAGCGAACTGTGCAGATGGAAGGACTCGACGGTCATCGTTCTGGCGAAGAGCAAAGCGAGTATGCGCCGCGCGATTTCGCCGACTGGCGCGAGATTCCCTCGGAAGCTCTCGAACGCAAGGAAATTCGGCAGCGGCTGGCGGAGGCACTGGGCACGCTCGACCGAAAGTATCGCGAAGTCTTTGTGCTGCGGGACATGGAGCACCTGAACATTCAAGAGACGGCGGAGGCGCTGGGCATCACGGTTGCTTCGGTGAAGACGCGGCTATTGCGGGCGCGGCTGATGCTGCGCGATCTGCTGGCCGCCGGATGGGAGCAGGGCTGGTTCAGCCGCCTGCCGTTCGAGAAGGGGAACAAGCCATGGTAGAGGACCAGAACATGAACTGCGAACAGGTCTGGCGCGAAGTTTCGAATTACGTCGACGGCGATGTGGACGCGGCGCTGCGCCTGTCGATGGACGAGCATTTCAAGACGTGCAAGCGCTGTGCCTCAGTGTTGGCCGGAACTAGAAACGTTGTCCAGTTGTATGGCGATGAACGCATGCTGGAGGTGCCAGCGGGTTTCAGCCGAAGGTTAGAGAAGCGGCTCACGCAAGACGCTGCGGTGAAGGGAAGCGGCTGGTCGAGCTGGTCGGCGTGGCTGGTGCCGGTGGCGGCGATTGCCTTGCTTGCCGGCGGATTGAAATTGGCAAATAGTTTTACGTTCCGCAATCTCATCAAGTCGCATCATGCGCTGCCTGCCAATGACATTCCTCCCGACCTTGTCGTCGTGGTTTCGTCGGGATCGAAACTCTTTCACGTGCCGGGATGTAAGTACATTCACGATAAAGCTTCCGAGCGAACCCTCACGGCGAAAGAGGCGATGCAGGATGGATATGTGCCTTGCACGCGCTGCCTGAGGCAGTATCTGAAGACTTCTCGGACGGGACGTTCCGAGGCGGAGGTCGCTGACAGCAGGGGCGAGGAAGAGGAGCACGAGGAAGTTCTTAGTGTGACTGGACATTAGACCTAATCTTGCGCCGGGAAAGGGAGTCTCGTTCTCGACGCCGCGGGCGGAACGCCCGCGGGACAGCCGCCGGAGCCTGCCCTGAGCTTGCCGAAGGGACGGCGGCGCTACTATCGTCCCGCCAACTGGCTCAAATTCCTTGTAAGTTATTGATTCCCGGTGCGCCGTTTTGAGGTTTCGTGCAGTATTTCTCAAAGATATAGCAACACCGCCGCTAAGTCGTTGAGTCTACGAGGGCAATTTGCACCCCGAAGTTAAATCGATTTAACTTGCCCGCAGCGCGATAGTTTCTCGCGGAAGGACCTCGGGATGGATTGGGCTCTGGAACGCGTCCTACAGGGCTGCAAATCGAATTGCCGGGCATTCGGTGCGGCGGCGGAAACGCCGGCGGCAGTCCCCGGTCTGGAATCTTAACTTCGCATTCCGCCAATTGCTGGCGGCTAATAGAAAAACAAACGGCGCGGACCCGCCACAGCCAAATACAGCGTGGACCAAACAAGCGTGTCATCCCGAGCAAAGCGAGGGACCTTGGTTCTTGCCGACACCATACCTGCTGCGGGCAAACACCAAGGTCCCTCGCTTCGCTCGGGATGACAATTCTTAACCGGGATGATAGTTCTTGTCCGGCACGACGGTCGTACCCGGGATGACAGTTCCTAACGACGACGACTTTGGACGGGGACTAGTTCTTCTTCATGCTGTCGTCTTTCTTCATGTCGTCCTTCTTCATCTTGTCTTCCTTCTTCTGCTCTTTCTTGGCTGCCTTCTTGGCCTGCTTGTCCTTCTTGGCCTCGTCTTTCTTCATCGCTTTGTCTTGTTTCGTCGTGTCTGTCTTCGTGGTGTCCTGGGCGAATGTTGCCATCGGGGCCGCCAGGATACAGGCGAGCATCAAACTGCCGACAATCTTCTTCATGGTTTCTCCTTGGAGTGAGTGTTGAGTACGGTCGTCCGGCAGGTCTGCACCTGTAGACCCAGATCAGATTCACCGCCGCAGGGAAAGTTACAACAAGAACGCGGAAAGAATCAACCACCCTTCGGCTAGCTCAGGGGCAGGCTCCGGGACACGAAGATTCACGGAGGAAGAGCCACACGAAGGAAATCGTGATCGCCTTCGTGTTTAGCGACGCTTAGCAGGCCAGTTGATTGCGGGAGATCTTCAGTCCGCTCAGGTTGCCCAGTACGGTTACAGCGACCGATTCGGTTTTGAAGAACTCCTGCGCCAGGCTCTGCAGATCTTCGGCGGTTACCGCTTCGATCTTCTGCACCAGTTCGTCGAGGTCCTGGAAGCGATCGAAGTACATTTCCTGGCGGGCCAGGTTTGACATGCGCGCCGTGCTCGATTCGAGCGAGAGCATCAGGCTGCCTTTCATCTGGTCTTTGGAGCGGCGCAACTCTTCTTCGGGAACGGGTTCGTTCTTCAGGTTGCGGAATTCGCTGACCACCGACTGCACCACTTTAGCCGCTGATGCGAGAGACGTTCCCGCGTAGACGGCCATGCATCCGGTATCGCGGTAGGGGTTGAGGTCGCTGTAAATGGAGTAGGCCAGGCCCTGGCGCTCGCGGATGTTCTGGAAGAGTCGCGAACTCATGCCTCCGCCGAGCAAGGTGTTGAGAATGTAGCCGGCATAACGTTTCTCGTGGGCAATCGGATAGGCCGGCACGCCGATGCAAAGCTGCACTTGCTCGAGCGCCTTCTTGTTGCGCAGCACGATGCGGGGAACAATCTTGGGCGCGGGCGAATGGAAGCCGTTCTTCGCCGGCTTCAGGTGCTCGAAATGTTTCACGACTAGGTCGACGAATTGATCGTGGTTGAGATGTCCGGCGGCCGCAACGATAATGTTGCCGGGCGCGAAGCGGTGGGCATAGGTGTCGAGCACGGCCTGGCGCTCGAATTTCTTTACCGTCTCTTTGGTGCCGAGGATGGGCTTGCCTAGCGGATGGTCTTTCCAGAAGTTCTGCGTGAAGATTTCGTGGACGAGGTAATCGGGATTGTCCTCGTCCATCTTGATTTCTTCGAGGATCACGCCGCGTTCGCGGGCGATGTCTTCGTCCGTGAAGTTGGGATACAGGACTAGATCGCTGAGAATTTCGAGGGCCAGCGGCACGTGCTCGTCGAGCGCCTTGACGTTGAAGCAGATGCACTCCTTGGAGGTGAAGGCGTCCATGTTGCCGCCGATGGAGTCGACCTGGCGGGCGATCTCCTCGGCGGTGCGGTGCTTGGTGCCTTTGAAGACCATGTGCTCGATGAAATGGGAGATGCCGTTCGATTGCGGGTCTCGTCGCGCGAGCCGGTTTCGAGCCAAATGCCGATGGAGGCCGAGCGGATGTGCTCCATCTGCTCGGTGATGACGGTGAGGCCGTGGGGCAACACCTGACGGCGAATATTGCGAACTTCTTTTACCATGACTTTAACGAAGGGTGGAACTTCCCTAGAAGGTACCCTACTATTCTTACACATCTGGCGAGATGGGACAGGGTGTGCGAGAATAAGATGGTTAGTTATTTAGAATCAGTGGGTTGCGGGTGTTTTGAGAGATTTGAGTAATGGGCAGGGTTTCGACATCGTCATTGCTCGGTATGGACCGCGGGGAGATCACCGCGCTGGTGAGCGAGGCGGGTGAGCCTGGCTATCGCGCCAAGCAGATCATGGATGCGGTTTACCGGCAGCGGGTGGAATCGCTGGCCGAGATTTCTACACTGCCGGTGGAGTTTCGGGAGCGGCTGGTTGAGACGGGGGTCGGGGTTGGGGCGGCGCGGATTGAGAAGAAGTTTTCATCTGTGGATGGGACTGTGCGGTATTTGATTGGCTTTGCGGATGGGCAGAGTGTGGAAACGGTTTGGATGCCGGAGGGAGACGGTGGGGAAGCTGGGGATGGGAGTGAGGCTGGAGCGGAAGCGGAAACCGGCATAGGTACCTCAGGGGCTAAAGCCCGGTCTCTAATGCCCACCTCTAACGCAGGCCTGGAAGGCCTGCTCCACCCGCCTCAAGATCGAATCAGACCTAGCCGGTCGACGATTTGTATTTCCAGTCAGGTGGGGTGTGCTGTGGATTGCCAGTTTTGCCTCACGGCGTTGCTGGGCGTGAAGCGCAATCTTACTGCCGGCGAGATTGTGGGGCAGGTTTGTGCGGTGCTCAAAGATCAGAATGTTTCACCGCCGGAAGATCGCATCAACTTGGTTTTCATGGGGATGGGCGAGCCGTTTCTTAACTACGACAATTTCGTTAAGGCGGCGCGGTTGCTGGTGGAGGGCGTGGGGATTGCCGAGCGGCGGATGACTGTATCTACGGCGGGGATTGTGCCTCGCATCCGCGACTTTGGCGGGGAGACGATCCGGCCGAAACTGGCGATTTCTCTCAATGCTTCGAACGATGCTTTGCGCACGCGGCTGATGCCGGTGAACAAGAAGTGGACTCTGGCAATGCTGATGGGTGCGGCGCGGGAGTTCCCACTGCGCACGCGGGAGTGGATCACCTTCGAGTATGTGTTGCTTGGCGAGGTGAACGATGCGCCGGAGAATGCCCGGGAAGTGGCGGAATTGCTGCGCGGGCTGCGCTGCAAGGTGAATCTGATCGCGCTGAATCCGGGGCCGGGAATTGACTTTACGACTCCCAGCGCGGAACGGGTGGCGGCCTTTCAAAACACTTTACGTGGAGCAGGAATACCAGCGTTTGTGCGCCGTCCGCGGGGCCGGGACATCTACGCCGCCTGTGGCCAGCTCAAGCGTACGGTTGAGGTTCCCACATCACCGGAACGGCTTCAGACGATTTCTCCTTATGTTTCTCATGCGCCGGAGAGATGACTGGGATCTCGAGGCGGATGTTGGTTCCCGTGTTCCGGTGTTGCTGCCAGAGAATCCGCCCGTGATGTTGCCGCAGGATGCCCTGACACGCGCTGAGTCCCAAGCCGGACAGAGCCTGGTCTTCTTCTTTCTCTTTCTTTCTTGCTTTCGGCTGAGTCGCCGGGGCCGGCATCCCAGATGGTGATGATGGCCAGGCCTTCTTTGCATTCCGCGGCAATGGTCAGCGTCCGGCTACGGTGCTGGCCCACGGCATAGAGCGCGTCGTTGATAATCTGCACGCAGACCTGGAGCAATTGGTTGGAATCTCCGTGAACCAGCAGCGGGTCTTGGGAGAATTCGGTGCGCACGTCGATCGTGGAGAGCTTGCCACTGGGGCTGGGAGAGTTTGATTGTAGTGCGCAGCAGGGCCTTGAGATCCACGGTGGCCATCGCGGCCGGGTTTTGCCTGGCAAAGCTGAGGAGGCTGGCCACCAGAGACTTGGTGCGCCTGACGTGCTGGCCGATCTTTCCTGCCAGTTCGTGCTGCTCCGGATTGAGAGGCGTGGTCAGGAGCAGATCGGAATAACCCAGCAAGGCGGTGATGGGATTGTTGAGTTCGTGGGTTACGCCGCCCACGAGTTGTCCGATGGAGGCCAGTTTTTCCGACTCGGTGATCTGCGCCTGCAAACGCTTCAGGTTGGCCAGGGACTCCTGCGAATTGGCCAAGAGGCGCAGCAATTCGCGGTCGAGCAGGCGTTGGCGCACAAGCACCATGACGCCCATGAGAAGCGCCAAGGCCAGCGTCAGAACCAGGCGGAACGAACGGATCGGCGGGGAAAGGGCCGTATCCAGCAGGGCCCAGGCGGCAAACAGCGGTAGAGAGAAGGCCGCGATCATGCCCAACCGGGCCAGCCATACGCCGTGAGATGTGGAAGTGGAAGGGACGCCGGCTTGAGGTTCACGCTCGCGGGTCGACAGGCCGATCACGGTGATCCACGCCATGGAGACACGCGAGGGGAATGTCGTAGAGACTTCCGCTGTAATAGACATGACGGCTGAGCGCCCAGTTGGCGACGTAGGAACTGGCGGCGTAGGTGAAGCAGGCGCCGAACAGACTGGCATAGAAGATTTTCCAACCGTCTTTGCTGTCCATCCAGGCCAGGAGCAGGGCGCCTAGAAACGCCAGTTTCTCGACGAGATACAAAGAATTAAGATTGTTGGCGTAGGCTGGCGGATTGGCGAGGATGTATTGCCAGGGGATCACGATGAGGACGTAGAGATAGGCCCACCAAATCATCATCAGGGCAAAATCGAGGCGGCGCAGGCGGGCGGCATACTCATCCTGCGGAGCGTGAGGACGGAGCGCCAGAGCAGCCATCAGGGGTACGATGTGCAGGAAAAGGACCATGTCGGCCGCGCACAAGTCTGGGACATTGGCGCGCAGCCAGACTTCGTAGTAAGTCCAAAACAACTGGTAGGAAAACCACAGGCCAATGCCGGTGGCGATCAGAGTCCAGAATAGACGCAAACGTCCGCGCGAGCGAACTGCATGCGGGATTAGGGAAACCATCCCGGAAAGAAGCAGGATGCATTGAATGATATCGCTGAGGGCGGTGAGACGAAAGGACTGTGGCAGGATAAGAGCAGCCAGGACCAGGGTCGCCAGACAGAGTGCGACTGCCGCGGTCCAGAGCTTGATGTCGGTGCGCAGAAAAAGAGCCTCGGGGCCATTTTAGAATGGGAGTGGGGGAGGGTTAGGTTACGGAAGTAATCCGACGGGAATTTGTAATTGGGTAATTTAGTAATTTGGTAATTTGAACGCAGGGCGGAATTTTGCGTTAGAAAATCAGCGCCTCGAGGCGCGGCCACGATGGGGCGCTTGCGGCACGCCCTTCGACTTCACTCATGTCAGGCTCTGAAGGCGTGCCCTGGATACGACCTTACGCCTGAAGGGTTGGGCGCGGTGGGAAGTTACGGGCGCTGGGGCCACCGAGGAGGGCGGCCAGAAAGTTTTGCTTGCTTCCTGATCTTTCTTATCAATACTATGCGTAGCATTCCGGGGCGCCTGGCAAATTCGTTCTCCAAATTTGTTTTCCAGCGGAAAGTGACTCGACGTGCAGGCTGACGCTGATCGCCGTTTTCCTGATAGAACGCAAGCTTCAACCGACCCCAGCGAAGTACGGCGTATCGAGCGCTGGCTGGCAACGGCGCGGGTCTTCCTGGCCATATCCGCGCTGGCTGCGATTTACATGGATCCCACGCAGTTGGGACAAGCGCCGGTGGCCTACGGTCTGTTGGGACTTTACCTCATCCATGGCGTGCTGGTGATGACGCTGCTGCGGCGAAGGCAGCAGTCGACGCCGGCGTTTCGCGTGCTGATTCATGCTGCGGATATCGTATGGCCGGCGTTCATCTCAATCTTTGCCGAAGGGCCGCGAAGCCCGTTTTTCCTTTTCTTCTTTTTTGTTCTGGCGGCCTCGGCCTACCGGTGGGGACTATGGGAGACGTTGAGCACGGCGGCGGCCGAAGTGGCTCTGCTGTGGATTGAGAGCTTCGTGCTGTTTCACGTGTGGGCAGCGCGCGGAGGAAGCCTGCCGTGGCGTTTTTTATCGGGGCTGCAAATCAATGCGAAGGAATTTGAGCCGAAGCGCCTGTTCATGCTGTCGGTTTACCTGCTGGTGATGGGGTTGCTGCTGGGTTATCTGGCGCGGCAGCAGAAGCGCCTAAGGGGAGAGAAGGCGGCGGTGACCCGCATTCTTTCGAAGGTGCGGGTGGAAATGGGGCTGACGGGAACTCTGCAGCAGATCAGCCGTGAAGTCCTCAGAATGTGCAGAGCGGAGCGGCTGCTAATTGCATCGCAGGAGATTCACAGCAAGAGAATGTTTCTCGGCGAGTTGCGCGATGATACTGGGGCGGCTTCGGATTTCGTGTGGCTGGACGCCAAGCCGCGGGACGCGGAGAGCTATCTGGAGGATTTTCCGGGGGAAGCTATTTACGCGTCGAACGCGGGAGGGCGCTGGTCTGTGATCGTGCTCGACAGTGAGGGCCTGCGGGTGCCATCGGCTTCCAGCGAGCCGCTGGCTCGGCTGAAGCAGCGGCAACCGTTCCGGTCGGTGATTGCGATTTCCTTCATGTTTGGGGGCGAGTGGCGGGGGCGAGTGCTGGTGTTTAACCCGGCCTGGAGAGTGGAGATACAGGAGAAGCTGCGTTTTGTGCTCGATTTGTTCCGTCAGGCAGGGCCGGCCGTGTACAACGTCTACCTGCTCCACCGGTTGAGGCGGCGGGCTGGGGCCGCGGAGCGCGCGCGCTTCGCCAGAGAACTGCACGATGGAGCGGTGCAGTCGCTGATTGCCGTGGAGATGCAAGTGGACGTTCTGCGGCGCCAGGCGGAGACTACGCCGGCCGTGGTGAGCGGCGAACTGGGCCGGATCCAGGGTTTGTTGCGCGAGGAAGTCCTGAAGCTGCGGGAACTGATGCAGCAGATGAAGTCGATCGACGTGGATGATCGGAGATTTATGAGCGTGGTGAACGACACGGTAGAACGGTTTGAGCGGGAGACAGGGATTTCAGCGCGTTTTGTCACCGACATCGAGAAACTGGAGATGCCGGGGAACGTCTGCCGGGAGATGTTGCGGATTGTGCAGGAGGGACTGGTGAACGTGCGCAAGCACAGCAAGGCTCGGCACGCGCTGGTGCGGCTGAGTTCGACCGCCAGCCAGTGGAGCCTGACGCTGGAGGATGACGGCAAAGGCTTTCCGTTTTCCGGCCGCCTGACGCAGGACGAACTGGACCAGATGGGAAAGGGGCCAACGATTATTAAAGAGCGGGTCCGTTTGATTGCAGGCGCACTCACGGTAGAATCGAATCCCGGTTTGGGGACGCGGCTGGAAGTGAAGGTTCCGAAGGGCGGAGAGGTTTCCGATGAACTTTAAGAAGTCACAGACGGTTCGTATCGTGATTGCGGACGACCATCCAATTTTCCGGGATGGGTTGCGCCGCCTTCTGGAAGCGGAACCGAATTTGAAAGTCTTGGGTGAGGCCTCGGACGGGGCGGAAGCGGTGCGGCTGGCGCGGCAGTTGAAGCCTGACATCCTACTGCTGGATCTGGCGATGCCCAAGCATCCGGGATTAGAAGCTTTGCGGGAGCTCGGTTCGGGGGCGAGTTCAACGCCGGTGCGCGTGATCCTGCTGACGGCGGCGGCGGAGAAGAGCCAGATTGTGGAAGCTCTGCAGTTGGGCGCGCGGGGAGTGGTGCTGAAGGATTCCGCGACTCAGCTGTTATTGAAAGCGATCCAGACGGTGATGTCGGGGGAATACTGGGTGGGACGGGAGAGCGTTTCGAACCTGGTGCAATATTTGCGAACCCTGGTGCAATCATCCAGCGACGAAGCGCGGCAGAAGAAGTTTGGGTTGACGCCGCGCGAGTTGGAGATTGTGGCCGCCGTGGTCGCGGGATATTCGAATAAGGAGATTGCGGAATATTTCAAGATCAGCGAAGACACGGTGAAGCACCACCTCAGCAACATTTTCGACAAGCTGGGAGTCTCCACACGGCTGGAGTTGGCGCTGTTCGCGGTGAACCAGTCGCTTCCGCTGAAAAGCATTGGCTGATCAGGCTTTAGAAGCTTGCGGGGGGAACCAAAGATGGCACCTATGGGCCATTGGCGGGAGGGCTTGCGGCACATATGATTTATCCACGGACCAACCTTTTGGGGCAGAAAACGGATCCCCGTCACAATTTGGGATTATCTTTACCTTTTGTGAACGAAGAGGGTTGAAACCAGTTCTAAGGAGAAAGAGCCCGTGGCAAGAATTCTACAAAACCTTTGGCAGGACGAAAGCGGTCAGGATATCGCCGAGTATGCCGTAATGCTTGCCGTAATTTTGGTGATCGTGGTGGGCACGGTTCGGCTCATCGGCTCGAACGCCAACAACGTATTCTCGAATGTTGCCAGCGCTGTGCAGTAAGGCGGTGTCAGGTCTTGGGTGTCAGGTCTCAGGCTAAGCCCCATTTTCCCCGGGCTGCCTTCCCGTTTTATTTCCACTACGCAGGCGCGGCAATCCTTCGATTGCTTCGCGAAGCTGCATTTCCAAACTCGCCGCGCCAGCGAAGAGATCACTTCAGGCGCTAAAGCCGGGGCTGGCCCACCTTTTAAGGACAATTCTCAATCCAGTGTGCAGACGGTTGCTTGAGCCACCAGAGCGAAGAACTCATTGCTCCGGCAGTACCGAAGCCCACCTTTGCAAAGGGCGCAAAGGTGGGGCATCCTCAGCTTATCCGATCCACTGCAACCCCAATTCACCATTACTTCGGGGCGGGTTCGGTGAGGGCGACCTTGTCGCTGCCCGGAGCTGGGAATCTGGTGAGGAAAGGGAAGAATGGAGTGATCTCGAACGGCCTCTTTTCTTTTGCCGAGGCCAAGGGCACCGGCTTTGACTTTGCCAGCTCAACCTGGTCGGTCCAGGGATCGAGTTTGATGCGTCCTCCGAGAGGAAGCGCGGCAATCTGATCGGTGCGTTGCGGCTCCAGTTGAGGCGCGGCAGCCAGCAGCGCCGACATCCGAATACTCTTGCCACTGCCCACACCATTGCCCAAGCGCGGGCGAATCAGATTGGGCAGGCTGGGAGCATATTGTTGCACGGCCTTTAAGAACAATCCCGCACTTCCCAGCTTGTCTTTGTAAGGGGAATTCTTTAGCAACTCCAGAGCCTTGGCGTCGGCAGCTTCCTCGTCGGCGGGCCTGCGCTTGAAGTCCAGGCGCTGGAATGAGTTTTCATCGGGGAAGAACATGCGGTCATTGAAGGCCAGCTTGGTATCGAACGGGTGTCCGAGAACAATGTGACTGAGTTCATCGGCCAGGATCACGGCCAGCGAAGCCTCATCGGGGAGCACGTCCAGCAGGCCACGGCTGATCACGATGGTGTGCCCGATGGTGAATGATTCCAGAGGAGAAGTGAGCAGCACGCGGCAGCGCACATCGGACTGCAGATCGATGTTATTAGTGACCAGCAGATTGTTGACGACGGTCTGAAGAACTTTGTCCAGCCCGCCGGGAGGGGCCAGCAGGCCAATCCTTGTCATGCGTTCGACCGCGTTATCCTCGGCCTGGCGTTCCCACATGCGCTCGGCGACCACGGGGGTTGCGTCAGCGGCTACGTCGCTCTGATCTTTAACCGAGTCCGGAGAGTCCACCAGAATCTGAGTGAACTCCGAATTTTTGTTCAGGCCCGTCAAGTCGTATCCCCAAAGCCGGGTCTGGGCGCGGAAGTGCAGCGACTGTCCCAGATTGCTCTTCACGCCTGATTCCTCGCTGTAGACATAAGCCGGCAGCCACATGCCGGGACGCATGTTCAGCCGCCAGCTGTCGAAGTGAAAGAAAAAGTCGTTCTTGGTGTGGGGCGCAGAATAGGTGCCATTGAAGCGGACGATGTTGTAGTCCTGATCCTCGACCCAGATTCTGCCCTTGAATCGGCCGTTGCCCGAGTCCTGCCTGGGTTCGACATCGATGACCAGGCAGCGCACTTCTCCGAGAAACTCACGGCGCACAAAATTGAAGCTGTAGTATTTCTTCTGGAAATCGGTATCGAGGACCACCATCTGGGCGAAGCCCAGAGGCAGGAATTGCACCGAGTAAAGCCCGGTGAGCTTGTTCATCATGCGGTGGCCGAAGCCGGGTTGGCCGACGAACGAAGTGTCCTCGGGACCGTCGCTCATGTCGAGGCGCCCGAGAAAATACTGGTCTTTGACCATCGCGGCGTTCCCGTCTTTACCGGTTTTGAGATCCTGGAGATAAGTCTCAACGAGCGGACGCATGTGGCGCATCTGGGCCACAAAAAGATGCTCTCGCTGGACCACGCGGTCGATGACCTCATTGAAAGACGCTGGAGGCGGAGAAGACGGATCCGCCGCGGTTTGACCGGCCGGGGCCGCGTCGGTTGCAGCCGGCGGTGGTACGGAAGGCCGTACGGAAGGCGGTGCGGAGGGCGCCGGATTCTGCGATACCGGATTCTGCGACGCAGGATTTTGCGACACGGCGGGCGACGACCAGACCAACCACAGGAGCAACGACAGTAAGCCTAGCTTAAGAATGCGCATAAGACCCTTCGGTGCAGTTTATGCCAACTGAAAAATAATGTGCAAGACGACGGTGGAATCGGCTGGCTGGCCGTCCCGCAACGCCGGCTTGAAATGAATCTGTTCGGCGGCCTTGACGGCATTGTCATCGAGGCCATGACCCAATCCGCGCACCACGCGCACCACGCGCAGGCTTCCGGAGGCCTCCAGAACGACTTCTAGGAGGACTTCGCCTTGAATCCGCAAACTCCGGGCTTCTTGAGTATAGACGGGAGTCGGCTTGGAAAGGATTTCCGCCGGCAACATCTTGGCCGCGGTCTCCGCCGGACGAGAGTGTACGGTCGGCGGAGCAGGAACATCGTTGAAGCCGCTGGCCTGAACCGTGGCGGACGCGCGCGGGCGGTTATCTGGGATGGCGGTACCGTTGCCAAACCCGGAACTTACCACCACGCCCGGCACGCCTTTGGCGCCGCCGGTGCCATTGCCAGAGCCCGGTCCCGAGGGTAGATCGAAAGACCCGAGAGCTGCGATGTTGACGGCCTTGCCTTGATCTGGTTTGCCGGGAATTCCATTCGGGTCGCCAAAGCCTCCGGTCTGCACCTGCGAAGGAGGGCGCGCGGTGGTGGGAATAGCCGAACTGCCGGTAGAAAATACGTTGACTTTCACCCCCTGTTTGGGAGTGACCGGGGCGGCGTTGATCTGCTCAAGTTTCCCGGTATCGATGCTCACCTTGGGAGCGGGATCGTCTTCCACTTTTACGGGAGCCTTCGGCAGTGGGGCAGGCAAGCGTAAGGCATTAATGGGCGGGTCGAGTTGGGCGACGAACGTGGGCTGCGGCAGCCGGCGCACGGGTTGGGGCTCGTGATTGACTGGAACCGGGGTGCTTACGAGCTGGACCGAACGGAAAGTGTGTTCCGGAGCTGCAACAACCTGGGGATACAACAGGCGCACCCATACCAGCAGCGCCACGGCCAGCGCTTGCATGCCGGTGCCAAAAACGAATTCCGTCCAAGGGGCTCTCCTCTCCGGTAGCAGGGAGAAGAGATTCTCTCGGGAGGCAGAAGTGTTCATATCCGTTTTCACAGTCAGTTGTTGAAAACACCCATTCGGGCCTGAAAGTTTCTGGGAACCGTCGGGATAATGCCGGGACCACAGAGGCTATAGTCTACAACTCAAAAAGCTGCACGGCAAAGGCCATTTCGCAGGCAATTTGGAAGTCTATTTAGTTGATCTTTCAAGCACTTACGTTGGCGGCGCGGGGCCCGTGACGCGGACAGTGGCCGACAGTGCAAGAAAGAAGTCAAAAATTACACCTTGGCCCAAGTCTTTCCGTCCGAAAGCTGCGCAATCCCCGGCTCGGGGCCGCCGACCATGTTGGACCAGGGTTGCAAGATTTTGCACCAGAGACAGGGCCGGATTGGCATTTATCAGGCCAACCTAGTTCCTCGCGCCACTTCCAATTTAGCAGCGCACCACCTTGGGACTGTCGATACCCTTGGTCGCGTTGCGGGTGTCGACGACCAACTGGGCTTCGCCCACGATCTTTTTGTAGTCGTAATCGGAGTGATCGGTGACGATCACGATGCAATCGAACTGGCCCAGTTGCTTCAGCTCGGTGCGCTTCATCTGCAAGTCATACTTGCGTCCTTTTCCGATGAAAGGGAAGAAGGGATCGTGGTAGCTGACCTGGGCTCCTTCGCGTTGCAAGAGTTCGATGATGGTGAGGGCCGGAGATTCGCGCAGATCGTCGACATCCCTTTTGTAGGCAACGCCCAGAATGAGGACGCGCGCCCCGTTCACGGATTTCTTTTGCCGATTGAGCGCTCCACCGATCGAGGCGAGCACGTGATAGGGCATGTTGGTATTGATCTCTCCTGCCAGCTCGATGAAGCGCGTGCGGAAGTCAAACTCTTTCGCTTTCCACGAAAGGTAGAAGGGATCGACGGGAATGCAATGTCCACCCAGCCCTGGTCCGGGATAGAAGGGATGAAAGCCGAAAGGCTTGGTGGAAGCCGCTGCGATGACTTCCCAGATGTCGAGCCCCATGCGCAGGCAGAGCATTTTCAGCTCGTTGACCAGGGCGATGTTGACGCAGCGGTAGATATTCTCCAGCAGTTTGGTCATCTCGGCCGCGGCGGGCGAGGAAACGGGAATGGTGCGATGGAAGATGGATCCGTACAAAGCGCCCGCCAACTCCGCAGCCTGCGGATTTACTCCGCCCACGACTTTGGGGATGTCGGCGCGCGCGACTGTGGTATTGCCGGGGTCTTCGCGTTCGGGAGAGAAGGCCACAAAAAATTGCTTCTCAGCGCGGAGAGTGGCCGAGGAAGCGCCGCGGGCTGCCTTGAGCCCGTTCTTGTTTTCTTCCTCGAGAATCGGCAGCATGACTTCTTCCGTGGTGCCGGGGTAGGTTGTACTCTCGAGAACCACTAACTGGCCGGGCTGGAGATGGGGCGCAAGGGCGTGTGTAGTATCGGTGATGAAGCTAAGGTCCGGTTCGTGATATTGGTTGAGAGGAGTGGGGACGCAGATGATGATGGCGTCCATCTGCTCGATGAGGGAGTAGTCGGAGGTAGCAGTGAAGCCTTGCGCTTGCGCGGTGCGGATTTCATCTGCGGTGATGCGGTAGATGTAGGATCCGCCCTGAGTCAGGGTGTCGACCTTGCGCTGATCGATGTCGAAGCCGGTGACTTTAAACTTTTGTTCGCTGAAAAGCAGGGCCAGCGGGAGTCCCACGTAGCCCAGGCCGATGATACCGACACGGGCCTGGCGCTGCTGGATCTTGTTCTTGAGTTGATCGGGAGAATGATTAGCGGCAGGCTGATTCGTCATCGTTGCGACAGGATGTTTCTTTCTGTTGGCAGTGAATTTCGTTTTCGATTCTAGCACGCAGTTTACGGGCGAGGCATCGCAGCCGGGCTGAGAAGTCTTGAAGAGCGTCTTTCGCGATTGATGGGTTCAGCGAAAGCCTGCAACGCGGAGTTCGCCGAGAACTTCCGTGGAGGGCACTGAGGCTCAGGTTTTCATTTTCGAGTTGGGAACTGAGGAAGAGGCAGAAAGCGATGAAGCGTTCGTGGTTACTGGCCGTGGGAGTGATGGCAGCATTGGCGGTAGGGTTGGCTGCGAAGGCGGGGAGCTTTCTCGTAGTGGACGCGCCGCGCCGTTCCGATGTGATCCTGGTGCTGGCAGGGGAAGCGAACCGGCGTCCGGAATGCGCGCTGCAACTTCTGGCGCAGGGATATGGGCGGCGGGTAGTGCTGGATGTACCGACCAACGAGAAGCTTTACGAATTCACGCTGATTCAGTTGGCTCAGAAATACATTCAGGATCTGCCGCAGGGGACGGCGGTCAGCGTGTGTCCGATTGACGGGCTATCGACCAGGGACGAGTCGAAAGACGCGGAGAAGTGCCTGGCACGCGAAGGCGGCAAGAGCGTGCTGATCGTAACCTCGGATTTCCACACCCGGCGGGCGTTGGACATTTATCGGCGGGAAGTTCCCGGGCATGAATACTCGGTAGCCGCTGCCCGGGATGCGGAGCAGTTCGGGGTGCGATGGTGGACGCATCGTCAATGGGCTAAGACCCTGGTGAACGAATGGCTGCGGTTGATATGGTGGGAGATGGTTGATCGATGGCGGTGAGTCCCACTCGAGATAGTCTTAAGGCTTTGACCGCGAAGACCGCTGAGAGGGGCCGCGGAGGACGCTAAGAAGAGCGGGAATCCTCTAACTTCCTTGCGTCTCCGTGCGTTCGCGGCCAAAAGTTTTCCACAGCGGCAACTGCCCTACAGCACAAATGGCATTGACGGCCAAGAACATTGGAAGGTACGATGCCTTAACAGTCACCAAGTTAGTTATTAACGGAGCGTGGGATGGGCATGTCTGCTTTCCGAAAGATGGTAAGTTGCGTGCTACTGCTGATCGTGCCTGCTTCGCTGTTTGCCGCCGATTCGGGTGCGGCTATGCTTTATGCCAATGGAGCTGCCTGGTTGAACGGCAGCCATGTGCCTAACTCCTCCGCAATCTTTGCCGGAGACCTGGTGCAAACCCGGTCTGACTCCGCGGCCAATATTCATGCGCCCGGCTCCAGCATCACCGTTCTGGGTGATTCTCTGGTGAAGTTTGAGGGCGCCTCGCTGAATGTGGAACACGGGGGGGTGAGTGTCTCCACATCGAAGGGGGTAGCCACTACCGCCGGCGATGTGCGGGTGGCGCCGGTCTCGAATGCCTGGACTGAATTCAATGTGACGGACGTTGATGGAACGGTGAGAATTGCCGCCCGCAAGGGCGACCTGACCGTCACCGATGACAACGGCACGGTTACTCTGGCGCAGGGTCAGGAAACCACGCGGGATGAGCAATCCGATCAAGGCGACAAAAAGAAGAAAGACAAGAGGCGGGGTGCTGGCGCCGTCCCGGCGGCCGGCGGCGGCGTGCTGAACTCTCCTATCGCCGTGGGCGTGGGAGCCGCTGCGATTGGCGGAGTTACCATATGGGTGCTCACGCGGAGCAGCAATCCGGTCAGTCCGGCGACGCCTTAGTCTTCCTGATTTGTGTTGCAAAGTTTGGGCCGTCCGGCACAGCCGGGCGGCTCAATGTTTTTTGGCCCTTCTTTACGAATTCGGAACTAATCCATAGTGTCTTCCCGATACGTGTCTTCCTGAGCGAAGCGAGGAACCCTGGTTCTTGCCCGCGCCGGCGGTGTACTCGCTGACGGCAAGCACCAAGATCCCTCGCTTTGCTCGGGATGACACGGATGGGATGACATTTCGGGAACGGCCTAGAAATTTGTGGCGGGCTGCTGTAGGTCTTGTGGCGGGGTCAGAACTTCCTCGGGAGGTTGACTTCGGGCCAGGCGGCGTTTGCGGGCGGGTTGCACGAAGGGTTCCGAAGCTGCGATGGTGCAGAGCACATAGAACAAAGCGGCATTGGCGGGAATCTGCAGATTGAAGTCGACCGCGCTGTGGACGAGGATGCCGCTCAAGCCGAGCACACATGCTAGAGTGACCGCTCCGCTGATCTCGCTGGTCCAGTGCCCAATCTTCTTGAGGGCTCGGGTGTAGAGCGTCACCAGAAACCAGATCATCGTTCCGAATCCCAGCAAGCCCATTTCCACGAGCAGTTGCAGATAATCGTTGTGCGCCTGATTGACGAAGAAATTGGTGTAGAAAGTGCGGAATTGCGGATAGACGATGGGGAAAGTTCCCAGACCCCAGCCCAGAACAGGTTTCTTCAGGAACATCCGAAGGCCGTCGCGGTTGATGTAGTGGCGAAGATCGCTGGAGAGTTCGGAGCGAGATGGTCCGACGGTCGCGAGGCGCTTGCTGAGTTCGGCGCCGCCGACCCAGACCAGCAATCCGCCCACAATTACCAGAAACACGCCGATGCCGATGGCGGTGCGCAAGCCGCGTTTCTGTTTGACGAGCAGGAGTGCCAGAATGAGAAGTTCGGCGACAATTGCGAGCATGCCGCCGCGCGATCCCGAAAGAAAAATCGTGCCGACCATTACGGCGGCCACCGCAGCGGCGGCGGCGCGTGTCCTGGAGGAAGCCAGCTTGGTCAGCGACAAGACCAGCGGAATGGGAACCAGCATCTCCATCAGGCCGGCGTAATGGTTATGGTTTACGTAGGGACCGTAGATCCAGCCTCCCATGCGGGGCTGCCGAATCCAGTACAACTTGCCGTTGGAGGAAATACCCTGGATCAACGAAAAGCTGGCCAGCGCAGCGCCATATAAGCGAAAAAACAACTGCGAGAGTGCGCGCCTGCGAACCGCGCAGCAGGGCTTGCCCGGCGAGGAAGCACAGCACGGCATAAGAAAAGTAGAGGAGCGCCAGAGATGCGGTGTCATGCGGATACGCGCTCCTGCGGAAGACGAGTTGCGAAACAATGAGCAGGCCAAATACTGCCATGGGAAGAAACAGGGGATTCCACCTGATCTTCATTTCGCCTTCCAGAACCTGCTTGCCGATCCAGAGGAGAAACAAGGCGGCAGAGCCGGCCTCCATCAGGAAGATCGACCAGGGTTCGACCGCGCCGAAGGCGACCGGTCCAAACAAGAGCAGGCCGAAGACACCGTACAGCAGGGCGGTGCCGGCTTGTGCCGCCATTTTGCTGTGCGGGTTGGCGGTAGTGCGGGTCGCGCTCATGAGATTGAATCTACCCAATTCGAGGGTCTACTGCCGCTTGGCCGCGAGGCGGAAATCGTCGACCCAGAGCTTACCACGGATGGGACTTCCTTCCGGCAGGCGCCGGACATGCAATATCAGCAATCTGCAATCGTCTCCGGTGGTGAACTCTCCGGTGGCCGATTTCCAGAATCCCGCCTCTTTCAGTTCGTCACTGTCATACAGCACGGCCTGGGTGTAGGCATCCTGAAGCGTAAAATGCGGGCCACCGGCGCCCTCGATTTCTCCGTTCTTATAGAAGGCAGAGAATTGATAAGTGGTATCGGGCTGCACCGCGATGAATTGACGAATTCCCGCATCGATAACGCCAGGTCCGTCAAAGGCAATCAGCAGCGAACGATGCCCGCCGTGAAAATCGCTGGGATCCAGGGTCAGAGTGACGCTCCGCTGTTTCTGATACTGCCAGTCGAAGCCTCCGTTTAGAACATCGAAAGTGAAATCCCCATTCACAATTAAATTATTCCGGGTGGGCAAGTAAGAGGACAGGCCGAAGCGCGGAGCCGCTTGCTGCCACACCAGACGGGCTTGATCCACATCTTTGTGGTTGAGCAGGTACTCGACATATTCGTAGACGTGGTGCAGGTCGAAAGGCTGCGAAGTGGGCGAAGTCGCGATCAGCTTGTCCCAAACCTTGGCGGTTGCTGCCGTCTCGTGTTTGGCCATAAGCAGGTCGAGGAACGCAATGTAGGCGGTGGACTTGGCGGGCACAACATCGCGCAAGAGCATGTCTACATCGGGGTTGATGCGCCAGCAGAATTGAATTGCGAGGTTGGCCATGGAGGGCTCGCTCTCCAAAACTACATGGAATTCCCGCAGGGCCTTTTCGCTTTCGCCTTGGACCAGGAAGAAGTTGGCGGCTTCCCACGCGACATCGGGCGTGGTGGGATCGGCTTCGATAGCGCGCTCCAACGCCCAGGTTTGATTGGCGACGTCGCCCAGCACCTGGTAGGCGGAGGCCAGGTCGAACCAGTAGCGGGCGGAATGCGGGTCGAGTTGCACGGCGGCGCGGTAAGGCTCGATGGCAGCGGCGGGGTCTCTTGCGACCAGCGCGTAGTAGCGTCCCAGATGATTTCGGTAGTCCGCGTTTCCAGGGTCGAGACGGGCCGCGCGTTGCAGACTCGCGAGTTCCGGTCTTTCCCCGAACCAGGACGCGACGAACAGCCGGCCCACCAGAAACACATAGATGAGACAGAGGGCTGCGGCCGCGCCAATGAGCAGCCGTTTCCGCCAAGCAGAATTTAGAACTATTTCCATGTTGTTCAGACGGGAAGCGCAACCAAACCCACCGGCATTGTTCTACCGCTGCTGCCTACGCGCTATTCGGGGATGCCTCAGCGGCCTCTTCGGAGTCGGCATCCTCATCGTCGTCGCTGTGCGATTCGTCGTCGCGATAGTAGCGGGAATACTTGCCCTGGTATTCGTAATAGTAGTAGTAATCGGGCGAGCTTAGATCGACTGCGTTCAAGAGCACGCCGGAGACCTTCGCATTGACCTGCATAAGAATATCGCGGGAGCGGCGGAGCGCTTGCTTGGTGGTATGTCCTGAACGGATGACCAGCACGATGGCATCGGCGCGCGGCGACAGCACCACGGCGTCGGTGACCGACAAAGTGGGTGGTGTGTCGATCACGATGTGGTCGTACTGGCCGCGCAATTCCTCCAATACGTCCCGCATGTTGGGGGACGCCAGGAGTTCGGCGGGATTCGGTGGGGGCGTTCCTGCCGGCAGTACAGACATGTTGGGCAGAACGGGGGACCGGGTGATGGTCTGTTGTAAGCTGGCGCTTCCGGTCAGTACGTTGCTGAGGCCGCTGCGGGGGCCCATGCCGAGAGTCTTATGGATGCTCGGCCGCCTGAGGTCGGCGTCGATCAGCAGCACACGAATGCCTTTCTGAGCCAGCACCACGGCGCAGTTGATGCTGGTGGTCGTCTTTCCCTCCTGAGGAAGCGCGCTGGTGATCATGATTACTTTAGGCGGCGCTCCCAGGTTCGAGAGCAGGAGCGAGGTGCGCAGCGCGCGATAGGATTCCGCCATCTGCGACTGCGGCCTGACCTGCGTGACCAACTCCACTGCTTCCTTTGACGTGGCGATTACGAGGCGCTTGGCGTTTGCGCCTTCGCGCGCCGTCCTCGAACCCATGGGGATCATGCCGAGCGGCGGGAGGCCGGAGATCATCTGCGCCTGTTCGGTGGTGCGCACCGTGTTGTCTAATCCCTCGAGCAGGAAGGCGAGTCCCACTCCGGAGGTCAAGCCCAGCATAAAGGCGAAAGCGAGATTGCGTGGGATATTGGGTTCGATGGGGGCGGTGGGGACGCGGGCGACGTCGACGATGCGGAAGTTGTTGGACTTGAGACCAGCCGAGACTCCGGCCTCCTTCATCTTCTGCATCAGTCCTTCATAAAGCGTGCGGTAGGTCTCGAGATCGCGCTTCAAGATGCTGTACTGGATGGCGCTCTCGTTGAGCTTGTTGGCCTCCTGCTTCTGTTTTTCGAGAGCGTCGTGCAGCATGTTTTCGCGCTGCAGGGCCGCCATATACTGGCCGCGGATCTTGCCCGCGATCTTCCTGGTTTCCGCCAGAATCTGCGCGTCAATCTCCTTGAGTTGAGTATTCAGTTGCGCCACTTTCGGATACGACGGTCCGAACTGTGTGCTCAGTTCGGCCGCCTGGATCTTCACGTCGGCCTGCTTGGAACGGAGAAGTTCCATCAGCCCCGAAGCGGACTGGTTTCCGGTTCCAACCGCGTCCAGGACACTGGCGGCGGAAGCGATGGTGTCGGCGTCTCCCGATTGCACCAGGCGGTACACCGACTCTTTGTCCATGCGCTCGGATTCCGCGGCGGTCAAGGCCTTGTTCAACTCATCAAGTTTCTGAGTGGTGATGTTCTGCTTTTCGTCGATGCCCAGAATTTCGTGCTCTTTCTGGTAGCGCACCAGTTTTTCCTGGGAGGTTTCCACTTTCATCTGCAAGTCCACGAGTTGCTTGGAAAGCCAGTCGGAGGCCTGCATGGTCGAGTCAAAGCGCGATTTGAAATTGTTCTCCGTGTAGGTGCTCATCAGGGTGTTGACCACGTGGGCCGTCAAATCTTTGTCGGGATTGCGGAAGGACACCTTGATGATGTGCGTGTTAGGAGAGAGTGTGACAGCCAGGTTGCCCCGGAAACCGCCGAGCAGTGCGGAGGTTCGGGCCGGGTCGGCCTGCAACGGATCGGGAGCAAGATCGAGCGAGGAGGGCAGAGCCGGCGTTTTTCCGCCGAACTCGGGCCGGCGATCCAGGCCCAGTTCTTTTACTACTTGCAGGGCGAGAAGATCGCTTTTCAGGATCATCACTTCGGTTTCGAGTTCCGTGGGATCGTAGTAGTCAACGTTGAAGGTTGGAGAATTGCTGAAGTTGACCAGGCCGGAATCCGGCTTGTTGATTTCAATGCTGCCGCTCGCCTCATAAATGGGCGTCATCTTGAGGCTGGCTATGGCGACGATGGAGAAGATGGTGATCAGGCAGGCGAGAACCGTCCACTTGCGCTTTACTAAAACGCGAATATATTCGCCGAGGGCAGATTCCTGGGAAGGCAGTTCGGGGTAGATGCGTGTGCTGATCGGCCTGCCAAAGTCCGCGCCCGCCGGCTGCATTTCGCGAACGGTTGGGTTATTGGCCTGTACCAGCGGTCCGGAATCCATGCATTCTCCTCAACAAGTTTTCAAAACCTTTTCAGGCTGGACGGGCCGGGTGGCAGCCAAAGTCCACAGAAAGCCAGGCGACTCGCTGGCTGGTTCATCGCTTGGCAACGAAGTTTGGCATGTAGCGGTTTCCCCGATATTCTAGCATCGCCAGCGGGAAAAACCACGGATGAATCTGGGAGGCCACGCTTTGGGTGCAATCGCAGTATCCGCGCAGATGGCGGGAAACTCCGCTATACTACCTTGCAATCTTCGCTCCAGCCAGGAGTGTAACCGCGTTTGTTTTTCGTTTCTTAATCCGAGCAAGGAATAATCGTGATCGGCATGAGGCAGGCTTGATGAATTGGCCGGAACAAGTCGTTTTGGTGACGGGCGGGACGGGTTCGTTCGGAAGGAAGTTCGTCGAAATCATGCTGCGGGAATATCATCCCAAGCGGCTGGTGATTTTCAGCCGCGACGAACTCAAGCAGCATGACATGCGCTGCTCTGGCTTCGATCATCCCAGCCTGCGTTATTTTATCGGAGACGTGCGCGATGCAGGCCGCCTGCAGCGCGCTTTTTCGGGCGTCACCGTGGTGGTGCACGCGGCCGCCCTGAAGCAGGTTCCAGCCTGCGAATACAACCCGTTCGAGGCCATTCAGACCAACATCATGGGCGGGCGCAACGTGATCGACGCGGCCATCGATCAGGGCGTGGAGCGCATCCTGGCTCTGAGTACTGACAAGGCCGTGAACCCGATCAATCTGTACGGCGCGACGAAGTTGTGCGCCGAAAAGATGTTCGTGCAGGCCAATGCCTATGCGGGGGCACAGCAGACTCGCTTCAGCAGCGCGCGGTACGGGAACGTTGTGGGCAGCCGCGGCAGCGTGATCCCGGTGTTTCAGGAGCAACGCAAACGGGGGCGGATCACGATTACCGACCCTCGCATGACCCGCTTCTGGCTTACTCTCGAACATGGCGTGCGTTTTGTGATCCGCTCGATCGAGCAGATGCATGGAGGCGAAATCTTCGTGCCCAAGATTCCCAGCATGCGGCTGGTCGACTTAGCCGAGGCCGTTGCTCCGGGGTGCTTCGTGGAATACATCGGCATTCGGCCCGGAGAAAAACTGCACGAGGTGCTGGTCTCGGAAGACGAAGCGCGCAACGCCGTGGAACTGGATGAAATGTATATCATCCAGCCCTCGCATCCCTGGTGGAAGCAAGGAAACTGGGTTCATGCCCGCGAACTGCCGCAGGGCTTCCGCTACACCAGCGACAGCAATGAGCAGTGGCTGAGCCACGAGCAACTCCAGGAATTGATTGAGCCCGGAGCCGCGGCGAAGGCTCGCGTGCCGGCGTAGAGACCAGGTCTCGGGTCTTAGGTGTTAGGTCTTAGGCCGAATGACCTAGACCTATCACCTAAGGCCCTTCAACCCAAATGCAGATAACGTCCAGTAAAGAGCTGCTCGCCGTCGATGGCGGAACTCCGGTCCGGAACACGCTTCTTCCTTACGGACGGCAGTCGATTGGGGACGATGACATCCAGGCCGTCGTGGACGTGCTGCGGTCCGATTGGCTCACCACGGGTCCGAAGGTCGGAGAATTCGAGGAAGCGTTCGCGGCGCGAGTAGGAGCCAGGTATGCGGTGAGCTTCAGTTCCGGTACGGCGGCGTTGCATGGCGCTGCTTTTGCGGCGGGGATCAAGCCGGGCGATGAAGCCATCACTACTCCTTTGACGTTTGCGGCCACGGCGAACTGCGTGCTGTATCAGGGAGCAACCCCGGTTTTTGCGGACGTAAGCGCCGATACGCTCAACCTTGATCCGGAGAAAATTGCGGCGCGAATCACTCCGCGCACGCGGGCGATACTTCCTGTGGACTACGCGGGGCATCCGGCGGACCTGGATTCGATTCTGGAACTTGCTGCGCGCGACGGACTGGTTGTGATCGAAGATGCCTGTCATGCGCTGGGCGCAGAGTATCGAGGGCGCAGCACCGGCAGCATCGCCGACATGACCGTCTTCAGTTTTCATCCCGTGAAGCACGTTGCGACGGGAGAAGGCGGCATGGTGACGACCGGTCGCGCAGATTGCGCCGAGGCGCTACGGCGCTTTCGGAATCACGGCATCTCCAGCGAGGCGCGGCAGCGTCAGGCTGAGGGACAGTGGCGCTACGAAATGGTGTTGCTTGGCTTCAACTACCGGCTCACTGACATCGCCTGCGCGCTGGGACTGTCGCAGCTGAAAAAGCTGGAAGCGAATCTGTTGCGCAGGCGAGAGATCGCGGCGCGCTATGCGGCTGCGTTCCGCAGTCTTGCGGGAGTGACACTTCCCGCGGTGCGGGCCGGTGTGAACCCGGCGTGGCATCTTTATCCCATCCGGTTCAATCTCGAAAAACTGAGCGCCAATCGAGCTCAGGTTTTCCGCGCGTTGCGGGCGGAGAACATTGGCGTGAACGTTCACTACATTCCCGTGCATTGCCATCCCTACTATCGCGATCGCTTCGGATATCGGGGAGGCGAGTATCCCATCGCGGAGGATGCTTACGAGCGCCTGATCAGCCTGCCAATGTTTCACGGGATGAGCGATCAGGACGTGGACGATGTGGTTGCAGCTGTCAGAAAAATCCTGGCAGCGTTTTCATTATGAAAGCAAGATCGCAGGGCACGCGATTGCCGGCTAAGAGCGGTGTTGTTCAGGGCTCAAGAGTTTGTCTTCGGCCGCTGGAGCGCGAGGATCTCAACGCGCGCTATTTGAGCTGGTTGAATGATCCGGAAGTTACGCGCTACATGGAGACCGGAACGTTCCCAACTACAGCCCAGGACTTGGAAAAGTTCTACGATGGTGTGACAGGATCCCGGAACCAGGTGATCTTGGCTGTGGCCGACAAGAAATCTGGTCAGCATATTGGCAATGTAAAACTCGGGCCAATCCACTGGGTCCATCGTTGCGCGACGTTCGGAATCATGATTGGCGATAAGAAATTCTGGGGAAGAGGTGCGGGCCTCGAAGCCACTAGGTTGATGGTGGAATACGGTTTCGATCGACTGAACCTGCGGCGTATCGATCTTGGAGTGTTTGCGGAGCATGATGCTGCTGTGCGCTGCTACGAAAAAGTTGGTTTCAAAGTGGAAGGGCGCATGCGCGAAAGCCTCTTTCGGGATGGTAAATATGTCGATCGCTTGTGGATGGGCCTGTTGCGATCGGATTACAAGTCGTTGAAAGCAGATTAGATGCTAATGAAAGGGCTAGTGATTGGCGGTGGCTCGATTGGAAAACGGCACCTAGCCAACCTAAAGACGCTGGGCGTGCAGCAGTTAGCCCTCGCTGAGCAGGACGCTCCTCGAAGAGAAGCGGTCGCCGCCGAACTATCTGTGCTCCCCTTTCCGGATCTCGAGGCTGGGCTGGATTGGCAGCCGGATTTTGTCGTGATAGCGACGCCCACGCACCTTCATCTCGAGCAAGGTTTCCGAGTCGTGAGGAACGGCTTCCATCTTTTCTTGGAGAAGCCTTTGTCTCATTCCCCGGCGGGGCTGTGTGAGTTCTCCAGCTTGGTAGAGAACAAGAAGGTAGTCTCGATGGTTGGCTGCAACATGCGCTTCCATCCAGGCCCCGCCCAAGTCAAGAAACTGCTCGAGGAAGATCGCATCGGACGCATCCTGTTCGCAAGGCTGCACACCGGTTCGTATCTTCCGGGTTGGCGTCCTTCGACGGATTATCGCACCACCTACGCCGCCCGCGAAGAGACTGGGGGTGGATGCATCCTTGACTGCATCCATGAGATCGACCTGGCTCGCTGGTACCTGGGAGACGTGCGGGAGGTGGTCTGCATGGCAGGGCATCTGAGTTCTCTGGAGATTACAACCGAGGATGTAGCATCGATCGTTTGCCGTCACGTGTCCGGAGCGATTTCAGAGATACATCTCGACTATGTCCAGCGGACTTACGAACGAGGTTGCGAGATCGTCGGTGAACAAGGATCTATCTTCTGGGACTTCGCCAAGAGGCAGGTGCGTTGGTTCGATGCGGGAACACACCAGTGGACAACGTTTTCTCAGCCCGATGGATGGGAAGTGAATCAGATGTACGTGAACGAGATGAAACATTTTATCGACTGTGTGGCGAGTGGCCGCCCCACCGTGCTGCCGATCCCGGAGGCGGCAACAGTGATGCAGATTGCGCTGGCCGCCAAGACTTCTGCGCGCGAAGGAAAGGTCGTGCCGATATCGAGGGAAGTGCTGGCGTGATAGTCGCCATCATCCAGGCGCGAATGGGTTCCTCGCGGCTCCCGGGAAAAACCATCGCCGACGTTGCGGGACGTCCTTTGCTCCTGCATGTCGTAGAGCGGGTCCAGCGCGCTCGGCGGGTCGACAAAGTTGTGGTCGCGACCACCGATCAGGCCGCCGACGATCCGATTGCGACTCTTTGTCAGCAAGGGGAAATCCAGTACTTCCGCGGTTGCGAAGAAGATGTTCTTGATCGCTTCTACAGGACGGCTCAGGCCAGCACCGCAGACGTCGTGGTGCGAATCACAGCGGATTGTCCGCTCATCGATCCCGCGGTTATCGACAAGGTCGTCACTCGCTTTCAGCTGGGCGATTGCGACTATGTCTCGAACACACTTCGCTATACGTATCCGGACGGTCTCGACACTGAGGTATTCTCATTTGCTGCTCTGGAGCGGGCTTGGCGAGAGGCGAAGAAGCCGTCCGAACGGGAGCACGTCACGCCCTACTTGCGTACGGAAAAATTCCGAGTGGCAAACGTAGAGAGCGAGTCGCCAACACGGTTGGGGAAATACCGCTGGACCGTCGATCACTTCGCCGATCTGGAATTTGTCCGTAGAATATACGAAGCGTTCTCAGGAAAGAAACATTTTGGATATCAGGACATATTTCAACTATTAAGAGAGAGGCCGGAATTGGCAACCATCCAGGCAGATACGATTACCAACGAGGGGTACTACAAGAGCCTTTACCGGGATGCCAAACCGGGCTCCGCACCGAAGCGACCTCTTGCGCAGTCGCAAAAGTGGCTGGAACGCGCGAAGAAGGTAATCCCGGGCTGCGCGCAGACTTTCAGTAAAGGTTACACACAATACGTCCAGGGTGTGGCGCCGATTTTTCTGCAGCGCGGAAAAGGCTGCCGCGTATGGGACGTCGATGGAAACGAGTATATCGATTACGTGCAGGGGCTTTTGCCCAACATCTTGGGATACGCTCACGACGAAGTGAACGCCGCCGTTGCCGCGCAATTGCAGCACGGGCACAGCTTCTCGCTGCCTCATCCGCTGGAGGTTCAACTGGCAGAGCGGCTCGCGAGGTTGATCCCCTGCGCCGAAATGGTTCGTTTCGGCAAGAACGGCTCGGATGCGACTTCGGGCGCGGTGCGTGCGGCTCGCGCCTTCACGGGCCGGGATAGGATCGCTTGTTGCGGATACCATGGCTGGCAAGACTGGTACATCGGCAGTACCACGCGAAGTGCCGGCGTGCCCCAGGCCGTGCGGCAACTCACTCACCCGTTCCTGTATAACGACCTTTCGAGTCTGGAGAAACTCTTCAGGGAACATCCCGGAGCGTTCGCTGCGGTCATCCTGGAGCCTGTGAACTTTGTCGATCCGGCACCTGGTTTTCTGCAGGGAGTGAAAGACCTTGTTCGCGCGCATGGCGCGCTTTTGATTTTTGACGAAATTTGTACGGGTTTTCACTTCGGATTGGGAGGGGCGCAAAAACTTTTCGGCGTGACTCCGGACTTGGCTTGTTTCGGGAAGGCGATGGGGAACGGATTTCCAATCTCCTGTGTGCTGGGCCGAGCCGACGTAATGGGCATCTTCTCCGAGATTTTTTTCAGCTTTACTTTCGCGGGGGAAGTAGCGTCTATGGCTGCCGCGATGAAAGTTCTCGACATCTTGGAGAGTACGGATGCCCTGCTTCGCCTCGAGTCAAATGGTCGAACTCTTCAGGAGGGTATGAATGCGATGGTCAAGGAAGCCGGATTGGGCGCGCGAATCAAGGCGATTGGTCGCTCCCAATGGTCCTTGCTCAAGTTCACCGAAGAGAACGGAACGGAAAGCCTCCTCTTGAAGAATCTGTTCCAGCAGGAGGCAATCAAGCGGGGAGTGCTGATCCTGGCCACGCACAACATGACAGCTGCCCATGACGGCCAGGCCATCCATCAGACCTTGGAGGCATATGCCGAGGTCATTAAGACGTTGGCGGACTGGCTGCAGCTCCCAGACCCCTCTCGGTTTCTCGAGGGCTCCATGAGCCAACCTGTGTTCCGGGTGCGATGAACTTATTTGTCCGCACATCTGACATTCATTCAACCATGAAGATTCTTCTCATACATCCCGAGGACGACCCGGAAAAAGGCCCGTGGGCGAGCCTGCCTTGGGACCGCATCGTGGATATTGGGGTGGGAGGAGTGAATACTTATGCTCGCTGGAACCGTCAGTTCCAGTGTCCGGTGACAACTCTGGACTCTCTGCGAAGCGGGTTCGATGATTTCCGGCGGGTGCGCGACCTGCTGGGTCTGGGATGCGGGCGGCTGACCGACGAACACGGCCTGGACTGGTGGGAGATCATGTCATTGCTCCTGCACGGCGAACTGGAGACGCTGATCCTGCTGCAACGCTTTGCGCCGACGGTTGGGTCCGGCGACGAGGTGTTTGTTTCGCGCCCGGGTCTTCATGCCAGGCTTTTGCAGCGCCTGCTGCCGGGGCGTGTAAGTGTGTTTTCTCTGCGACGGGGCGCCGAAAAGAGCGGGCTGGGGCACTACGTCCGCGTTTCGAACAAGCTTTCCGCGCCGCAGATCATCGACGTCTTCTGCGATAAATACGACGCGGGATATCAGATCCGCGGGCGTCTGGCACGAAAGCGTCCATCTTCTCCGCGGCCGGTGGTGTTGCTTCCCACCGCTTATGTAAACGTGTCGCGAACCGGCATTGCCTATGCGAAGACTTTTCCCGAGGAAAATTTTCTTCTGGTAACCACGCGCCAGAGTGGGTGGGTGGAAGATCTACCGAAGAACGTAACGGGCGCATGGCTGTCTTCGTATGCCTCGGTGCGCGACCGCAGCGGTGAAAATGCAGATCTCGAGAGCCGGCTGCAATCGCTGCTGAACGAATTAGCAGGAGTGGAGGAGTTCGAGATCCTGAACCGGCTGGGATATCTGGATAGTTTTCCGCGGCGGTTCCGGCGAGGACTTGAGGTTCGCGATGCGTGGCGAAATGTCCTCGATGCCGAACCAATTCAGGCTGTGCTTTGCGCGGATGACAGCAATCCTTACACCCGGATCCCATTACTTTTGGCGCGGGCGCGCGGGTTACCCAACGTGGCCTGCCATCATGGAGCCCTGGATGGCCGTTACGTGTTCAAGCGCAGCTACGGGGATGTGATCTGGGCGAAAGGAAAACTGGAGGAAGATTATCTGGTGCGAAAGTGTGGAGTGCCCCAGGAGAGGGTCGAGATCGGCGCGCCGGAGCTGCCGGTAAATTGGAACGGATCGGGGCCGTTGAAGCATCAGAATTTTAAGCCGTATCTGCTCTTTTTCTCAGAAGCCTCCGATGTGTCGGGTGGACGGCCGGAAGAATTCTACCGGGACATTTTGCCTCCGCTGGCAGACCTGGCGCTGGCCACGGGACGCGAGTTGATCGTGAAGTTGCATCCGGCAGAAAGCGAACGCGAGCGGGCTCGGGCGCTGGCCCGGATACTTTCGACCGAGCAAAAAGCGGCTACGCGCATTGTGAGCGGACCGCTCACGGAGGACCTGCTGGCCAAGGCATGGTTTGGGATCACCATCCTTTCGACAGTAGCGTTTGAATGTGCGGTACGCGGAATCCCATGCTTTTTGTGCAAATGGCTTGAATTCTGGCCGTATGGCTACGTGGAGCAATTCATTCGCTTTGGAGTGGGTATTGGTCTGAATGATCCAAGTGAGATCGAGAAAATTCCGATGTATTTGCAGCAACATCGGGTAAGCACAGATGTGAAAGAGAATTGCTGGCAGCCAGCCGCCGCCGGACGCTTACGGGAGTTATTGGACGCATCGGGCAAAGCGTGCACGACGGCAACGCGTTGAGTTACGGAGAGGGTCGGAGCAACGTCGTGGGTGAAGGAACGGTTCTAATCCGGGCAGACGCGAACCTTGCGATGGGAACGGGCCACGTGATGCGATGTCTCGCTCTGGCGCAGTCCTGGCAGGACGCTGGCGGGAGCGCGGTGTTTGCCATGGTGGACCCCTGCACATGGGCTCGGGAACGGCTGTTGAAGGAGTTGGTTGAGACCTTAAGAATATCCGCCGCGCCTGGTACTGAAGAGGATGCCAGGCAGACGGCCGTGTTAGCTCGCGAGCATGCTGCAGCGTGGATAGTGGTCGACGGTTATCAGTTCGGGGTGGATTACCAACGAACTCTAAAGTTGGGAGGTTTCAAGATCCTGTTTTTGGATGACTACGGCCACGCTGGCCGCTACTGTGCCGATCTGGTGCTGAATCAGAATGTGTCCGCCGATGAAAGTGCTTATGAGCACCGCGAGCCTTATACGCGGCTCTTGCTTGGTCCGCGGTATTGTTTGCTGCGACGGGAATTTAACGCGTGGCGGAGGTGGAGACGGGAGATCGCGCCGTCCGGTCATCGAGTGCTGGTCACGATGGGCGGCAGCGATCCAGAGAACGTGACAGAGCCGGTGATGGCCGCGCTGAACTTGATGGGGGACGACAAACTGGAAGCGGCTGTTGTTGTGGGCGGCGGGAACGCGCGATCTGAATTGCTGGGACGCGCCGCGACCGGAGTTGGGAAGAAGATGGCTCTGCGCCGAGACGTCTCGAACATGGCAGAACTGATGGTGTGGGCCGACGTAGCGGTTTCCGGCGCAGGGACAACCTGCTGGGAGATTTGCCGGTTGGGGCTTCCGGCTCTTTTGATCGACTTGGCGGAGAATCAGACTCCGCTGGCGCGAGAGTTAGACCGCCGAGGCTGCGCCATCCACCTGGGTGGCCCGCATGATATCTCTTCCGGGAAACTGGGGGAGCAGGTGGAGCGTTTGTTGCGATCCAGGGACGACAGGCAGGCCATGTCGCTGCGCTGCCAGGAGCTTGTCGATGGGGACGGAGCGAGACGCCTGGTCTCGGCCCTTCACAGCGGCGGACTTCGCATCCGGCGCGCGCAAGAAAGCGATGGCCGCTTGTTGTGGGAGTGGGCGAACGAATCGCAAGTTCGCGCGGCTTCATTTTCATCCGAACCCATTTCGTGGGCAACTCATGTCGCCTGGTTCGCCGAAAAGCTGCGACAGGAGAAATGCCATGTATTTATCGCTGAGGACGACAAGGGAACGCCTATCGGCCAGATCCGGTTCGATACTCGAACCGATGGCGACTCCGAGATAGACATTAGCATCGCAAAAGCGTGGCGCGGCCGGGGATTCGCGGTTCCATTGATCAAGCAGGCTGCGCGGTTGATCTTAAATGGCGGGCCTCACGCCCGGCTCCATGCTTTCGTCAAGCCGGAGAATGTGGCTTCGGTGAAGGCTTTCGAAAAAGGGGGATTCAAGCGGGGGGGCATTGAGCAGGTTCAAGGAAATGCGGCGATCCATCTCATCTACGAAGAGAACTAAGCCGGCCAAGACCAAGGCGCCGCCCTCTCCAAGCGAGCGGAAGAACTACCTGGTTGTGGGTTGCAAGCCGTGGAATCGCCGTTTGTTCGATGAGTCTCTACACCTGCTTCCGGGGCAATGGATTTATGCAGATTCTGCGAAAGCTCTGCGACTCGATTTCGTCCGCAAACTGTCGCCACGCTACATTTTTTTTCTCCATTGGTCGTGGAGAGTTCCGGAGCAGATCGTGAAGCGATTCGAATGCGTATGTTTCCACATGACCGACCTGCCCTTCGGACGCGGGGGCAGCCCGCTGCAGAATCTGATCGTTCGTGGTTACGGGGAGACCAAGCTAACCGCGCTGCGGATGACTGAGGAGTTCGATGCAGGGCCGGTCTACATGAAAGAACCGCTTTCGATCGAAGGCGGAGCGGAAGAAATATATTTGCGAGCGGGCCGCTTGTCCGCGAAGATGATCGACCATATTGTCCGGGAGGAAATGACACCTGTGTCCCAGGAAGGGAAGGCCGTCAACTTTAAGCGGAGGACGCCGCCAGAGAGCGAGTTCGGACACTTCTCGTCGCTGGAGGCCCTGTATGATTTCATTCGAATGCTGGATGCGGAGGGATATCCGCGCGCTTTCTTGCATCACCGGGGCATGCGCTTCGAATTCAGTCGGCCAGCGCTTTACGACGGACGGATCGTGGCCGACGTCAAGATCACACGTGCCGATGCGGGCAAGGAGCCAGGCAAGTGAAAGTGCTGGTTATAGCCGCGCATCCGGACGATGAAGTTTTAGGTTGTGGCGCAACTGCAGCCCGCCTGGCGAAGGAACGGCACGAAGTGCACTTTGCGATTTTGGGAGAAGGAATCACTTCGCGCCATGCTCAGAGATCGGATGCCGATGAGAGCCAGTTGGCGGGGTTGCATCGGCAAGCGCGGGCAGCGGCCGCCAAGCTGGGAGCCAAGGGTCTGGTCTTGCATAAGCTGCCGGATAACCGGCTGGACACGATGCCTCTGCTGGAAGTGGTGAAAGTAGTGGAGGAGTTGGTGGAGCGAATGAAACCCGATGTGATCTACACGCACCATCCAGGAGATTTGAATGTCGACCACGGCGTGATTCATCGCGCCGTTCTTACCGCAACGCGGCCGACGGCCGGGCAGCCGGTGCGCGAGATATACGCTTTCGAAGTGCCCTCGTCGACGGAATGGGCATTCAGCAGTTTGCAGCCTGCTTTTCGTCCGAATGTTTTTGTCGACGTGTCTGCGACCCTCGAAACCAAAATTGCCGCCATGGCTTGCTATGAGACGGAAACGCGGGAGTTTCCGCATCCGCGCTCGCCCGAAGCGCTGCGCGCCGTCGCGATGCGATGGGGCAGCGTTGCGGGATGCCACGCGGCCGAGGCCTTCGCATTGGTGCGTTCAGTGCGTTCCAAGGGCAGCATCTGGTGATGGCGAAGATACAAATTGGCGAGCGCAGCATTGGCATCGGTCACCCAACCTATGTGATCGCCGAGATGTCCGCGAATCATGGGCAGAGGTTCGACCAGGCCGTCGAGATCGTCCGAGCCGCGAAACAAGCGGGCGCCGACGCGGTGAAGCTGCAAACCTACACGCCCGACACGATGACGATTCAGAGCCAGTCAGAATTATTTCCAGGTGCGTGGTGGAACGCTGTGGGATGGACGCACGCTCTACGATCTTTACGCCGAGGCTTCCACGCCCTGGGATTGGCAGCCCAGACTCAAGCAGGCCGCAGAGGATCTCGGAATGGATTTGTTTTCGAGCGCCTTTGACTCGACCGCCGTGGACTTTCTCGAGAAGATGGGCGTGCCCGCTCACAAAGTGGCTTCATTCGAGTTGGTGGATATTCCTCTCATCCAGCGAATGGCGCGCACCGGCAAGCCACTGATTATTTCGACGGGCATGGCCACGGTGGAGGAGATCGAGGAAGCTTTGCATAGCGCTCGTCATGCGGGTGCGACGCAGATTGCGTTGCTGAAATGTACGAGCGCTTATCCAGCGTCTGCCGAGGAAATGAACTTGCGGACGATCCCGGAAATGGCGCGGCGATTTGGCGTGCCCGTGGGATTGTCCGACCACACGATGGGAATTGCAGTGCCGGTGGCCGCTGTGGCGCTGGGCGCCTGCATCATCGAAAAGCATCTGACGTTATCGCGCTCAACTCCGGGGCCGGACAGCGCATTTTCTCTGGAGCCGCAAGAATTCAAAGCCATGGTGGACGCGGTGCGGACTGCGGAGAAAGCTGTTGGCGAAGTGCACTTTGGCTTGAGTGAGAAGGAAGAAGCGAGCCGCGCGTTTCGACGTTCGTTATTTGTGGTGGAGGATGTGAAGCCGGGCGAGACATTCAACACATTAAATGTCCGCTCCATTCGGCCCGGGCATGGGCTTCATCCGCGGCATCTAACGGAAGTGCTGGGCAAGCGCGCTGCGCAGGGCATCAAGCGTGGTACTCCTTTGAGTTGGGAGTTTGTGGTCCGATCATGAGGTGCTGGTTGTGAGCCCGATTTTGAAGCGCGTTGTGTATCCGTGGCTGGCCAATTCCGGATACCTTCGTCGGCGTGCGGATGGCGGGGCGTTTTGCGTCCTCACCTACCATGGAGTTTTGCCAGCAGGATACGAAGTGGGCGATTCCCAACAGGACGGAAGCCTGGTCAGCGCTGAAAATCTGCGGCTCCAGCTTCAGTTGCTGAAGGAATGCTACTGCGTCGTGTCACCGGACGACGTGCGCGACTGGGTCGTAGGCGGCAAGGAACTGCCCGAGCGGGCCGTGCTGCTTACTTGCGACGATGGGCTATTGAATGCGCTTACCGACATGGCGCCGATTCTGCGGGAAGAAGGTTTGTCGTGTCTTTTTTTTGCGCTGGGTGCGTCGGCCGCGCAGAACTCCCGGATGTTGTGGTATGAGGAACTTTATCTTTTGCTGCTGGCCGCGCCTGCGGGGCCCTACTCTTTCGATTCGCTGGGAATGAGCGTCGATTTGGGAGATCGGACACAGAGAAGGTCTGCGTGGTGGAACCTGGTGAAGAAGCTGTCGCAGTTTGAGCAGTCAGAAAGAGCAAGTTTCCTCGAGACAACGCGGATGCAATTCGGCTTGCCCGATCCGTGGGATGCGGAATCCACGAACAACGAGACGCATCGCCGGCGTTTCGGCTTGCTCGACCGGAGCCAGTTGCGGCAACTTGTGGACCAAGGGATGAGCGTGGGATCTCATACCCTGAACCACCCCATACTTTCGCAACAATCCTCCGATTTGGCGTGGCGAGAGATTTCGGAGAGCCGCAGCCTGCTGGAGAACGCAACTGGAAAGCCAGTATGGGCGCTGGCTTACCCGTTTGGCGATGCGGTGTCGGTGACCACAAGAGAAATGCAGATGGCAGAGCAAGCCGGCTTCGAATGCGCATTCATGAACATCGGAGGAGGCTTCGGCGCATCTCTGCCAAGGTTTGCGCTTCCCAGAGTTCACGTGACGGCGGACATGAGCTTGTCCGAATTTGAAGCCCATGTCTCCGGTTTCCACCGCGACTTCCGGTCTCGCCTCTCCGGCACAGCGCCATAAGTGACCATGAGTTAGACTCGGGCCTTGATTCCCGATGGCCGAAACGAAGCCCGATACGAAGCCCCATTCCGCACCCGATCCGAATATCCCTATCTACAACGCGCCGGCGGTTGCGGAATACTATGCGGCGCTGAACTATCTCACCCCTTGCGAGCGCTTGTTGTTTGACACGTATCTCAGACCGGGGATGGCGATCCTCGACCTGGGTGTGGGCGGAGGACGCACCACGTCTTACCTTTCGTCGATTGCGTCGCGGTACGTGGGTGTCGACTATGCTTCAGAAATGGTTGCGGCGTGCCGGAAGAAGTTTCCTCACTTTGAGTTTGAGACGCAGAACGCTTCCGATCTGTCGAGGTTCGAGACATCGAGCTTTGACGCTGTGGTGATGGCTTTTAACGCCATCGATTATGTGATTCCGGACGAATCCCGCCTGCGGGCGGTGCGAGAAATTCGCCGTGTGCTCAAGCCTGGGGGAATTCTGATCTTCTCCTCACACAATCCGCGGGCGATCTGGGTGCGGGCACCGTGGAATCCGCAACGGGTGCAGGATGCAGCGCGGGCGATTGCCGGCAACGACTCCGTCTTCTTTCGGCCCGTACTATGGTGTTTGACCGTTGCACGCGCGATTCTTGCGGGATTGCAAGCTGGCCTGGAGTCGCTCGGCCGGGCGGCGAAGAGATTGCCAACCGAGGCATTTTGGCGAGGGCAGGGCTATTGGCGTGACCCTGCGCATGGTGGCCTGAAGACTCACGGGGCAACTCCTGAGAAAGTTACGCGCGAACTTGGCGAGTTTGGTTTCCGGCTGCTGCGCGCTCTGGGAGATGACTACCCGCGTGCCAGCCGGCGTTATGTTACAGATTGGTACTACTATGTGTTCTCGAAAACCGAAGCGACTGGAGAGAAGTGAGTCTGCGTATCGTTCTGCACAGAGAGATTCCTGAAGATCCCAATCTGCATCGCCAGTGGAATGACCTGGCTGCGCAGACCGAGCGGCCGGAAGTGTTCTACACGTGGGAGTGGGCGCTGGCGGTGCAGTGTGCTTACCAGGCTTCCCTGAAGCCGCTGCTTTTCTTAGGTTACGAGGGGGATCAACTGATCGGGGTGGTTTCTCTGGCCACAGACCCGGCGGAAGAAAACATAAGTTTCCTCGCCGCGACGACTGGAGACTATTGCGAGTTTCTTACACAACCAGAGCAGCGGGCCGAGTTCGTTGATGTGGTCTTCGCGGAACTGGCAAAGATGAAAACGAGCTTCGTGGCGCTGGCGAATCTGCCGGAAGATTCAGAAACCCCTGCCGCTCTTAGGACTGCGGCGGGGAAGCATGGGTTTCATGTGTTCATGCGACCGGCATACTTGTGCGCCCAGGTGGAATTGGGTTCTGGAGAACAACGCCAAGAGCTGAAGAATGCTCTGGCGGGCAAGAAGAAGACTCGCCGGTTTCTGCGAGCGATGGAGCGCGAAGGGCCGGTTACATTTGCGCACTTGCAGTCGCACGCCCAGATTCAAGCAGCCTTGCCGGCGTTTGCCGATGCTCACGTGGAGCGGTTCCGGGCGACGCAGCGCATCAGCAGTCTATCCACGCCCGAGCGCCGGCTTTTTCTGGGGGAACTGGCGAGGCGCTTTGCCGGCACCGGCGTCGTAACTCTAAGCATGTTGATGATTGCCGACCATCCGGTTGCGTGGAACTATGGGTTTCAATTCCACGGGAACTGGTTCTGGTATCAGCCGACCTTTGACAGTCGTCACGAAGAGAATTCCCCCGGCTATTGCCTGCTCTCGAGGATTGTGATCGAAGCCTGTGACATGGATGAAATGAAGGCGGTTGATTTGGGTCTTGGCGCGGAAGGGTACAAAGAGCGATTTGGAAACCGGACGCGCCAGACGCTCTACGTCATCGCGACAAACTCCTGGGGCCGCCAACTGCGAGAGATCGCGAGATACCGAGTAGCCAGAGCGCTGAAACGGGCTCCGAAAGTCGAGTCCGCTGTTCGCCGTATGCTCGGCAGGTAGCAACCCGCGCGAGAGACCACACCACGAACGAAAAACATTTAGACTATTGCATCGCAGGTTCTTGTCGCGTCTTTCAGCCCGTTGAACAAAGCCACAGGTGCGGTTCCACGTCAGGCCTGGGCACAACGGGCCGTGGCAGCAGCGGGGGATTTGTTTTGCCATCCGATATAGAGGCTCACGCAACACAAGTGAAGCAGACCACGCCTCCCGAGGCGTCAACCAGTGAAAGTGCGTCCGTTGGATCGGAACCTCTAAGCTTCCAGACGGAGATGGGCCGCATTTCCCGGCAATCGGGAGTCGTCTTCGCGGGCACAATTTTCACGGCAGCATTCGGTTATGTCTTCAAGGTCTACCTTGCCCGTGTCCTGGGGGCGGAGGCTCTCGGCATCTATGCCTTGGGAATGACCATCATCAGTCTTCTGGGAATTCTCAATGTTCTGGGTCTGCCTGAGTCCGCGGTGCGGTTTGTGGCTCTATATGTAACGTCGAAGCGATGGGGAGCGCTGCGCTCGCTGTTGTGGAACGGATCATGGATACTGCTGGCCACGAACCTGATTTTTGCTGTGGTATTGCTTAAGGTTGGTCCCTGGATCGCCACGCGTTTTTATCACTCTCCTCAACTCGTACCTTACCTTCCGCTGTTCGCGGTGATCATGATTGCGGGCGCCCTCACTGCCTTTTTCAGCAAAATCCTGGCGGGTTATAAAGAAGTAGGGCGTCGCACCATCATCACGAGGTTCGTAGCCAGTCCGGTCACCGTGGCCGTGGCGGTGCTGTTGATTGCTCTGGGGGGCGGCCTGTGGGGATACCTTGTGGCGCAGATAGTAAGCGCGTTGGTGGTGATGGCGCTCCTGATTTCGCTGGTGTGGCGACTTACTCCGGTCGCGGCCCGGTCCCCGGATCTGAAAAACCTCTGGATCGAGCCTGATGTCTGGTCGTTCTCCGCAGCAGTGTTCGGCGTGGGCATGCTGGAATTCCTTATGGGCCAGGCCGACCGCGTCGCTTTAGGCTTTTATCGGGACGCCCGCACGGTTGGGATTTACGCCGTGGCGGCCGCGCTCGTTGCGTATGAGCCGATTATTCTGCAGTCGGTCAATCAGATCTTTGCGCCGGTCATCGCCGATATTCACACCCGGGGAGAACTCGCTTTACTGGGACGTTTGTTCCAGACTCTTACCAAATGGATGCTGGGACTGACGTTTCCGCTGGCCCTGGTGATGATGGTGTATGCGCGCCCTATCATGCGCATCTTCGGCCACGACTTCGAGGCGGGGTGGCCCATCCTGGTCATCGGAACGTGCGGTCAGTTGGTAAACTGCGGTGTCGGATCGGTGGGTTGCCTCCTGCTGATGTCCGGCAACCAGCGTCGCCTGGTTCGAGTGCAGGCGGTGATGGCGGCTGTGATGGTGGGCTTGAGCGTCTGGCTGGTTCCGCTTTGGGGAGCGTTGGGCGCAGCTGTTGCCGCCTCCATCACCAACGTAGGCGTGAATGCATGGAATCTGGTGGAAGTGCGCCGCGCACTGAAGTTGTCCCCTTATAATCGCAGCTACCTGAAGTTGCTGCCTTCAGTGGGAATCGCGCTTGCGATTACGTTGCTGGTGAGCAAGGCTTCGGCGTTCTTGCGGGCTGATTGGGTAGTGATTGTCGTAGCACTGATGCTCTCTTATGGAGCATTTTCCATTGTTGCGCTCGCCATGGGTCTAGACGCGGATGACCGCTTGATCGCCAATGCGGTTTGGACGCGCGTGCGGGGGGCTTTCGGACGATGAGATCAAGGAGCCGGTCATGAGCGAATTGCGTGAAATTCGACTTCCTTCGGATTTGTGTGCGGCCGCCGAAGAGAAGTTTGGCGGAGCGTTCCGCAGCCTGGACGAACTCGTAGTTTTCTTGCTGCAAGAGTTGATCCGCAGGGAGAGCGCCGACATGGAACGCGCCGATCAGGCGGTCGTGGAGGAAAGGCTTCGAGCTTTGGGATACATTTGAAGCGCCGACGCTGATTAGGACACTGTCCCCGACCGGCCAACTAATGGATAAATCCCCGACTTTGGATGAAGTGACGCAGCAGGGCAGAGAACGTCTTTTTCCCTCGCTCACCAATCCGAATTGGCTCGTTCTGAGAGAACGGCGCAGGATTTTCGATCGCTGGCTCGCGCAGTTGGCGTCGAATGAACTTGAAGTTCTTGATGTCGGCGGACGGATTCAACCTTATCGCGCGCTGATCGCGAATCGCCTGCGCCGATACGTCGCGGTGGATCTGCGGCTGACTCCGCTCGTAAACGTGGTAGCCCGAGCGGAACAGCTTCCGCTGGGCAACGCACGATTCGACCTGGTGATTTGTACCCAGGTGCTCGAATACATTGCCGAGCCATCCCTGGTGTTTGGCGAGATCCACCGGGTGCTGAGACCGGGAGGCGCCTTGGTGCTTAGCGTTCCGAGCGCCTGCCCCCTGGACGCCGCGGAGGAGTGCTGGCGCTTCCTGCCTGCAGGGTTACGCCATCTGCTGGCTGGGTTCACGCGTGTGGAAGTCGTGGCCGAAGGCGGCAGCGTGTCAGGTTTTTTTCGCACCGTGAATACTTGCCTTGACATCTTTGTGCGATATCCCGCGGCGCGGTCTGTCTATCGGCGCACTCTGGCTCCGCTTTTGAACGTGGTGGGAGCGCTCATGGAGAAATTGTCTGGCCGGCGCAACGAACAATTTGCCGTGAATTACAGTGTCCTGGCACAGAAGTGAATGGTCCGTCTACGGAATAGGAACTTTCATGCTGAACATCGCGCGTAGAGTATTGCGGCGTGGGCGTTCTCTTCTGCCCGTGGAGGGCTTTGCTTTCGGTCGTCCGCTCGTCGTGTTACAAAGCGATGACTGGGGCAGAGTCGGCGTGCGCGACCGGGAGGGTTATGAGGAATTGCGAAATCTAGTTGTGAACCTCGGGGAACGCTGCTACGACTTCTACAGTCTCGAGACCGCTCAGGATGTTGCGGCGGCCGTGTCGATGCTGCAACGCCATCGCGATTCGAACGGACGGCCGGCCTGTCTGGGAATGAACTTTATCGGAGCCAACGTTGACTTCGGCAAAGTGAGCGCCAACAAGTTTCGCCAGATTTATCTGTGTGCCTTGACCGAAGGCCTTCCGGACGGTTGGCAGCGGCCGGGCCTGTTCGAGGCCTATCGGGAAGGGATCTCCGCCGGTGTATTGTCGCCGGCGCTGCACGGCACCACGCATTTCTGCCGGCCGGCGGTGGAAAGGCATCTCGACGACCCGGGGCAGCGAGGTGTTCTGCTGCGAACTTTGTGGAAGGCCGGGGTCCCATACATCCACTGGCGTATGCCTTGGGTTGGATTTGAATACTGGGATCCAGAGCGGCCCGGTGATGAAGACTTTCTGTCTGCAAGCGTGCAGGAAGGTTTGATTGATTCAGCAGTGGAGAACTTTACCGGCTTCTTCTCGAAGTCTCCGCGTTCGGCTTGTGCACCCGGCTATCGAGCCAACCGAGATACGCATCACGCATGGGCGAAGCGTGGCATTCAGGTGGCGCAGAACGGCCCGGGGAGCGCGATGCCGCCGCACTTCGACGAAAATGGTATTTTGCATCTCTACCGCTCGATGGATTTTGAGCCTGCCGCCGGACAGGAATTTTCCGTGGACGCGTGCTTGCGAGTGGCCGAGGACTGCTTTGCCCGTGGCCTGCCGGCGATCGTTTCGGTTCACTCCATTAACTTCCATTCCACCATCAAGGATTTTCGCAGCCGGACAATCGGATTCCTCGACGAGTTTCTGACTGCACTCGAAGCCAAGCACCCCGACCTCCTGTATGCGCGCGACGAGGACTTATACGATCTGGTGGATAAAGGGACGTTTCAATCGATGACATCTGCAGTGCGGGTTCCGGTGACGAAACGGAAGTTCACAACGGGCGCGATTGCCGGAGGATGGAGAACGTAGATGGCTCCCCGTAAATCGGTGGTTCTCGTCACGGTAGACTGCTTGCGTGCGGATCATTGTGGCTTCATGGGCTATCCACGCCCGACCACGGCGTTCTTCGATCGCCTCGCCGGTGAGAGTTTTATTTTCCCCACCGCCATCGTAGCGGGCGTCCCCACGTACTACTCACTTCCTGCAATCCTGGCATCGCGTTATCCGTTAGCCCTGGGACGCGAGGTTGTGGGACTTGCGCCCGAAGAAAAGAATCTGGCGTCAGCACTTAAAGAAGCAGGACATGTGACCGCCTTCTTCGGCGCCGCGAATCCTTACCTCTCGGCGCGGTTTGGTTACGATTTCGGTTTCGATTCATTCCACGATTTTCTGGATGGCGAGTTCGCTCCGCTCGCCAATCAAGCCGATACTTCACTGAGACGCGCTGGCTGGGGGGGGAATCTGAACCGTGCGTTGGAAAGCGTCAGTCATAGGATTCCAGCGATGGGCGCCGTCTATGACGAACTTTATTTTCAATATTGCCAGCGCAGGGCCGCGCCCGCTCCCGAATCGCTCGATAGGCTGCGTCGCTTCCCGGCGGCGGATGGGATCGTCGACCGGGCGTGTACCTGGCTGGCCTCGGTGGGGAAGAATCCTTTTTTTCTGTGGGTCCACTTCATGGATCCACATTCACCCTATTATCCGACACAAGAAGGATTGGAAATCCTGGGAGAGAAGCGGCTGACGGCTTCCCGCGCGCGTTATCTGAACGCATACTGGAACCGCTTTGATATTGGAAGCAAACGCCTGCGCGGTTACCGCGACGAAGTCATCGCGCTCTACGACGCTGGGATTTGCTGGGTGGATGCGCAGGTTGCGCGGCTGGTCGAGATCCTCCGTCGATCTAAACTCTGGGAAAATTGCGTCTTTGCTTTGACCGCCGATCACGGAGAGCAATTCCTGGAACACGATGGCCGCTTCCATGCTCCCTCGCTGGTCGAAGAGTTGATTCACGTTCCACTCATCCTCCGCGCACCCGGGGCGGCGAAAGCAGCTGTCTCCGCCAATCCCTTCAGTTTGCTGCATCTCGCGCCCACGCTGCTGGCGGCAGCCGGGTTGCCAATCCCGGCTGAGTTTCAAGGACAAAGTCACTGGAAGCACATTCAAGAAGGAACTCCGTGGAGCGAGCCGGCAATTTCCGAGTGCATCGCCGGTTGCACGAATCCTTTTGATCTCGATCAGCGCCGCGGGCCGCGGCTCCTCACCGTCCGTGAAACGCGATACAAGATGTTGCTGAATTTTGATGAGGGCACTGACTATTTGTTCGACCTTGAAGCCGACCGTGGAGAACGAAATCCTTTGCCAGTCGCAGCCAGAAAGCCGGAGCGGCGGCGCTTGCTTGAGACCGCGCTTGCACACCTGAGAAGGTCGAGTACCAGACACAGTTCACAGGCTTACCTGCGAGCACGCTTGCGCGAGATTGGACTGAATACAACAAATGCCGCCGCAATCGCGACTACCCGCGCCGCCAGCTAGACGAGTCAAGTCGAGATGCCTGAGAAACAGAAATGAAGCCGGTCAAAATACTAATCGACTCTCTCGCAGACGAAGGCCTGACTAACGCCCAAATGATCAACGCTCGCGAGATCGTCAGCCGATTGAATCCGGATCGCTTTTTCGTAGCCATGTTCGTGCACGGACCTCCCGCCGCGCAAGTCGCAAACAGGCCAAACACACATCTGCTCCAGCTTCCAGATCGCAGGCAGACGATTAAATTGCTGGCTCACTACCTGTTTGGGCGGCAAGACATTCTGTTTTACCTGAAGGCGTCGCCGGCCAGCCTGTGGTATTTGAGGCTGCGCCCGCTTCGCACGAACCATTGCATGATCGCAGGTACAATCGAGTCGCAAACCGACTGGCAGGATGAAACGATTACTCCGCAAACCATCCGGCTTATCGAGCAGACCATTCTGCGTTGCGATCATCTGTTCAGCAACTCCGCCTTCGTCAAGCGGAGTTTAGAAGCGAATTACGGCCTCCCGAGCGAAGTGGTTCCGACGGGAGTAGATACGGAGTTCTTTACGCCCAATTGGGACAGGCCGGCGAATTCCAGACCGCGCGTGCTCTTTGTGGGAGCGCTGCGAGTGTTCAAGGGACCACAGGTTGTGCTCGACGCGGCCGAACGCTACCCACAAGCGGACTTCGTTCTCGTGGGAGACGGCGTGATGGCGCAAGAGCTGCGCGACCGCGCCCGAGGCTTGGCGAACGTTGTAATGCGCGGATCGCTGCCGCGAACTGCAGTTCGTGAAGAATATCGCGGGGCAGACATTTTTCTGTTTCCCTCACGCTGGGAGGGGTCCCCCAGAGTGCTGCTGGAGGCAGCGGCCAGCGGCTTGCCAGTGATCGCGCGCAAAGACTACGAACCCGAATCCGTGATTGACGGCAAGACTGGCTTTCTGGCCGCTACAGACGATGAACTGATGGCGCATCTGGCACAACTGCTTGTAAGTCCTGACTTGCGGCGCACTCTGGGGCAGGCGGCGCGCAATCATGTGTCTCGTTTCAATTGGGACGTGATCACTCGCCAGTGGGAGACCATCTTTACTCGTCTCGCGCATGCGCACGGGAAGGATGCACGATCCTGACACACGACGCCGCAGAGTCTTTCCGTGATCGTGTTTCGGACTCGCACCGGGAGCCGGTTGCTTGATCCCCAAGCTCGTAATCGTTACCGAGATCATTGCGCCCTACCGGATTCCTGTATTCAATGCCCTGGCCGCGAGACGGGAAATTAACCTGCATGTCATGTTCCTCGCCGAGAGCGATACCAGCTTGCGCCAGTGGCGGGTCTATAAAGACGAGATCAAGTTTCCCTACGAAGTGCTCCCATCCTGGCGTCAGCGCTTCGGCAGATATAACGTTCTGCTCAACAGTGGAGTGCTTTCTGCGCTGAACAAGATGAGGCCCGATGCTGTGTCGTGCGGCGGATACAACTATCTGGCCTCCTGGGAATCTGCTGGCTGGGCGAGATTTCATCGCGTGCCGTTGTTGCTTTGGTCGGAAAGCACGGCGTTGGATAAGCGACAGCGCTATCCTGCCGTGGAATTCATGAAGAGACGCTTCTTGACTCTTTGCCAGGCTTTCGTTGTGCCTGGGAGATCGGCGTTCGAGTACTTGAAGGATCTTGGAATACCGGATGAGCGCATCTTCACCGCGCCAAACGCCGTCGATATTCAGCTATTTGCGGCATTGGCGGACGAGGCGAAGCGGGAAGAGTTGCAAGTGCGCGCCCGCCTCTCTCTGCCTTTGCGATTCTTTCTTTGCGTTGGCCGGTTGGTGCGGGCCAAGGGAGTTTTTGACCTTGTGGAAGCATATGCCCAACTGGACAGTGAGATTCGCGCAAAAGTTGGGTTAGTATTTGTGGGAGATGGCGCGGACCGCTCCGAACTGATAGAACTAGCGTCACGAATCACGCCAGGGACGATTCAATTTCCCGGTTTTATCCAGCGTGAAGGGTTGCCCGAGTTTTACGCTTTGGCAGACGCGTTGATTTTTCCAACTCATAGCGACACTTGGGGGCTGGTGGTGAACGAAGCGATGTCGTGCGGTCTGCCGGTGATCGCCACCAGTGTTGCCGGTTGCGTGGCAGACCTGGTGCAGGATGGCTGGAATGGATTTGTAGTTCCACCCCGAGATCCATCTCGAGTTGCCGCAGCAATGGCGCGCTTAGCCAGTGATGCCGGACTGCGTTTTGAGATGGGTCCCAGGAGCAGGGAGCGAATACAGGAGTACTCTCCAGCGGCTTGGGCTGAGGGATTGGTAAAGGTAGTGGAATCCGTATGCGCGAGGGAGCGATGAAGAGCCGGGCTCAGGTGATTCTTCTCCCTCTGGGAATGATCGCGGTTCTGGGGCTGTTTGTTTTGGTGGAGCGCCGCCCCGTCTTTTTCGCCAACACAACCTACCTCGGCGCGATTCTGGCCTTGCAGATCGCCTTTGTGGGCATGACCCATTTTGAGGGAGTGTTCTTTCCGCTCCTGATGGGAACGTTCCTTTGGGCAGGATCATCGCTGCCCTTTAGTGGAACCGGGATGGCGCTGCGCTGGCTCTTTCTGGCAGTGGGCGCGTTAGGCGGCTTCGTCATCTGGATCAAGAGTCCACGCCCGCGCCATTTTGCCGCCTTCCATCTAGTGGCCTCGTTGTGCGTGCTTTCCGCACTCGTCTCTGCCATTGTTTCCGAGATACCGGGAACTGCCCTGCTCAAAGTAGCAAGCCTGTTTCTGTTGTTCCTGTATGCATCCTCGGGAGCCCGCGTGGCCATTGCCGGAAGGGAGTACAAGTTTACGAAGGGCCTGGTGCTGGCATGTGAGGCTCTGGTTTATGTCTGCGCGGTGTGTTACTTCGCCTTGGGTTACGGCGTCTTTGGCAACCCTAACGCGCTGGGGGCGATTATCGGCGTTGCCATCGTTCCGGTCTTGTTGTGGGCGGCTTTGGTGGCGGAAACTCGGGGTCTCAGACAGCGCCGATTTTTCGCCCTGGCCTTGTGTGGCGGACTGCTTTACCTGGCCAACTCCCGTGCCTCGACGTTGGCCGCAATTGTGGTAGTTCTGGTGTTCACCGTGGCTCTGCGTCACCAGCGGCTGCTCCTGCAATGTGCCTTCGTTTCTGTCTTCTTCCTTACCGTGATGGCGGTCATTAATCCCTCGCAGATGGATGAACGGGTCTCGTCGTTCACTGGAAGAGTTATTTACAAAGCGGGAGGTGTTCACCCCGGCGCGTTCGGGTCACGCCTTTCTCCCTGGACCGAGACGCTTTCTGTCATCAATCGCAGCACAAAAAATCGTCTGCTCGGAAGTGGTTTTGGCACCAGCGAACTGGGGGAGTTTCGCCCCGACCTGGGTGCGTCCTCGGTATACACAATCGAGGGAAGCAACCGGGAGCACGGCAACAGTTATTTGGCGTTGGCGGAGTATATGGGAGTCCTGGGCGCAGTGCCGTTTCTGGTCTTGCTTTTTATGCTGGTTCGGAGGCTGGTTCGAGTTTTGAGTTGGATGCGGAGAAACGGAAATCCCTACCACTATTGCATTCCATTCGCACTGGTTGCGATCGCGGGTCTGGTACATGCCTGCTTTGAAGACTGGCTGTTCGCGGTGGGGTCCTATCTCTGCTTGTTCTTTTGGGTCTCGGTCTTTCTGCTGATGGACCTCGCTCCGGAAGTTAAGGCCGAGCTGCGAATGCCCGCCTCCAGGCACTTCCCTGCGTTTATTCAGCCCCAACAGTTCCGCCGGCCAACGGCATAATCCGAAACAGAAGCGCTACTCTCCGGCCGTTCACGCCGTGTACTTCAACTGATCTTGCCGAGCGGCTGGGACCGCGCGCGCGTTCCCAAGGGTTTCCTCATGCAGGTCTCTTCTGCCGGGCGTAGGCGGCGGCGCCAGGCGATGTCCCAGCCGGATCATCGGCCGTTCCACCAATTCGTAGCTCACTGCCGCCAGCAAGAAAACTAAGACCAGATTCCACGGGAACCGTTGCAGAATCGACAACGGCCACCGTCCTCCGGGAATCAAGAACAGCTGCTGCCATAGATAGAGGCTGTAAGAGAGCCGCCCCACCCACTTCAGTGCTGGATTTTCCAAGACCCTTCCCACGATTCCCGCTGGATGCAACACCGTCCCGGCAACCAGCGCCGCCAGCAGCACCGACTCCTGCAGGCCGTAGTCGTGCCTCCGCGTGATCACCTGAGTCAGCCCATACGCAAGCACACATCCCCACCAAACGCTCGCCGTGAAATGCCGCTCCAGCCGCGCCCGCCAGCGCGGTTCAGCCATTACCAGCGCTGCCAGACATCCCAGCAGCAGCGCGTCCAGCCGCACATCCGTGCGCGAGGGGAATAGGAGTCCGGGCAGATAGCGATTCACCAACTGGTGATGAAAATCCCACCACCTCCATAGCGCCACAGCAGCCGTCAAACCTGCCGCGACATAACGCGCCCGTACTCTTCCGGAAAAGGCCAGCAGGGCGGGCCACAGCAGATAGAAGTGCTCCTCGACCGCCAGCGACCAATAGTGGATCGTGTATCCGCCCCACCCTGCGCGAATCCATTCCGGCGGCAGGTAATTTCGGAAAAACAAGACACAGCTCCACCACTCCAGCGGCGTCACGATCACCAGTCCAGAAACACCCAATAGAGCGAGAACGCCAAGATAGGTAAAGGCTGCGGGGAGGATGCGGCAAGCGCGCCGAAGGTAGAAACCCTTCAGACTGATTTGCCCAAAGAGATGTTCTTCCTCCAGCAGCCGCGAGCAGATAAGAAATCCGCTGATGGCAAAAAACAGACTGACTCCATTAGGACCGGTGCGCAGAAATGAATACGAGGCAGATCCCCGAAACAAACTCTCCGTCCCGTGATCGACGAGCACGCCCGCAATAGCAATGGCGCGCCAGCCATCCAGCGTTGGCAGATAGCCGCCGCGCTGCCGCGCCAGTCTACTTTGTGGACTCAGTCCCATGGGGCAGGTTGAGTGGCAATACTAAATCAGAGATGCGTGCATAAGGAAACAGGGGGCGCGAAGCACTGCGACACACCGCCTCCAACGTGCAACAAGCTGGCGGGAGATAATCGTTCGATAGCTTCGCTCTGTGGACTTTTCGACGTTTGAAAACTGGTAGTATAGTTCCAATCAATCACCGAAACATCAGCAGGGCAGCGCCGGGAGAGTTGGGTATGGCGGATTCGTTAGAGTCGTGGATGAATGATGATTTGACGCCTCAAGAGCCTTCCGGCCAGCGAGTGGACATCCTGGAATGCACGCTGCGGGATGGCAGCTACGCCGTAGATTTCAAGTTCACCGAAAACGACACTGCAATCCTCGCTGGCGTTCTGGGCCGGCTTGGTTTTCGTTGGATTGAAGTGGGTCACGGCGTAGGTCTGGGCGCTATGAAGGCCGGCAAAGGCACGATGCCGGCCACCGACGAGCGGCTCATCGAGGCGGCGAAGCGGGCCGCGCCCAACGCGCAGATCGGTTGTTTCTTCATTCCTGGAATCGGGACGGCCGACCAGCTCAAGTCGGCGCGCGCGGCCGGCCTGGACTTTGTCCGCATCGGTTACCACGCCCCGGAAATCGAGGATGCTTATCCCTACCTGACCTTGGCCCAGGAATTAGGGCTCAAGCCTTGTCTTAACTTCATGAAAACCTATGGGATTTCGCCTGCCACATTTGGCCAGAAGGCAAAGGAAGGCGCGGCGGCCGGGGCAGAGGTGATTTACTGCGTCGACTCCGCGGGCAGCATGTTTCCTGAAGACGTGCGCAAATATCTCAGCGCCGCTCGCGAACGTTCCGACTGTAAGTTGGGCTTCCATGGCCACAGCAACCTGCAGTTCGCCGTTGCCAATAGCGTGGAAGCGGTTCGCTGCGGCGCCAGCTTCATCGACTCTACGCTCTTCGGATTGGGAAGAAGCGCGGGCAACGTCCCTACCGAGATCGCAGTGGCTGTCTTCAATAATCTTGGGATTGAAACTGGCATCGACCTGTTCGATGTGATGGACGCCGCGGAAGAATTTATGGGCCCGCTCATGTCGCAGATGCAGCTATACGACATGATGTCGGTGGCCATGGGATGCAGCCAGTTTCATTCTTCGTTTCTTCCCAAGGTGGCCGAGGCGGCTCACAAGCATGGAGTTGAGCTGCGCAGGCTCGTGGTCGCCATGGGCAAGCTCGACCCAGTCAACCTCGATGAGGACAATCTGAATCGTGTGGCTGCCAGTTTGCCGAAAGCGGCGGCAGAGAAGAGACGCGAGATGCTGACATCGTTCGCTGCGCCCGGTATTTCCGCAAACAGCATCAGCAGTTCACTCTCCGCGGTGCAGTCGTTAGTCGACGGCATGATCGTCACCTGCGCCAAACGCCGGGCTCGTCCTGTGCTGGAACTCGTCGCGTCCGAATCGCCTTCTTCCGATCTGGTCTTGGCCGACCTCGTGCTCGCGGAAGGCCCGGTTGTTCTCGGCCGAGTAGTTTACGGTTCGTTCGACGTGCTGGAACAGGTGTTAAGGATGACGGGAGGTAGGGTACCACTCTATCTCAACGACAAGGATGGAGGCGCGTGGGCTGCGGAGTGGCCCACGTCCCTGAAAGAGATTGTGAGCGCGGAGAGAATCCTCCCCGTGCGCTCGAAGCGCCTGTTTGCGAGTTACATGGAAGATGTCCTACTGACTACGGCCCAGCGGTATGGCGATTTCTGCTTGATGATCTATGGAAACCCGAATAATGCCCTGTTGCAGCATTGCTCCGAGACTTTCAGCAACGTTGTCGTGCACGGGAATTTGCCCGCTGGAGTGCCCGCGAACTGTTGGCAGATGGCGGATTTTTCTGACCGCATGCATTTTGACCTGGGCATTGCGGTCGCGCTGCTGCTCTGTCCACCGAGTGCTGCCGACTCGGCCTCGATCGATCAGTTGCTGTTGCCGGAAGGAATTGTGATCACGGCCGGCCATTTTCCGCGCTTCGAAATGGACGTTCCAGGCCGCGCGATCCTGCGTCTCGATCCCAACCACGCCTATCGCGGCCAGATGGACCGTTGGGTGGCCATCTCGAATCTCATGAAGTCGGCTCAACCTACTCCTTTGGCGATGCAATGACGATCGAGGAAATGAAGCCCGGCGAAACCATCCTAGATGTCGTCGCCCGCCGCCAGGGCCAGGTCTTCCTGGTGGACGCCGTTACCGGCCGTGAAATTACCTACACCGAATTTCACGGGCAAGCCTGCGCGCTGGCTGCAGAACTCCGCCGTCGCGGCGTTCGGAAGGGCGATCGCATCGCCGTGATGGTTCCGAACTGCTGTGAACTCGCGGTTCTTTATTTTGCCTGCATTTACCTCGGAGCAGTGATCGTTCCCATCAATCCAGCCCTGAGCAGGGGCGACGTCCAATTCATATTGGCGAGCTGCAAGCCTGCACTCCTGGTGGCAAGCGCAACCTGCGCAGACGCATTCAAAGCCTTTCACCCGAATATGCTGCGGTTGTTCACTGCACACGAAGCGATCAAAGACTCGAACGAGCCCGACTTGATCAGGATTGATGTCCTCGAGAACGCAACAGATTTCTTGCCGCTGGAAACTACGGATGGCGAAGACCTGGTTGTAATCATGTACACCTCGGGTACGTCCGCGAAACCCAAGGGGTTGGCCCACAAGCTAGGACGAATGTTCCGTAACGCCTCGGCGTTTGCGAGCGCGCAGGGAATCCACCAGGATTCGCGATTTTATCTGACGCTCTCGATGTCCTACATGGGTGGTTTCTACAACCTGCTCGTGCTGCCGTTCTTGTGCGGCGCCAGTGTGGTGGTGGATCACGTCTTCGATGCGCGATCAAGCCTGAATTTCTGGGAGAAGGCGAAAAACAACAACGTCAACACTCTTTGGCTGGCTCCAACTGTGTTGTCGATTCTGTTGAGGATGGACCGCGGCCGCACCGGCGAAGAATTCTGCCGCACTGCTGTGCGCCACGCGTTTGTGGGGTTCGCTCCGCTTCCACTCAAGGTAAAGGATGAGTTCGAAACCCGGTACGGCGTGCGCTTGATTGAAAATTACGGTCTCTCGGAAACTCTCTTTGTTACCGCACGTTCTCAACGCAGTCTCGGCGGGCACGGTTACGTCGGCGAAGTGCTGCCAGGAATAAGGCTCCGTGTGGTAAGTGACGAAGAAGAAACCGTCGCTCCCGGCGTGGATGGGGAAGTGCAGATTCTGACGCCCGATCTAATGGCCGGCTACCTGGATTCTGATGGCGCGCTGTTGGAAATCGATGCCTCCGCCTGGTTTCCCACAGGCGACGTGGGACATCTTAACGATCAAGGCGCCCTTTTCATTACCGGCCGCAAGAAAGACCTCATCATTCGCGGCGGCGTAAACATCAGCCCCGCTGCCATCGAGGAAGCGTTGATGCATCTTCGCGGGGTCGCAGAAGTGGCCGTGGTGAGTATTCCTCACGAACTCTATGGCGAAGACATCGTGGCCGTCTTAAAGCTTGAGGCGGGCGTGGAACTCGAGTCCATGCTGGATTCAGTGGTCGCTCATGCAAAACGCACTCTGGCGCAGCACCAGCAACCTGCCCGCTACATCGCGATTGATGAACTTCCCAGAACTGCGAACGGCAAAGTGCAGAAGGCCCGCATTCGCGAGTTGGTGGCGCAGAAGCTGCAAGTAGGCTCGACCGCGACTCTTCGAACGCCGGCGACGGAGAGCGCAGGCGTTTCCCATTGATGCTCCGTACTTCACACTTGTACTTCATACTTGTACTTCATACTAAAGATCCGCGGCGAAATCTCGGAACCATAGACGCATGAAAATTATCGACCTTTCATTGCCCATCGAAGAAGGCATGATGACGTTTCCCACGCACTGGCATCCTGTGGTCGAGATCACAATTCTCGGCCGGCATGGGATCGAAGGCCGCGAGACCCGCAAACTAGTCCTCGGAACGCATATCGGTACTCACGCCGATGCGCCACGTCACTTCATCCCGAATGGCAAGACCATCGATGAAGTTCCCCTTGACGTGCTGATCGGTCGCGCCACGGTGGCGGACTTCACGGGCTGCCGGCCGTTGCAGCAGATCGACATCGCAGATCTCAAGCAGAGATTAGGAGAGACGGTGCCTGCGCGCTTGATTCTGCGCACGGGTTGGTCGGAATATTTCGGCAACATGAAGTTCTACAACGAATATCCGTTTCTGTCGGAAGATGCCGCGCAGTGGCTCGTGGAAAACGGAGTGCGCCTGATCGCGATGGACACTCCGTCGCCGGATAACCCGGCCCATTCACGAGGTACGCCAAAAGACTCTCCCAACCACAAAGTGCTGTTAGGCGCGGGGGTGGTGCTGGTGGAATACGTCGCCAACCTCAAAGCGCTGACCACAACGGAGGTGGAACTCATCGTCATGCCTCTGAAGCTGAAGGGATGCGACGGTTCGCCGGCGCGCTGCGTGGCCATCGAAAGGTGACCGGGGGAAGAATTGAAAGCACGGGTGCAGGATTGGCTTACAAACTGGTTCGCGGCGAGGGGGAAGTTCGGCAAGAGCGCGCCAGCAGCCCTGCACGACACCGACTACTTTGAAGCCGGATGGCTCACGTCGATGGAGGTAGTCGAATTCGTTACGGAGATCGAGCAACAGTTTGGCATGCAGTTTTCCGACCGCGACCTGCAGGATCCGCGTTTCGTGACCATCGCAGGCCTCACCGAGTTGATTCTGGAGCACTCGACCGAGACCAGTGAGAGCAGGTAAACATTGCGCATCCAGCCCCAGTCCGCACCTGGAACATAGTGGAGAAAGATATACCAGCAAAGCTGCACGTCCTGACCCTCACTCCCTTTTATCCCTCGTCTGGGGACGAAGTGAGCGGTTGCTTTGTGGCTGAAACCCTTCGACAGCTCCAGGCCCACGGCATGGCGTCGTCGGTGATCGCAGTTGATTCGATTTATCATGCCAGCCGAAAGCCAAGCCAGGATTCTCCCGCCGATTGGATTCGCTACCCGCAACTGCCCGGAAACTTCGGTCTGTCGAGCGCGGGAAAATTCCTGGGCGACCTTCTTCTGAGAAGGGTCCGGCAGCTAAATCTGCGCTCGCCGATTCATCTAATTCATGCTCACGCCGCGTTGCCTTGCGGAGCTGCCGCGGCATTGCTTTCGCGGCGAACGGGCATTCCCTTCGTTGTCACCATTCATGGTCTGGACGTGTTCAACAGTTGCTTCCAAAAAGGAATCGCCGCCGGATGGCGACGCAAAGCTTCCGTGAACGTCTACGGGAGCGCTAGCAAAGTAATCTGCATCAGTGGTAGGGTGCAACAATTGCTGACAGATGGGATGGACGCCCCGATCGCCTCTGAAGTTGTCTACAATGGCACGGATCCGAGCGTGTTTACGCCCGGCCGCACACAAGAGCAGACGCCCACTATCCTGATGGTTGGGAATTTGTTGGCGGGAAAAGGGCACGAGCTCGTGCTGAAGGCCTTCGCCCGAGTGAAAGATTCACATCCAGGCCTGCAATGCCGCATCATCGGGGAAGGGGCAGATCGTGATCGTTTTGCCAATCTGGCGAGAAGTCTGGGCATCAGCGATCGGGTGCATTTTCTCGGGCGGCGAACGCCGCTCCCAAGTTGCGGAGGCCATGCGCAACTGCACGGTCTTTGCGCTGCCCAGCCGGTACGAGGGGCTGGGATGTGTTTATCTGGAAGCGATGGCGAGCGGTAAGCCTGTGATCGCGTGCCGGGGACAGGGCATCGACGAAATCATTCAGCACGGCAGCAACGGCTGGCTGATTCCGGTCGATGGTCTGGAGGAACTCGTGCAAGGCGTGCAAGACCTGCTGTGAAACGCCGAACTGCGCGCGCGAATCGGCCAGGCCGCCCGGCAGACAATTCTCGATAAACTTACGCTGGCGAATCAGGCGCAGAGCCTTGTCAAGATTTACGAGGAAGCTACGCGATAACAATGACCACTCCTCGAATAATTCCGGAGGAACGAGTTCCGCGCACCGAGCTGGTTGCAATTGTAGAGAACGACATCGCTGAAGTAGCGTCATTCATCGCGGCGCAATCCGGTCGAACTTTAGAAACCGTAGATTCCCATCTCCGTTGGTTCTTGCTTGAAAACCCGGCCCGCAGGCCCGAGGATTCGCTGGGCTTTGGACTGCGTTCCGCCGACGAACTCGTCGGGTGCATTCTGTGCAGCCCGCAAGCCTTCCGCTTCGAAAATGAAAGAATGCTTCTCATGGGTTCCAGTTCGTTCTACGTGAATGATCGCCATCGCGGACACGGAGGCCGAATCTTCTTGCAGTATTGCCGGCTGGGAAATCAGCGGCCTTTATTTGGAACATCCGCCAACGCGGAGGCCGCGGCCTTGTGGAAGACGGCCGGGGCGAGCCCTATCCCCTACTCGGAAGGCGAACTGTTCGGTGTGCTTCGCTGGCCACCGGTGGTTGAGGAGTTTGCGCATCGACGGTATCTTGATCGGGTGCTCACTCGTTTGGCGGGCAGCCCCATCTCTAACCTTGCGGGGCTATTCCGGCGGCTTAACATTAAGTGCGACGAGCCCGGATCTCTTCAGCCGCTCACTTCGGCGGAGCAGGCGGCTGCTCTTCCGCTTCAAGATTCCTCCGGAAAGTTGACTGCGATGCGTGACTTTCCCTACATTCGCTGGCGCTATTTTTCCGGCAGGGATGCAACCGTTGCGGCATTTGCTTTTCGCAGCTGCCACCCGGACCGCGAGATACTGGTAACCGTGAACCAGCGCCCTCGGGGATATCGCAGCCAAATCAACACACTCAATGTGCTCGATGTTTTTCCCGAAGTTCCCCCGGATGAATGGTTGCGAATTGTCGGGGCATTGATTGCCCGCTATAGAAACAAAATAGATGCTGTGGTGCTGCGCAGCCAGAATTCAGACCGGCAGAAGATATTCTGCGAGAGAGGTTTTCAGCCCCGCGCTTTCGAGGCGCCGAATGGGTGGTTTCTGGATAAGGGCAAGCTTTTGCCGACTCACGATTGGTATCCTGTGCCGGCCGATGGCGACGGCCTCATTTAAGAGTCGGCGGCGCCAGTAACCCAGCATCGTGAACTGGCGCAATGATCTTCAACCATGAACATCAGAAGCCAAGCCCGGTCATTCCTGATTCATGCTGCCACGCTGGCTCGGATGGACGGGCTAGCGCTCCGCGTCCAGAGAGGCAACGGACGCTCGCGAGGGCTAGTCATCGGCATGCACGAGACTCCTGCTTCGTTTTCAGCACAGTTTCGCGAGCAACTTGAGTGGGTCTCACAATATTTTACGATTACGAGCCTCGAAAGTTTCGTCAAGCTGTGGGAGCAACATCCTGAATCGGAGGACCGCGTTAAGCCCTTGGTCCTGTTTACCTTCGACGATGGACGGGAGAGCAACTACACGGTAGCAGCGCCGTTGCTCGAATCCTTTGGCGGCCGGGGAGTATTTTTCGTTGTGCCGGCCTTCGCAGAGTGCGCAGCCGACGAGGCTCTCGCTTTCTACCGGTCGAGAATTAATCCAAACTCCAAACCGGGCGACGAGAAATGGGAGGACTGGAAACCGATGACTCCCGCCCAGATCGCCAAATTGGCAGCTCGAGGCCACGCGATCGGCAACCATACGCTTACGCATCAACGGTTGGCTGGACTTTCCCCCGAAGCGTTGGAGCGTGAGATTGGCGATAGCGCACGCCAACTTGCCTCGTGGACGAAGAAGCCGGTCGATGCATTCGCCTGGACATTCGGGTGGAATGCAATCGATGCGAACGCATGGAAAGTAGTCCAGCGCCATCATCGTTTTTGTTTTGCCCCTTGCGCCGGAACTATCGATAGCCGTTATGACCGCCCCGCGCTGCTGTGGCGCCGGGAGATCGAAGTGAAATACTCCGCGGCGGAATACCGCTTCCTCTATTCAGGGCTGGTGGACCCGTGGTGGAGTAGTCGACGAAGCCGCCTCCGCAAGATGCTGCCAGCCTCGCCCGCCGGGATTGTCGCATAAGTGTTACGTTACGCATACCGAGCAAGTTACGCCCGAGGACGCAATCACAGCGAAAGACTCGCACGTGAAAATGATCCACGTTTTTATCAACGCGCTTGCAGCCACTGCAGGAGGAGGACTCACTTACGTCCGAAACGTGCTGCCGCGCCTGGCGGATCGGGACGACGTGCGCGCAACTGTCCTGCTCAATGCAGCCTTGCGCGGAGAGATCGCAGAATCCGCTCGCGTTACGGTTCTGCGAGGGGATTGTCCCACGGTTTCCGGCAGTCGTTTCTGGTACGAGCAGCGCAAGTTGCCAGATCTCATTCGCCGCTCCGGTGCAGACGTTCTATTGTCTACTGGAAATTTTGCGCTTTACCGTTCGCCTGCGCCACAAATTCTACTCAGCCGGAACGCCCTATACACTTCGGCCGACTTTCTCCGAGATTTGCGGGATCGAGGCGACTACCGCTTGTGGCTCGATAGTCAAGTGAAAGCCACGCTCGCCAAATGGTCCGTGCGCGCCGCCGACTGCACGGTCGCTCCCAGCGCCGCCTTCGCTCGCGAATTGCGGCAGTGGACAGGGATGGATGTGGTCTCGATCCATCACGGTTTCGATCACGAGGCTTTCTTTCGCGAACAGGCGCCGTTAACGCCCGACGTACAAGCACAACTCACTGTAACCACCGAGTCGCTGCGGCTGCTGTTCGTCAGCCACTACAACTACTATCGGAATTTTGAAACGCTAATTCGCGCGCTCGCGATCTTGAAAGAGAAGCTGCGCCCGCGAACCGTCCGGCTGATTCTGACCTGCAAACTCAACTCTAAGGACAATCCCGGAGACTACCACGCGGACACAGCCGCAGAGTTGGTGCGGCAACTCCGCCTTGGCGAGGAGGTCGTTCAGTTGGGAACGGTACCGTACGGCTCTCTGCATCATCTCTATCGAGCATGCGATTTGTACGTGACTGCCTCCTACGCCGAGACGTTCGCACACCCGCTGGTCGAAGCCATGGCCAGCGGCCTTCCCGTGATTGCGTCGGACCTGGCTGTGCACCGCGAGATATGCGGCGAGGCTGCCTTATATTTTCCGCGCTTTTCGCCGGAGATCCTGACGGACCTCGCGCTACAGTCTCAATCGACAAAACAGGCCGCGGCTATGCGTGAAACGGGACTGCTGCGGTCCCGAGACTTTAGCTGGGACAAGCACGTTGAGCAACTCTTGCAGTTGGCCCGGCGCTTGGCTGAAAAAGCTCTGGCAGATAAAGCGCGTGAACGAAAATCATAGTAGTTCAGAAAACGAGGTACATATGCCACGGCGAAGAAATTTTGCGAAGGCTGCGCTGGCCGCCCTGTTGTTCTCCCGGTTTGTTAGCGTAGCCAAGAGTCAGGTAAGCTCCACGGATGCAGGCCAACACACACCAAAATACGCATCGGCTTACAACTGGATTCAATCTCCAGCAATGCCGCCGGCGCTCGCCGCGGGCGCCAATACGATTACTCTCAGACCATGCCCGCGCGGCCTAAGAGTAGCCGACCCCACGGGCCTAGTGAGCCATGTCATGCCGCACGAGTACGTTTACATTACCGGAACCGGCGACCCGGAAGCGGCTCTCATCGCTGGTGGAGGCGGGCACGCAGGAGACGCGTCCTGCACCATCGATGTGATTTTGAAGTACCCGCATCCCGCCGGCTACAGCGCAGGTTCGGCGACCGGCGGCATCAAGGAGGCCTCGGAAGATGCCATGTTTCTCGCGGAGCCTTATGGTGGAGGTAGCCGCCGCCGGCAGGGAGGAATGGTAATTCTGGATACGGCGGGCTCTCCCTACAAGATTCACGCTCCTGTCTACATCGAAGCCACCAACCAGGTGATCAGCGGGGCGGGTGGAACCATCGATTGCTATCTTCTCGACGAAGATTGCCTGAAGGTCGGAGACAGCAACGCCAACCACTTCGGCAGCATTCAACTCGAGCACCTGCGATTTCACCCGAACCTAATCGGCGGCATAAACAGCGCGCTCTATGTAAACGCGAATGCCACGATTGTGCGCGACGTCACCGTGCTTTATTCCTCGACCCACGCTACCTTCGGCCACCTTGTAACGGTCTGTGACGACCAGGCCTTCACTCTGGACGGACTGAACTATGGCGGCGTTGGAATACGGAACGACGCGAAGTTCGTTGGGTCCGTGGTGTTCGCGCCCGGTCCGTTCAACAACTGCTCCGCCGTAGGCTGGCTGAAGAATATGCAGATCAGCGGGCAAGGTGCAGGGAACGGGATCGACTGGCAATCCGGCAACTCGTTGCATGTTTCGGACAGCGTAATTCAAGGTTTCTCGCAGTTTGGAATCCGCACGGGGACCATGCGAGGCGGCTACAGCCCTACCCAGATCGACAATGTCTATATGGAGCTGAACACTCCCGTGAACCCCGCAGGCAACGTCGGGGCGGCGGGCATCATCGTGGTCGGCTCTCGCCTGAGCGCGAAGACTGAGATGCTTGCGGTAGGTGGCCAGCCTTCTTACGCCCACACGGGAAACACGCATTACGTCTATTGGATCGTCGCCAGGGGTTCCTCCCGCGGATATTCAGTCCCGCTTCAGTCCGGCTATGCGGACACCAATGGAAAAGGGAGCATCGTGGTGTCCTGGCCAAGAATCAACGCAGAAAAGAAAAACGGAGAAAAGACAAGCGCAGAAAACATTTCCTATGACGTTCTGCGCACGGAGGGTATCGGAAATGCTCTCAAAGCTCCGTATGGAAAAGGAGACTTCGCCGTTGCCATCGCTGTGCCGCAGTGTTCCGGCGAGGTTTGCCAGGCAACAGATTCGCAGGCAGCACTCAAAACATACGAAGTCAGCAAGAATCCTTCCTTTCAACCCATCCTCATGTTCTGGCCGGGCAGCTTGATCTTGTCTGGCGGAGCCTACGCCGACCTGCTCATGCCCCCCGTTACCAATGTTTCTCCGATCATCAGCACACTGCCTAACGTTCCGAGTGTGTTTGCGGAACGCTGTCCCGGGGGTACGCCGGGCATCTACGCGGTCTGTTTCGCAGGCGAGTCCGCAGGCAACAATCAACCCAGAGTTGCGGGCACACTGATGCAAAATGGACCGGCGTCGGGCGGTCCAGATTCGAATGTGAAAGGCCGGCTCAACTTCCTGAATTCCCCCGCGGGTGCCGTAGGACCTTCCCACATCATTACCCTGGTGGATTCCGATCCAGCGAAAACTCTGGCCGATGCGATTCACCGGCCTTCCAACGATGATAAAGACACTTACATCGGGCTGGACGTACCCGCCGGAGGCGCCAGCCTGGCGCAATCGCAGTTGGCGTTCGGTGCGCCGGTTTCAGTCTCGAACTACATTGGCAACAAAGGCGACGGCACGCGCTGGAAGGAGCGCCTCACGGCCAGCGCCAAGACCTTCGCCGTTCCAGTCGCGATCGAGAAGGGCAACACACTCACCGTGGGGGAAGGATCTCCCCTGAGCAGGATGAAGATCTATTCCACGCCAGGCATCGCGGCAACAAACGTGGCGGCCCAGAGTTGCAAGGATGTCACGCAGGCATTGCCGGGGCTGGCGAAGTCTGATCTGATCACGGGAATCACGCCACCCAAGCCCCTGGGCAATCTTTCGCTGAATGCCTACGCGAGCGCGGCGGATACTCTCATGCTGCACTTTTGCAACCCAACCACTTCCAGCGCGAGCATTCCCTCAGGTGTCTATTCGTTCCTCAGCGTGCACTGACCGGGAAATACGCGCATCTGCACTGACCCGAAGCTCGAAGGCTTCGCGTAAGATTGAAGATGATTGACGAAGTCCTAAGGGAGCGACAGTCCGGATGTGCGGAATTTTCGGCATCATTGGCCGCAACGCGCGTGTACCCGCCGACGTGCTGGAGCGCGCCACCCAATCTCTCGCTCATCGTGGGCCCGACGACAGCGGCACAGAAATTCTGCGCGACTCCGCGCGGGAATCCGTTGAAATCGGTTTGGGAAATCGACGCCTCGCAATCCTCGACCTCTCTGCTCATGGGCATCAGCCCATGAACGATCCCGCAACCGGCAACTGGATCGTCTACAACGGCGAGGTTTACAATTTCCGCGAAGTTCGCACGAAGCTGGAGCAAGCGGGACTGACCTTCCGCAGCAACTCCGATACGGAAGTGATCCTCAAAGCGTACGGGCACTGGGGCGAAAAGTGTCTGCACGAATTTCGCGGGATGTTCGCCTTCGCCATCTGGGATGCGCATCGCCAGCGTATGTTCGTTGCCCGCGATCCCATGGGAATCAAGCCCCTGTACCTCTACCGCTCGGATCGCTATTTCATTTTCTCTTCCGAGGTTCGAGCTCTGCTGGGCACCAATCTAATGCCGCGCGTTATCGATTGTGCGGGCCTGGTTAACTATCTGACCTTTGGATCGCTTTACGACCCGAACACGTTAGTGGACGGAGTAGAAGCGCTCCCACCCGGCTGTTATCTGACATGGGAGGAGGGGCGGGTGAAACAAGAGCAGTACTGGGACTTGGTTGGGCCAAACCCCGGCGCCGGATGCGATCACTCTGCCGATGCTGGCCCGGAGAAGCGCAGTGAACTCGAATCGCAGATCGCAGAAATGCTCGATGAGTCAGTGCGCATTCAGCTAGTGAGCGATGTTCCGGTGGGAGTATTTCTCTCCGGCGGCATCGATTCCAGCAGCCTGGTCGGCATCCTGAGTCGAAACGGCGTCCGCCCGAGCACATTTTCCATCGTGTTTAGCGAGGAGGACTATTCTGAGGCGGAATATTCCCGTGCCGTGGCACAGCATTTTAACACCGATCACCACGAGATCACCGTCACTCAGTCGGACTTCTTTGCTGCGATTGATCCTGCCATTCGTGCGATGGATCTGCCTACGATCGATGGGATCAACACATACTTCGTCTCGGAGCAAACGCGTGCAGCCGGTGTGAAAGTTGTTCTCTCTGGACTGGGTGGCGACGAAATGTTCGCCGGCTACTCCAGTTTCCGCACGGTGCCACGCATGGAACGATTTTCCACTACATGGAACCACATGCCTGGAGCAGTCCGCAGTCCATTGGTAAACACTTTTGCAGCCCTCGCTCCGTCCAGTGATCAGAATCGCAAGTTGACTGCCCTTGGCCGCAACGGCGGAGGTGTTGCTCATCCTTATTTTCTTTCGCGTATGGTGTTCACACCGGAACAGCAGAACGCATTACTGTCTGGAATGAAAACGAACTCGGCAGCCTTGGTGCGTGCGCAAAAACCCTTGACCGAGAGCCTCGGCCGCGCCCAAAGCCTGGACCCGGTCAACCGCGTTTCCTATCTGGAGGCGCGCTGTTATATGCTCAACACACTGTTACGGGATTCCGACTTCATGAGCATGGCGCACGGACTGGAGGTGCGCGTGCCGTTGATCGATCATCGACTGGCACGACAAATCCTTGCTCTGCCAGGATCATGGAAGCTGGATTCGGGAACGCCGAAGCCGCTGCTGGTGAGAGCGCTCAACGGCCAACTCCCGGAGAAGATCGTCCGTCGACATAAACGAGGTTTCACCCTGCCGTTCGAGCATTGGCTGCGGGATGCATTGCGTCCGGTAGTAGAAAAAAGTTTGGGGAATATTGGCGAGGGCGTTCTCGGGACTCTGATTAATGAATGCGCGGCCCACGGCGTCTGGGAGGATTTTATCGAGGGCCGCACCTCCTGGTCCCGCCCCTGGTCGTTATATGTGCTGCAACGCTGGTGTCAGCAGCACCTTGCAAATTGAGCGCTTGCCGCAATGGAGATAGGCGCCATGGAAAAGATCGAAGACAAGATCGAAGAAAAGATCGAAGAAGTTCGCAAGGTCGCGACTGCCGTCTCCACCGGTAAGCTCCCGGTCAGCGTGATCATTGCTGTTCGCAATGAAGCCAAGAATTTGCCCCGATGCTTGCCGGCTCTGGCAGATGTTGGCGAAGTGTACGTGATCGACTCGCAGAGCACCGACGAGACCGTAGAGATCGCGCGATCCCACGGCGCCCAGGTCGTGCAGTTTCACTATCAAGGTGGATGGCCCAAGAAGCGGCAATGGGCCATGAACACGCTGCCGATTGCTCACGACTGGATTCTGCTGCTCGATGCCGACGAAGTGCTCACGCCGGAACTCGCCGGAGAAATTCGAGCGGCGATCCAAAGTCCAGCGATCGATGGATATTCCATCTTGCTTCGCACATGGTTTCTGGGCCGGGTCCTGCGCTACGGCGATGTGGCCTTGTGGAAGCTGTCATTGTTTCGCCGCGGCAAGGGACGCTACGAATGCCGCCTGAAAGACCAGGATGCTTCCATGGCCGATATGGAAGTGCATGAACACGTCGTGGTCGAAGGCGCGACGGCGAAGCTGCACAATCCGCTGATCCATCACAATGTCGAATCGCTTTCGCGTTACATCCAGAAACATAACGAGTATTCCAATTGGGAGTCCCGCGTGCTCCTGCAGCGCGGCGAAGACAAAGAACTGCCGCCCTCGCTTTTCGGCACACAGGCACAGCGGCGGCGCTGGTTGAAGCGCAAACTCTTTGCCGTGCCGGGCTCTCCCGTGCTGCTTTTCCTGTATCGTTATGTCTTGCGGCTCGGGTTCCTGGATGGCGTGCCCGGCCTGATCTACTGCGGGTTTCAGGCCGTCCAAGTGTTTCACACCAAGGCCAAGATCTACGAAATGAAGATCTACGAATTGAAGAAGAAGAACTGAAGTCGAAGGATAAGGACAAGGACAAGGGAGCCAGTCAATCATGTGTGGGATCGCCGGACTCGCCAACTGTGGGGACAGGGAAGTCCTCGCCCGCATGACGCACGCGCAGGCGCACCGCGGTCCCGACGATTCGGGTCTGTGGGAGCGAAGATTCCCTGACGGTTCCTATGTTGGTCTCGGCAGCCGCCGCCTCGCTATCCTAGATCTGTCTGCGGGCGGGCACATGCCCATGTGCAACGAAGACCGCACCGTCTGGATTACCTACAACGGAGAAATCTACAACTTCGTCGAACTTCGCCGCGAGCTACAGAGTAAAGGCCACCACTTTGCCTCGAACACCGATACGGAAGTCGTGATTCACCTTTACGAACAGGAAGGGGAAAACTGCCTGCAGCGTCTCAATGGCATGTTCGCCTTCGCCATATGCGATCTGCGCTCGGGCAGGCCCGAGTTGTTTCTGGCCCGCGATCATTTCGGCGTGAAGCCCTTCTACTACGCTCAGCACGGAAGAAAGCTGGCGTTTGCCTCGGAAGTGAAAGCCCTGCTTCACGTGCCGGGGATCGGGGCTGAGATTGATTTGGAATCTTTGCATCAGTATCTGACCTTTCTGTGGGTTCCCGATCCTGAAACAATGTTCCGGGGAATTCACAAACTCCCCGCAGGACATTCCGCGACGTTCCGCGACGGCGAACTGAAAATCAAGCAGTATTGGGATTTGCGCTTTCCACCGGCCAACGCATATTACCCGCGATCCGAAGCCGATCTTGCCGACGAAGTTCGCGAACGCTTCCAGCATTCCGTCGCGGCCCAGATGGTGAGCGATGTACCAATTGGTGCATTTCTCAGCGCCGGGTTGGATTCCTCAAGCATCGTGGCCATGATGTGCCGGGCAACCCAACAGCCGGTCAGCACCTACACGATTACGTTCCCGCCCAAATACCGCGTCGGCGAAACCACGCTCGATGATCCCAACGTGCCCGTGCGGCTGGCGCGGCGCCTGGGCTGTGAGAATCAGCAGATTGTGGTTGAGCCGGACGTTGCTGAGTTGCTGCCTCGTCTCACATGGCACATGGATGAGCCCACTGCCGACCCTGCAATCATCACGGCATATCTGGTCTGCCGTGAGGCGCGTAAGCAGGCCACAGTATTGCTCTCCGGAGTAGGTGGAGACGAATTATTTGCCGGATATCGCAAACATGTCGCGCACCGTTGGGCGCGCGTATATCAAAGAATTCCCGCAGTGCTGCGTTCAGGAATTGAGTCCGGAGTGAATGCCTTGCCCGGCCTGCGTGGCACAGCCATGAAGGGAAGTGTGCGATTAGCCAAGAAGATGGCTCGAAGCGCGTCCCTAGAACCGGAAGACAGCTTCATTCGCAACTGCACCTATCTCGATGCCACCCAGAAAATGAGTTTGTATACGGACGAAGTGCAGAATCAGCTTCGCGCCTCCGATCCCGCGATCCGCCACAGTTCCAGTTTCGACACAGTGCGCGACGCCGACTTCTTGAACCAGATGCTTTATCTTGATACCAAGATTTTCATGGTCAGTCTGAACTTGAATTACAACGACAAGATGAGCATGGCTTCGTCGGTCGAGGTCCGCGTCCCCTTTCTAGACCGTGAACTTGCCGAGTTTGCCGCCTGGAATATTCCGCCGGATCTAAAGCTCAAAGGATTTCTCCAGCCAGCCACCAAGCACATCTTCCGCAAGGCGATGCAGGGCGTTCTTCCCGCCGAGGTTTTGCGGCAGCCGAAGGCCGGCTTCGCCGCCCCGGTGGACTATTGGCTAGCGAACGATCTGCGCGAGATGGTGGATGATCTCCTCTCCGAAACGAATATCCGAAAGCGCGGGTTGTTCCGCCCGGAAGCAGTGCGCCGCTTCGTCGACGAGCACCGCAGTGGAGCCGAGGATTGGTCGATGCAAATCTGGCAGTTCCTGACTCTGGAAAACTGGATGCGCATTTTCATCGACGCCGGAGCCGGGCAGATGACCGAAGAGTTCGGGCAAGCGCGCGAGGCGGCCACTGCGTGAACGGTTCCCGAGACAACGCCCTGACCGGGCAAATTGCCAAGGCGCTGGCCGAAGCCACAGGTCTGCTGCGCCGCCCGCAACGCGTGATACCGCTGATCTGGAACCTCGTTTCCGACAAACAGCGAATCACCTTCGAGAAACGCCATCTTTATTCGTATACGACAACCAAACGGGCCAGCGGAGACGCGCTGAACTCATTGCTGCGCTGGATTCTCGACGCGCAGCGGCCCGATGGCGGCATTGCAGCCTATTACAGCCTACTCACGGGATACTCGGAATCCTACCCGGAGGTCACCGGTTATATCGTTCCTACGCTCTACGATTTTGCGCGCACATCCGGCGACGTCCAGGCCGTTGTTGCTGCAGAACGCGCAACGCAGTGGTTGCTTTCGTTGCAAATGCCGAGCGGCGCGTTTCCCGCCGGGTTGCACGGTGCGTCGCAAGACGAAACCCAGCCGTCGGCCTTCAACACAGGGCAGATCCTGCAAGGCTTGGTTCGCGCTCACGTGGAGACGAGCCGTCCCGAGATCCTGCAAGCGGCCGTCGCCGCAGGCGATTGGCTGATCAAGGTACAGCATCCGGAGGGATCGTGGTCCGGTCCGGGCGCATATCAGAATGCGGCGCACACTTACTACAGCATGGTTGCCTGGGCCTTGGCTGAGTTGTCCGAACGTTCTACGGATCGTCATCGCGAACCCAGCCTGCGCTACGGGTTGGCGGCAGAGAGAAATCTGGACTGGGTTTTGTCGCACTTCCGTCCTAGCGGGTGGATTGATGGCATCAATCTGCAAGGCCATCCCAACTATCTGCACTTCATCGCTTACGTGCTCGAGGGTGTTCTGGAATGCGGTATCTTGCAGCGGCGTAACGATGCCGTAGACGCGGTTGCAAAGTCATCCTGGGTGCTGCTGCGGAAGTTTGAAACTAATAAATTCTTGCCGGGCGCGTACGATACAGATTTCAAGAACGGGCAGCGCTTCACTTGTCTTACGGGAAACGCGCAGATGTCGTGCGTGTGGCTGCGCCTGTTTGAGGTGACCGACGATCTGCGCTATCTCAATGCCGCCCTCAAGATGAACGAGATGCTGAAGCAATTGATTCCGGTGCGCGCGCCGCAAGGCATTGCCGGCGGGGTCAGTGGCTCGTATCCCATCTGGGGCCGCTATCAGCCGCTGCGCTACATTAGCTGGGGAAATAAATTCCTGGCCGACGCTCTCCTGCTGGAACAGCGCCTGACGCGTTCATTTGAAGCGTCCGCATTCGAGGCAATGCCATGCGCATCGTAGTTCTGTGCTCCAGCGTGTACAGCGAAACTGGCTGCGCCATGGCAGTGCGCATGGCCAAGCTGGGCCGTGTTCCAGTCGGTGCCCTGGCTCTTTCCACACTGGACAGCGGGACTCTCCTGCGCAAACTTGGACAGTGGGGCACGCGAGAGGTTATCCAATACGCCCGCGCGAAACTGATTCGGCATCCGAGCGATGGGCAGGCTGTAGTGCGAAATCCTTATCTGCACCCTCTGCTTCAACACGAAGGCAGAATCTTTCGCAGTCTGCGGGAAGTGGCGAAGTTTTATGGCTTTTCGCTTGCGATTTGCAGAGATCAGAATGCGCCGGATTCGATTGCGCGGCTAAGAGAGTGGTCACCCGATCTGATCATCTTCACGGGCGGCAATATTTTGCGCAAGAAGTTGCTGAAGGTGCCCCGTCTCGGAGTCCTTAACGTTCATCTGGGCTTGCTGCCGGAAGTCCGCGGCATGAGCACACCGGAGTGGTCCTTGCTGAACCGCATTCCTGTCGGAGTCACCATTCACTACGTCGATGCGGGAATCGATACCGGGCCAATTCTGCAAAGACGCGAATTTCCCGACGCAGCCCGGTGCGACTCGTTACGCGATTCGCGCAACCGGCTCATCGCTTTTGGGGTCGAGACGGCCGCCGAGGTCGTTGCCGGTCTCGATCAAGGGACGATTTCCGCAACTCCGCAATCCGATCTCGATAGGGATCGCCAATTCTTCGTGATGCATGAGTGGCTGCAGGCGCGGGCGGCCGAACGCTATACAAGGAACCGCCCGACCTCCGTCGCGGAGACCGTGCGTGGGTAAGGCGATGAGTAAGCCGATGACGATGAGTAGGATCGCCACCCTATTGCAGGTTAGCCGCACATTCGGCGTGCGCGACGGCATGCTGCGCCTGGAGTACGAACTGCAGCGTGGCAGTGGCTTGATGTCGTGGAGAATGCGGTCCGTGCAGGGCTGGGATTCCTGGGACTTGAAGCGGATTGCTCCCGCCACTTACGCAGAAGATATGAGGACCGCGCGCCGTGATGGCATACGGCCATTTTTCTTCACGGACGCTCAGACCGTCGGAGCGAGCATCAGAAAAACTATCGGGCTCGACGGCGAAAAATCTGTTCTCGCCGAAGCGGAGGGGATTCTCGCCGGCAACCTTCCGTTCTTCGGCCAGCTGCCTTTCGCATGCGGATTCCCACCTCGATGGTTTCAGAATCCGGTCACCGGCCAGAGTGTCTCACCACATCAACCCTGGACGCAGATGCGATTTGCATCGCCCGCCTATGGCGACCTGAAGTTTATCCTTGAGCCCTCCAGGTTTTTGTTTGTCTACCCGCTGGTTCGGGCCTACGCTTTAAGCGGTGATGAGCGCTTCCCGCAGGCTTTCTGGAACGCGATTGAGGACTGGGCCCACCACAGCCCGCCCATGGCTGGTCCGCTGTGGATCTGTGGACAAGAGTGCTCATTGCGCATCCTTGCCTGGTCGTTCGCCCTGCATGCCTTCATTCATTCCCCGTCTACGACGAACGAGCGTGTTGCCTTGCTCGTCTCCATGATCGCAGCTCATGCCTGGCGCACCGCGCAGACCCTCGGTTACGCCCGCTCCCAGCGCAGCAATCACCTGATCACAGAGGCGGTTGGTCTGTGGACCGCGGGCACACTCTATCCAGAATTGAGAGAGGCCGAGGTTTGGCGGAACCTTGGCGCGCACCTCTTGCAGGAAGCGGTTCTCGACCAGATCACATCCGAAGGCGTGTCGCAGCAGCATTCCTTCAACTATCAACGCATGATTCTGCATCTCCTCTTGTGGACGCTGCGCCTTGCCGAGATTCACAGTGCTCCGCTTCACGAAGACATTCGCCTGCGTGCGCAAGCCGCCTTTGACTTCATGCGTCCCTGGGTCGATGCGATGAGCGGGCTTGCCCCGCGCTACGGTTCCGATGACGGTAGCCTGATCCTTCCGCTCGCCCCTGGATCGTATCGTGATTTTCGCCCGCTGCTGCAGTTGGGTGCTGCGGTTCTGAGTCGCCCCGCTCTGGAGCCGGGCCCGTGGGATGAAGCCACGCGCTGGTTCGGCGTGAAGCCTGCAGTCGTCGAAAAAGAGGCTCCGGGTTCGCCTCCTTCCGTCGCGACCGGATACTTTCGTCTGGGGGATGAGAATTCTTGGGCTCTGATTCGCGCCGGCCGCTACACGCGTCGCCCGTTTCAGGCAGATCAGTTGCACGTAGATTTATGGTGGCAGGGCATCAACCTCGCTCGCGATGCCGGAACACATCTCTACAACGGGCCTCCGCCGTGGAATAATGGACTGGCCGGAACTGCCGTTCATAACACTGTCATGGTCGATCACCGCGACCAGATGCGCCGGGCTGGCCGCTTCCTTTGGGTCGATTGGGCGCAAGCGTCGGGCCGCGCGTATTCTTCGTCCAGCAAGGCTTGTGCCGATCGTTTTGAGGGCGAGCACGACGGTTACAAACGTCTTGGCGTAAAGCATCGCCGCGCGGTGCAATGGTTGCCTGGCACCGGCTGGGTGATTGTGGATGATATAGACGGCCCCGGTGTGCATGATATGCGTTTACACTGGCTGATGGCAGATCTACCGTACGAAGTTTCAGCTTCGCCGTTTCAGGTTGTGTTCACGTTGGGGCAGTCGCACGCGCGGTGCAGTATTTTCTCCAGTTCCCCGGGAAATGGAGCGATCATACGGGCGGGCGCTAGGGTAGAGGGAAATCCGGCAAGCGTGGTCACGCAGTTGCTCGGCTGGGAGTCGCCCACGTATGGCGATCTTCGGCCGGCAGTCTCGCTGGTCTACGAAGTTCGATCACAATTGCCGGTACGAATACTGACCGCGATTCTGACCGACGCACGATGCAATATTGATTCGACGGGTGGACAATTAGTCGTTTCACGTGGCGGATCCCAGATTCATCGCGTGAATCTCTCGGCAAAAATATGAAACAAGTTTTTCAGGATGCCCGCACCGCTGAGGTCACCGTGGTCGAAGTCCCTGCCCCGAAGTTGCTGGCGGGATGCGTGCTGGTTCGCACCGCAGCCTCCCTCGTCTCCGCGGGCACGGAGCGGGCTTCCTCCGAGTTCGCCGGCAAGAACCTGCTGCAGAAAGCGAGAATGCGGCCTGATCTGGTGCGCGACGTCTTGAGCAAGATCAGCCGTGACGGACTTCTGGCGACCGTGTCTTCGGTCCGCAGCCGTCTCGATCAACCCAGCGCCTTGGGGTATAGCAGCGCCGGGACCGTCGTCGCGGTGGGCGAGGGCCTTTCCGATATCAACCCTGGAGATCGCGTGGCCTGCGCCGGCGCCGGTCACGCGGTGCACGCCGAGTTTGCCTGTGTTCCCCGGTTGCTGGTCGCACGGATTCCGTCCGATGCCGTCGGCTTCGAGGAAGCAGCCTTTACCACGCTCGGAGCCGTAGCGCTTCACGGTGTGCGGAACACAGACGCCAAGGTGGGCGATATTGTGGCCGTGATCGGGCTGGGCTTGCTTGGCCAATTGACGGCGCAGATTCTTAAAGCGGCTGGCTGCTGCGTGCTCGGTATGGACATCTCAGCCGAACGAGCGCAACTGGCCCTGCGCCTGGGCGCCGATGCGGTGAGCACTTCAGCTTCCGGCTTTCAGGATCGATGCCTGCAGCACTCTGCCCGGCATGGCGCGGACGCGGTAATCATCACGGCACAAACCGCCAGCAATGATCCCGTAAATCTTGCAGGAGCAGTCGCGCGGAATCGCGCCATCGTCGTTGCCGTGGGCACTGTCGCCATGGACATCCCGCGAAGATTTTTTTACGAGAAGGAACTCGACTTCCGCGTCTCCCGCTCCTACGGGCCCGGCCGCTACGACTCAGCCTACGAGCAGAAGGGGATCGACTATCCGATTGGTTACGTGCGTTGGACTGAAACCCGCAACATGGAAGCCTTTCTCAAGCTCGTCGCGGATCGCAAACTTGATTTGCATCCGCTGATCACTCATCGCTTCCCAATCACGCGGGCGCACTCCGCCTATGACTTGATCACCGATAAAATGCACGAGCCTTTCCTGGGCGTGCTGATCACGTATCCGGAACTTGCCGACGATTCCCGTCAACTAAACCTGTCGGCCCCCGATCTGGCCAGGGCGCGCGATCAGTCGATTCGGATCGGCCTTCTCGGAGCCGGAAGTTTCGCCACCAGCACGCTGCTGCCCGCGATGAAGCGAGTCAGTGGTGTTGAAATGGTCGCGGCCTGTGCCGCAAACGGTTCGCATGCGCATCATGCGGCAGAGAAATTTGGTGTTCGTTCCTGCACCACCGACGAAGAGGGGATTCTTAACAATCCGGAAGTGAACACGGTCGTCATCACCACGCGCCATCATCTGCACGCTGCTCAGGTGACAGCGGCCCTCATCTCCGGCAAGCATGTCTTCTGCGAAAAGCCTCTTTGCCTCAATGAAGCAGAACTCAGCCGCATTATTGCAGCGCGCGACGATCAGGCGTCTCCTCGCCGGCTTCTCATGGTTGGTTTCAATCGTCGCTTTGCGCCCTTAGCGGTTCGACTCAAGAGTTTTCTGGAAGATGTGCGTGAACCGCTGGCGCTCCATTATCGCGTGAATGCAGGCTTCCTTCCCCCCGATCACTGGCTGAACGATCCGCTGCAAGGCGGAGGCCGCATCCTCGGCGAGGTCTGCCATTTCGTGGACTTCCTGTGCTTCCTGACAAACGCACCGCCGGTAGAAGTTGAAACGCGCAGTCTGCCGAACCCCGGGCAATATAGCAACGACAACGTTGTGTGCTCGCTGCGCTTTGCCGACGGTTCCCACGGCACCATCACCTACCTCGCCAACGGCGACAAGTCTTATTCAAAAGAACGAATCGAAGTTTTCGGCGGCGGTAGCGTCGCGGTGCTGGAAGACTTCAAGCGGCTGGAACTTGTCCGGAACGGAAAAAAGCGCGGGTTTCGCTCGCTCCTGCGCCAGGACAAGGGGCATCGTGGCGAATGGGAAGCGTTCGCCACAGCGATTCAAACCGGCGCAGAATCGCCCATCCCGTTCCGCGAACTTGTAAACACGATGCTGGCGACGTTCGCCCTGGAGCAGTCGCGGTGCTTGGGGCAACCTGCGGCCGTGACCCACGCAAAAGACCTTCGTCGCGACGACAACGCTCGCGGCACCAGCGGCCTCGATCGAGCTTCCTGATTAAAGGCCGCTGAAGGTTCACCGTCCCATGAAAATTCTTTACGTCTCGCAATACTTTCCACCGGAGATGGGAGCGCCGGCTGCGCGAGCCGCCGAGTTGTCACGGCATTGGGCCGATGCCGGTCACGACGTGACTGTGCTCACGGGTTTTCCCAATCATCCAACTGGCGTTGTACCTCCCGAGTATCGCGGCAAGTTCCGGCGACTGGTGGTTCGCGAGAAAACCGATGGAGTCAATGTAGTCCGCACATGGCTTCTTCCTTTCCCGAACCGGAAAGCATATGAGCGGATGTTGAACTACAGTTCGTTTTGCCTTTCGGCGGCGAGCACGGGACTCTTCTTGTCGCGGCCCGACGTGGTGATTGCGACCTCGCCGCAGTTGCTGGTAGCGGTCGCGGGTTGGTGTTTGGCCTGCTGCAAGCGCGTTCCCTATGTATTCGAGGTCCGCGACCTTTGGCCGGAGTCGCTGGCCGCGGTCGGCATGGGCAACGGCAATTCGCTGTTGCACCGTGCTCTCGCGAAGATCGCGGACTTCTTGTACCGCCGTTCGGATCGAGTGGTGGTGGTCGCGCCTGCTTTTGCTGATCACCTCGTGGAATATTGGCGCGTGCCTCGGGAAAAGATTTCAGTAGTCGAGAATGGAGTAGAGACAAAGCTTTTCGCTCCCGAACCATTTACCGGCGAAGCAGCAACCGCATTAAGAAGGGAACTCCGCGCGGAGGAAAAATTTGTCGTCTCCTACATCGGCACGATGGGAATGGCGCACGGGCTGGAAACCATCATCGCCGCCGCTGCCCAGTTGCAGGACGCGAATCCCGAAATCGTTTTTCTGATGATAGGCGAAGGCGCAGACAAAGCCCACATCGCCGCGCTGGCCCGCGGGCGCGGTCTGAACAATCTACGATTTGTCGATCAGCAGCCCCGCGAGAAAATTCCCGCCTACATCTGCGCCTCAGACGCTTGCCTCGTTCTGCTCAAGAAGACCGACCTGTTCAAGACCGTGATTCCCACCAAGATGCTGGAATTCATGTCGTGCGCACGACCGGTTATCCTCGGTGTCGATGGCCAGGCGCGCGCGATTCTTGAGGAAGCCCGCGGCGGGCTTGTGATCGAACCAGAGGATTCCGGCGCTCTGGTGAAAGCCATTCGCTATCTGGCCGCGAATCCAGAATTGGCGCGTACACTTGGACAGAACGGCAGGGAACACATCATTCGCAGGTATTCCCGCCGCCAGACTGCGGAAACTTACATCCACGCACTCGAAGAGCTGTTGCAGTTGCCCGAACTACGCAAGTCAGATGCTGCCGCGTAAATGATTTCGCGCGGCCTCCGCTCACGGATGGGCGGCGATGATTGCCAATCCGGTGGCCGCGCTTACAGCCGCGTTAAACCCAGTTGACGCCGCGACCCGGGCTCCGCTCAAAGGCACAAAAAGAATGTCATCTGCCTGCAAAGTTATGTCGGGAACCTTCGCCTCCAGCATCTTCTTCAGCGGTACCCGTGTTTCGGTCATTCCGGTCGGGCCCTTGCGGATGATGCGGGCTCCGCCTATCTTTGCCGTGCGATTCGTTCCGCCCGCAAGCGCAAGCGCCTGCAGCACGGTCAAGCTTCCGTTGTCCACGAGGAAACCGGCGGGATGCCCCACATCCCCCACCACGTAGACGACCGGCGCCCGCGGCACCGAGATGGTGTCTCCGGGCATGATTTCAATGTTGTCTTGCAAATCGTCAGCCAGGTTCCTGGGCAGGTTCACCGTGATCGGCGCACCCTGACTGTGCTGCCGTATGATGCTCACCTTTCGTCCTGCCGTCGTGGTAAACCCCCCCGCCGCGGAGATCATATCGTACAGCTTGCGGTCCCCAAGCGCCGGATAGATGCCGGGTTTCACTACGTCGCCAATTATCGTTACTCCCTGGGAAGCAGATTCGTCGAGGTAGATTGAAACGTGAGCGCCACGGACAAAGCCTCCGTCTTCCAGTCGCTTCTGGATCACTGTCTGTGCCTCTTCCACCGTGAGGTCGCCGACATGCACGTAATCGATCAGAGGGAGGTAAACGTCGCCGGAATTGCCGACGCGTGCTTTGGTGGTCAACTCCGGAACGTTATAAACGCTGACCTCGAGCAGGTCACCGGCGCCCAGCCTCAGCGATGAGGAATCGGAGGCCGTAACTGCGTTTGCGGAGGCGCCGCTCGGCGCAGCCTTTCCTGAGTCAGCAGCCTTGTTAGGCGCACTTCCAACTGCAGCTTGAGAAATTGGTTGCGCCTCGGGCAGCGCCGGCACGGTGTTTTCCACAGGCGAGGATGCTGGCGCTTGCTGGCCCCAAGCCACCTCCAAACCGCATAGCAAAACAACAGAGAACGCGATTAGGCTGCAGCTACGGGCAAAACTGAGTCTGCCGAACTCCATTAAAACGCCTCGGGCTGGAAGATGGATCAAGGATCGTTAAGATCTAAGATCAAGGATCGCTAAAAAAGTCTAGCACAGCCTACACCATGGATTGTGCCGCGTGGTCTCGGAAGTTTGCGTTTTCCACAGGTTTTTCACTCCCGGCAATTGAAAGCCTGCTCTTAGGCTGCTAGATTTCCAGTAACTCTCAAACGCAGACGGTTACAAACGGAACCCGTTAACTCATTACCAGCAGCCTCGCGCTGCTGCAATACTTTCAACTAGACACGCCGGTTGCGCGCCGAAAGTTCGTGAATGATGGGCTGAGGTGGCATCGTTGACCGTAGTCTTTTTTGCGATTTTTTTCCTATCGCTGCTGTGCTCGTTCGCGCTCACTCGTTACGTGCGGGATTTCGCATCCCGGCGCGGATGGGTCGCTGCGCCTTCTCACGACCGTCACCTGCACGCCAGCCCACTACCGCGCCTGGGCGGCGTCGCTATTTTCATTTCCTTTTCGTTGAGCATTGTGGCCGCTGCCGCCATAGCCTCTTACGTTCCCCAGTTGCACACGGCCTTTTCCTTGAAGACTCTGCTCACCATCCTGGTGCCCGCGTCCCTCGTCTTCCTGCTGGGAGTCTACGACGATCTTTACAGCCTGGGCCCCTACGTTAAGTTTGCGGTTCAGGCGCTTGCCGCCAGCATGTTGTTCATGGGTGGTCTTCGCATTCTCAATATCCCCGTGCTGTTCGGCGAGCATCAACTGCCGTGGTTCGTGGGTCTGCCATTCACAATTTTGTGGGTGCTGGCGATCACGAACGCCTTCAACCTCATTGACGGCCTCGACGGTCTGGCGGCCGGTTCTGCTTTGTTTTCCACGCTGGTTGTGTTTGTGGTCGCGCTGTTGAACGGATACTCCCTGGTCACGGTAATGACCATTGCCCTGGCCGGAGCGATCCTGGGTTTTTTGCGCTACAACTTCAATCCAGCGACCATCTTTCTGGGAGATTCGGGCAGTCTTTTCATCGGCTTCCTGCTCAGCGCGCTCGCTCTCGAGGGAGCCCAAAAATCCCCGACCATTGTCGCGGTGGCGATTCCTGTGGTTTCCTTCGGCCTGCCGATCCTGGAAACGTCGCTCTCCATTCTCCGGCGCTTGATCAGCGGACGCCCGGTCTTTACCGCCGACCGCGAGCACATCCATCACAAACTGCTGCAGCACGGCCTCACTCATCGCCAGGTGGTGATTGTGCTGTACGGTGTTTCCGCCGTATTCGCTCTCCTCAGCCTGTTTCTGCTTTGGCCCACGGGCAGTTCTCTGGGCCTGGTGCTCGCCGTACTTGGAATTGGCATCTGGGTTGGAGTGCAGCGCCTCGGCTATCTTGAGTTGGGCGAACTGGGCCGCGTTGCCCAGCGCACCTTCGAGCAGCGCCAGATTGTCATCAACAACCTGGCCATCCGGCGAGCCACCGAGGAACTCAAAGCGGTTCGCGACTACGACCAGATTCGGCACGTTCTGGAGGCAGCGTTCAGCTCCAATGACTTTGACGGGTTTGATCTCAAATTCAAACTGTTTCCCGGGGAATCCCATCCCGTTGCCCCCGAGCCCGGCGCGCCGACGCGGCGCAACGAGGTCTCTTTTCATTGGGGTAGGACGCGAGGATCAAGGTCCCTGGAGGGTCTGCCGGTCTGGACGCTATCGCTCGACTTGGTAAGCTCGTCGAACCGCCGGCGCGGCGCGCTGGCGGTTCACCGGCTCTATTCACAGCGCGATCTCCAGCTCGATATCAATCTTCTGACGACATTCTTCCCCATCGCTGTCGCCGACGCCCTGGACCGCACTCTGCAGCACACCGTGCAAGTAATTCCCCGTACGAGTCAAGATGACCATGGATTCGTAGCCGCACAAGCCGGCTGAGAGGTTGCGGAATAACCTTCGGCGGAAGCACAGATCGGGAAGGGCGCGACTTCAGTCGTTGCGGAAAAACTCCGCTTCGAGGCGGTTCGGGAAGGGCACGAGTTCCAGCCTGCCCTGAGCGAAGCCGAAGGGTGCCGCTAAGTCGCGGAAAATGGGTCCGCGCTTCAGCGCCTGAGGTAAGCTTTTCACTGGCGCGGCGAGGTTTTTCCGCAACCTTTTAAGTAACCTTCTCAACTCCGCTCAGAGGTTTTCAGAGAGACAAGGGCACGAGTCGGAAATACAACCTGCCGCGCACAAAACCGTATGTACGCACCAAAGGCGCCTGATTCAGGCTTCAGAAGGGTAGGGAGGGCCGACGGTTAGAGTTTCGCGCTGACGTAAGAGTTGATCTCGCAATTCAAACAAACTTCCTCAAAAGCGGGTGCTGTCCACTGCATTTCTTCCCCCTGGTCGCTCAAAGCTTTTGTGCCTTGAACGTTCAGTAATTCTAACTCACCACTATCCCCAAATCAATACCCCTCCCCAAAAAACTCGACTCGTCAAACCGCCTGCTGGAAGCGGAATCTGGGCAAAATGAAGGGTGGTTGCAAGTTCTTGCATACCTCCAACAACCCTCCATCTCCGCTTTTCCACAACCAGGAACCATTGCGGCCACTGTCTAACCCCGCCATCCCTATTTACCTTGGTTCTTCTCTTGATATCGGCGGGAAAGGCAATCATGTTTCGCAAGACGGTTTACGGCACGACTTTCAAAGACGTTAATTTCGTCCCTCTTCAATCGGCAGCGTTTTGCGTCCAGTGCGAACTGATCAGCACCAATAGCAGGCCTTATTGCCTGGCCTGTGGCAACCCTTCGCTGCTCAGCCTTTCTCGTGTCCTAGGTGGAACTCTTGGCCACCAGCAGACCGCGCATCTTATTACCGATTCTGAACTCGACAGTCTCGTCCGCGACCTGTTGCGCACGGTCCCCGATCCCCAAGTTTTGAACGTTGCGGACCATCACACCCGGGTGCCCTCCACGGTGCTTCGCAGCCAGCTCCGCGTCGCCAATGCCGCCCATCCCGTCTCCGGCATTCGAATCGTCCATCCCGGAGAAGAGGTCGACATTCGCGCCGCCGAACTGGACCTTGAACCCGCCATCAGCGCCATCACGGAGCGCGCCCAGCATCTCACCGGTGCCACCGGCGCCGCAATCGCCCTGCGCGCCGGCGATGAGATCGTCTGCCGCGCCCGCGCTGGCCGCACCGCACCCGACCTCGGCGTCCGCTTGCAGACCGATGCCGGCATCTCCGCCGAAGCCGTGCGCACCGGCGAAATCATGCTCTGCCACGATGCCGAACGCAACCCACGCGTCGACCTGGCAAGTTGCCGCCGCCTCGGGGTCCGCTCGATTCTTGTCTCGCCCCTGCGCTATTACCGCCGGACTCTCGGTGTGTTCGAAGTGCTGTCGTCGTCGCCGAGCGCCTTTGACCAACGAGACGTAGCCACCATGCAACTCCTCTCCAGTATGATGGTCGCCGCTATATCCCGCATCTCCAGCCTGCACCACGCCCGGCTCTCAAGGCTAGCTGGTTCGTGAGATGCTCGTGTGGATAGACGCCCTCGGCTGTCTAACCTGAGCCTCGAAGAGTCCAGTCGAGCCAAGCTCGCTCGGCTAGTAAGCCCAGTACGGTCCCGTACCCCCGGACGTGTTCGCACCTTCAATTGCCACGAATACGCTCTTGCCGAAGAAGAAGGGAAGCCCAAAATCAAAATAGAAGGGCGCTGAGTTCGAGGATGGGCCACCCAGATTGCTGAATGCATTATCGCCTTGGTTCGCAAACAAGTCGACAGCACTTGCGATGCTGAAACTGACGGTCCCGCTGGCCCCGTTGCTCCCTTGATTGGTTGCCATGAAATTCTGAGAGCTCGCAGGGCAATAGAATCCTGGTGCATCCGAATTATTCGGGCAATTCGCCAATCCTGTGAGGTTGCTGTCTAGAAAAAAATAACCATTTGAGCCGCTGTCAAGGAAGCTTCCGGGATAAGACTGGCCGTTGTAACTGGTCGTCAGGCTTCCGTCCGGCGCAGTGTAAACCTTAGCGCCGCCCAGTCCGTTGTTCGACTGCGTGCCGATGCCGAAGACCAGCGCACCGCTTACGCTCGCCTCTCCGCCCGTGGAAACCGCGGGCAGTTCGACGATCACTCCGTTGTTGTCCGTGGCAAATAAGGCAACTGGGTTTACAACTTGCTGGGCCAGGGCCTCGACCGTCGGCACGCAACCGGAAGACGGACATTTAAAGTAAAGACCTGGGCCAGTCGAGCTTACGCACGCGTTGCCGCAGTCTTGCGCCGCGAGGCCAACTCCGAGAAGGCCGTTCGCCCCCAGGCTGTCAAGCGTGTCGGCGGACTGGAATCCGGAACTCGTGCACTGGCTGGGAACCGGAAAGTCTGTGTCGCTGAGCACTTGGATGGGCACGGAACTCGCCTTCTCGCCCGCAATCTGCACATCCGCCGTCTGTACCGGACCCCAGGTATATGAGGCCAGAAACGTAAGACATTCAGCCACCGGATTGCCATCGGAAGCTTTCTGCTGCGGCAGCGAAACCTTAGTGAGCGCGGAAGACAGGATTCTCAGGCCGAAAGAGCCGGTATCCACCAATACATCGTCAACGGTCTGACAAGTCGACGTTCCCGGAACGCAGACCGTAACGCTCACAAACGCTGCATCGGCGTAGTTGCCCGGTGGTCCACCATTTACCGAAATCGGTGCCGCGTTATTTCCCGAGGCGATAGGGTTCAACCCGCTGTGACTACTCCCTCCGCCGCACGCCATAAAAAACGCGCAAGTTAAACACACCGCCAGAGAGTGAGAGATGAACATCCAAACATTTCTCATTGGATATCCTCGGCGCGCACGCCCGACGGCAGCATCCCCGGAACGTAAGCCCTGCCGGCAAATGCCCGCATGTGTCCTCCGATTTGCACAACCAATCCTGGCTGATCAATCACGACCGGCTTGCGCACCATGCGCGTGCTGCTCCGTGACTGTAATGCCGCTCGATATTGCTCGAAATAGCCGCCCAGCAATTGCCGCAGATCGGGCAGCCACGGACCATGCCAGGCTATGGCAAATACCTTTCCCTCAGGCGAGACATATTCCCTCACCACGGTTCCAGTGGCGGACTGAATCTCATGCACCGTATAGGACTCGGCTGGCTTTGTGGTTCGGGTGCCCTGCAGGTGGACTTGGTCTGCCTGGATCGAAGCGGCATCGCCACCCAAAGACGCCCACGCCGGCAAACCGGTCGCAAGGATAAGGACAAGAACCAAGACCAAGACTCCCAGCGCCACCAGTCCAGATTTGATGGGACACTCACGTAGCTGCGACATCGACGCACCTCGATTTTGGTCCGGGCGTGGATGTTAGATTAGACCTGCATCCGGCGGGTTGCTTGGGATTTTGGCGCAACCTCGCGTAGTTCTTTCTGCTTACTTTTCCGTCAATTCGAGGTTAAGATGTCAGTCGAGGCTTCGACTCGGATTTCCCCATGGCGGCCACCGTTCAGGCTTCTCGACCCGCTTCCCTTAACCGCCGCCGGCGTGTGCGTCAGAAGGCGCATGCTCCCGCTTATGCCAGTTTCTTCGGTTCCTCGGAGAATGAGACCCTCGATCTCTACGAGATCCTCGATATCAGTGAGGTCGGCGTGTCGGTGCAGTGCGTGTCGCCCATGGAAATCGGCAAGCAGGTGGACGTGTGTCTGGATCTCGCGGAAGCCCGGGAACAGATTTCCACCACCGCTCGGGTGGTTTGGTCAGACTCAGCCGGACGTGTCGGGCTCGGTCTTGCGCCGCTTCAGGGTTCCGCCCTGCACTGCTTGCGTGAGTGGCTGTTTCTCAATGCCATGGCTGCGGCGGCGAACGCGGCAGCTTCCGGTGCGGAGCCGTCAACCGTGCCCGAGCGTTCCGTACTCCGGCCGCACTACACCGACACGCTAACCGCCGCATCTGCCGTGCAGAGAGAATGTGAGTCCCTGGGTGCCGACATCGAAGCCGTTCTGTCGCTGGTTGCTTCCCGGTCTCAGTCGCTGCTTCGGGCTTCCGGCGCGGCGATTGCCCTTGCCGGAAAAGATGTCGGCAGCATGATTGGAGAGACAATGACCTGCCGGGCCAGCGCCGGCCCCAGCGCCCCGCCCGTGGGCGCAACCTTGCAGGTGGGTTCAGGTTTTTCCGGCGAATGCGTACGCACCGGAAGCCTGTTGCGTTGTGACGACACCGAGACCGACAGCCGCGTAGATAGCCGGAGCTGTCGTGCTCTCGGCATTCGCTCCATGCTCGCAGCTCCGGTACGCTCGGACGCAAAGGTGATTGGCCTGATCGAGGTGTTTTCCGGCCAGCCCAAGTCGTTTAGTGAAAATGACAGCGCCGTGCTCCAGCGTTTCGCGGAGACGATACTTAAGGCTGTCAATCGCGCCGCTCGGGCAGACGATCCCCCCACTTCACCTCCGCCCGCCCCAAAATCTTTTACCGTTCCGCAGGGCAGCGTTCTTTTCGCTCACATGTCTGATTTCTGCAGCTGTTTGCGCCCAAGCTCGGCCTGATGCCGGATCTCGGCAGCACGTTTCATTTGCCGCGCTTGGTGGGACGGCGCGCGCCAAGGGCTTGGCGCTGCTCGGCGACCCGTTGAGCGCTGCGGACGCGGCGAACTGGGGGCTCATCTGGGCCTGTGTCGACGACGCGGCACTGCAGCTCCAAGCCGAATCGATCGCACGACGGCTCGCTGCCGGTCCGACCCAGGCCTTCCAACGCATCAAGGCGGTGTTCAATCGGGAATTGCCCCGCACGCTCGACGAGCAGCTGGAGATCGAGGCGGACGGCCAGGCGGAACTTGGCGACACCGCGGACTTTGCAGAAGGCGTGCAGGCGTTTCGCGGCAAGCGGGCGCCGAATTTCGCGGGTAAATAGTCAACTGAGCCACGAGGAGCTCAAACTTGAAACGACTGATTCTGGCCGCGGCGGCATTGCTATTCGGTGCGCGCGCCGCTGGCTGCGCTCGCCGGGCAGCCGCCCGTCATCGACCGCAACCTTTTCTTCGGCGAGATAGCGATAGCCGGCGCGCAGATCTCGCCGGATGGCCGCTTCATTTCGTTTCTCAAGCCTTACAAGGGCACCCGCAACATTTGGGTGAAGGGAGCCGACGAGCCATTCAGCGCGGCGCGCCCGGTGAGCGCGGAAGCGACGCGGCCCATCCGCAGCTATTTCTGGAGTCACGATTCGAAATACATCTTGTATTCGCAGGATTCGGGCGGCGACGAGAATTTCAACATCTACGCGATCGACCCGACGCTGCCGGCGGATCCCGCCACCGGTGTGCCGCCGACGCGCCCGCTCACCAACCTGAAGGGTGTGCGCACGCAAATCTTCTCGGTGCCGCGCGCCAAACCGGACATTCTGTACATCGGCCTCAACGACCGCGATGCGCGCTGGCACGATCTGTACGAGCTGCACATATCGACCGGCGAGAAGACGCTGCTGCGCAAGAACACCGAGAACATCGCCGGCTGGGAGTTCGATCACGACGGTGCCCTGCGGCTCGCGGAGCGCACGAACTCCGCCGGCGATACGGAGATCCTGCGGGTCGATGCCGACGGCTTCAAGCAGATCTACGCCTGCACCGTGCTCGAAACCTGCGACGTTCGCGGCTTCGATGCGGCGAACAAGCAGGTTTACTTCGTGACCAACAAGGGTTCCTTGAATCTCATCGAACTGGACCTCCTGGATCCCGCGACCGGCGCGGCCGCCAAGGTCGAGGGCGACCCGCTCGGCCGCGTCGACATCACCAACGGCAAGCTGTCGGAGGTCGATCACCGCATCCTGTTCACCGATTACGAGGACGACACGGTACGGCGCTACTTCAGGGACAAGGATTTCGAGAAGGATTACCGGTGGCTGCAATCGAAGCTGCCCGGCACTCGAGATCACTTTCGGCGCGACGTCGAACGACGAGAATCTATGGATCGTGAGCGCGTACAGCGACGTCGAGCCCGGCGTGACCTATGTCTGGAACCGCAAGGCGCGGCAGCTTGGCACTGCAGTACCGCATTCGCGACGAGCTGCCGCGCGAAGTCGCTGGCGCAGCGCAAGCCCTACCACTACCCCTCGTCGGACGGCCTCGACATTCCGGCCTATCTGACGCTGCCGAAGGGGCTCAAGGCCTCGCAGCTGCCCCTGATCGTGTTTCCGCACGGCGGCCCGTGGGCGCGCGATTCTTTCGGCTATGACACGTACGCTCAATTTCTGTCCAATCGCGGCTACGCGGTGCTGCAGCCGAATTTCCGCGGCTCCACCGGCTACGGCAAGAAATTCCTCAACGCCGGCAACGGCGAGTGGGGCCGCAAAATGCAGGATGACCTGACCTGGGGCGTGAAGGCCCTGGTGGCGGCGGGCATCGTCGATCGAAGCGCATGCGGCATTGCGGGCGGCTCCTACGGCGGCTACGCGACGCTGGCCGGCGTCGCGTTCACGCCGGATGTGTACGCGGCGGCGGTCGCCATCGTGGCACCTTCGAATCTGATCACTTTGCTCGATGCGATTCCGCCTTACTGGGAGGCCGGGCGCAAGCAGATGTACACGCGCATGGCCGACCCGACGACGCCCGCCGGCAAGGCCCTGCTGATCGCCGAGTCGCCGCTGACTCAGGCGAAATCGATCGTGACGCCGCTCCTGGTCGTGCAAGGCAAGAACGATCCGCGCGTCAACATCCGCGAGAGCGATCAAATCGTCGCCGCCGTGCGCGACAACGGCAAACCCGTCGAGTATCTGGTGGCGCCCGACGAAGGCCATGGCTTTGCGCGGCCCATCAATAATTTGGCGATGGTCACCGCGATGGAAGGATTTTTCGCACAATACTTGGGCGGCCGCTCCCAAAAGGACGTGCCGCCGGATGTCGCGGCCAAGCTCAAGGACATCACCGTCGATCCGAAGACCGTCAGCGGCACGGTCACCTTGAAAGGCGCCCTGGCGCCCAAGGGCAACTGAAGCCGCGTCACGGTTTCGTGGGCGGCGATGTCCTCGGACGTGCCGCTCACCGCATCATCGACGCTGTGATAATCGAGCCCGCTCGCCGGCAGCTGCTTGAAGTTGGCGCGCAGCAAGGCATCGCGGCTGGCCTCCTTCAGTCGCGCCAGGCGCAACTCGATATTGCGCGTCTCGAGCCAGGCCGCGAACTCGCCCAGGCTCTCGAGCGCCGTGCCGTCGAGATCCGGAGATTCCTCGAGGCTGAGGACCACCACCCGCGCGTCCGCGTGCTGCAGTACGCGGTGCCGTACCAGCGCCAGCAGCGGCTCGGCGTTGGCGAAGAACAACGGCTCTTCGGGCCGCATGACCAGAATGCCCGGCGTGCACGTCGCCTGCGGAAAGCGCTCCACACTGACGAAATCGTGTGCGCCCATGCGGCCGAGCACGGACAGGCGCGGGCTCGACAGTGAATGCAGCAGCATCGCCAGGCTGAAGGCGATTGCCGCCAGCAGCCCGTCGAGCATGCCGAACGCAATGACCGCGGCCACGGCGGTGAGCGTGACCAGCCGGTCGCGCTGCCAGCGAAAGTACGGCTCGAAGACAGCGATGCGCAACGACTTGCTGACCGCATGGATGACGATCGCGGCGAGGATCGGATCGGGTATGCGCTCGATCCACGGCAGAAACAGCAGCACCAGCGCCAGCACGGTCGCGGCGGCGTACAGGCCGGCGGCGCGCGATTGCGCGCCGGCCGCTTCGTTCGCCGAACTGCCCGAGTAGCCTGCGCCGACCGGCGTCCCATGAAACGCGCCCGACACGAGGTTCGCCACCCCCAGCGCCAACAAGTCGCGATTCGGCTGCACGATCTCGTCGTGCCGCAGCGCAAAGGTGCGGATCGAACTGTAGGATTCCGCGTACAGAATGAACATCAGCGCCAGCGCGAACTCGACCATCGGCAACCATTGCCCGTGCGCCGGCGCCGCGAATGCCGGCCATTCCAAGGCGAGATGGATGGGCCCGGTGAGCCGCACGCCGTGGGTTGCCAGCCACGGCGCCGCGGCGATACCGGCAACGATCACGACCAGAACGCCGGGAAAACGCGGGATGCGCTGGAACATGAACAAGCCCAGCAGAGCGCCGACGCCGACGCCAAGGCTGGCCGGCTGCCAGTCGCCCGCCTGGCGAAAGATTTCGCCCAGCAGCGCGAACAAGTCCGTGCTGTGGGTCTGCACCGCGGCGATATGCGGCCACTGCTTCACCGCGATGACCAACGCCAGCCCGAATGAAAAGCCGCGCAGCACCGGCCGCGCGATCAAGTTCGACATCGCACCCAGCCGGGCGCTGCCGACCAGCAAGAACGCAATCCCCGTTGCGCACACCAGGATCGACGCCCACGCGATGCGTTGGGCAACCGCGTTGGCGCCGAGCGCCAGCATCGCCGCCGCCAACACCGCCGCGGACGAGGAGGTGGCGCTGACGATCGCATACCGGCTGCGGCCGACGAGGGCATAGCAGACGAGGCCCGCGAACAAGCCGATCACCCCCGCCTGCGGCGGCAAGTTGGCCAGGCCCGAATACGCAACCGCCTCCGGCAACAGCAATCCGGCAAGCGACAGGCCGGCCAGCGCATCGGCAAGACGAAAGTCAGGGAGCCTTGTTCATTGATCTGCGGCCGATGGGTCCGCACCAACCGGGCAGATAGTCCGCCTCGCCGCTCTTGGCCAGCTTCAGCGCCCGCACCAGCGCGTCGGAAAAATCATTGGCGAGCAGCTTGGGCTTGATCCGGCGGCGCAGGAAGTCCGCCCACAGAAATTCGCTGAAGGGCGTCGTGTCCTTGGCAAAGCCGCCGCTTTGACGCAGTTCGCCGGCCAAGCTGCGATAGGGATCGTCCACCAATGCGGAGATTCGCTTCGGCACTTCGTCGTAGCTGCGCCGGCGGCCGCGCGCGTCGAAGGGGTGCAGCCAGCCGCGGTTGTCGAGAAACACCCAGAAGGCGTCGCGCGGCAGCCGCCGCAAATCAGCCACCACCGTGGTGGCAATGTTCTTGACGCCCTCCTCGTGCAAGGCCAACGCCAAGTGGTGATGATCAATGACGTAGTACTCTTCCTTTGGGCCCCAGATGACGGGAATCAGATGTTTGCCGAGGAAATCGGGCCGCTTGCGTTCGGGATGATCGCGCCAGCTCTTGCGCTTGGCTTTCACCTCGCGCATTCCGACCGTGATCTGCGTCGGCCGCAGCGCGGAAATCGCAACCGGATGAATACGAGGTTCTCTGGGTAGGGTCATTGCTCGCTCCTGGCCGCGGCCGGCTTCAACGCCGGTCGATGTTCTTCAATTTGTGCAGGATGCCGTCGCGCGCGACGCCTCTGGCGGCGCACCACTTTAGCAAAGACTAGGAGCTTGTACCGCGCGTCGGGAGGCGGGCGGCAAGAGCGGCTTAGCCGGCGGCTGTGAGCGTCGCCCAACTCAGCCAAGTCGGCGCACCAAAGGTGCCGCTGCCCGAGTCCAGCTGCAGCTCGATTTGCCCTTCGCCAGCCGGCGGCACGAAAGTCTCGTCGCCAAGTATGGTGACCTGCAAACGCTCGCTGTCGGCGCCCATGATCAATAGTTGCCCGGTGTAGGGATACATGCGCGTCTCGGACGGGTCGACGATTTGCTTGAATTCCTGCGTCGTCGTTACGGTGATCGTGCCGTTGAGCCGCGAGCTCGCGAGCGTGAAACTGAGCGATGAATAGAGCTGGTGCGGCGAAACCGTCTGGTCTTCCTCGAAATTGAAATCGAAGTTGGTCAGCGTCACCGAATCGGTGGCCGCGCCGCTCTTGGTCACCGAGACCGAGAGGCTCGATCCGCTCAGGTCGAATGTCTCCGTCGTGAGAGCGCCGTTGAGCGTTTTGTTGGCGGAAAAGGCAAACGCGTAGTCGCCCGTTTCGGCAAAGCTCAGCGCTCCCACGACGATGGTCAGAGTGTCGGCGACGTTTGCCGATATCGAGTCCGAGGAGCTCGTCGTCGTGAGCGTGAAGTTCGTGTACGTCTGCATTCCGTTGACGGAGGTCCCCGCGATCTCCGAGCAATCGGCCAAGGTGACGGTCAGTGTCTTACTATCGCTGGACGTGACGACCGTGACGCTGCCGCCGACCGTGCACGGAATCGTGACCGTGCCGGCGCCCGCCGGACGGGCGCTTGCGCTCGGCTGCATGCCCTGCGCGACCCGTCGGTCGATGGCGCGCAGCGTTGTGGGGACCACCGAGGCCGGCGCCGCACTGACTCCCGCCGCCGTGCCGACGCTCAACGCTGCCGGCGTGACGATCGCTTCGGCCGCCGTTGCGTTTGCATTGCTTTGAGTCGAGGGCGAGCGGCGAATTCACCGCGGCCGTGGTGGACATGATGGCGGGACCCGAGGATCCACCGCCGCATCCCGCCACCGCGCCCGCGACAACGGCGATCAGAAGCGCCGCCTTTACGGTCGACTCTGTCGGCTCGTCGATCGATGTTTTCGCATCGGCGTTCTCCAGGGCCCATGGCAGATTGCCGGACGTTATCACGAACGGGACGGCATCCGCCGCTCCGGCCCCTCCAGGGTTCGAATATGTCAAATGCGGCGCCGGCTGATGTTCGACAACGGGACCCGGACTTCAGCGTCGGCCGATTTCTGCGTGGGCGTCTCTTCCGGCGCCGCAGCTATCGCAGCCGCCGCAAGCGCCTTGCGCTTTGCCCGCCGACCGGACCGCGAGCCATGCTGCCATTCGGCGCAGGCCGAGCGAGGCCGGGGCGCGCGCCATCACCCGGCTCAAGGCGGCGAGCACGCGCCGCCGCAGGCTGCGCGGACCGAGCGCTGAGGCGGCGTATGCCGCACTCACGATGAGCACGAGGCCGACCAGAACATGGTCGAGTATGCGGCTCACGGGTGCTCGTGCCTCATCGAGCTCAACGCCTTGGCGATGCGTGTACGTAATCCAGGATCCCGCGTAGGCGAGCGCAAACATGTACGCCGCCATGATGATCGGGTACCGCCAAGAATTGGTCTCGCGTTTGACCGTGGCAAGGGTCGAGAGGCACTGCGGCGCAAATACGTACCAAGCCAGCAGGGAGAGCGCCGTCGGCAAACTCCATGACTGGGAAATCAGCGGCGTCAGCGCGCCGCTCACGTCGTTGCCGGTCGCAGACAGGGCGTAAACCGTGCCGAGCGCGCCGACGGCGACCTCGCGTGCGGCGAGCCCCGGCACCAGGGCAATCGATATCTGCCAATTGAATCCGATCGGGGCGAACAGCACGGCAAGCCAGGCGCCCAAAGTGCCCGGCGATGCTGTACTGGATCGCCGGGCCGGTGGGCGCCGGGCGGCGGTGCGGGAAATGAACTCAAGGCCCACAGGATCACCATCAGCGCGAGAATGATGGTGCCGACGCGGCTCAGGAATATTTCGACGCGCTGCCACAGCCCGAGGCCTAAATTTCGCAAATTCGGCCAGTGATAGGCCGGCAACTCCAGCATCAGGGACTGCAGCCGCGCCGCCCGGGCCGCTGCGCTTGAGCACGAAGGCCACCGCCATGGCGCTCGCACGCCGAGAATATAGAGCGCGAACAACACCACGCCCTGCAATTCCAAGCCGCCCCACAGCGTTCGCCGCGGAATGAAAGCGCCGATGATCAGCGCGTACACCGGCAGTCGCGCGGAACAAGTCATCAGTGGTGCGATCATGATCGTCGCCAGCCGGTCGCGGGGATTTTGTATGGTGCGCGTCGCCATGATCCCGGGAATCGCGCAGGCGAAGCTCGACAGCAGGGGGATGAATGCGCGCCCCGACAGCCCGACGCTGCCCATCACCCGGTCGAGCAAGAACGCGGCGCGCGGCAGATAGCCGGAGTCTTCGAGCACCAGAATGAAGAAGAACAGGATGATGATCTGCGGCAGGAACACCAAGACGCTGCCGACACCGGCGAGCACGCCGTTCAAAGCCAAATCCTTCAGCAGGCTGGCAGGCAGCGCCGCGCCGAGCCAATTGCCGAATGCGGAAACGCCGAGCTTGATCTCGTCCATCGGGACCTGCGCCCAGGCGAACACCGCCTGAAATACCAGGAACAGGATGACGGCGAGAATCAGCGGACCGAGCACCGGATGCAGCACCACGGCGTCGACGCGATCGCTGAAGGTCACGCCGTCGAGCCATCGCCGCCCACCAGGCCCAGAATTCTGCGCACTTCGGATTGGTCGAACTGGATGTCCGACGCGCTCGGCGTTCGCCAGTGCGGCGCGCGGGCCGCGGCGAGGCCGCGGCATCACGCGCGGGACACTCACGCCATCGAGCACTTTGACCAGAGCCCGGACGCCGGTGGTTTTGACGCCGATGGTCTCGACCACCG
>CAVPEZ010000021.1:0-36568 GCA_963703635.1 uncultured Acidobacteriaceae bacterium
CCGGCCACTGCCTGCCTTTACTAAATTCGCGGACACGTCCAGAATAGAAGGTCGGCTAGCGGGAAAAGCCGACAAACATTCAGGAGCACTCATGCCCGTAACTGGTGAACTGATTCGCGCGATGAATTACGTGGAAGACATAACCAACACATTGCGCCGCATCTGCATTTACATTCCCAACATGAATACCGAAGAACGCCGGCGCCTGGCGGAGTCTCTGCGCACGACCGTTGGCGCGATCAATGCCGCAATTGCGGACCTCGAAAAGGTTGGTCCGTAGTGGCGCAGGTGAAAACCGTCGCGGTGATTGGCGCCGGCATTATGGGGCGCGGCATCGCCCATGCCGCGGCGCTGGGCGGTTACCGAACTATTCTGGAAGACCTGCTGCCCGCGGCGTTGCGGCGGGCCGAGAGCGAAATCCGGGCGAATCTCGACAAGGCGGTTGAACTAGGGAAAGTGTCGTCGCCCGATGCCGACGCTGCGTTCCAGCGGCTGGAATATGCGGGCTCGGTGGACGAAGCCGCGCGCGAGGCCGATCTGGTGATTGAAGCGGTTCCGGAGGAGATGGAGTCGAAGATTGAGATCTTCACTTTGCTCGACAAGATTTGCCGTCCTACGACGATTCTGGCTTCGAACACTTCTTCTTTGAGCATTACAGAAATTTCGAGCGTTACTTACCGCGCAAAAAAGTGTGTGGGGATGCACTTCTTCAATCCCGTCCACAAGATGAAGCTGCTTGAAGTAGTGCGGGCATTGGAGACGGACGACGACACGCTTGCGACTTCTGTTGAAGTAGGAAAGCGGATGGGCAAGGAAGTGGTGGTGATCAAGGAAGCGCCGGGATTTATCACCAGCCGCATTAACGCGATGATCGGCAATGAAGCGTTCTATATGCTGCAGGAGGGGATCGCCTCGGCGGCGGACATCGACAAGGCTTTGAAGCTGGGGCTCAACCATCCTATGGGACCGTTCGAGCTGGTCGATCTGGTGGGACTTGACACGCGGTTGAATATTCTGGAGTATCTGCATAAATCGCTGGGAGAGAAATATCGTCCCGCGCCGCTGCTGGTGCAGTATGTGAAGGCGGGTCGGTTGGGGCGGAAGTCGGGGCGCGGGGTGTATGAGTATCCGGAGGTCGAGGCAGCGTCCGAGCCTGACCTTGCGGGCAAGTCGAGTGTCGGAATGAAGACGCGGCTTTAGACGGGGATCTGTTCGCCCCTCCGGAACTCATTCCTCCCTTTTTCCGCTGGCTGGTGCTTCCGTCCCTGGCTTTCACATGCCGCTATACGTCTGCATAAATTTCTCGCGGAGCGTTGGCCTGGAGTGTTCGCTTGGAGAAGAAGCCTACCATGAATATCCCAGGGGATCTGTCTGACCTTCTTCAGGCAATAGCCACCGATTTACCCGCAATCCTACGTGGGAACCTCGTTGGCATCTACCTGTGGGGCTCGTTGACCTACGACGCGTTCGACGAGACTTGCAGCGACGTCGATTGCGTCACCGTCACACGCCGGGATCTGGACGACCGCGAGTTTCCCGAACTCGATGGGTGGTTCAAGAACAAACAGCAGCAGAACTGCTGGGTCGAGCGCATTGACATGCGCTTCGTCATTGAACATGAATTTCTCGACAAAGCGTCACGATGCTGCGGCTTCTACCACCACACGGGAAAACTCGTCCGGCATGGATCAGATGGAAATCCGATCATCTGGATGAATATCGCCCAGTCCGGTATCACGCTTTGGGGTAAGGAGGCGAAACTTATCGCGCCGCGTGTGTCCGACGAATGCCTCGATGAAGCCCTCTTGTTGGAACTGAACTACCTGAGGGAAGACCTAGCCTCCAACGTCGGGGATCGATCCGACAGGGCGTTCGTCCACAATGCTTATGCGGTCCTCACCGCTTGCCGTATCCTCTACTCGGCCCATCACAGGGTGCTGCCGTCCAAAGACCGAGCCTGCACCTGGGCTATGGAGACGGTCCCGCCGTTGTGGCTCGCGGTCATTCGCACTGCCAGGGATAATCGGCTCAAGAATGCCGGTTCGACGACCCCGCAGTTGGAACAGGAAGCGAAGCGCTTCGTAGGATTTGTGACCGGTGAGGTCAACCGGATATTGCAACGATCAACAAATAGCTGAGGGTATGATCGGCGTGGGCGCGCTAGCATCCTAACTGCTGGTGGCCGAAGTTCAGGCCCCCCAAAGCTACGACCTTTTCCTGCTCGACCCCCTTACTTGCAATTAGCACATGGAAGCTCTCGCCCATGCCTGCGGGCGTGACCAGATGCTTGAGTTGCAGCGCGACTTTGGCGCGTTCCTGAGGCAGGCGGCATTCTTCGAACGCGTCGGCAAATTGATTGGCTTCGCCGACGCCCATAAGGAATTGGGATTGCGTGACCAGTTTGTGCGTCTTCATGCCGTGCTTTTCTGCTGCGGCGGCGAGCGCCGTGAAGTTCACATCGGCGGTGATGTCCTGCTCACCGGGGGCTTCGTAGGGGTTGGCGCTGATGGAATGCAGGCGAATGGCCTTTAGCGTTCCGCGATGGCGGCCCGCTAGCTGTTCTTCGCGGGTGTAGCCGTAGTCGATGGCGATTAGGAATCCGCGATGGATGGCGGCGGCTATGCGATCCACGAATTGTTGCGCGGCCAGAGAAGCTTCGATGTGTTCGTGTGGTTCGGGGTGGACGGAGTAGCGGTCGAGGAATTCTTGTTCTTCGGGCGAAGGCTTTGCCCAGGTTTCGATGAAGTGGTCCTCGCGCGTGTCGATGCGAAGGGAGCCTTTCGCGCTTAGGACTTCGACTGGCAGGGCGTCGAAGAATTCGTTGGCGAAGACGATGGCGTTCGTACTCAAGACTTCGTTCGGCGGACAGAGTGCGGTGAGTTCGGCTTTGCCGGAGTCGAGGCGATGCCCCAGAGTCTTCTTGATTCGCTGACGCAAGGCGGGCGAGCTTTCGACGAGGACATAGTGCAGCGCATGGAAGAAATCCGGAAACTTCTTTTCTGACCAGTTCAGCACGTCTTGCGCGAATAAGCCGCGCCCGGGGCCGAGTTCGACCAGGTCGATGTGCTCGGGCGAGCCGAGTGCGCGCCACATTTCGTCGAACTGGCGGGCCAGCAGACGCCCGAAGACGGCGTGGACGTCGCTCGATGTGTAGAAATCGCCTGCCTTGCCGAATTGTTCCGCGTTGCGCGCATAGTAGCCGAGTTCGGAATCGTACAGGCAGAGTTCCATGTAGCGCGAGAAGGGAATGGGGCCGCGCTCGCGGATTTCCTGCTCGATCTTTTCGCGAAGCGGATTCACAATCCCTTCCGGCGGCGGTCGGCGCGGTCCTGCGGAGTGCGAATGAACATTTCGACGAAGTAGTCGTGCAGCGCGTCGTAGAGCTGGCGCTGGAAGCTCCATTCGAACTGTGGGTGGTCGAGGTCGCGGGGGTGGAGTTCCAGATAATACGTGTGCATGGGAATAGAGGCGTCTTTGAACTGGATTATTAGTTCAACGCCTTCGCCTTTGGGGCGGGCGGAGAAGTTCAGCAGAGGATGCTCGTACAGGCGGAGCTGGGCCAGGACTCGGTCGAGGCGGGTGGTGGTGGTTTCGGGCACGCAAGAATTCTAGCGGAAGGAAGAAAGAATTAACCACAGAGGGCACAGATGCGCCACTGCAACTTACCTGGTCGTGGTGGAAAATCCTCGCCGGGCTGCTGGTACTGTTGAGCTGCGAGGGGTCCTTCGACTGCGTTGTTGCTTCGCTTCGCGAACCAACAACTCCGCTCAGGATGACAAGTCACTAGACAGCCGACGGGACGCCAGCGGCGCTACTCGTAGCGTAGGGCTTCGATCGGGTTCAGCCTTGCTGCTTTGATTGCGGGCAGCATGCCGCTGATTATTCCCACGAAGCTCAGAATGGCCGTTGACCAGATCAGCGTGGCGGAGTTGATGTAGAGGTGGATGTCGCCTTCGCTGGCGTTTTCTTCAAAAGCGCTCCACAGCGTGAGCGAGCCTACGCTCCAGGAAACCAAGGTAAGCCAGCATCACTCCTAAGAGGCCGCCCAGGGCAGTGATTACGAGGGCTTCGGTGAGGAACTGGAACAGGATGTGCCAGCGGTGAGCACCGAGGGCCTTTTCCACGCCAATCTCGCGGGTGCGCTGGGTCACTGAAACCAGCATGATGTTCATCAGTCCGACGCCGCCGATACCGAGCGTCAGCAATCCGATGAAGCCGAGCAGGATCTTGATACCCGTGCTGATCACCTGCAGATCGAGCAGGTCGGCGAAGACGTCGAAGACGAAGATGGCCCGCTGATCCTTGGGATCGAAATTGTGATGGAACGCCATGGAGTGACGCACTGCGGTCACGACTTTGGAGTGGTCGCTTTCGTATTCCATGACGATGGAATTCAGATAATAGGTTCTAGCCAGATCGCTCATGGCGCTAAACGGGACATAAACATGGCCGTTGATGTTGTCGTCGCCGTTCTGAACCTGGTGCCGGAGCACTCCGATGACCTGATACGAAATGCCGTCGAGGCGGATGCTTTCGCCGAGGGCGTTCTGACCGGAGAAAAGCTTTTTTCTTACGTCCGAGCCGATGATGGCGACGCGGGTGTGAGTGAAGTCGTCGGACTCGCTGAAGAAGCTGCCTTCGGAGGTGTCCAGACGGCGCATGCGGCCGTAGGAAGCGTATACGCCGCTGACGCCATAGGTGCCGCTGCGCGTGCCGTAGGCGACGAGACTCTGCTTGGCGACCTCGGGAGAAACGTGCTTGAGCAGGGGCACTTCGTCGCGGATGTAATCCAGGTCCTCGACCGTCAACTTGACTTCGGCGCCGGCCTTGGTTCCTCCTGCCTGCAATTGGGTGCGGCCGGGGAAGATGAAAACCAGATTCGTGCCGAAGGAGCGGAACGCCACCCAAAGCCCGCGTTCGAAACCAGATCCGTAAGCCAGCAGGAGTACGACCGTGGCGATGCCCCAGGCCATACCAAGCATGGTCAGCACGCTGCGGCGGCGATTGTGGCGGAGCGCGTTGAGCGCTTGACTGCCAAGGTCTGCGAGCATGATCACTCCAAGTCAGAAGTTAGAAGTCAGAATGCAGAAGTAAAAATCAAGTGCTCTACCTTCTGCATTCTGAGTTCTGACTTCAGCATTATGACTCCTGCATTCCTTACTCTTGCCTCAAGGCCTCCACGGGCTCCATTAGCGCGGCTTTGCGCGCGGGGTAGAGGCCGGCGGAGATTCCTGCGATTGCAAGCGATCCGATGGCCGCCAGCGCGGACGCTGGAATGATTCGCGGCGTGTCGAAATCCTCTGGCGCCGGCAACATCGCCAGCAGCGTTACGAAGCCGGTGGCCAGAGCCAAGCCGATGCCGCCGCTGAATGCGGTGAGGAAAGCTCCTTCGACAAAGAATTGGGTAAGAATATTTTTGTGAGTTGCGCCCAGCGCTTTGCGCAGGCCAATTTCCTTGGTGCGCTCACTCACCGAGACCAGCATGATGTTGATGATGCCGATGGCGCCGAGTCCAAGGGTCACGACGCCGACCACGCCCAGGAACCAATCCATGGCGTCGAAAATCTTGCCCACGCGCTGCATATTTTCGACGGTGTCCCAGTCTTCGAAGGTGTCTTCCAGTTTAGGGTCGAAGCCATGGCGGCTGGCGATGATCTGGTGAATCTCGTTCTTCGCTTCGATATGCAGGTCTTTGCGGATGGGCGCGTAGTTGATGAAAGAAATGGCATCTTCGGAGTTCGCCTTGGTCAGGCGAAACAGGTTGCGCATGGTTTCGATGGGGATGAAGATGCGTGAATTGGTTCCGTTATTGCCGTCGCGTCCAACTTTGGCAACCACTCCGATAACGTCGAAACTGATTCCGTTCAGAAGAATCGTGGAGCCCACGGCGGGGCGTCCGGGAAACATGTTCTTGAGCAGTTGCCATCCCACGACGGCGACGCGGCGGCGCTCGGCGTTGTCTTCATCGTTGAACCAGCGGCCGGGACTGATGGGGACGTTGCGAATCTGGTTGTAATCGGAGGCCACGCCGAAGACCTGGCCGTTGGTCGAGCCGTAATCGCTGACCGCGCGAATGTCTTCACGATTCAACACCGGCGATAGAGCGCCGACGAACTTTGCCTGCTGGCGAATGGCGGAATAGTCGGCGTAGGTAAAGTAATACGTTTGCCCGGACTGCGTGCTGCCTTCGACTGCCGGGATGCGTCCGGGAAACATGAACATTATGTTTTGACCCAGGGTCCTGAGCTGTTTCTCCTGACCGCTGCGGAAGCCTTCTCCCAGACCCACCAGAAGCAGGAGCGAGCCCACACCCCAGGCGATTCCGAACATGGTGAGAAAAGAGCGCAGCTTGTGCGCCCAGAGCGTGGCGAGCGATTGCCGTACGATGTCGAGAAGTATTCGCATGATTATTCCCCCACGCCTCCGGGGAGGTGCGTGGGGGTCCCGGGCACGGTCGGGCGAGGGGTCTCAGTCCCGCCCAGCCGTTTCGGTTCAAGCATCTGATCAGTAATACGCAGCCGGGCATTCGGAAGTTCCCTGCTGTGCTTACGTTTTAGACCGCGGGAAGGCTAAAAAGTAAGCTCGGCGGGGGACTTGGGGGCGGCTGGCGCGATTTGCGGGACACAAGGCGGGAAGAGTGCTTTAGGCCATCAGAATTCGAAATAGCCTTCGGCGTGCGCTGAGCCTGGCGCGGAATCAGGGGCGCCATCGGTGCCGGTTGCCGGCAGCGCCGGCGAGTCGCCGCCTGCCACACAGGCAAAGGCTAAGACCCCGCTTAAATTCTCCCAAGCCGCCTGATTCAGGGCGGGGTCGGAACCAACGAGATCGCGAATCATGTCCCAGGCGGCAAGGTTGAGAGCGCCCTCAGGCGGTGGCCCCATGGCCAGGGAGACTGAGCATTGCGGACAGAAAGAAATGCGATGGGCCGTCGACTTCTGGCGCGGTTTGATTCCCACGGTTTGGGCGAACATATAAAGTGCAACAGATTTGTGTCCGGGCAGAAGCTCACGGTTACAGCGCAGGCAATGCATGTTCTCCAAGGGCGAGCTCCCGGGACGGATTGCGGACGACAGGATATGAATATTGTCTTCGGGGAGTCGCCGGGCGCAAGTGCGTAGAAAGATTCCCGCGCGTGATCTACTTTCGACGGAGCGAGAACCAAGCTGTGCTCTAGGCAGAGGCGCACGGCATCATGCACTCTGATGCGATGAGTGCAACTGCCAGAAAGGGTCGGGCCTCGGACCGCTTCGTACGACTGTCGCAGCTTCGCAAATTGTGCGAGTGCGAGCAGGTGGCGGCGGTTTGCTTCCGGGTCCGCAACGGTACCATCGAGTTTCTTCTGGTTCGCACGCGCGGCGGCGGGCGTTGGACTTTTCCCAAGGGCGGCGCGGAACCGGGACTCACCCACGCCCAGGCGGCAGCGCTTGAGGCGTTTGAGGAAGCGGGAGTTCATGGCCGGATCGAAGAAACTTCATTCGCGCGCTATCGCCGCAAGCCGGGTGACGGTGAGAGTCGTGCTTCGAGGTCTGACGACAGAAGAGTTGCTGTCAACGCTTATCTCTGCGAGGTGTTACGCCTTAGTCCTCCGCAGGAGTTCAAGCGTGACCGCACCTGGTTTTCTGTGGAGGAGGCGACGGCGGCAGTTGCAAGAAGGGCGCAAGGACAATGACGGGGCCGAGTTCGTTCGCGTGGTTGACCGGGCCGTAGCCCGCATTCAGAAATTGCGCGGCAGGATTGGCCGGGACGAGAGACTGCAACACATTCGGTTGCAGCTGAACGCACCGCACGTTGCAACACAGAAAGACGCGCTGCAGAAGGTGCGGTTCGATTTTGCGGAGGCTTATGGGCGGGATAACGGCGCTACATTCATGGCGCACATTCGTTGCCAGCCTGGCGACGTGCGGCGATCCGCTGCGCCCATTCTCGATGGGCAATCCCGCGAGGTCTTGCCATGTGAGGTTCTGGAATTCGGTTCCGCGCGGGAGAAGAAATCCAAAGCTTTGGGAACCGGCACAAAAACTGGCTGAACCTTCTCCTTCCTCTCCAATTCCTATTCCTTGTTTTTTGGCCGCTCATAGGCCTTGGCCAAATACTTGCGGGCTTCCTCGAGGGCGGCGAACGTATCGTCATTGGTCTGGATGGCTTGCCGGTATTCATTGATGGCGCGCTCGCGCTGGCCGGTAACGTCGAAGATTTTGCCCAGTTGGATATGGCTCCAGACTTCGGTCCAGCGCGGCTCTCCGTTGCCGTTGATGGAGGCGCGGTAGGAGTTGGCCGAGGACTGGTAGTTTCTCTGCAGGAAGAAAATTTCTGCGATGCGGTAGTGAGCCAGGGAACTGTTCTTGTTGAGGTCGAGCGCCTTGTTGAACTCGGCGAGCGCGCCGGAGAGGTCGCCCTGCTGCTGCATGGCCATGCCGCGCAGAATCGAAGACCGCAGCTTCACGTCGGAAGAGTTGGTGAGGACGTGGTGGTCGGGATCGACGGCGATGCGCCGCGGGCGTCCGAAGGTTTCAACGGTGAAGGGTGAACTGGTGCCGACTACTTCGAGTTTCTTGTCTTCCGTTTTGCCGTCTGTGTCAATACGCAGGTCGACGGGCATGCGGAACAGGTCGAGATCCTGAGAAATCTCGCCCGTGACGCGGAAACCCGGAAGCTTTTCGCCTTTGGACGACTTAGACTGAGTTCCGCCCAGACGATAGACGGAATACTTGACTTTAAATTCTGGGGCGCCGGTGGAATCGAGCCACTGGGAGAAGAACCAGGTCAGTTGCTCGCCGTGATATTTTTCGGCGATGGTGCGGAAGTCGTCCATGCTGGCCGATTTCCCGGCATTGATCTCGGCGAACTCGCGCATGGTCTTGAGATATTTGTCCTCACCCAGCACCCAGCGCAGCATGTGCAGGATCATTGCGCCCTTGTCGGTCACGAGCGACTGAAATTCAGTGGAGAAGGGATCGAGCTTGCTGGCGCTGGAGAGCGGAACAGTATCATAGGCCAGCGCGCCTACCGACATGTCCTTTACCGCCTCTTCAAGGCCTGCCGCCCCGGCAGCGTTCTCTACGTACATGGCTTCGGAATAGCGGGAGAATCCGTCGGTCAGCCACCAATCGTCTTTCGTGGCGGGACTTACAGAAACTCCCCACCATTGATGGGCGATCGCGTTTGCAAGCAGGCGGTAGTTGGTTTTCTCCGTGATCGAGGGGCTGGCGAGGCCGGCAATCTCTGGAGCCCAGGCGTAGGGGACGGTATCGCCCGGCAGCTCAACCACGTTGAGCTTCTGCGAGAGCGGGGTTCCGTACAGAGTGACGAAGTAAGTGAATTCCTGAACCGCGGTGGTGGTGTATTCGGGAGCCAGCGCCTGATGTCCGGGCTTGAAGAAGACGTGCAGGTCCATTCCGGCTTCGTCGCTCTTATATTCCTGGAAGATGCCCGCGACGATGGTGCCGGGGAAGCTCGGTCTTGCAGAGACGAACGTGAATGTCTTGGTAGGAAGGCCGTTGGTATTGGGTTTCTTCGAGGGCGGATTATCGGTGACCGTAGATTTTCCGCTTCCGATCACGAGCATGTGGGCCGGCACCGTTACGCTGATGGTCGAGGTGAAGCGGTTCAGCCCGTAGCCGCTCACTGGGAACCAGCGTCCCGCGTAGAGCAGGTAACTGGTATCGTCGCCAACATAAGCGAGTTTGAGGCCGGGAACCGGGCTGTCGTCGGCGGTCTCGAGCTGGCCTTCGTATTCGAAGGTGAGGGTGGTGGAAGCGTCCTTGGGCAGGCCGGCGGGCAGTGGTACACGGATGGTTGAATCCTGGGTGACGCGCTCGGCAGACAGCGGCTGGTTCTTGTCATCAAGAACACGGGTGACGCGGAGGCTGTTGTGCAGTTCAAAGACGGCGACGCTGAGTTCCTGAAGCGCTGTGAACTTGACCTTCGCCCGGGCCGAAATCTGATGCTGATGAGGCGTTAGTTCGGCCTCGATCTGATAGTCCTCGACGCGCAAGTGGGTCTTGTCGGCGGCCCGTGAGGGGATCGCGCCGAAAGCCAACAGTAGCAGGGCTAGGGAACTCGACAGGACGCTCTGGACGCGCCGAAGGCGAATCTGCATTAAGGAGAGTCTCCAGGAAACGGCTAACCATTCCCTATGATGAAGATTCTCACCTAAAAGATGTCGCGAGCACAAGGTCAGCGGGTTCCGGCTTCCGGCTTTCGGTCTCCGCCGAACCGAACAACATTCTGGCCACGGACGGGCGGCAGTGCCAAGCACTAAGGTTTTGCCGAGTCTTGCGCAGGAGCGTGGGGCGTGAGCTTTCGAGAGAAAAACTCTTGAAAGACATTGCCGATCGCGCCGGCGCCAACCGCTATGAAAGCATTTTCGAAGGTGAGAGCCGCCCCATTGCGATTCTGAGCGGGATAGTACAGATTGGAAATACCGCCGCTGGCGAGGTCCCCGATAATAAACGAGTAATTTGGCTGCCAGTGCCGGTTGTCGCCCTTACAAACGACTGAGTTTGCAATGGCATACAGAAATCTTGATTTCCGGCTGCCCGTTCCCTTGTAGAAGTAACGCGGGTCTTGCTTTAACAGGGATGGAAGGATCGCGCTGCCAATGAACGTTCCCGACACAAGGTCGGCGTAGGCAGCTCCATAGCGCTTGGCGTAGCCTTGTGCTCCTTGTCCATAGCCGCTGAAGGCATTGTCGGCCTGCTCAATGCCCGCAACCGCGCCGACGATTCCGAACGAGACCGGATCCACGGTTGCCTTCCAGGCCAGCTTAAACTTCTGCTTCGCGGTGAGAGAAACCGCCTTGGGGTCGTAGCTCACATAGAAATTCGGCAGAACTCCAAACAAACGCTGCTTCTCCTCGATCTTGATCTGATCTTCCGCCACTTGCTGCTGTGACAGAGTGACCACCACGTCAACAATGTTCTCGGCAACTGCGAGTGTGATCTGGGGAATGGTGTAGTTTTCGCCGGGCTGAAGAACTCCAGACTTCAGCACAGGAGTAAAACCCGAGGCCGCAAGAGACAGTTGAAACGGTCCCGGAGGTATGTCTGACAAAAGGAAGTGTCCCTCGCCATCAGAGAGCGCTTCTCTTTTTAAGGCCACCCCTGTTGCGGGCCCCCCTGTCGAGGTTATGCCTGGCTGCACCAGGGTTATTTTCACATTGACGATAACCGCCCCATCGGGATCAACCACGGTACCGCTAATAACTGCCAACTGCGCGGGATTGGGCGCCTGCGGGGCTGGGGTTGGCGTTTCCTGTGCGCCAGCCAGGGGGGCTGGCGGTGACTGAGGCTGCTGCGATTGAGCGGGTGGTGACTGAGCAAGGATCGAAGCGTTATTTGATATGCCGACGAGCGATATCCACAACGCGAGGGCCCACTTGGCGGCGCGAATCGGATACCGCAGATTTCTGTTTGCGCCGTTGATGCGCGAGCGTGTTTCCGTCAAAGCCAATCCTTATCCAGATTGATGCATACTACCTGTCGCGTGCGTCTGAAGTTAAATCAGGATCGGCACGTGCCCAGCCGTAATTCCCGGAACGCGAAACCCTTGCGACACTAGAGAGCTTGGTGGAACGCATCTTTGTACCAAGTTACATTATTCTTTGCATCAATTATGTCTGATGCGGGAGCTTGCCATGAGGGTGGCCGTTGACGTTCTCGATTCTCCGATGAGGGATTTGCCGATCAAGGTTTGCCGATCGACAAAATAATTGCCGCAGCACGGTCTGCCGGATGGGGGGTTGGGCCACCAGCAGCGCTTTCCGGTGGGAGGAGCCGGGCTTTCACCTGGGTTAAGCCTTCCAGCATGCGATTGCGTGCTGCCCCCTCGGGCACGATCTCCTGCAGCCGTGCGACGACGTTCGCCGCTGTGAAATCGTCCTGCACGAGTTCGGGGACGACTTGTTCGCCGACGATCAGGTTGACCATGGCGAAGCGCGGGACTTTGACGCGCGGCTTGCCCAGCAAGTAGGTGAGCGGCGACACACGGTAGACCATCACAAAAGGAGTGCGCATCATCGCGGCTTCTACGGTTGCAGTGCCGCTGGCGATGATGCCAGCGCGCGAATGCCAGAGCGCGGGCAGGGATTCGGGCACGAGCACGACGCGTTGCTCGCCGTGCGTTCTTTCGTCGATCAGGCTTTGCAGGAAGCGGCGGTCGAGTGTGCGTGCGACCGGGAGCAGGAATCCGTAGGCATCGCCGAGTTGAGCGGCGGCTTCGAGGATTGTCGGCAGGTTCATGCGCACTTCTTTGACGCGGCTGCCGGGCATGAGTGTAATCCAATGCTTTGCCGGGTCGAGATGAAACTGCGCAGCATAGTCAGTGCGCGCGACTGCCGGGTGAGGCAGTTCGGCTAGGGGATGACCGACGAAAGTCGCGTCGACTCCACGGTCGCGATAGAATTTTTCTTCAAACGGAAAGATCACCAAGGCCTTGTCGATGTACTCGCGGATGAGGCGAACGCGTCCCTGGCGCCACGCCCAGAACTGCGGCGCGACATAGTAGACCACGGGGATGCCGCGCTTTTTCATCTGGCGTGCAACACGCCAGTTAAAGGCGGGCGAGTCGATAACGATGGCGAGATCGGGCTTGCGTCTGCCGGCTTCTTTGATCAGGCGCCGGAACAGGCCGTAGATCTTTGGCAGATGGCTGAGGATTTCGGTGATGCCGACGACAGACAGATCTTTTGCGTCGACGACCGTGTCGCAGCCGGCTGCGCGCATGCGGTCCCCACCGACGCCGAAGAATTCAAGCGAGGTTTGCGTGGGGACAGCCGCTCCCGGCTGTCTAGCGGAGCGAAGCTCCGCAGTCTTTCCCGCGTCAGCCCGCCGGAGAGCTTCGATGAGCTGCGCGCCGTACATTTCTCCGGAGGCTTCGCCGGCTGAGATCAGGATTCGCAAGACAGCATTGTAAGGCCGCGACGAACCGAACGAGGTGGCTGACGATTCACCTACTGTTTTTCGCGACCCGCCCATCCTCGGCTTATTCCGGTAGAGGACAATGGCGAGAGATTCGGTATCGATTTCGGTTAAACCAGCGATAGCCCCACCAGAGCATTGAATTGAAACCTGGCAAACAAAAGAGCGCATAGAGAGGCCACGCCCACCAGATTCTCCGTGCCACATAAAGATATGCATCAGCCCCCGACGCCAATTTCCCGGCGCGGGTCAGTACCTGTATGTCGTCAAGCAGATTTTCTTGTGGAATTTGCAAGCCGCCGTCGGCAGAAGCGGACTGCAGGTCTTTGATGGCGAAGCCCCGCCTTTCAACTGACTTTTTCCAGAAGTGAACCCAACGAAAACAAAATCCGCATTCGCCATCGTAGAGTATCCAGCCTTCGCGCGGAGAAGCGGCTTCCGATTCGTGGTCTGCCGGTCTCATTGAATTTTATTTCCTTTGAAAACGATGACCGGAGACCCATCTGCCACGAACGCGCAGTCAGGGCGCCGTTGCAGAACCGTCCCGAGGTCTCTCCCATAAAGCGTGCTGGAATCACCGTCAAATCCAGCGGTGGTGGTCGCCCACACCCGCCAAGGGTCATGTGAGACATGATATTCGAGGCACCCGCCGCCTCGTTGAGCCGAATAGCCCCAGTAGTGTTCGGTGATGAACTGTTCCAAACTCCCCTCTGGAGGTTGTGTTGGAAGGCCCACGGTCTGAGCTGAGAGCTTGCACCACTGGCCGTCGACCTGCCACTCATACTCGGCAGCCTTCTTCAGTTCGTGCGTCTCAATGCGGTGCCTCATCGGAAGGCAGGTGTAGTTCTCCCCGTAAACGATCCGGGCGGTTGTCGCAATCGCACGTCTTGGCACAATCTCGGCGACGAAAACAACTCCTCTTCGATTATCGTTCTCCTCTTTACGTCGAACATAGAAGCGCAGGTTTACCTCATCGAAATCGGCATGAAAAGGAACTGGAAGAAATCCAAATAACTTGGTGCGGTAGAACCGAAAGCCCACAAGGCTGATGTAGGTCCTTCCCTGGAACGAATCTAGCGACGTGCCGGTTGGGACGGACCGCTTTAAGAGACCGGGTTCAACCTCGTAGTTCAACATTACGAGGTCTCGCCATTCAGCGGAAAGGAAAACTCGTTCCGATTGAGACATGTTCTCGTCCACGCCAGCTCACTTGATTTCCACTTGATCGATCTCAAACTCGAACTTTCCCAGCTCCTGCCCGTGCGCGAAGCCGAAATTCGTTATGTCATGGCCGTCCGTCTCGAAGCCGTAAATCGGAAACGAGTACTGCTTCCAATCGGGGCCAGCAACAAAAGGCTTCATGGCAGGCATCTGGTTTTGCCGGCTCAGGGTTCCTACAGTAAGAACGTATGTCTTTCCATCCCCCTTCGCCCAGAAGTTGATCGTCTTTTTGCTGGAGAGGTTGGCCGCATCTTCAAAGGAAGCCCCCGGCATAAACAGCGCTCCTGCGAAGGTGAACTGAGCGCCGGGAATCAGTTCGCCGGTCACGCGCAGGGCTCCCCTGGAATTGTTGGCGCCGCCTTCGACGACGTGCATCTCCACGGTGGATTTGCCGCCCTGCACGGCATCGCTCATTGAGATCCACGAGCCGTAGTTGGCGGAAACCTTGCCGTCATCGAAAGTGCTGACGACGCCCGACTCCGAACCCGCCGGCGCCGGCGGAAGAGGGGGAATGCCGGTTTCGCCGCTAGCACCAACGACGGCCAGGGGCACGGTGGTGGTCTGGCCGGAACTGGGGCCGACCATGAGTTCGAAGATTCCCGGCTCCACGACGCGATGCATGTCGACATTCAGCATCGAAAGCATCTCGGGAGTAATGGTGAATTCCGCGGTTTTCTTCTCGCCGGGTTTCAATGTGATGCGCTGGAATCCCTTCAACTGCATGACCGGCCGCGTCACGGAAGCGATTTTCTGATGAATGTAGAGCTGCGGAACTTCATCTCCTTCGCGGGCGCCGGTATTGGTGATGTGCACGCTCACTCTAGCGGTGCCGCCCACGCCGATTTGTGCAGGCTCAACGCGCAAGTTTTCGAAACGAAAAGTCGTGTAGCTCAATCCGAAACCGAACGGATAAAGAGGCTTTCTGGTGCTGAAGGCGTAGGTGCGGTTGGCCGACGGCTTGTGATTGTAGAAGTCGGGAAGATCGCCCACGGAATGTGGGAAAGTGATGGGCAGTTTCCCGCCGGGATTCGTATCGCCGAACAGCACGTTCGCCGCGGCCGTCCCACCTTCTTCGCCGAGATACCAGCCTTCCAGGATCGCGGGAACATGCTCGGCGATATAGTTGATCGAAAGTGGCCGGCCATTGATCAAGAACACGACCGTGGGAGTTCCGGTTTCGACGACAGCTTTTACCAGGTCATTCTGCGCGCCGATAAGGTCGAGGGAATCGCGATCTCCCAGATGCTGTTCCGACCAGGCTTCGCGATTCGTGCTTTCGTTTTCTCCCACGACGAGGATGGCTACGTCCGCCTTGCGCGCCAATTCTGCGGCGGCTTTCACGCTCTCCATCTGCGTGCCTGGGTCGATGAGCTTCACATTGTCGATGAACCAGCCGTGCCAGTCGGGCTTCGCGTCGGTGAGTTTGCAGCCCTCGGCGTAGACCACGTTGGCCTTCGACCCGACGCGGTCGCGAATGCCTTGCAGGAGGCTCACTCCCTGTAGAGGATTGCGGCTGTAACCTCCGAGATGCACGCCCTCGGCGTTGGGCCCGATGACGGCGATGGTTTTAAGTTTGCTCAGATCGAGCGGCAGCAGGTTCTTCTCGTTCTTGAGCAGCACCACCACCTTCTGCGCAGCCTTCAACGCGAGTTGACGGTGTTCCGCGCTGTTGGTGATTTTTTCCGCGTAGTCGGGATCCACGTAGGGATTGTCGAACAGCCCCAGCCGGAACTTGGTGGCCAGCACCCGCCCGGCAGCCCGGTCGACGTCGCTTTCGGGAACGACTCCTTGTTTCACCTGGTTTACCAGCGTGCGATAGACAGAACCGTCCGACAGATCGAAATCCACGCCGGCGGCAATGGCGAGGCGGGCGGCGTCGGCTTTGGTGCCGCGACCGCGTGCGTGTTCACCAGCATCTGAAGCCCGTCGCCGTCAGAGGTGATGTAACCGCGGAAGCCCCACTCCTGCCGCAAAACGCGGTCGAGCAGCCAGTGGTTGATGTGCGAAGGGATGCCGTCGATTTCGTTGTAAGAAGCCATCACGCTGCCGACTCTCGCTTCCTGCACCGCGGCCTGAAACGGCACCAGAAAATTTTCCCGGAGGATGCGTTCGGAATAGTTTCCTGGCGCAGTATTCGTGCCGCCCTCGGGCTGGCCGTGCACTGCGAAATGCTTGGCGGTCGCCAGAACGTGATGACGACCGATCATGAAGGAGTCGCCCTGCAGTCCTGTGATCGCCGCCACGCCCATTCGTGAGACTAGAAACGGATCTTCGCCGTAGGTTTCTTCGGTACGTCCCCAGCGCGGGTCGCGCGCGATGTCCAGCACTGGGGAGAAGACCTGGCCCGCGCCGCGTGCGCCAGCTTCTTCGCCGGCGGCCGTAAATACCTGATGAACCAGTTCTGTGTCCCAGGTGCTGGCCAACCCCAGTGCCTGCGGAAAGCTCGTGCTTCCGTATTCCATGAATCCGTGCAAGGCTTCGCCCATGAATAGTTCGGGGATTCCGAGCGGCGTCTTCTCGCGAAGGTAGCGCTGCACGCCGTTACGCAGGATTGCCGACTGCCCTGGTGTGAAGACGAGATCAGGACTTTCACGCTGTGCCATCGTGGCGCGCGCCTGCTCGGTGGTGAACGTCCCGGTAGGATCGAGAATTTCGAGCTGGCCCCGCCCACCGCCCGTGATCTGCTTGACTTTCTCTTCAAGCGTCATGCGCGGCAGCAGGTCGGCCACGCGCTCGTCAATGGTCAGATTCGGATTGCGGTATTTGGAAGTCGTGTCTGGCGTTGTCTTGTTCTGGGCGTGCGAACGTGTCGCGGCGAATATTGCACATAACAATGCCAGGCTCAGGACTGAATGTAGATGGGGAATTCGCTTGTGAGAATTCATCTTGTTATTGCAGCCTCTTAGGTGTCACAGTTGCGAACCATGGTACTCCGGGATAGGCGAGCGAGGCAGGTGGCTTCGCGAAAGTGGCTCGGCCTAGTCATCCGCTCCGGTGGTGACTTCCGGCTGCTGGAAGCCATCGGCATTCGCGGGCGAGAGCTTGTCCTGAGCTCGCCGAAGGGGCGCCCGCGCCACATTTAGCTCCTGATCTTTGTATTGCAGCTGATACAGCTTGAAGTAGATGCCGCGCTGGGCGAGGAGTTGCTGGTGGGTGCCCATTTCGCGGACCTGGCCTTTGTGCATGACGATGATTTTGTCGGCGCGCTGCACCGTCGACAGCCGGTGGGCGATGATCAGCGACGTGCGTCCCTCGACCATGCGGTTGAGGGCGTCGCGCACGCGGAATTCGGTTTCGGTATCCACGCTCGATGTGGCTTCGTCGAGTATTAGAATCTTCGGCTCGTGGGCAAGGGCACGTGCGAACGAGATGAGCTGCTTCTGGCCGGTGGAAAGCGTGGATCCGCGTTCGCGAACCTCTTCGTCGAATCCCTTTGGCAGGGCGCGGATGAAGTCGGTCAGGTTCACGTCTTCGGCGGCCTGTTCGACGTCTGCGTCCTGAATGCGCTTGGTGCCGAGGCGGATATTTCCTCCGATCGTGCCGCTGAACAGGAACGGATCTTGCAGCACTACGCCGAAGCGGCTTCGCAGGTCGGCTAGATCCATGTCTTTCACGTCGACGCCGTCGATTCGGATCGCGCCGTTCTGAACGTCGTAGAAACGCAGCAGGAGTGAGATCAGCGTGGTCTTGCCGGCGCCGGTGTGGCCGACTATGGCTACGGTTTCTCCGGGCTCGATGGTGAAGGTTACGTCACGGAGGACCCAGTCTGGGGAGAGGGCCGCCGACCCTGCGGGTCGGGAACGGGCAGGAGTGCCCGTTCCCACACGAGCTTCCGCGCTTTCCTCAGGCGCTTCGCGATAGGCGAACCAGACGTGATCGAATTCAATTCTGCCGGGGCCTTCAGGTCGCTTCGTCACCGCGGGCGAGACCACCTGCACTGGCGTGTCCAGTAGCTTGAAGATGCGTTCACTAGCGGCCATGGCCGATTGCAGGATGTTGTATTTCTCGCTGAAGTCCATGATCGGACGGAAGAATCGCAGAGCATATTGAATGAACGCGACCAGCACGCCCAGCGACGCGACAGTCGACACCAGGCGGAATGAGATCAGCGTCTTCCAGTTGAAACTCACGGCAACGCTGGTCACGGGAGTGTTGCGCATCACGTCGCCGCCCCCGAACCAGATTACGCAGGCAATTGCGACGGCGGAGAGAATCTCGACCACCGGGTAGTAGACCGAGTAGGCCATAATCGCGTCTTTGTACGCATCCATGTGGCTGCGGTTGATTTCGGAGAACTGCTTGTAGGCCTTGCGCTCGCGATTGAAGAGCTGCAGCACGACCATGCCGCTAATGTGCTCTGACAGATAAGAGTTGATCCGCGCGATAGCGACGCGGATGCGGCGGTAGGAATCGCGCACCCGGTCGCGGAAAATCTTGGTCGCCACCACGATGAAGGGAAGTACGGCAAAGGTGATCAGCGCCAGCTTCCAGTTCATACACAACATCACGCCCAGGATGCCGAAGAGCACGAAGAGGTCTTCGAAGATCGAAACCACGCCGGAGGTGAACATCTCATTCAACGCATCTACGTCGGTGGTGACGCGCGTGACCAGGCGGCCGACCGGGTTCTTGTCGAAGAAAGCGACATGCAGGCGCTGCAAATGGCGGAAGATCTGGCGGCGGAGATCGAACATCACTTTCTGTCCGGTCCATTGCATGTAATAGGTTTGCAGGAACTCGAGCAGGAAGCTGAAGACCAGCAGTCCGACGTAGATGGCCGCGATCTGCGCGATGCCCGTGATGGCGTGCGGGCTGAGCCAGCTCCAGATGCCGGAAGACGCCGCGGTTGGCGCTGCCTTCGGCGCGAGGTAACGATCAATCGCCACCTTGGTGAGATACGGGCCGAGCACGTCGGCGAACGATTTCAGAAGAATGGAAGCCAGCGCAATCGCCACCTGCCAGCGGTAGGGACGCAGATACTTGAGCAGCCGCGCCATCAGGCGGCTGTCATAGGCTTTGCCTAGTACTTCTTCTTCCTGAGCCATCGGTTTCTTGCGATCGGGTGGTGAAGCGGCGCTGCCGGCGCTTAACAGGGTACCTCACTATATGGATGGCGGAGGCAGGCGTGAAGATGGAAAAGGTTTGCAGCTTGTGTGGGTGGGATAATGGTGGGCATGCCGCTTGGTATCTACATTTCGGTGCCCTTCTGTCGCACCAAGTGCAGCTACTGCAATTTTGCCTCCGACGTGTTTTCGCGGGCGGTTTTCGAGCGCTATGTGGATCGCGTTTGCGAGGACATTGCGAATGCGCCACACGTCGCGGCGGAGATGGGCGGGTTCATGGAGCGCACCGTGGATTCGATCTATCTGGGCGGAGGAACGCCGACCGTGCTCGAGAGCGGGCAGTTGGAGCGAATCTTCAGCGCGGTGCGGCGGAATTTCGACCTCATGTCTGTGGCGGAAGTTACGGTCGAGTGCGCTCCGGGGACGCTGACTCCCGCGGTGCTGGAGAGTTTGCTGCGCTGCGGGGTAAATCGCGTGAGTCTCGGAGTGCAGTCGTTTGTAGATCAGGAGGCAGCGGCGGTGGGCCGTCTGCACAAGCGCTCGATCGTGCTGGAGGACATCGCCCGGTTGCGGGCCGCGGGAATCTCGAACATCAACATCGATCTGATTGCCGGGTTGCCGCACCAGACTGCACAGAGCTGGGAATTGTCTTTGGCAGAAACCATCGCGACCGGTGCGCCGCACGTGAGCGTCTACATGCTCGAGGTCGATGAAGATTCGCGGCTGGGACGCGAACTGTTGGCCGGCGGCACTCGTTATCACGCGCACTTTGTGCCGGATGAAGAGGCGATAGCGGATTTCTATCTCACCGCGTGTGAGCGGTTTTCAGAGGCTGGAATTGCGCAGTATGAGATTTCCAACTTCGCACACGAGGGCTTCGAGTCACTGCATAATTTGAAGTATTGGACGCGGCAGCCTTACTTAGGCTTTGGCGTGGACGCGCATTCCATGCTGCTCTCTGCCGCTCCCGACATCGCTGCGGTGCGATTCGCGCCCGCGGATTCCCTGGAGCAGTACATGAGCGGGACAGGTTTGCAACGGACGCCAGTCTCGTGCCGTGCCGCTTTGGAGGAGAGTTTTTTTCTTGGGCTGCGGTTAACGCGAGGCATTAGCGTGAGCGAACTGGTTGCGCGATTCGGCGAGGAGACGATCGAGGCTGCCAGTGCCGCGATTGCAGAGTTTGTCGAAGACGGACTGATGGAGCAGCGCGCAGACTTTGTCTGCTTGACCGCTCGCGGGCGCTTGCTCTCGAACGAGGTGTTCGAGAGATTCATCGTGACGGATGAAATCGTTCGCTGATTTGGTTTGCGGCGTCGGGAAGTCTGCTGCAAATAAAATTATTGGCAAACCATCCGGTCGGTTGGCCTGTCGGCCTCCATGTGCAGAATCTCCAATGATGATGCGGCTTCCCGCACTTTTACTTTTCTCAGCCCGTGGTAACTTTGTCCCCTTCTGCCTCTATGTTCTAATCAAAAGTCCGATCGGGGCGGTGGAGGAATCTTGGATTTTCAATTAAGTGACGAGCAGCAGCATCTCAAGAAAAGCGTCCGCGAGTTTGCCGAGCGCGAGATTGCTCCCAACGTCATGAAGTGGGACGAGGCGTGCGAGTTTCCCCTGACTACCATCAAGGAATTGGGCAAGCTGGGACTGTTGGGCATTGTTTTTCCCACCGAACTCGCCGGCGCAGGCATGGGCTACGTTGAGTATGTCATTGCCATCGAAGAATTGTCGCGCGTCGATGGCTCGGTCGGCATTATCGTCGCGGCGCATACTTCGCTTTGTTCCAACCACATCTTTCTTGCCGGCGACGAGGCGCAGAGAAAGAAATACGTCAGCAAACTGGCGACCGGCGAATTCATCGGCGCGTGGGGATTGACCGAGCCATCCTCGGGATCGGACGCGGGGAGCGCCCGCATGACCGCGAAGCGCCGCGGCAACAGCTGGGTGCTGAACGGCACGAAAACTTTCTGCACCAACGGCCACTATGCCGATGCGATGGTGGTAATTGCGGTGACCGACCGCGCCGCCAAGACGCATGGCCTTTCAGCTTTTATTGTCGAGAAAGATACCAAGGGATTCCGTCCCGGCAAAAAAGAAAACAAACTCGGGCTGCGGGCCAGCGACACCGCGGAAATGATTTTTGAAGATTGCGTAATTCCGGCGGAAAATCTGTTGGGCAAGGAAGGCGACGGTTTCATCGATGCGATGCGCGTGCTCGATGGCGGCCGCATCTCGATTGCGGCTCTTTCTCTCGGCATGGCGCAGGGCGCCTACGAGGCAGCGCTGAACTATTCCAAGGAGCGCAAGCAATTCGGCAAGGCGATCGGCGAGTTTCAGGCGATCCAGTGGAAGCTGGCCGACATGGCCACCGAGATTGACGCGGCCCGGTTGCTCACCATGCGCGCGGCGTCGATGAAAGACGCGGGCTTGAAGACGACGATGGAGTCGTCGATGGCGAAGCTCTACGCCAGCGAAGTCGCCGTGCGGTGCGCCAATGAAGGCGTGCAGATTCACGGAGGGTACGGGTTCATCAAAGACTATCCCGCCGAGAAGTATTACCGCGACGTGAAGCTGTGCACGATCGGCGAGGGCACCAGCGAGATTCAGCGGCTGGTGATCGCGCGGCAGTTGCTGAAAGACTGACGGCTCTCAGGTCGTGGATCTGTTTCCGGTTTAGTCCGTTATCCGGCCAGAATCGCTGTTGTTGTGATCGTTGGCGCCCCCATTGAGCCGCGCAAGTCATGGGGCTGTAATCGTATTACTGTCCAAAGTGACCGCGCCGTTCTGCGCCAAGGCCCTGCCCTCCAGATTCACGCCCGTGGTGATTGTGATGGACGCCAGCGCCAGAATACTTCCCTTGAATATAGAGTTTGTTCCCAAGGTTGCTGAGCTGCCAACCTGCCAAAAAATATTCTTAGCCTGAGCGCCGCCGGCCAGAACGACCTGCGTACTTGTTATGGTCGTGAGTGTGGACCCTATCTGGAAGATGAAAACAGCGTTCGCGTTACCCTGGGCATCGAGAGTAACGTTTCCTCCCGATAGCATCACGGTGGTTGAGGTCTTGTACAAGCCCGGGGTAAAAGTCAGGCCGCTCATATCTGCGGGCAGGAGTGCGGCTCCTGTTAGTCCGGCAGCGTAGCCGTAGGCGACACTCAAATCGAGTTGGGCCTGCGCCGCGACCGGATCGGTCACGTGCATGACCGCGGGCGGAGTCAGTGTTCCCGGCGGAAATCCAGTCACCGAGGAGCCTGGACTAAGCCCCAAATCCCCACCGCTAATGATGGTCGGGCCCGTGTTGGTAACGGTGGAGGCGCCCAGAACATCGAAATTCGCGGCCGAGCCCATCGGTACGGGCGCCTGACACGCCAGCATTGCGGTGGTGAAGCTCCATACAAAGTTACTGGCGAGCGCATTGCCAAACAGGTCCTGGACCCCGGTAGTGATCGTAGCAGTGTAAGTTGTGCCCAGTGCGAGATTGCCGGATGGAACAAGTGAGGCGATACGGCCCGTCCCGTCCAGCGTGACGGTCCCGCTTACCCCGGGCACCACAGTAAAGGTCGTGGTGTTGATGGTGGCAGGGTCCATCGCTTCACTGAACGTGGCGGTTATCACGGTGTTAGGACATACACCGATCGCAGCAGCGGCGGGGGCCACGGAAACCACTGTGGGCGGCGGTGGAGGCGCACATGAGATGGTACCTGTGGTAAAGCTCCATACAAAATTGCTGGCCAGCGTATTGCCAAACGGGTCCTTGGCACCGGTGGTAATCGTGACGGTATATAGGGTGCTCAGCGCGAGATTGCCGGATGGAGTGAACGTAAAGATGGTGTTGGAGGAATCGTGGGTGATGGTTCCTGTCACGCCGGGAGCGACCGTAAAGGTGGTTCCATTGATCGTTGCAGGGTCCATCGCTTGCGGGAAAGTGGCAGCGACCACGACGTTGGGACATACTCCGACGGAGCCGTTGGGAGGGGTTACGGAAATAGGCGGGGACGGTGGTTGACAAGGGTTTGCGCCTGTGCTGAAGGTCCATACAAAATCGGCAGCTAGGGCATTGCCAAACATGTCCTCAACACCGGTCGTGATCGTCGCGGTATACAAAGTACTGAGTGCGAGACTGCTGGCCGGAGTGAAGATCGCGGTGTGGCTTGATGCATCGTAAGTGACTTGTCCCGCCACCGGTGCTGCGCCCGGCCCGGTTAAGGTAAAGGTGCTGCCATCGACTGACGAGGGATTCATGGGCTGGCTGAAGGTGGCTGTGACAATGGTGTTGGGACATACCAGGGTGGAAGCGTTGGGGGGAGTGACGGAGAGGACGGTGGGGGGCGGGTTGCAACCGTTGGCGGCGGTGGTGAAGGTCCAGACGAAGTTGGTGGCGAGGGCATTACCGAACAGATCGCGGACACCGGTGGTGAGGGTGGCGGAGTAGAGGGTGCCGGAGGCGAGAGGGCTGGAGGGAGTGAAGGTAAAGACGGTGTTGGAGGAATCGTGGGTAATCGTGCCGGTGACGCCGGGGGTGACGGTGAAGGTGGCGGGGTTGATAGTGGCCACGTTCATGGCCTCGTTGAAGGTGGCGGTGACGACGGAGTTGGGACATACCAGGGTGGAAGCGTTGGGCGGGGTGACGGAGAGGACGGTGGGGGGCGGGTTGCAACCGTTGGCGGCGGTGGTGAAGGTCCAGACGAAGTTGGTGGCGAGGGCATTGCCGAAGAGATCTCTGGCGCCGGTGGTGAGGGTGGCGGAGTAGAGGGTGCCGGCGGTGAGAGGGCTGGAGGGAGTGAAGGTAAAGACGGTGTTGGAGGAATCGTGGGTGAAGGTTCCACTGACGCCGGGGGTGACGGTGAAGGTGGCGGGGTTGATAGTGGCCACGTTCATGGGCTCGCTGAAGGTGGCGGTGACGACGGAGTTGGGACATACAGTGGTGGAAGCGTTGGGGGGAGTGACGGAGAGGACGGTGGGGGGCGGGTTGCAACCGTTGGCGGCGGTGGTGAAGGTCCAGACGAAGTTGGTGGCGAGGGCATTGCCGAAGAGATCGCGGACACCGGTGGTGAGGGTGGCGGAGTAGAGGGTGCCGGCGGTGAGAGGGCTGGAGGGAGTGAAGGTAAAGACGGTGTTGGAGGAATCGTGGGTGAAGGTGCCGGTGACGCCGGGGGTGACGGTGAAGGTGGCGGGGTTGAGGGTGGCCACGTTCATGGGCTGGCTGAAGGTGGCGGTGACGACGGAGTTGGGACAGACCAGGGTGGAAGCGTTGGGGGGAGTGACGGAGAGGACGGTGGGGGGCGGGTTGCAACCGTTGGCGGCGGTGGTGAAGGTCCAAACGAAGTTGCTGGCGAGGGGGTTGCCGAAGAGATCGCGGACACCGGTGGTGAGGGTGGCGGAGTAGAGGGTGCCGGCGGTGAGAGGGCTGGAGGGAGTGAAGGTAAAGACGGTGTTGGAGGAATCGTGGGTGAAGGTGCCGGTGACGCCGGGGGTGACGGTGAAGGTGGCGGGGTTGATGGTGGCCACGTTCATGGGCTCGCTGAAGGTGGCGGTGACGACGGAGTTGGGACATACAGTGGTGGAAGCGTTGGGGGGAGTGACGGAGAGGACGGTGGGGGGCGGGTTGCAACCGTTGGCGGCGGTGGTGAAGGTCCAAACGAAGTTGGTGGCGAGGGCATTGCCGAAGAGATCTCTGGCGCCGGTGGTGAGGGTGGCGGAGTAGAGGGTGCCGGCGGCGAGAGGGCTGGAGGGAGTGAAGGTAAAGACGGTGTTGGAGGAATTGTGGGTGAAGGTGCCGGAGACGCCGGGGGTGACGGTGAAGGTGGCGGGGTTGAGGGTGGCCACGTTCATGGGCTGGCTGAAGGTGGCGGTGACGACGGAGTTGGGACATACAGTGGTGGAAGCGTTGGGGGGAGTGACGGAGAGGACGGTGGGGGGCGGGTTGCAACCGTTGGCGGCGGTGGTGAAGGTCCAGACGAAGTTGGTGGCGAGGGCATTGCCGAAGAGATCTCTGGCGCCGGTGGTGAGGGTGGCGGAGTAGAGGGTGCCGGCAGTGAGAGGGCTGGAGGGAGTGAAGGTAAAGATGGTGTTGGAGGAATCGTGGGTAATAGTGCCGGAGACGCCGGGGGTGACGGTGAAGGTGGCGGGGTTGATAGTGGCCACGTTCATGGGCTCGCTGAAGGTGGCGGTGACGACGGAGTTGGGACATACAGTGGTGGAAGCGTTGGGGGGAGTGACGGAGAGGACGGTGGGGGGCGGGTTGCAACCGTTGGCGGCGGTGGTGAAGGTCCAGACGAAGTTGGTGGCGAGGGCATTGCCGAAGAGATCTCTGGCGCCGGTGGTGAGGGTGGCGGAGTAGAGGGTGCCGGCGGTGAGAGGGCTGGAGGGAGTGAAGGTAAAGACGGTGTTGGAGGAATCGTGGGTGAAGGTTCCACTGACGCCGGGGGTGACGGTGAAGGTGGCGGGGTTGATAGTGGCCACGTTCATGGGCTCGCTGAAGGTGGCGGTGACGACGGAGTTGGGACATACAGTGGTGGAAGCGTTGGGGGGAGTGACGGAGAGGACGGTGGGGGGCGGGTTGCAACCGTTGGCGGCGGTGGTGAAGGTCCAGACGAAGTTGGTGGCGAGGGCATTGCCGAAGAGATCGCGGACACCGGTGGTGAGGGTGGCGGAGTAGAGGGTGCCGGCGGTGAGAGGGCTGGAGGGAGTGAAGGTAAAGACGGTGTTGGAGGAATCGTGGGTGAAGGTGCCGGTGACGCCGGGGGTGACGGTGAAGGTGGCGGGGTTGATGGTGGCCACGTTCATGGCCTCGCTGAAGGTGGCGGTGACGACGGAGTTGGGACATACAGTGGTGGAAGCGTTGGGGGGAGTGACGGAAATCACCGTGGGTGGGGTCAGGTCTAGGTTCCCAAGGTGATCGAGATGGCAGCACCCAGTCAGGAAAATGATCATCAAGAATGCTGTGAACCAGATCGCACGGATGTTCGGTTTACGCACCAGCTTTGCCTCTCCCTGTTACAGCGCTGTCTAGAAGACTCCGGCAGCGGCTCCTGTTCGAGTGTGCCGCACAACTGGCAACGAAAACACTGCAATTGATCGCATCGGTCGCACCATTGGGCGGTGTGGATTTCGAAATGGGAAACCAGGATTTGATTGGTGGTGCGTAGATGTACTGCATCGCAATCGAAAGAATCGATTACTGGCTCCGCGTTGATTTCCAGATCGTCGGTCCACCGGAAACTGACCCACTGCCAGTCGGCGGTGAATTTCTCCTTCTTCGCCCTCTGCTTTACACTGATCGTTTGAACCCTGCCATCCAAACATGGATCGACCAACTCCGCTCCGGCGACGTGAGGACGCTGGCCCGCGCCATTTCTACCGTGGAGAATCGCGCGCCGGGATGGTCCGACCTGCTAAAGGCGTTGTTTCCGCACAGCGGGAAGGCGCGCGTACTTGGGCTGACGGGGCCGCCGGGGGCGGGAAAGAGCACGCTGGTCGATCAGTTGGCCCGCTTCTATCGCAAAGAAAATCACACGGTCGGAATTATCGCCGTCGATCCAACCAGCCCCTACACCGGCGGTGCGATTCTGGGCGACCGCATCCGCATGCAGGAACATTTCTCCGATCCGGGGATCTACATTCGCAGCATGGCGACGCGTGGGTCGCTGGGCGGCCTCGCCCGCACCACGGCCGACGTAACAACCGTACTCGACGCGTCGGGCCGTGACCTTATCATGATTGAGACCGTGGGCGTCGGTCAGGATGAAGTGGACATTGTGCGGCTGGCCGACGTCACAATTTTGATTCTGGTGCCGGGCATGGGCGATGACGTGCAGACCATCAAAGCCGGCATCATGGAGATTGCCGACATCTTTGTAATCAACAAGAGCGACCGCGACGGAGCTGAGCATGTCGAACGCGAAATCCGCACGCTGCAGTCGCTCGCGACGCGTCACGATGGCTGGACACCGCCGATCGTCAAGACCGTGGCCACCCAGGGAACTGGAATCGAAGAACTGGCGGGCGCGATTTCGGATTATGAGGCGTATCTGGAGAACGAAAATCTGGCACTGAACCGGAGCGTCGAGAACTGGCAGGAACGGCTGATTGAAATGCTGCGCGATACTCTCTTGGAGAAGGCGCGGGTCCAACTTGCTGACGGCAACCTGGCACGGATGGCGGCGGAAGTGGCGGAGCACAAGCGCGATCCCTATACGCTGGTTGAGGAGATCGCCGCGAAGGCGGGGAAAAGCTAATGGCTCAAATCGATCATCTCGGCATCGCGGTGAAGTCGCTCGCGGCGGCGAAGGCGATCTACGAGACACTGGGCTTGAGCATTTCTCCCGAAGAGACGGTTGAGCAGGAACAGGTGCGGCTGGTGATGGTTCCGTTGGGCGAGAGCCGGTTGGAGCTGTTAGAAGCTACTTCGGAAACTTCGGCGATCGCCAAGTTCATCGCCAAGCGCGGCGAAGGGCTGCATCACGTCTGCCTGCGGGTTCCGGATTTGCCGGCGGCCGTTGCGCGGTTGAAGAAAGATGGTGTTCGCCTGGTCTCGGAGGAAATCAAGGCTGGAGCGGGCGGCCACCAGTACGTTTTTGTGCATCCCTCGAGCACGGGCGGTGTGCTGCTGGAACTGGTGCAAGAATAGAGTCAAAAGCAAGAGCTGGCCACGGATTGTCACGGATATTCTTATGCTTCTTCTCGCCATCGATACTTCCGGCAAGCAGGGCAGCATCGCGCTGGCGCGCGCTGTGGAGCTTTCAGTTGGCGGCGACGACTTCCGGGTGATCGAGATTGCGCCGCTGGCCGGCGGTACTTTTTCCGCGCAACTTGTTCCCCAAATAGACGACGTGCTCTCCAGCAACGGGCACACCAAGAACGACATCGGCGCTTTCGCCGTGGCCTCGGGTCCGGGATCGTTCACCGGCCTTCGTATCGGCCTGGCGGCCGTCAAGGCTCTGGCTGAGGTATTGGAGAAACCGATCGCGGCGGTGTCGCTGCTGGAAGTATGCGTCTTCACCAGCGGCGCCCAAGGCAAAGTGATGGCTGCACTGGACGCGGGACGAAGCGATGTATACGTTGGGCAATACGAAATTTCAACCGTATCCGGGCATGCTCCGCGAGAGCAAATCCTGAGCCGGAGCGAATTCCTAACTCAGGCGAAGGGATGGATGCTGGTGACTCCGGACCCTGTTCTGAGCGAGGCGGCGGGCGCGGCCGGGATCTCAGTTTCGAAACTGCCGCCGATTACCGCCGCTGAGGTCGCGCGGTTAGGGTGGCGCAAAATTCGATCCGGTGAGACCGTGACGCCCGAACAACTAGAGGCGAACTACATCCGCCGCACTGACGCCGAGATGCTCGAGAACAGGGGTTCTTAGCTTGCGCATCCGACAGGCAACCCGCTCCGATATCCCCGCTATGTTGACACTCGAGAATGAGAATCCAACTTCCGCGAATTGGTCGCACGAACACTACGAGAGTCTTTTTCGAACTACTGCTCCCGGATTGTCCAAGTATTTCGTTCTTGTGGCCGACGAACCTTCCGAGTCAAAAGGCTTGACCGGATCCGCTGCGGCCTCTTCGATTGTTGCGTACTTAGCCGCGCAATGTGTCGATCGCGAATGGGAGTTGCACTATGTTGTTGTCGCGAAAAAGTCTCGGCGTCGCAGTCTCGCAACTCTACTGCTCAACCAGTTGGTCGAGCACGCGCGATCCAAGAATGCGAATGCCATATTTCTGGAAGTTCGCGAGTCAAATCGCGGAGCCCGTGCCCTTTATCGGAAGATGGGTTTCGAAGAAATCGATGTACGGAAAAGTTACTATCCCGATACTACGGAGGATGCAATCCGTTGTCGCCTAAGGCTTTATTAGGGGATTCTCATAACGAGACTGCACCAGAATTCGGCATTGAACCGATATTGGTGCTGTGATACTTTTAGACACGAAATCCCGGTTTGGAGGTCTGCTGGATGCTGACTCCGAAAGACACTCTCCTGAGCAGCCATGATGAGTTCCGAAGGCTGGCTCAGGAGCACATGCAATATTCCACTCGCCTTGATTCACTCACCCAAAAACGTTATCTCAGCGAAGACGAAAAACTTGAGGAAGTTCGCCTCAAGAAGCTGAAGCTGCGGCTCAAAGACCAGATGCAGTCGATTGAGCGGCAGTATCGGCAGCAGTTCGGAACTCACGTAGCATAATTTACGACCATTTGAAGGCGGCCTTCGCCGCTTACAGTCTTTTTGTATCTACCCACTGGCGCTTCTCGGCGCCTTTCTTTATTTGAACTTAGCGGACCTTCTATCGAGGTGAGCCAGGGTTGCCCGGCTCTGCTTTATAATGACTCTGTTCCCATGGTTCGTGACGGCTACTTCTACGCGCTTGCTTTGATTGCGGCGGCAGTTCTGGTGGGCTGGTTCGCACAGCCGGCCTGGGCTGTGTTGCCGCTGTTCCTGGCGTTATTTTTTCTGTGGTTCTTTCGCGACCCGGAAAGGACCATCCCGGACGATCCTGGCGCTCTGGTGTCGCCGGGAGATGGGAAGGTCACAGACGTCTCATTCGTGACCGTGGGCGGCGAGAAGCACGCTCGCATCAGCATCTTCCTGAGTGTTTTCGACGTGCACGTGAACCGTTCGCCGATTACGGGAGTGGTGCGCGAGGTGCGCTATCAGCACGGGAAGTTTCTGAACGCTATGAATCATGCTTCCGCGGAGCAGAATGAGCAGAATATTGTGCGCGTGGAAGGCGACGGGCAGGTAGTCGTCTTCAAGCAGATCGCGGGATTGCTGGCGCGACGAATCGTGTTCCGTCCGAAAGTTGGCGACCGGCTGGAGCGCGGCCAGCGCGTGGGGCTGATCAAGTTTGGCTCGCGGGTGGACGTTTTGTTTGACGCTGCTTCCGTCGTACAGGTGAAAGTCGGCGACCGGGTTCGGGGCGGCGCGAGCGTCCTCGCTTACCTGCAGCCGAAAGGCGAACTGGCCAGTGCTGGTGCGGGACGTTATTCTACCGGCGAAGGGGCGCGCTGATGGATCTTCCAACTCCAAGTCGCAGGCAGGACGAGCGGCGCCCGCGCCGCATGCGCAAGGGCATGTACATTCTCCCGTCGCTGTTTACGACGGGGAATATGGCGGCGGGATTCTACGCCATCCTCGAGGTGGTTCATGCCAGCGCCTTATCCTCAACGTCCTCATGGCATTTGGATAATGCTGCCAAGGCGATTGGGTTTGCTGTTTTGTTCGACGGCCTCGACGGGCGCGTGGCGCGTATGACTGGCACCAGCAGCGAGTTCGGCAAGGAACTTGATTCGCTTGCGGATGTGATCACCTTTGGCGTGGCTCCGGCGATGCTGGCCTGGACCTGGGGTTTTCATCTGATGCCGCCGGTTGCGCTCAGCGAGTGGGAGTGGAACATCAAGCTGACCCAACTGGGAGCGATTGCCGCTTTCCTGTTTCTCATGGCCGGAGCCAGCCGTCTGGCGCGCTTCAATATCACGTCGAACCCCGAGCCCTCGAATCCCGGACGGCCGGGGAAGAAGTACTTCGTCGGCATGCCCATTCCAGCGGGTGCGGGAGTGATCGCGGCCGTGGTTCATTTTCAGTCAGGGGTTCCACTTAGTTCCTGGTACAAGGCAATGACCTGGCTGGCGATGGTGGCAGCGGTGGGCTACCTGATGGTAAGCACGTGGCGCTTTTACAGTTTCAAAGACATTGATTTTCGTTCGCGCCATCCCTTCCGTTTGATTATTCTCTTTGGAGCGCTGTTCGCCGGCATCTGGTTCTTCTCGAAGCCGGTGCTGTTCGGGGTTGCGCTGCTCTATACGTTCTCCGGTGTGTTCTGGCGTTTGCAGTGGATGCTCCGCCGCCGGAACCAGCCCCCGCCGCCCGCCTACAAGGAGGCCTCGCAGACTTCATGAGTACGCCGTCGAAAATCGCGGCACCTTCGCTTCCTCCTTCTGCGCGCGGACAGCTCTATCGCGCGGCCATCGTGGGCGCGGCCACGCTCAAAGGCAAAGAAGTTGCTGAAATGCTCAATGAACGCAACTTTCCCGCTGTGGATGTGCGCCTACTTGACGATGACGAGTCGATCGGGCAACTGGAAGCGGCAGGCGACGAAATCAATTTCATCCAAAGCGTGCGCGCGGAACAGTTTACGCATGTAGACTTCACCTTCTTTGCCGCAGATGCGGAGTGTACGCGCCAGAACTGGGAACGGGCCCGCGACGCCGGCAGCGCGATCGTCGATCTTTCCGGCGCTTTGGAAGAGGAAGCCGGCGCCAATGTGCGATCTCTCTGGATAGAGCGGGAGCGCGGAGAATTGTGGCAGCCGGAATTGCAGCCGGCTCCCTGCGTTGTGGCTCATTCTGCGGCTGTGACTTTGGCGTTGCTGTTGCTGCGGGCGCGTAAAGCATGCGCGATTCGGAGCGCGGTGGCGACGGTTTTCGAGCCCGCGTCCGAGCAGGGACAGAAGGGCATGGACGAACTGCACCAGCAAACCGTCAACCTGCTGTCATTCCAGCCGCTGCCTAAGGATCTGTTCGATGAGCAGGTGGCTTTCAACATGCTTGCGCGCTACGGGCAGAAATCGCCGCTCTCGCTGGAGTCGCTGGAAGCTCGGGTGCGCCGCCACTATCAAAAAATTGCCGGAGCGGACGCCCCGCAGCCCGCGCTGATGGTGCTTCAGCCTCCTGTGTTTCACGGCCATGCGCTGGCCATCTTTTTGGAGATGGGACAAGTTGTAGATCAGGAACAATTGTCGCAGGCCCTGGCTGGAGATCACGTGACGTTGGCGGGAGCGGAAGACGATTCGCAGCCGAACAACGTGAACACGGCGGGTCAGGCCAACATTCTGGTTTCACTGAAGAGCGACGCGGCCCGGCCCAATGGAATCTGGCTGTGGGCGGCCGCCGATAACCTGCGCATCGCAGCCATGACTGCGGTGGAGTGCGCCGAGAGCATGATTGCAACCCGTCCCCTGGGAAAAATCCAATGAAGGTTCGGCAGGTGGCCTGCCTGGCATTGCTCCTCCTGACATGGAGCGTGGCCAGCGCCGGTTGCGGATATCACACGGCTGGCCATGCCGTGCAGCTTCCGGAGAACGTTAAGACCATTGCTGTCCCAGCATTCGTAAACGAGACCAATACTTATCGCATCGAGCAGATGCTGACGTCATCGGTGGTACGCGAGTTCACGACGCGCACGCACTATCACATCCTGAATGATCCCGGCGAGGCCGCCGATGCCACGCTGCGCGGCACCGTGGTCTCGGCTTCTTCGACGCCGCTTACTTACAACACCGCGACCGGACAGGCCGCGAGCGTTTTGGTGGTGGTGAGCATGAGGGTGTCGCTCACAGACCGGCAGGGCAAGGTGCTCTTCGAGAATCCTGCGTATCTGTTTCGCGAGCAGTACGAAGTCTCGCAGGATCTGGCGAGCTTTTTTGAGGAAGACTCGCCGGCGTTCCGGCGGCTATCGCAGGACTTTGCCCGGACTCTGGTCTCTAACATTCTAGAGGGCTTCTAGAATCAATGGTTTACCTCTAAGCTATTGACAACGCACGATAGGATTTTCCGCCCCCAGCCTCTTTGGAATCAGTTGGTTAGCCGTAAGTTATTCATTCTACGCGGCAAAGGATCGGGCGCAACCGGCGACATCCTTGGTCCGGCTAGCGCGTAGAATGCCTATTGCGGAGTCTGGGAAGCCCGTACATCGACTTCGAGGCGCGGAAGCGACTTGGGGGCCCATCCCGAGAATTGGGAGGGCTTAAATCGCCTCTAAATCGATATTATCTTTGAGCTAATTAAGACTGCGATTTCACCTGTAAGATCCTGGCGCTCAAGGAGATGGCTTTCTGGTGGCATTTTCTTGCCGAAACGCTGCCATTGAAAACATGACACTTAGGCATCGGCGGAGGAAAAATGAGCCTGACGAAGCTACTTCCAACCCTGCTACTTCCAACCCAGGTTCACGGATGCTAGAGTTGTGGGCAAAGGTTCCTGCGACGATGGAGAATTTCTGATGCGGGCTTTCGCCCAGGCGGATCGGTTTGTCAGCGAATTGGAGTCGCGCAAGCTCCGTCCGGCTTATGTCTTTGTCGGCGATGAAGCCTTCTTCCGCAAGCGCTTTCGGGACGCCATTCTCGAGCACCTGGTTCCGGTTGATCTGCGCGACTTCAGCCTGTTCGAATTCGACCTTGCAGAAAACGACCTCGCGGAGGTGCTCGACCGGGCGCGAACTCCCTCTCTGATGGCGCCGTTCCAGGTGTTTTTCGTTCGCGGGGTGAAGAGTCTTTTTGGCCGCGGGTCGAATGAAGAGAAACTTGCTGCTATCGAGGACTATTGCAAGAATCCGAATCCCGACGCGCTGATTGTGTTTGTGGCCGACCATATCAGCATTCCCGCGGACGTGCGCCGGATGGAGATGCAGGACAAAGAACGTTACCAACGGATCCGCGAGACCATGGGCCAGTTCTGCGGCATCGTCGAACTGGCGCGCGTGGAAGAAGGCGAAGCGGTGCGCTGGATTTCCGATTACTGCACCAGTCGCTCGGTGAAAATCGATCCCGATGGCTCCCGCGAATTGGTCGACGCCCTCGGCGGCGACATGATGATGATCTCCAACGAACTGGAGAAGCTCATGCTTTACGTCGGCGCGCGGAACCGCATTACGCTGGGCGACGTGGAAACCATGGTCCTCGCCGCGAAGCAACGCTCGCTCTATGAGTTGACGGACGCCATCTCCTCGAAAGACCGCGTGCGCGCACTGGAAGTGCTGGATGCGATCCTGACTTCGGGTGATGGCGAGGAAGCTGCCATCGGACACATTTACATGCTGGCCAAAACCTTTCGGCAGATGCTGGTGATTCTCGAGCGCAACGTGCGCGATCAGCGCATGCTCTGGGCCGCGCTGTGGCAGGGTTTCCGCGTGCCTCCGTTTGCCGCCGATGACATCATCAAGCAGGCCCGCCGCTACAAGTCCCGCCGCGATCTGACGCGTGCGATCCGACTTGTTGCCAAGGCCGATCTTGCTTTGCGCTCGAATCCGGTAAGCAAGCGTATGGTGCTGGAACGTCTGGTGATGGATCTGACTACCGAACCCAAGCTGGAAGCGCCGGGATGGATGCAGGAACAGTTGCCGGTGTGAAGAAGGTTCGTAACCATTTAACTCCTGGCTTCTGAGCGAGAAGTCTGATGTTTCCGGAATCTAGGTCGCCGCAGAAGCCTGTCGCGATGAGGAGGTATTGACGGCATGTCGTTTCAGGCACCAATTAGTGTCTCGGATGTAATTTCGCGTATCCGGAGTCGGAGACTACTGCTGCCCGCCATACAGCGAGAATTCATATGGGAGCCCCATAAAGTTGAGTGGCTTTTCGACTCGCTGCTGCAAGGCTATCCAATTGGCAGCTTCTTGTTCTGGGAAGTCCGAGATCAATCCGTAAAGAGCGACTACCGCTACTATGAAGTCTTGAAGGAATTTCGCGAGCGTTATCAAACACACAATCCCGAGTTCAACACCAAGGGCCATACGGACTTCGATGCGGTCCTTGATGGGCAACAGCGATTGACAGCGCTCTTTATCGGACTGACGGGCACTTATGCCTACAAAAAGCCGCGCGTATGGTGGGAGAACAGCGAGCGGGCGCTGCCGACCCGAAAGCTTTACCTGAACCTTAGTGGGCCGGCTTCGGAGGACGATAACGAAGCTGGAAGGAAATATGAGTTCAAATTCCTCACCGCCGATGAGTTCAGCGGAAATGCAAAGCAGTGGTTCGACGTTGGCAGAATTCTGGACTTACCTCAAGCATATGAATTTACCCAGATGCTGATCAGCGACGGCCTCCAGGACGATAAATTCGCAGCGACGGCTTTGTCAAAGCTGCACGCTGTCGTTCACACGGAGCGAATCATAAATTATTACGTCGTGACGAAGGCGGATATGGAACAGGCATTGAACGTTTTCGTTCGCGTGAACAGCGGTGGTGAGCCCCTATCGCTTTCAGATATGCTCATGTCGACCGCCATTGCAAATTGGACGTCACGAGATGCCAAGAAAGAGATTCTCGGCCTGGTCGATCAAGTTCAGGCGAAGGGCTTTTTTATAACCAAAGATTTGATACTTAAAGCATGTCTGTATCTCTACAACTCCGACATTCGATATAAGGTCTCGAACTTCAAAGCCGCTCATGTGAAGCCGTTTGAGGACAACTGGGACGCTGTGCACGCGAGCATTCTCGCTGTGTTCGATTTGGTTGGTAACTTTGGGTACGATGAAAGATCGCTTACGTCGAAGAATGCCCTACTCCCCATCATTTATTGGGTACACCATAAAGGGATTGCAAAGGGCCTAACCTCGCAAGTGGCGTTGCGGGATGATAGGGACACAATGCGGCGATGGTTGCACACAATGCTCTTGAAGGGCGTATTTGGCTCGTCCGCTGATACGATCCTCTCAGCTATCCGTAAGGCCTTTGTGGGCGATGACTTTGGCAATCCATTTATATTGCCGCGCCTTGTAGTATTCCCAGCTGCTGAGATTGGAACAATACTGCGTGCGCATGGAAAAGATCCCCAGGTTACGGATGAATTCATAGACTCCTTGCTCTATACGGAATATGAAGACAGGGAAGCCTTCACCATCTTGGCGCTTCTAGCACCGAATCTCGATTATAAAAATGGCGACTTCAACAAGGACCATCTGCACCCGGAGAGCGCTTTCAAGAATAAAGCTCTTAGCGCCGCAAATGTCGCGGCAGCTGACCTGGAATTCTATCGGGACCGCAGACATTGGAACAGCATCTTGAACTTGAGACACCTTGATGCAAATGAAAACAAGTCCAAGCAGCATTCGACGCTTGTCGATTGGGCATCCAAAGAGTCGAAGCGACAGAAGGTATCCTTAACGAAGTTCTGTACTGATCGACAATTGCCGGACGATGCCTCGCTCCTCGAATTTGCAAGATTTCGTGAATTCGTCCGTGAGCGGCGCAAAATTCTCGGCAAGCAGCTTCGCCAGTTGTTGTAGGCTCCTCAAAGTTGAGGGCGGCAGTCTCGTTCCTCTCCAGGTAGTGCCGACTTCAACTCGCAAACGCTTCCGGGTGGAGATCGAGCGGCTTAGCGGCCAGTGAGGATGGCTGAGACTTGGCGCCGTGCTTCCGCCCATGGGATGGGCTTTACCTTGCCGGAATCAAGTTCCTGGATTCGCCGTGCAATCTCTTCCTTCCATTCATCTTCAGCGGAGGCGTCGACAGTATCGTCAAGGCTTTCGAGGAGGAAACCGGCTAGAGCGGCGCGTGCTTGCGGCGGAAGGGCGAGCGCCTTTTTCAGCAGTTCACTAACTTCCTGAGTCATGCCAGCTATTCTACCTCCACTTCGAGGCGAGAGCTAAGGGCCAAGAG
>CAVPEZ010000022.1:0-85000 GCA_963703635.1 uncultured Acidobacteriaceae bacterium
CGCTGGTAGGACTGATCATCCTGCTGGCACCAGCACCAGCCTTTGCTCAAAGCTGCGCGCTTTGCTACACGCAGGCTGCATCCTCGGGCTCAAGGATGATTCAGGCCTTGCGCAGCGGAATCCTGATCCTCATCGCTCCCCCAACCTTCATGACCGTCGGCATGATCTTCGTCTGCTATCGAAAACGCAATCAGACTCGGGATGATACGGGCGACGAATCCGACCGCAAATGGAACAACGATTCTTCTGACGATCCCCCACCCAAGGATTGGTAGGAACATCTCGCATCACACCAATTGCGTTTCACGGCAGAGTGCATGCCGCCGGCGACACGATCGGATCTGTATCGTCCTGGCAGCAAGATTGTAAGTCATCCTAGTTCCTGTCTGCGCCATGCAGACGAAGTTCCTCGTCGCAGGATCCGCAATTTACTGCCTCAAGGAGACCCATCAACCGCCAGATACACCTTGGTAATCTGGACGCTTCCGCACGATGAGAGCATGCTAATTGTGATTCCAATCACGATGAACCGGCGACGGTCCCTCCCGCTGGAATCCAGTAAGACCGCAACTCGAGCGCTACGCATCGCAAGCGGGACTCTGTGAGCGCTGTCCCGCAAGTTGGGGAAAAGGCGGGTCGCGCGGAAGGCGATAAGATTCATCCCAAATTTTCCTCACCTTGCACTGCAACTTGGCAAGCGTGGGCAATGAGCGGTCAGTTTCAGGAGTCTTTCATGCGAGCCGTGATTACACGCTGTTCTGTACTGTCTTCTTCTGGCGGGTACAACCTTCGTCGTCGCGCAGAGCGGCTACAAAGTCATCCCCGTTTCTGATGGTGGAACCATCTCGGGCACGGTTAAGTGGTCGGGACCGGTGCCCAAAGAGTTGGACTTTCCCGTCACCAAGGATCCCCAAATCTGTGCCCCGGATGGGAATAAGGCCGTTAGCCTCGAACGCTTGATCGTCGGACCCGAGGGCGGAGTAGCCAACACCATCGTCTACCTCAAGAATATCGCTGCCGGAAAAGCCATGGACTTGCCCGATCAGAAGCGCCACCTGGACCAGCGCCATTGCCGCTACATCCCCCACATTCTTCTCGTGCCCCAAGACGCGGAGTTGCAGATGCAGAGCTCCGACGCCACTCTGCACACCATCCACATGGATGGAGCCGCCACCTACAACCTGCCATTCCCGTTTCCCAATCGGATTAGCGCCCGTGCCATGTCGACTCCCGGCTTGGTCAACCTTCGCTGCAACGGCGGCCACGTCTGGATGAATGCCGAGATGATGGTCGTCCCACATCCTTATTACGCTGTTACCGATGAGAGCGGCCATTTCGAATTCACTGGCGTCCCACCCGGCACATATCAGATTGTCGCCTGGCATGAAGGCTGGGGTCTCGCCGGAAAAGAGCAGGCCTACGACGTCCTCACGGAGCACAGCGTTCAGCGTCCTGTCTTCACTGAACCGAAAACTTGGGAGAAGCCGGTCAAGGTCAACACCAACCAGTCCAGCACAATAAATTTCGTGATCGGAAACAAGTAAAGAGATTTAAATGGGGGTCGGACACTCTGTCCGACAACTCATGCAGCACATAAGATTCATGGATCCAGCATGATCTTAAACGCGAAGGGTCTTAAGCAGGAACTTGATCCGTGTGAATCCGTGCAAATCCGTCGCAAAGAGAAGTAAGCCGCTTAGCCGCCACCCCGCCGCTTATACAGCACCGCAAGACGCATAAACTCTTTCTACGAGCCCCTTCGCCCAGCGTGCCGAAACTGTCCCCTTTCTGTCCCCCTCTGCCTACATACTTGGAATCATACGTGATCCCAAACGGCGAATCTCCTCGCGTAAGAACCAATATGCAACTTAGTTCAAACTGGCAGAAATCCCGGACGGGAGCCGTCTGGCTAGATGTTGCCTCAGCGGCTCGCGCTCCAGTTCTCCCTCCCAACGCGCCAGGACTAGGGTGGCTACACCGTTCCCAATCATGTTGACCGTGGCTCTGCACATACTCATGAAGCGGTCAATTCCGAGAATCAACGCCATGCCCGCAACGGGGATAGTTGGGATCACAGAAAGCGTAGCTACCAGCGCGATGAAAGCTGCTCCCTGCACGCCGCTGGCCCCCTTGGAGGTAAGAACCGCGACCAAAAGAATCGTGAGTTGCTGGGTCAGAGTCAGGTCAGTATTGGTCGCCTGGGCCACGAATAGAGCAGCCAAGGTCATGTAGAGGCTTGTCCCATCGGTGTTGAAGGTAAAGCCGGTTGGAATCACCAGCCCAACCAGAGACTTGGAGCACCCGAGCTTCTCCAGCTTGGCCATCAGATTCGGGATTGCGATCTCGGATGAACTTACAGCCAACACCAGCAGGATCTCTTCCTTGATGTATGCCAGAAAGCGAAAGATGTTGAAGCTGGCAATCCAGGCGACGGCTCCCAGTACGATCACGACAAAGAGCATCGAAGTAAGCCAGAAAGTTCCGACCAGTTTGGCGAGTGGGCCGAGCGAGGCCAGGCCGAACTTGCCGACCGTATAGGCCATGGCTCCGAAAGCGCCAATGGGTGCGAATGTCATCAGAATTTTCGCCATATTGAACACGACGCGAGTCAGCGAGTCGATGAATTCGACCAGCGGTTTGGCGCGCGCTCCGGCAGCCGACAGCGCAAAGCCGAAGAGTAAAGCAATGAAAACCACTTCGAGGATGTCCCCCTTGGCAAATGCGTCGACCACCGTCGTCGGGATAATGTGCATCAGAAAATCAGTGACGTTTTGCGCTTTTGCCTGGCCTGCGTAATCGGCGACCGCCTTAGCGTCCAACGTAGCCACATTCACGTTGAAGCCGCTGCCCGGGCGCACCACATTGCCCACCACGAGTCCGATCAGCAGCGCAATGGTGGAAATGATTTCGAAGTAAAGCAGCGCCAGGCCGCCGACCCGGCCGACTTTCTTCAGGTTCTCCATCCCGGCGATGCCGTTGACCACAGTACAGAAGATGATCAGGGTGATGATCATCGAGATAACGCGGATGAACGCATCCCCCAGCGGCTTCATAGCGATCGCCCGGGCCGGGTTTACGTAGCCGAGAACGATTGCCAGGCCAATTGCCACGATCACCTGCACCCAGAGTTCCCTGTAGAAAGGCAGTTTGCTGGATGGCTGTGCAGGGATCACGGGGCCACCTGTAAGGGTGTAGGGGTCTTCATAGTCGGCTTTCTCTAGATGCTCTATCTCGCCGGCTCAGGTTCGAGCGTGCGCACCAGCCACGGAATGATCACCTCTTTGAAGATGCGCGGATCGGGCCAAACTCCAACTTGCCGCCCGAGATGCCCGCCGTGGGGATTGATCCAGGCTTCTTTCGGTACGTCGCCTTTGCTAAGCAGCAAATACTCGTCTTCGATCGGAACCTGCGTGTCGTTGACTCCCGCCAGAATCAGCATGGGCGACATCGGCTTGCCCAGCAGTCCCTGGCTCACCAGCGACATCTTGGGCAGATAGTCACCCATTTCCTCCAGCGTGTGCACGCCTTCCAGAATGTTCATGAGCGCGGGCACCTGATCGAACAAATATTCGCGATTGCCCAGCAGCGAGTTCGTCAGAAACTCTTTCTGAAAGAACTTGTCCACCGGCGGCGACTGCGCGCTGGCACCACGCAAGCGCGCACGCTCGACAATCGCCATCTTAGTCGCCCAATACGCTCCCCAGCTCACGCCGTGCATGGCAATGCGGTTCTTGTCGATCTCCGGCCGCGACTGCGCGTAGTCAATCACGCGCGAGAGCATTCGGTCCGCAGTCTCGCTGACTTTTATCGGATTCTGTCCCGTACCCGGTCCGTCAACCGCCAGAAATCCGATTCCGAAGGGAATGATCGCGCCAAAACTCTCCGTCAGGTCTTCCTTGCGACTATCCAGACCATTCACCGCGATCACCAGCGGCACCGGACCCTTTGCATTTTTCGGCAGGCGCAGGTAGCCGATGATTTCTTTGCCTTCGAAGGGAATGCGCACGACTTCGAGCGGCGGATCGAAGAAACGCGCGTGCGCCAGAAAGGCTTCGATGGCTTTTTCGTAAGAACGTTGCTTGCCCGGAGACGCCGGAATGGGCCACCGTCCGAACGAGTAAAGCCGCCAGGCCCGGATGTAGTCGGCGTTGGCTTTCGTGGGATCGGTATTCTCCAGCGATTTCGCTTCGTTGAAGTAGCGATCTGCCACTCCCACGAAAGCCGCCGCCCACTCGTCTTTATCGCGGGTGTGAATGCACTTGAAGGCTTCTTTGACGTCGCCGGGATCAAGTCCGATGAGCGGATACTGTCCGACTTCGGCGCGGTGAATTGCTTCAATCCTGATCTCGTCGATGTTGCGCTCGCGGCGTTGTTCTTTTTGATTCATGCGGCGAGCAGAGGCACCGTCAGAAACGAGAAGGAAGAATAAGAAGAAGAAAACCGGCATGAAAAATGATTTCTGTTCTTCATAACTTGGCCCATTCATTTTGAGCCGCAGCCACGCGCAGCTATCTGCGAAAAAAAACCGGACGGAATTGCGTCCGGCCTTCCTTCACTCTGCAAGCCTTCCCACAACCTAGAACGTGAACTTCAAGCCCAACTGGACAGAGCGCGGCCCTCCTGAACCTACCGCAGGATTGGCAGCAGCTATATCCGGCGTCGCACAGCCACAACCGAAGGGTGCACCGACGGATCGTTCAGGCCAAATCCGTTCTGCCCGCCGTAAGGGTTGGCAAAGTTGGGATGGTTGAAAATGTTAAAGAACTCAACGCGGGCTTGGAGCCGCAATCGTTTCTCCGAAGTGGAAGTTCTTGGCCAGAGAGAAATCGAAATTCTTGAAACCGGAGTCCGCGAACATGATTCCGGCCCATCGTGCCGAACTGGCCCAGCGGCTGGCGGAATCATGACGGAACTGCCGTTCGCGTAGCAGCCGAACAAGTTCAGAGATGTGAGGCCCGCCAACCCTCGATCTGCGCCAACGCTTGCGCGCACGTCGCGTTCGTGGTGCCGGGGAAAGTAGGGAACGGGATGCCCTTTCTGAGACTTAAAGTCGGAGGTCTTGCCGTAGAAAGTCCCAGCGAATCGGCGTAGCCGCGGCGGACTGAACGGGCAGCGCCCCGAGTTCCCGCGAGCATCAGTCCCAAGATCGATTGGTCCCCAGAACTGCGAGCTTTGCAAGGTGACAATCGAGTTGATCTCCCAACCTTCCAGCAACTGTCCGTAGCCCTTCCGTCCCGGGAACAGCGTAGGTCACGAGACAGCGTCAGACGGTGCCGGATGTCGAAGTCGCTGTTGGCGTACTCCGCGCGCGACGTTATGGAGTTCTGCGGCAAGCCCGTATCCGTGGCCGAAATCCCAATTCGCGCCCACATCATCCAGCGCATGCGAGTAGGTGTAGCCCGCCACCATGCTCAGGCCGTGGTAGTTGCGGGCGTTCAGCGTGACCTGCAGTCCGTTGTAGTTGGACCGGTAGACGTTCCCCATCTGGAAGATGTTGCTCAGGAAGGGAAACTTACCGTTGTATGGAAGGCAGAGCTGATCTAGAGAGTTATGGCCGGGTGCGCAGGCCGGATTGTAGTCACTGCCCGCCGGCGCCTGGTTGATATCCCGAATTCCTGTCAGGTTCTGCTCCGTGATTGCCGACGTAGGCAACCTCCAGCGACAAGATTCGGCGTAAATGCGTGCTGTATATTCAAGCGTCCACTTCCAGACGTAGGGCGTTGTCAGGCTGCGGACCACGCTCATGATCGGACACGGGCTACCCGATTGCCACTTGACCGGATCGCAGTTGATCGTCGTAGCGCTGCTCTGCCGAAGAGTGGCGTTCGGGCGTCCCAAGTGGTCGGGTAGCTCGAGGAAATTCTTGCCAGGAATTGCCCGTCGTGATCGTGCCTCCGGATGTGTCTTGGCAGCATCGGTACGGAAATGCTCCTCGGTGGGAACGTTGCCCGGACCAAAGCGTTGTTGAACGCGAGGAACGACTGCCAGTTCACCGACTCATACATCAAACCACCTCCGCCTCTCAGGACGTGTTGCCCGTTACCGGTGACGTCCCACGCAAAGCCAGGCGAGGACCGAAGTTGGTGTGATCCGGGTTGTAGAGGCTACTGATCTGATGCCAACCTGCACCAAACCGATGGTGATTGGGATCGAAATTGCCCAACAGGTCGTGAGCTTCCTGGGTCACGCTGCTGAACTCGTAGCGAACTCCGAAGTTGATGGTCAGATTCCTGGTGGCTCGAAAGTCGTCCTGGAAGAACCCGCGTACGCCCAGTTGTGCAACTGCAGCGTCGGATTTCGCCACTTCGTACCGACGACTTAAAGGGAAGCGCCGGCGAAAGAAATCTTCGAGCGGGCGTCGAACCGGCGGGACCGGGGTTCGCGCTAACCATGCCGCCCAGAAACGTGATGCTGCCTCGGGCGTTGCCGTACGCGGCGTTCATCACCTTGTTGTAGTGGATCTCGCCACCGAATTTCAGGGCGTGCTTGCCCACGGTGTAGGAGATGTGATCGACAAACTGCGTGATCGAATCGGGTCCCTGAAATTTCGGCCACTTGAAAGCACCAAGCCCGGGGAAAAAGTATCCGCCGAAACCGATGCGCGGCAGAGCCACCGGTGAAAGGCCCACTCACGCCAGTATCAAGGCCGTACGCCGGACGCCGGCGTGTTCAGATCGCCGGCAGCGTGGGCTGGTACAACCGGTTGTAGCCGACGCGGCTTCGTTCACCAGGCGGGAGGTGGGAGTCCAAATCCAGCTTCCTCCCACCACCTGGGCGCGAGTGTGAATATTGGAGAGCCAGCGCGTTGCAATTCCGGAAAGTCTTCGACCGTTCCCGGAGTTGTTTCCGAAAAAGTACGTGCCGCTGATGGTGTGTCGTCCGTTTAGCTTGTAATCCACCTTGCCGACCGAGTTGTTGACATGACCACGTTATGAAATCCGTTGACGATGTGATGGTCGAGCGTTGTTGATGGGAAATCCGGTACCGTCGCAAGTAACTGAGGTGCCGAAACCGTGCATCCTGAGATTAGCAGGCTGCGGGGCTGATGATACTCCAGCGGACGTGTAGCCGTTCGGCAGCAGATCGGCAATCGCGTCCGGAATACTGTCGGCACAGTCGCCGGAAAGCTGAATGAATAGGGGTCCTTCGGTGTGGGCAGCGACACCATCGACGGGCTGGTGATCGCCTCCGAACGAATTTCCGATGTTGTAGCGCTGGCCTTCGTAAGCTCCGAAGAAAAATGCCTTGTCTTTGATGATGGCACCGCCCAGGCTGCCGCCAAACTGTTCCAGGCTCCGGGCAACCTTTGAAGTGGGAGACTGCCCGAAAGCGCAGGGATTGCTGGCGCAGTTGAAATAGTTGCGCGCATCCATTGCTCCGTCACGTCCGAAAGCAAACGCGGTGCCGTGCAGTCTATTGGTACCGGATTTCAAACCGACGTTCACGATTGCCCCCGGTTTCCATCCGTATTCAGCGGCGGGAATTTTCCTGAAGGTTAAATTCCTGAATCGCATCGATGGGCAGGATGGTCGCTGAGTCTCCGACCACGCCTGATCCGTTAACAATGTCCTGGCCGGAGAAGGGCTCGCTGTTGTAAAGACCTTCGACCAGGTAGGCATTGTCTTCCGCGCGCAAACCGTTGGTGCTCGTGGTCGAGAATCCGCCGCCCGGATAACGCATTACGCCGGGACGAAGTTGCAACAGGTTTTCGTAGTTGCGGCCGTTCAACGGCAGGTCGTTGATCTCCTTGTTGCTTAACGTGCCACCCAGCGTGGCGGACGTACTGTTGACGAGCGGAACCTCAGCTTCGACAACCACCGTCTCAGAAACCTGTCCGGTCGGGAGCGAGATGTCGACGCGCAGGTCCTCGGCAACTTCCACGAGGATATTTACGCGTTCCACAGCCTTGAAACCCTTTGCTTCCGCGCGCACTTTGTAAACTCCGGGTTGCAGCTCCGGCGCGGCATAGTTTCCTGAGGCATCCGTGACCACGGTGCGACCGGAGCCGCGTTGAACATCGGTGATAAGCACTGTGGCACCGGCCACGGCGGCACCCGACGCATCACTAACGCTCCCAAGAATGCGGCCCATGGTGGTCTGGGAAGAAGAGAAAGTAGTGATAGCAAGGACCACGCAGACGATCCCTAAGACCCGAATGCCATTCAACGGAGAACGCATTGCAGCCTCCAATGGGCACAAAGCATTTTGCTCGGTCCGGACGCGCGCACGACCGAGTTCGGTTTCATCGCGAACTTGAGTTGCGATTTTGAGTTGCGATTGAAGATATACCCTTGACGTGGCCTACCAGTCAAGTAGTATTCTGGTCGGACCACGATACAGCAACCCCTCCCCCCCGAGGCTGGTGGCATAGCTCTGCCCAACTGAGTCGCAGCACTGACGGGGAGAATCCATCATATGGCAATCGCGACCACGAACCCTGCGACCGGCGAAGTCCTGAAGACTTTCGAGCCCTTGACCCCGGCTCAAATCGAGCTGAAGCTGCAACTCGCGGCTTCCGCGTTCCATGACCATCGGCGGACTTCCTTCGCCGACCGGGCCGCCAAAATGATGCGTGCCGCCGAGATCCTCGAAAAGGAAAAGGACGAGTGCGCCCACTTGATGACGCTCGAAATGGGCAAGCCTTTGAAGGCGGCAGTGGCCGAAGCGCAGAAGTGCGCCACCGGTTGCCGCTACTACGCAGAGAACGCAGAAAGATTTCTCGCCGACGAAATAGTGGAAACCGGAGCCAAGCGCAGCTTCATCCGCTATCTGCCGATTGGCCCTGTCCTCGCCATCATGCCGTGGAACTTTCCCTTCTGGCAGGTGTTTCGTTTCGTCGCTCCGGCGCTGATGGCGGGTAATGTCGGGCTACTGAAGCACGCTTCAAGTGTTCCGCAATGCGCGCTGAAGATTGAAGACATTGTTCGCCGCGCCGGTTTTCCAGAAGGCGTGTTCCAGACCCTGCTGATCGGCTCCGGTCCTGTCGATGGCATCCTGAACGACTCCCGTGTCGCCGCCGCTACCTTGACCGGCAGCGAGCAGGCCGGAATTCAAGTCGGCATTTCCGCAGCCCGGCGAATCAAGAAAGTCGTACTCGAACTGGGCGGCAGCGATCCCTTCATCGTGATGCCCAGCGCCGATCTCGAAGCGGCGGTTTCGACTGCAGTCGACGCGCGCGTTCAGAATAACGGTCAATCCTGCATCGCGGCCAAACGCTTCATCGTGGCGGAAAAAATTGCCCCCGAGTTCGAGCGCAAGTTCGTCAAGCGCATGCAGGACCTTCGCCTGGGCGATCCATTCGACGAGAGCACGCAACTCGGTCCGCTGGCCAGCGCCGATGCCGTTACTTCCCTCGATGACGCCGTCCAAAAAAGTGTGGCTGCAGGCGCCCGTGTCTTGACCGGCGGCCATCCCCTGGATCGTCCCGGCAGCTTCTATGCGCCCACGGTACTCACCGACATTCCGAAAGATTCCCCGGCTTACCAGGAAGAATTCTTTGGCCCGGTCGCGTCAGTTTTTCGCGTAAGGGACGCCGATCAGGCCATCCAGATCGCCAACGACAGCCGCTTCGGCCTCGGTGCCAGCGCCTGGACGAACGATCCTGCGGAAACCGAGAGATTCATCAACGAGCTCGACGCCGGCATGGTCTTCCTGAACAAGATGGTCGCTTCCGATCCGCGCCTGCCTTTCGGTGGCGTAAAGTACTCAGGACACGGGCGCGAACTGGCCTCGCAAGGAATACGTGAGTTTATGAACATCAAAACGGTCTGGATCCAGTAGGTGGATGTTCTATGGAATTTGATCGGACCTAAGGGAGTTGAGGGCCTAATGACAATGACAACAACAAACGGAGAACTGGATTCTCTACTCGCCAAGCCAATGTACCGGGCGGTGAAGACGTCTCGCCTGTACGAGCAGATCGTGCAGCAGGTGGAAGACTCCATTCTGAAAGGCCAGCTCAAGCCCGGCGACCAACTGCCCGCGGAGCGCGATCTGGCGCAGGCCTTCGGCGTTAGCCGCACTGCGGTGCGTGAGGCGGTGAAGACATTGCGTGAAAAAGGATTGGTCGAGGCTTATTCCGGCCGCGGCACGTTCGTGAGGAATGGCACTTCCAACGCGATTCGGCAGTCGCTGGATCTGATGATCCGCATCAACCCGCAGGAAGGGTCGGCGAACCTGGCGGAGTTACGGGCGGTATTGGAACCGGAGATTGCCGGCCTAGCCGCCACCCGCATTGAGGAACAATTGGTGAGCACCATGCGGGAAGCCGTTGCCGTTATGGATCGCAGCCTTCACGATCCCGATGCTTATGTTGAAGCGGATCTCGATTTCCATTTAGCCCTGGCGGAAGCCGCGGGCAATCCGCTCATTCTCTCGCTCCTCGATTCGATCGTCGGTCTTTTGCGCGAACAGCGCAGCCGCATTTTTGATGTCGACGGAGGCCCGGAGCGCGGACAGTTTCATCACAAGCGAATCCTGGCTGCCATCCTGAAGAGCGATCCCGAGGCTGCCCGCGAAGCCATGCGCGCCCATCTCAAGCAGGTGCTTGAGGATTCTTCTGCGACAGGCACGAAGTAGCTTGCACTTCAACCGGAACTCATGAGTCCGCCGAGTTCGTAACGTAGTTCGTAACGAAGAGGAATTGCTGCATGGCCAAACTTGGATTCATCGGTCTCGGCGTGATGGGCGGCAACATGGTTGCGCGACTGCTCGAAAAAGGCCACTCGGTCACCGGATACAATCGCACGCGCTCCAAGGCACAGTGGTTAATCGACAAAGGCATGAAGTTTGCCGATTCTCCCAAGGCCGTGGCGGCTGCATCCGATGTCACCTTCACGATGGTGACCAACGCCGCGGCCCTCGCGGCGGTCACCGACGGCCCGGATGGATTACTGGCCGGCATGACAGCCGGCAAGTTCCACATTGATATGAGCACGGTAAGCCCGGAAGTGAGCCGCGCACTGGCTGCGAAGGTTCGCGAAAAGGGCGGCGACATGATCGACGCTCCAGTTTCCGGTAGTGTCATCACTCTTCAGCAAGGCAAGCTCTCGGTGATGGTCGGCGGCCGCAAAGAAACTTTCGAGCGCCTGAAACCATTGCTGCTCGATATCGGGCCCAAGGTGACGCACGTTGGCGACAACGGCTTGGCGCTGGCCATGAAGATTGCCGTCAACCTGAGCCTGGCAGTGCAGATGCTCGCTTTTTCAGAAGGCGTGCTGCTGGCGGAAAAGATCGGCATTCCGCGCGAGGTTGCGGTCGACGTCCTGGTTCACAGCGCGGTCGCTTCCCCCATGATCCAATACCGCGGTCCTTTCGTCTTGCAACAACCCGAGGAAGCCTGGTTCGACGTCAACATGATGCAGAAGGATATGCTCCTGGCCATGGAGTTGGGCCGCAAGCTGAACGTCCCCCTTCCCACCACCGCCATCAGCAATGAGTTCCTTACCGCAGCCCGCGGCATGGGCTGGGAGAAGCAAGATTTCGCAGTCGTATTCGATGTCTTGGCACGAATGTCGGGGGTGCAACAAACAAAATGACCACCGCCGCTCAAACAAACGAAGTTTCAGAAAACGTCGCGCTGCAGCTCCGCCTGTATCGGCAGATGGTCGCCATCCGCCAATTCGAAGCGCAGGTGAACGAACTCTACACGCGCGCATTAATGCCCGGCCTCGCACATCTCTACATTGGTGAAGAAGCGGTCGCAGTCGGCGTATGTGAAGCCCTTGAACAAACCGACTACATTACCAGCACGCATCGAGGTCATGGACATTGTTTGGCGAAAGGCGCTTCCCCCGATCGAATGTTCGCCGAACTGCTGGGCAAAAGGGCCGGATACTGCAAAGGCAAAGGCGGTTCCATGCACATCGCGGACCCGGCCACCGGCAATCTGGGGGCGAACGCGATCGTATGCGGCAGCGCCGGCATTGCCACGGGAGCCGCGTTTTCGGCCCGTGCTCTGGGTAAGGGCCGCGTAGCCGTATGTTTTTTCGGAGAAGGCGCGCTCGGCCAGGGCGTGCTCTATGAAGAGATGAATCTGGCCCAGTTATTCAAGCTTCCCGTGATTTACGTCTGCGAGAACAATCTCTATACCGAGTACACGCATTACTCAGAAACCACGGCTGGGGACATTCTCGCGCGGGCAACCGCCTTCGGTCTGGAAGCCGCCAGCGTAGATGGTCAGGACGTGCGCGCAGTTTATGGCGTCGCGCAGCGCCTGGTGGATCGCGCCCGCCGCGGCGATGGTCCTGCGTTTCTGCTTTGCAATACTTATCGCTACCACGGACATCACGTCGGCGACATCAACCGCGAATACTACCGCTCCAAGCAGGAAGAACAAACCTGGAAAACGGAGCGGGATCCAATCACGAATCTCGGAAAGTGGCTGATCGAGCAAAAGCTCGCTGATGAGGCCGCGCTTGCTCAAATACAGTCTGTGCTGGAGGCCGAGATGAAGAAGGCAGTCGACTTCGCCGTGGCAACGCCGTACCCCACCGTCGATGAAGTGGGCGAGGATGTGTATGCCTGAGACGCATCTTCATGCACAAAACGATCGTGAACTGACATTCGCGCAAGCCATTCGCGAGGCGTTGGCGGAAGAAATGCGCCGCGATCCTACGGTCTTCATTCTCGGCGAAGACGTCGCCGAGGCCGGAACTCCCTTCAAAGTTCTCTCTGGCCTGTTGGAGGAATTCGGCAAAGCACGCGTGCTCGATACCCCGATTTCCGAAGCTGGCTTCACCGGCCTTGCCGTAGGCGCAGCCATGACCGGAATGCGTCCCGTCGTCGACATCATGTTTGGCGACTTCGTCACCTCTGACCATGGACCAGATGGTCAATCAGGCCGCCAAAGTCCATTACATGTCAGGCGGAAAGTGGAGAGTGCCTATGGTGATGCGCACCACCATGGGAGCGACTCGCCGTTCCGCTGCCCAACACTCGCAATCGCTGCATGCCTGGTTCTGCCATATTCCCGGTCTGAAAGTGGTTCTCCCGTCGACGCCATACGACGCCAAGGGGTTGCTGAAAGCTGCGATTCGTGACGAGAATCCAGTTGTGTTCTTCGAAGACAAAATGATGTACAAGATCAAAGGCTCAGTGCCCGCGGGCGACTACACGGTCCCGCTCGGCGTGGCGGATGTAAAGCGCGTGGGCGAGGACATCACTCTGGTCGCCACCAGCAGCATGGTGCAAGTGGCGTTGGGCGCCGCGACGTTGCTCGAGGGAATCGGAATCAGCGCCGAAGTCGTCGACCCGCGCACGATGTGGCCGCTGGACGAAAAAACTCTGATCGAATCGGCGAAGAAAACCTCGCGCGTGATCGTTCTCGACGAAGGATACGAACGGTACGGCGTCACCGCCGAACTTGCGTCCGTGATCGCCACGGGCGCATTCTACGATCTGGATGCTCCGGTCAAACGCATGGGCGCAATGCATGTTCCAATCCCGTTCTCGCCGCCTTTGGAAGATGCCACCGTCCCCACCGAGCAGACCGTGTTTGAGGCCGCGCGGAAACTCTGTGGCCGGTAGCGGGACGTCAGAGGTCAGAAGTCAGATTGCGGAAGTAAAAACTGGGTCTCGACGCTTCGAGGATCTTACTTCTGCAATCTGACTTCTAACTTCTGAGCTCCTAGCAAAGGAGAATCTATGGCTCTGCCCACATACGGAACAATGGCGGTGGATTGGGAAAACCGCGTTGACTTCGATCGCCTGCGCCGCGAGCGCCTGGAGCGCGCCAAGGAGCTCCTGAAGAAATCCGAGATGGGAGCGTTGTTGTGCTTCGACATGAACAACGTCCGCTACCTCACCGCGACCCACATCGGCACCTGGGCGCAGGACAAGGCGAATCGTTTCACGCTGCTCCCGCAAAACGACGAACCGATCTTGTGGGATTTCGGCTCGGCGGCGAAACACCACCAACTGCATTGTCCCTGGCTGGGAGAGCGGTCACGCGCCGGAATCTCAGTATTGCGCGGCGCCATGACGCCGGAGATGGGCCGGGCCGAAGACGTAGCCAAAAAAATTCGCATCGAGCTCGAAATGCGCGGCCTCCATAAAGAACCAGTAGGCATCGACATCATCGAATTGCCGGTTCTCTTCGCTTTGCAGAAAGAGGGAATCAAAGTCCTTGACGGCCAGGCGCTTATGTCGGAAGTGCGCTTGATCAAGACGCGTGACGAAATCACCTTGCTGAACACGTCCGCCATGATGGTCGACGCCGCCTATGACGAACTCTACCGCGCCATGAAGCCGGGCATGAGCGAAAACCAAGCCGTCGGACTCGTGAGCAAAGTGCTCTACGATCTCGGCTCCGAGTATGTGGAAGCTGTAAACGCGATCTCAGGCGAGCGCTGCAATCCTCATCCGCATGTTTTCTCCGATCGTGTGCTCCGTCCTGGAGATCCCGTGTATTACGACATTCTCCACTCCTACATGGGATACCGCACCTGCTACTACCGCTGTTTCACCATCGGATACGCGTCGCACGCGATGAACGACGCGTACAAACGGTGCCGCGAATATCTCGACGCGGCGATTGAACTCGTGCGCCCAGGCCGCACCACGGCCGAGATTGCCTCCGTCTGGCCCAAGGCGCAGGAGTTCGGCTTCCCCAACGAAGAAGCCGCTTTCGCCCTGCAGTACGGTCACGGAATCGGCCTCGCGATCTGGGAGAAGCCCGTGATCAGCCGCCTGGTGTCGCTGGAACATTCGTCCGAAATCAAGCCTGGCATGGTGTTCGCCCTCGAAACTTTCTGGCCCTCGACCGACGGATGGAGCGCCGCACGCATCGAGGAAGAAATCGTGGTCACGGAAACCGGCCACGAGGTAATCACACGCTTCCCCGCCGAAGAGCTTCTGGTAGCCGGCCGACACTATTTCACAGTGGATGGTCCGCTTCCCGCCATCCGTGAAACCGAATCGAAGCCCAGCAAGCGGGTGCGCGAGATGATCGAAGCCAGCGCCCGGCAGGAAAGAGTTGGCGTAGGAGATTAAGAAATATTCGTCTAGCGACGCGGCTCGTCGCGGCGCAATTCCAGCCCCGAAGGTCGGGACGTGAAAGCCCGGCACGGCAGCGCTGGGTAGCAGTAGAAGGGTGGAACAAGTCCCATAGGGACGGCACGAATTTTCGGCACTTTCTTCAGCCCTGAGGGCATCGTATCTGCAACAGAGCGGCTACTATGGCAATCAGTGTCGTGATGCCCGCGCTCGAAATGGCGCAAGAAACCGGCAAGCTAATTTCCTGGCTAAAAAAAGAAGGCGAGGCCGTCATTAAGGGCGAGCCGCTGCTCGAAATCGAAACCGACAAAGCTGTCATGGAGATCGAATCACCCGCCGACGGCGTCCTCGCAGGCATCAAGGTCCATGCCGGAACCGAAGTCCCGGTAGGCCGAACCCTTGCCTGGATCGTCCGTCCCGGAGAAACTCCTCCCTCGGGTGAAGTCGCCATCGAGTCAGGAAGAAAAACGACCGCGGCCGCGGCAACCGCAACTGCATTGCCGGCGAACCAATCCCCAAGCTCAGCGCAACCCGCAACTCGGTCCTGGAAGATTTCTCCCAAGGCGCGACGTTTAGCCGGCGAACGCGGCGTCAATCTAGCCGATGTGCGCGGATCAGGCGCCGACGGCGAAATCCTGGCCTCCGACATTTTCGCCGCCGCAGAATCGAAGCCAGCCGCGGTTGACAGCGGCACCCCGATCTCCAAACTGATGGCGGAACGCACCACACAGAGCTGGACAACGGTCCCGCACTTCTTCGTCGTCCGCGAAGTGGACGCAAGCGCCCTGAACGAAGCGCGCCAGAAGCTCGGGCCCGGCATTGAAAAATCGCGGGAGGTGAAACTCACCCTCACCGATCTACTGGCAGCGCTGGTGGCGCGCGTTCTCCAGAAGCACCCCCGTATGAATGCAAGCTGGACCGTCGAAGGGGTTCGCCCCAACGCCAAGATCAACATTGGACTGGCAGTCGCAGTCGACAACGGCGTTGTCGCGCCGGTGATTCGCGACGCCGATAAGGTCGACCCCGGCGAGATAGCGGTGCAGCGGCGTGACCTGGCGGAACGCGCCCGCAGCGGCAAGCTGCGCCCGGCCGACATTGCAGGCGGCACTTTCACAATCAGCAATCTCGGCATGTACGGGATCGATGCCTTCACCGCAATCATCATCCCACCCCAAGCCGCGATTCTAGCAGTCGGAGCGATCTCCGACCGGGTCGTGCCGGTAGGCGGTCATCCCGGCATTCGTCCCATGATGACCTTGACGCTTTCAAGCGATCATCGTGTGGTGGATGGTGCGCGAGCCGCAGAGTTCCTACGTGACCTGGTCGCAGCCATTAGCAACCCGCAGCAACTTCTAAGCACATAGGACCTATGGCTTCTCGAACCGCATACCCAGGATATTGATCAGCCAAATCTCGATCGACGCACGTGCGGCGTGAGCGGGGTATCCCTCCCCACTCACATACTTAAGAGCTAACCGGAGAGCTAAACGGCAAGTGTATTTCCGGAAAAACCCGCAATGGGTCGAGTTGACTCTCCCTGCGATCGCGAACCGGAGATTCCGCGCTTGTTGTGAGTCTCCCTTCCCTCAGAGGATCATCGTCCCGTTTTCAACATGATCGGGCTATTGGTAGGGACAGGTTTGCGAGTTCGCGAAATGAAGGAAATTCTTGATACTCATTGATAACCTGATAGCCCGACTGTATGTCGAAGCGGCACAGAAAAGTCCCGCGCGGAAAAGATAAGATCATTCGGATTTACGGGGTTTGGACGACAGCAGAAATTGAACACCAAAATAACATGGGCAATGCGTTAGCCGCAGCGAAGAAAAAAAGACGGAGATCAAGGTCTGAAGCCGGATCTCCCGTCGAGCAGCGCCGGACGCTTCGACGGTTATTGCTGCATGCGATTTCGCGGACCCCATCCTAACGGCCAGCCTCCAGCACCTGCACCACGAAGGAATCCGGTTCCACTTTTCTCTCCGGCTGCGGACCTGCTTTCGCCGCCACGGTGAAGAGCCGATGCGTCGTCGAATCGATGGTCATGGTGCGGGCCGACAGGATTCTCCCGATCTTTTCGGCGCTCACGGGAAAACGTTGGTTCGGTTCGGAGGCGGCCTTGCCTGACGTGCCCTTGATGCCAATGTACACGCCGTTGTAAGGCTCATCGCCGAGGTTCTCGACCCTGTGCTTGTGGGGCGGGAACCATCGAGCTTCCCCCGCCTTGGCGTAAACTTCAGTGACCTTACCATTCTGGTCAGTGAATCTGAGATGTCCTCCCGTCACACTGACGGAGACGCCACCGGGATGATCGTGCATCTCCGACTTTTCGTGGGGACCATAGTGGACATCGACAACCTGCACCCGGTCATTTTCAAAGTGCAGTTTGTAATGCTTGGGTTCTACCTTGGTGGGGTCTTGTGCTGTAGCGTAATTCGCCGTCAGACACGCAATGGCCGCCGCGCAGAAAAGTCTGCATAACATGGTCTGGGCCTCCTGACCTAAGGGTCAAAGTCTCAAGAATTATAAGGTCTTTGACCTGTAGTTTCATTAGAACTGGCGAATAGGTACGCGCTCACCTTGAAATTTCGGGAATTAAAACTTTCACAAACCTTTTTTGCAAGAATTTAGACCTCTCGTTCGCATACCGATCCGGTCAATGAGTGCTTATGGAGGTTTGCGTCAAATCTGCAGACAGGCTGCGCGGGTTCGCAGCAGACTGCGCGCTCCGCCATCACTCACTTGGGACAGAAGCACTCAGACTGAAGAAACTCCTCTCTCATACCCTGAGTGCCCACCAGGGAGTCCACGCTTGGCATTTCGAGATCTTCCGTGAAAGCATTCAGGATTCTACGCGGCAGATTGTCCTTCTGGTAGATCCGGTTGAAAGCTTAAGGATTTTGCGGATTCAAGCTGGCTTCAACGAGGTCGGCCAGTTGTTGAGAGGTGAACTGGTTTCCCTCCAGGTTGGCGATCAGTTTTCCATCGCGATCGATCAGAGCAGTGTGCATGGTGTGCACAAACAGTCCTTCATCAGCGAAGGAGTTGACCCCGAAAAGGGCACATACGCGCTGAACGTCGGGTTCGGCTCCCGTGAGGAATCGCCAGTTTTCGGGATCTGCATTCCACGTCTTTGCGTAGTCGAGCAGAACTTCGGGACGATCGTGAACCGGATCGAATGTGACGGAGAGCAGAATCAGGTCACGACCCAAGCGTCCCTTCTGTAGCTTCTGTACAACTCTAAAATTGTTGGATAGCCGGTAACAATAATCCGGCAACATGCACCTGGTATAGACAAAATTCAGGACGACCAGCTTGCCTTTGAATTGTCTCAAACGAACAGGACGATTCTTCTGGTCGGTGAGTGAAAAGTCGGGAACCGGGGACCCGGGCAGCACGGGATCAACCCCTTGACCTGCCGAGAGCTTTGTCGAGGGTGCGCAAGCGTCGGGCGTTCGCAGGTTCACGCTCGGCACTATCGTAGGTGCGGATACGGATCTCCTCCGCGTAGTCCGCCTCTTTCGTCACCACCAAACGAAATTCGATCAAGCTGCCGCGGGTTATGCCGTCGAGGAGTTTCGGGTCCGCTACGGTTACCGGCATGACTTTGGCATCCATGAAGCCGGGAACTTCCCGGCAGGAAACAACCAGTCTCCGATGAGCGGCATCGACGCTCAAGACAAGACCATTCACAGACTGTGGCTCGACAGCAAAGCCCCTTGTGGACATCGCACTTGCGAACCAAGCGACGAAGAATAACCAGCGTGCAACTTTCATTGGGCTGGGGCCCTCCTCGCGGATGAAATCGGGTTCGCTTGCCCGACCCGAGTCTTTGCCCCCAAAGTGTAGCTCCTTCGCTCGAGCTTGGTGTAGGCCGGTGCGAATTCCTTGATTTCGAGAAACTGATTCTTGGCAACTCCCGAAAAACTCTGCCGCGTGTTGCTGGCCGGCCACCAGATTTCAACGTTCTTTAGTTGGGCGTTCTTTCCCAACCCGATGTGCTGTTGCAGCGGAGAGGCGCCGAACGAGCCGCCGCTCCCAACCGTGCGATAGATGAAGCGCTCCCCCTCGCCCCGGTTGTCCACCGTGAGTTTGATGCGTGCTCCGATTGCGGAGCGGTTGCTCTTCACTCCCACAAGCTTGAGGGTAATCCAGTCATTGTCGTTTCCAGGATTCTTGAATACCCGGAGGGCATGCCGATCTCCGGGCACCGCGCCGCCAACAACCTCGACGAGGTCCTCGTGCCCGTTGTTTCCCAAGTCGGCAAACGCTACGCCATGTCCTTTGTGTAGCTCGCCGGTCCCCGAGGATGCCGTAACATCCACGAACCGTTTTCCTCCCTGATTGCGAAAAAGAACGTTAGGAAGAATGTCTCCGTAAGGCGGAGTTCCCGTCCCGAGATAAAAATCGAGAAAGCCGTCGTTGTCGATGTCGCCGAAATTGGCCCCCATCGGGTCAAATATGCGGTCCAGGCCCACATCTGCGGTCACATCGCGAAACGTTCCGTCGCCATTGTTGCGATACAGCTTAAGGGTCTCCACATTGTGAGGAACTTGAAGCTGGCTTCGCAGAGCCTCCTCCGGCGACATGTAATAGCTGGTTACGAAAAGATCGGGAAATCCGTCGTTGTCGTAGTCGAAAAACCAGGTTGCGAAACTATTCAACGGGCCTTGGATCCCTGCCTGCCTGGCAACTTCGGTGAAGGTTCGATCGTGATTGTTGTGGTAAAGAAATTTTTCGCCACCCAGATTGGAAACAAAGAGATCCGCGAATCCGTCGTTATCGTAATCTCCGGCCACCACGCCTTTGCTGAATGCAACCCGATCGACGCCCGCCGCATGGGAAATATCTTCGAACGTTCCGTCGCCTTTATTGCGATAAAGCTTGCTGGGCCCCTGTTCGTTGCCGATAAACAAGTCGACGAAGCCGTCGTTGTCGATGTCGGTCCAGACTGCCGTTTGCGTAGCTAGAAGATCGTCCAAGCCCGCTTGCCGGGTAACGTCAGTGAATGTGCCATCGCAGTTGTTTCGAAGCAGGGAACTGTGCTGGGGGATCTGCCAGCCTCCGCGGAGCACCATTATATCCAGGCAACCGTCGTTGTTGTAGTCGGCTTGAATGATATTGAGGCCGCCCAATTGATCGGTAATCCCTGCCTGAACCGAGCGGTCGGTGAACGTGCCGTCTCCGTTATTATGAAAAAAGCGCAGGGGCTGGCATGGATCGAAACTCGATATCACCACGTCGAGGAATCCGTCATTGTCGAAATCGTCGACGATGACTCCCCCAGCTTCTGAGAAAGAATACAGTCCGACCTCAGAAGCAACATCCACGAAGCGTCCTACGCTGTCTTTCGACGCGAAAGTGGAAGGGGGAATGAGGTACTTTGCCGGAACACCGGAAGGATACTTGCCTAACGTCATGTAAGCAAGGTTCAGCAGCCACTTGACTTCCAGCGCGTCCGGCTTCTGAGCGAGGAACTCCGAGAAATACTGCACTGCCTTTTCTGAATCTTCCTGGTTTCGATAGACGACCGGTATACGCGGAGGGAAAATGCAGCGTTCGCCCGGAGAGCGATAAACGTCATTCTCCATCTCAGACTTGTGGAGGTAGGCTGTGCCAAGAACTTCCTGCAACTCAGGAACCAGTTTGGGCGACTCGTTTTGAGCCATGCGATACGCTTCCAGCCACTCTTTGATCGCTGCATCCATCTCGCCTTGATACGCGAAGATTTGCGCGAGGACAAAGTGCACTTGTCCCAGCCGATCCGGATGGTCGGTAACGAAGCTATTGGGATCGTTGGGATCGAGGAAGCGCTGCAGGTGACTGATGGCCCCAGGCACCAACTGTTTGCGGATCTCGCAAACGGACCGCGAATCGCGATTCCAATCGGCCGGCTTGGGAAAATTCTTAAACGCGACTTCAATCTCGACCGCTCCGGAAACGTCGGGTGGATAGACAACAGCACCCCGGCCAGCCAGTGCGAGAAGCGCGGTTGGCGTCATGCCTTGTCCGCTGCCGGAAGTGGGTGTGGCCGGTGGCGCAGTCGTTCTTTCAGCAGCAGCAGCAGCCGAAATTGAATTTGCGGAGCCGCACGCCGTGGCGTTCGGATCCTGGAGAGCTTTAAACACTGCATAGCCGGAGGAAGTCTTGACTGGACCCGCTACTTGCCCGGAAGGAACGTGGTTCAGAGCATCTCGCAGTTCGGTGCGAAGACTCGCCGGATTAATCTTTCCCAAAAAACCGCCATTCGGGGCACTCGGGTCCAGCGACTTTTGTTTTGCGAGAGCGGCAAAATCCTCGCCCGATCGCAACTGCTGCACCAGTCCCGCAGCCTCGGTCTCAGAGTCGACCACGATGATGCACAACGGAGGCGCATCCGTGGAGACATTTTGGGCCTGGCCCAGCGGCGAAGCAATACCGCATAGCAAGGCTGCGCCGACGACACTTGGCGCAAACCGGTAAACGCCGCTCAGGTCCATTTCTCAGAGCCTTCCACTATGGTTATATATCGATCGATTGGCAGATTCGCAAACCGTTGTGTGCCTCCTCCAGGTTTAGGCCACAAAACCTCCAGCCAGTCGACCGCAGTACGTTTCCCAATACCCAGAACTACTCTCGGATCGTGAGACGACAGGAAACTTCCGCCGCCGACTTTCTCGCGACTTCGCCTAAGATCGCCAGATTGATAGGTGAGACGCGCGCCGACGGCATCCCGGTTGGACTTGGTCCCCACTAATTTCACACCTAACCAGTGGTTTTGCTTCCCGGCGTTGTTGCGCAAGAGTAATGGTGCGCCATCATTGACCGTAATCAACAGATCGACCGCGCCATCATTGTTGAAATCTCCCGTTGCCAGGCCACGGGCAGCAAATGTCTTGGCAAACACCGGGCCGCTTTCAGAGCTAACGTTCCTGAACTTGCGGCCGTCGTGCTGAAACAACAAGAGGGGTTGGCGGTATTTCACCTGGCTTGAAAAATCTTCGACCTGGTCATCGGGAAATCCGTTGGACAAGATCAAATCCAGATCTCCGTCATTGTCGTAGTCGAAGAACTTAAGTCCCCACCCACTCAAAGACCTGGTTGCGAAGCCGATACCCAATTGCATTGCCTGATCTTCAAAAGTTCCGTCACCACTATTGTGGTAGAGGGAAAAGATCTCCTGGTCAATGTTGGCGACAAAAAGATCCATCCAGCCATCCTGATCGAAATCTGCGGCGTCCACGCCCATTCCAGACCGCGCACGGCCGTCTTCACTGTAGGCCACATCGGCCTTGAGTCCCGCTTCCTCAAACCGCGCGCCGTCCCGGTTCAGAAAAAGGAAGTTTCCGACGGTATCGTTGGCCACAAAAAGATCCATGCGGCCGTCATTGTTTACGTCGGCGGCGACCACACCCCAAGCTTTGCCGAGGTGCCTGGCAATCCCCGACCGCTCACTCACATCGGTGAAGGTTCCGTCGCCATTGTTATGAAACAGCCAGCTCGGCATGGGCCGGAATACATGTGGAATGCAGTAGTGATGCTTTCCGTCGGAACTGATGCCGCACCCGGTTGCTTTATCGAACTCGGCGAATTGGCAGACGAAAAGGTCCAGCTTGCCGTCATTGTCGTAGTCGAACCACACGGCGCTGGAGGCCCATCCTTGAACTCCAACCCCGGCTTTTTCAGTGACATCGAGGAAGGTTCCGTCACCATTGTTGTGATAGAGGACACTGCGGCCATATTGACTGACGTAGATGTCCGGGAATCCGTCATTGTCGTAATCACCCACCGCCACGCCCATTCCGTAACCTCCACCTTTGAGGCCGGCTCTCTCGGTGACGTCGGTGAAAGTGCCATCACGGTTGTTGTGGTAGAGGACATTACTCAGTGGCATCGAAGGCGTAAAGAAGTCACATTTGCCGCTATTCACCATGAAGATGTCTTGCCAACCGTCATTATCGTAATCGAGAAACGCACACCCTGGGCCGGTTGATTCCGGCAGATATCTCATCGGCGATCTCGCCGCAAAGTGAGTCCAGGTGATTCCACTTGCACCCGGAGGCACTTCTTCGAAAGCGCTCGCTCCAGGGAGTGACGCCGAGTCCGCGAGGGGGATCAGAAAAGGGACGAAATAAGGAATAACGCAAGTCCCAGCGATGGCATTAAGAAGCTGGCGCCGGGAGAGATCCAGCGCCCGAGACGATCCCTCGAACGGCATGGTATATTCTTTTACCACAGGTCGCGCGAATCCGCGAAACACCGATTTTGCAAGCGAATCCTTCTCGTTGAGCTCGATGGCGATTATGCTATTGGCTGTTTCGGGAGCATGAGTTCAGAGCAGTGTCTTCCATTGCCAGCCAAGGCTGTCTTAGCGATCTTTCCCGTCGCGCGCTCTTTCTCGCGCTTCTGCTATCGGTCTTCCACCATCCGGCCACCTTGGGTTCCCAAGCCCGAGAGAACACCGGAACGTTTGACGAGTGGAGTGTAAAAGCTACAAATGCCCGCGAGGCCGGACGCACCGGGGAAGCCATCGCAGACTACCAGCATGCCGTCGCATTGCAACCGGGATGGGAAGAGGGTTGGTGGTATCTCGGCACACTGAATTACGATGCCGACCATTTCAACGACGGGAAAAAAGCCCTGGAGAAGGTCGTGGAACTCGATCCCGCGATGGGGGAGGCATGGGCCTTTCTTGGATTATGCGAGTTCGAAATGCAGGACTACAAAGCTTCGTTTACCCATCTGCAGCGCGCACGAGGCTTGGGCTTTGGGGAAGATGCAGACGTCTCAAAGGTCGCACTCTATCATCTTGCTCTGCTGCTGAACCTGAACGGCGAGTTTGAAAAGACAGCCGACCTCTTGACCAGGCAGTTCGGTTCGGGGGTTGTCCCGGATCAGATTAAGGCCGTCATGGGGTTGGCTTTACTCCGCATTCCGCTCCTGCCGACCCAAGTGGACCCGGCCAATGATGCCATGCTGCAAGCGGCAGGAGAAACGGCCGCCCTGCTGGCAAACCGCAAAAATGACCCGGCATTTGCACGCTTCGAACAAATGCTGGCGAAGTACCCGCGGACACCCTACCTCCACTATTCTTACGGAATGGCTCTGGCTTCGGTCTCGCGGTACAAGGAGGCCGAATCGCAATTCGAACAGGAGACCAAGGTTACTGCGGAAAGTGCTCTGGCTTGGATCGGATTGGCTATAGCGCTCGTGGAGCAGGGACGCGGACAGGAAGCCGAGGGCGCGGCACAACACGCGACTCAACTCGACCCCACGTCGGCGGCTGCACAGGAAGTGTTTGCACGCGCTCTACAAGTGACCGGCAAGAGCGATGAGTCCGCAAGGGCTGAAGCGAACGGCAGAGTGTTGCGGGACGCTCCGGTTGCAGTAGACATTCTTCAAGTAAAACGATATTCCCTTGCCGACAAACGGGAAGCGAGTTCCGCAGCGACCCCCTCGAAAACGGCGGAGCACACGCAATCGAACGCGGATTTCGACGAACTGGCTCACCGAGCCGAGTCGGCAAAGTCCGCCGGCAACATCGCCGAAGCCACACGCCTCTACGAAGCCGCCTTGAAGGTTCGCCCCGAGTGGGGAGAAGGTTGGCTAAATTTGGGTACCTTTGCTTACATGGATGGAAGGTTTTCCGATGCGGTCACGGCTCTGCGAAAGTCCGTGACGTTGGACGCGAAGCGAGCCGAGGCGTGGACTGTTCTGGGCTTGTCAGAGTTTCAAATCGAGGATTACCCGAATTCCCTGATTCACCTTCAGCGAGCTAGTGACCTTGGATTTGGCGGAAACCGGGCCGCTGTCCAATTCGCCAAATACCACCTCGCGCTCGTACTGAACCTGAACGGCGAATTCGATCGAGCCCTGGGTCTACTGATCTCAGAGGTAGGAGCGGGTGCGACTCCAGAAAAAATCCAGTTCGCGATGGGCATTTCTTTGCTGAGGATGGCAAAACTTCCGGACCAGATTTTGGCTGCGGATCGCCCGCTGGTTCTCAGGGCCGGCATGGCGGCAATCTTGCTCTCCGAAAGCCGCTACGATCAGGCGTTTCCAATTTTTGACGAGCTGATCCGTGGCCACCCGGAAACACCGTTCTTGCACTTTGCCTATGGGAGCGCGCTGGCATCCTCGTCAAACTATGACCGGGCAAGAGCGCAGTTACTCGAAGAAACAAAGCTCAATCCTTTAAGCGCTCTTCCCTATGTGCGTCTGGCCTCGATTAGCCTAATTCTCCACAATCCCCAGGAGGCCCTTCAATTCTCCAATAAGGCCGTGGCGGTCGCTCCTGAGTCGGCGGAAACGCACTACGTTTTAGGTCGCAGCCTGCTGGAAATCGGCGACGCCCAGGGCGCCGTGAATGCGCTGGAGATCTCGCGGCGGCTTGCGCCTGGTAGCCCAGCGGTACATTTCAACTTAGCTCGCGCTTATACAAAAATACATCGTTCGACCGATGCCGATCGTGAGCGCGCGGAATTCGAGCGTCTGCAGGCGGAAGATCACAATCCTGCGAGCATGGGAGTACGACCTCCACATTCTCATGACGCAACAGCGGGAGAGAGCTTCCAGCAAAACGAACTCAGGTAGCGGTCGATTTGAAGCGCGACCTGGCTGCTGCCGATTGCTTGCGCCATGTGTCGAGGGGTTGGTGCGAATCAGCGTTGATACGAGTGGTATATTTTCTTTGTGGTCAGACTGAATCCCAACCTACTCATCGCTTTAGTGTTCGCGTTGACTGGGCTAATAGCGGTCGTGCTTTACCTTGCGCTGGGGATAGACAAATGAAACTCACGCCCTCCGCCTGAGTGACGCCGACACGGTCTCTGCCTCTATGCCATTTCTTGTCTCGCAACCGGGCTCTTGCGAGTAAGCATCCAGCAATCGCGGGCAATCTCCCAATCCTCTTGCGCGCTGACGATCACAACCGGAACCGGGGAATTGGGAGCGGAGATGTTCTCGTCGGGCGGGGATTCGGCATTCTTCTTCCGATCAAGTTCTACACCGGCATATTTAAGGTTCTTACACGCTCCGGCGCGCACTTCGGGAGAGTTTTCTCCGACTCCGGCGGTGAAAATCAGCGCGTCGATTCCGCCCAACACCGCGATCATGGCTCCAATGCCGGACTGCAGCCGATGAAGATAAATATCGAAGGCCAACTGCGCGCGCTCGTGTCCCTTCTTGATTGCGGCCAGGATCTCGCGCATGTCTCCGGATATGCCCGAAATTCCAAGTAGTCCCGAGCGCTTGTTCAGCAGGTCGTCAAGTTGTTCTCCGCTGAGATCGCTTTGACGCATTAAGTAGGTGAGGATCCCCGGATCAACGGAGCCCGAGCGTGTCCCCATCATCAGGCCTTCCAGTGGCGTGAAGCCCATCGTGGTGTCCACACTCCTCCCGCCCTGAATGGCGGCGAGCGAACAACCGTTCCCCAAATGACAACTCACGAGTCTGAGAGATTTTGGATCTCTGCGCAGTAGCTGCGCCGCGCGCCGGGCACAATACTTGTGATTGATGCCGTGAAAGCCATACCGCCGGATTCCCTGGTTGAACCATTCAAACGGACCGGGGTAGATAGCGGCCGAGGGCGGGATCTTCTTGTGGAAGCCTGTATCAAACACAGCGACTTGCGGCACACCCGGGAGCAATTTCTCAACGATTTCCATACCTCCGAGTTCGGCGCGATTGTGCAGGGGTGCGAAGGCGGACACACCGGCTATCGCCGATTTCACTTCCGCAGTAATGAAGACTGGATCTTCGAAATGCGGCCCGCCATGCACGACGCGGTGACCCGCGACGGCGATCTCCGATGGCAATGTTAGAACCTTCGTTTCGCCACTCCACAGGGTATTGAGCAAGTGCTCAAGAGCCTGGGGCCGAGATGAAACCTTGATCCTTTCTTTTTTTACGGAGCCGGGCTTTGCCAAGCCGGGTCCACTCTTGACTTCCGCTTCCGCGAATTCGCCTTCCCATTCGATCTTCGCCTCCCACGAGCAGGCGGGTGGATCATCAGGCAGAGCGTCTCCTATCTCGTACAGGCAGCTCTTCTGACTGCTGGAGCCCGAATTCAAGACCAGAACTTTCATCGTGAACCAACCCGGTGTTGGCCCCCGCTTTGAGCAGACTCAAAAAACCTACCACATCCCAGAAAGGTGGGCGGCCTGAAGTTTGGACAATGCAAAGCTGCAATTTACTCCCTGTTCATTCGTCCAGCTTAGAATATTAGTGATCACCACACAGGTTCCGCATGTGAACGCAGGAGGATTTATGCCATTGACGCACAATCCTGAAATCCAGTCGGCCGCCCACGAACAGACACTTACCGCCGATGAGTTGCGCAAGATCGACGCGTACTGGCGGGCCTGCAACTACCTTTGCGCCGGAATGATCTACCTCCGCGACAATCCTCTGCTCAGGGAACCGCTCCGCCCGGAGCACTTCAAGAATCGGCTGCTCGGGCATTGGGGTTCCGATCCCGGCCAGACATTTATCTGGGTTCACCTAAATCGTGTCATTCGGAAATACGACTTGGACATGATTTATATTTCGGGTCCAGGCCACGGCGCGCCGGCGGTGATCTCCAACTGCTATCTGGAAGGGACCTATTCGGAGGTATACCCGGAGAAGAGCCTCGACGCAGCGGGGATGCTCAACCTTTTTCGAGCGTTTTCGTTCCCCGGCCAACTCGGCAGCCATTGCACGCCGGAGGTTCCGGGATCGATCCACGAAGGCGGCGAGCTGGGCTACAGCGTGTCGCATGCCTTTGGAGCGGCTTTCGACAATCCTGAACTGATCGTGAGCGTCGTCGTCGGAGACGGCGAAGCGGAGACCGGACCGCTGGCGACTTCGTGGCACTCCAACAAGTTTCTGAACCCGATCCGCGATGGAGCGGTTTTGCCGATTCTTCATTTGAACGGCTACAAGATCGCGAATCCCACTCTGCTCGCCCGCATTAGCGTGGATGAACTCGAGCATCTCTTCCAGGGATATGGATGGACTCCATACGTGGTCGAAGGCGACGATCCCCAGCTGATGCACCAGAGAGATGGCCGCTGTTGTCGAGACTTGCGTGCAGCAGATCCGGGCGATTCAAGAAAAGGCGCGCAGCACCGGCAAGCCCGACCGGCCCCGCTGGCCAATGATCATCCTTCGATCACCAAAAGGGTGGACTGGACCGAAGGAGGTGGACGGACACAAGGTGGAGAATTTCTGGCGAGCCCACCAGGTGCCAGTACTCGATGTGCAATCGAATCCCGGACACTTGCGGATCGTTGAACAGTGGATGCGGAGCTATAAGCCGGAAGAACTCTTCGACGAGCATGGCACACTAGTGCCCGAGTTGCGCGGCCTGCCGCCAACCGGAGACCGCCGGATGAGCGCCAACCCTCATGCCAACGGGGGAAAGCTGCGCCAGGCTCTCCATCTTCCGGACTTCCGCGACTATGCATTTCCCGTGGACAGCCCTGGAGCGAAAGAAGTCTCACCGACCGAGACTCTGGGAAAATTTCTGCGCGACGTGATGCGGGCGAACATGAGCAACTTCCGTGTGTTCAGCCCGGACGAGAATGCCTCCAATCGGCTGCAGGATCTCTATCAGGCAACCCAGAAAACATGGCTCGCCAAAGTCAAGCCCGAGGACGCCGACGGAACCCACATCGCTGCCGATGGCCGCGTAATGGAGATGCTCAGCGAACACACGCTTGAAGGCTGGCTCGAAGGTTATCTTCTGACCGGCCGCCACGGGCTCCTCAACACTTATGAAGCATTCGCCCACGTCATCGACTCGATGTACAACCAGTATGCCAAGTGGCTCGCCAAGTCGAAAGACGAGGTCGACTGGCGGGCACCCGTCTCCTCGCTTAACCTGCTGATTACGTCGCTCGTCTGGCGCCAGGATCACAACGGCTTTACCCATGAGGATCCCGGCTTTCTGGATGTGGTGAGCAACAAGAGCGCGGAGATTACGCGCATCTATCTTCCTCCCGATGCGAACTGCCTGCTCAGTGTGGCGGACCACTGCCTCCGCAGCCAGGACTATGTGAACGTGATCGTCGCCGACAAGCAGCCGCACCTTGCTTATCTGGATATGGAGGCTGCGGTCGTCCACTGCACCAAGGGCATCGGAATCTGGGAATGGGCCAGCACCGACAACGGAGCTGAGCCGGATGTCGTGGTAGCGAGCGCCGGCGACATCCTGACGGAGGAGGCGTTGGCCGCCGTGGCCATTCTTCGACAACACTTTCCTGATCTCAAGATTCGGTTCGTCAACGTGGTTGACCTGTACCGGCTGCAACCCGACACGGAGCATCCGCACGGCCTTTCCGATCGCGACTTTGACTCGCTCTTCACCACGGACAAGCCCGTGATTTTCAATTTCCACGGATACCCCTGGCTCATCCACAAGTTCACCTATCGCAGGACGAATCACGGCAACATTCACGTGCGCGGTTACAAAGAGAAAGGCAACATCAACACGCCGTTGGAACTCGCGATCCTGAATCAGGTCGATCGCTTCGACCTGGCAATTGACGTCATCGATCGCGTTCCAGGACTGCAGGCCCGCGGCGCCCACCTTAAAGAGTGGCTCAAGGGACAGATCGTCGAGAGTATTGATTACGCCTACAGCGAAGGCATCGACAAGCCCGAAATCCGCAAGTGGAGATGGCCGTCGGCCAAGTAAGCGGGTAGGGCACAAAACGTTCAACCATGCGGGCCGGAACAACAGCGCGGCTAGCCCGGCGGCAGCAGCATTCCCTTCTCCAGATGCCGGGTAACGTGCGCATACGACGCCGCGTGTGGATCGTGCGTCACCATCACAATCGTCTTATGGAAGTCTTCGTTCAGGCGCTTCAGAATTTCCAGGACTTCAGTCGCCGAGTGGCTGTCGAGATCGCCGGTAGGCTCATCCGCCAGTAGCAGAGTAGGGTCGCTAACGATCGCGCGGGCGATGGCAACCCGTTGCTCCTGTCCGCCAGAGAGCTGTTTGGGAAGATGGTTGACCCGATCCTCCAGGCCGACAAGCTTCAACGCGGTCATCACGTGCTCGCGCCTTTGCTGCTGGTTGAGATGGGTCAGCAGCAGCGGCAGTTCCACGTTTTCAAACGCCGTCAACACCGGGATCAAGTTAAACGTCTGAAAGACATACCCGATGTGTTCGTTGCGCCAGTGGGCCGCCTGAGAGTCGCTGAATTGGAAAATATTCTGATTCTGCACCAGCAACTCTCCCGAGGTCGGGCGGTCGATGGCCGCGATCATATTCAGCAGCGTGGTCTTGCCCGAGCCCGAGGGCCCCATCAGCGCCATGAATTCGCCGGCCGCGATGTCAATCGAGACATCGTCGAGAGCCGTCACCTGAAAAGCTTCGCGCTTGAAAATCTTGGTCAGATTGCGAGCCTGGACAACTTTGGTTCCGGTAGCGATCTTGTTTTCCATAACTGTGCTCATGATTATGACTGCCCCTTGATCTTAACTGCGTCTCCGTCTTTCAGCTCTTGCGGTCCTTTGCTGATTACGCTCTCTCCTCCAACCAATCCGTCGACGAGAAAGCCGTCGCTGCGCTCGCTCAACACGTGAACCTCGCGCATGCGAGCTTTCCCGTTGAAGGCCAGAAACACGACCTTCTTGCCGTCGTGGTCCCGCAACGCGCTGGCGGGCACAAAAGCTCCCGACGGTTTCGTGCTGGAAGATTTCTGCTCATCCGCCAGGAACTTCACTGTGGCATTCATTTCCGGCCGCAGGTACTCATCTGGATTCAGCACTTGCACTTTTACCTGTACGGTGGCCTTCTGCCGATTGGCCTCAGGCGAGATCTGCGCGATCTCCCCTTTGTACTTGCGGTCAGGGTAGGCGTCGGTGGTGACGATGCCCTTCTGTTTGGCACCGAGCCGCGCAAAGTCCGCCTGCGCAATATCCAGCTCAACCTGAATATCGTTTAAATCCGCCAGCGACACCACCGATCCTTGAGGGCCGCCAGCCGCCGCGCTGGCAAACTGCGCGGTAATCAGTTCGCCCTTTTCGGCGGTGCGGTCGAGAATCGTGCCGGTGACGGGCGCTCGGATCACGGTAGCGTCGAGCTGCGACTTGGCATAATCGAACTGTCCCTGCGCTTGCGCCACCGACCCGCGGGCGCGTGCGATTTCTTCCTGCCGCGGGCCGATCTTCATCATTTGAGAAACCTTGTCCAGGGAATTAACCCGTTGCTGATCGGACTCGAACTTGGCTGTGGCGTCGTCCATGACTTGCCGCGAAACCACGCCGGCGGCTGAGAGTTCTCGGGTGCGGTCCAGAGTCAACTTGTCATTCGTCAAAGTGGCGCGCGCTTCGTCAAGATTGTGTTGGGCTTGTTGGATCTCTTCCGGCCGCGACCCGTGCTCAAGCTCCTCGAGATAAGCGCGGGCGTTGTCCAACGCGCCCTTCGCCTGGTCATAAGAAGCGCGAAACTCCTGATCCTCCAGCCGCACCAGAACCTGACCCTCCTTCACCTTGTCGCCTTTTTCCACGCCAATCCAGGCCAGGCGTCCAGTGACTTTGGAATTCACGTTGATGGTGTGATGAGCCACGATGTAGCCCGTTGCCGAAAGCACGGTCCCACCTAAGTCGCTGCTCTCCGCGGAAGCGCGTGTCACCTCCACCTCCGGCACATCTCGTGAAAGAAGGCGATAGGCCAGAGCGGACAAGCTCAGCAGGGCTACGATAACGATTCCTACGACAATGTAGCGGCGCGCCCAGGCCGGCGGTTCTCCATCGCCCGCGCCGCGCCCCGTGCGGTCGATATGCAAGCTCTGCAAGTCTTCGTGTTTTGCGTCAATCGGCATAAGAATGAATACGAGTTATGAGCTTCTCTAGTTTCCCGAATTACAAATCAAAGCATTACCATTCAACCTCGCAACGCCGTGAGAATATTCTGCCGCGCCGCGTGCCACGCCGGAGCGAATCCGCCCACCAATCCCATGATCAGCGCGAACGCGATCGCGTAGGCCGCCACCATCGGGGTAATCTGCAGGCTGAACACCACCTCGCTGAACGTTACCTGGTTCGAGGTTCCGGTCTGCATTCCATTGAAGGGCAGCATCAGCAGGATTCCCGCCAGCGCGCCTAGAAAAGCCAGCATCAATGACTCCAGAACAAACGACGTTAGAATCGAAGGCCGCGAGAATCCCAGCACTCGCAAGGTTGCGATTTCGCGCCCCCGGTACGCTACCGCGGCGTACATCGTATTCATGGCCGCGAAACTCGATCCGATGGCCATGATGATCGAGACCACGATGCCGATCACCCGGATCGGACCTCCGGAGCTGGTTTGTTTCGCGTAGTAGTCGGTTTCGAGTACGCCTTCGAGCTTGAGTCGCTGGTCGTCGCTGACACGGTTCTTGAGCGCATCGGCTGCGATGGGATCCGTAGCGCGCAAGTAGGCTGAAGAGAAGCCGCCTGGTCCGATCAAAGTCCGCCGACATTTGATTCACGTCCCCCCATACCTCCGATTCATAGGCCGAGCCACCGGCATCAAAGACCCCAACCACCTTCCACGATCCCTTGCCAAACTCCATGGTGTCGCCAATGTTGGCATGGGTAAAGCGGCTACGGATCGATCGACTAACCACAACCTCGCGCTGCCCCGTCTGGAACCACCGTCCGTCGATCAGTTTCGCGCTGGGGCGAAGCTCAAGACCATCCGGCATCATGCCGCGCACCGTCACGTTCACATCCCCCGTCCCATCTTTGCGGGGAAGCACGATCACCACGACCAATTCGCCGGAGGCCATGGGCTCGCCGTGGCTGTCTTGTGCCACACCCGGCAGGACCTTCAACGTAGGGAACAGCGAAGCATCAAAGCCGCCCGTCAACTCCGCTTCAGATCCTTTGCGCAGCACCAGCACATTCTGCGCGTTGCCGCTCGAGACAAAAGCTCGCTTCAGCCCCGCCAGCAGCGCCATCAGAAAAATTGCCGTGGTTACCGTCAGCGCGATGCCCAGCGCAGTCATGATGGTGAGCCCTTTGCGCAGCTTCAAATTGCGGATGTTGTAACTGATCGGTATCGCCATAAGGAAGCCCTATATTCGTAGCGCCGGCGTCCCGCCCCCGCAGCGGAGACGGCCAGGAAAGCCGCGGGGACGGCGGGGTTACTAGCCGATGTGCCTCAATCCCTCCACTATATTGATTCGCGACGCGCCGTATGCGGGAATGTATCCGCTCACAAATCCTACAGTCGCCGCCACCAGCAACGACAGCCCTACCGCGGGCAGTGTGACTCGCATGTCCGTGGGAACGCCGATTGCCACCGAAGAGTGCGTGAGCCATCGAATCAAGCCAGCCGCCGCCACGATTCCCATCACCCCGCCAGTCACCGCCAGGGCCACGCCCTCTAGCACAAACAAAGACAAAACCCGTTGGCGGGTGAACCCGAGAGTCTTAAGCACGGCTACTTCGCGGGTCCGACTGCGCACCGACATCGCCATCGTGTTTGCTGAAACCAGCAGAATGGTAAACACCACGGCGCCGCAGATGCCCAGAATAAAAGCCTTCACATTCCCCAGCATGGCCACCAGCGAAAGCTGAAAGGCTTTTTCACTCTCCGTTTTCGTGCGCTGAGGTGAGTTGCGGAACATGTCATCGATGTCACTCGAGACTCGCGCCACGTCTCCGGGTTCCGCCACCTGCGTGGCATACCAGCCGGCTTTTCCCTTGAACCAGTTCAGGGACTCTTCCAGATACTTGGCGTTGAAATACAGTGCATTCTGCGGCGGGTCGCGCCGGTAAATCCCGCGAATCGTCAATTCGGGATTCACCGGAAATATCGTTCCCAGCAGCGTGATTTTGTCGCCGATCTTCCACCCATACTTGTGAGCCAGAGTCACATCCACCAGGGCTCCGGCGCGATCATGCTGCCAGGCCTCGACCTGATCCGGAGGAACAATCTTGTCGGAGGCCACTTTCAGATATTCGTCCGGGTCGGTAGCCAGCTGAGCGAAGGCATTGCTGGCACGGTCATCCTTATAGTGGTTGCCAAAATAAGTCATAGGCACCACCGCAACCACTCCGGGAACGTTGCGAATCTTGTCCCGGTAATACGCGGGCAAGAGGAATGATAAAGAGACGCGATCCCGCGTAACCACTCGCTTCGCGGTCAGGGGCGCTCCCAGGTCCACGTAAAACGTCCGATAGATGGAAACCATCATCGTCAGCAGCAGCAGTGAGAAGCTGATGCTCAGCATGGTCAGCAGGCTGCGCCTCCGGTTGCGAAACGTATTGCGCACCACAAAACCGCTCAGCGTCATAAATTCCAACCACGGCGACTCAACCAATATGCCGCAGCCCCTCCACAATCTCGACTCTCGCCGCGTTATAGGAGGGTACGAGTGAACTGAAGAACCCCACCAGCGCCGCCACTAACAACGCTACGCCCAACGTCCCCGTCGTGACCTCCATCTGTGCCAGGAAAAAACCCATCGGCGATTTCTTCATGAGCGTCAAGAGCAGCCACGCGAAACCGCAGCCAAACAGTCCACCCGCAACCGAAAGCGACATGGCTTCGCCCACAAACAGCCCCAGAATCGTCCCCCGCTCGAAGCCCAGGGTCTTGAGCACCGCCACTTCGCGGGTGCGCTCGCGGATCGACATCGCCATGGTGTTAGCGGAAACCAGCAGCGTGGTAAACACCACCGCCAGGCAGATGCTCAGAATAAAAGCCTTCACATTCCCCAGCATGTTGACAAAGCTCAAACCGAACGCCTTCTCGCTCTCCGTCTTGGTCGGTTGCGGCGAATTGCGAAACATATCGTCAACCGCGCCCGAGATCTTGGATACATCGTCGGGGGAGCCTGACATGATGCTGAATGTTCCCGCCTGTCCATTGAACCAGCTCACCGATTCTTCCACGTACTTTTCGTTGAAATAGACGGTCTTGTTCGTAGTCGGCCAATGAAAAATGCCGCGGATGGTCAATTCCAGATTTACGGGATAAATCGTGCCTTGCAGCACGATGCGGTCCCCAAGCTTCCAGCCAAATTTCTGCGCCAGTTCGTCACTGACTATCACCCCCGCCCGGTCGCGTTGCCAGGCGGCGAGCTGATCGGGTGGCAACTGCATTTCCGGGTAGACCTTCGGAAACTCGTCAGGATCGGTGGCGAACTGCGCAAAGAAATTCTCCGGCTTGTTGTCTTTATACAGTCCGCCGAACCACGAATTGGGCACCACCGCAACCACGCCCGGCACGGCGTGGATTTTCTCGCGGTAAAACGCGGGCAAGAGGTTGGTCAGCGACACCCGGTGCCGCGTCACCAGCCGGCGCATCGATTCGGCGCTGCCCTTATCGATATAGAAGCCGTGCCACAGCGTCATCATGAAAGTGAGCAGCATTAGAGAAACCCCGACACTCAACACAGTAAGGATGCTGCGGCGTTTGTTGCGGAGGGCGTTCTTGGTGACAAATCGGGTCAAAGTCATGATTGAACTCTGGGAGAAGCGCGGCGTGCCGGACAGCGGACCAGCCCAGTCCAGGCGCCTTTCAAGGATAAACGACCCAGTCCGATTCTCACAACTTGCACCCAATACCGCAAAACATAACCTCACGCAACGAAACCACCCGCATCCATACTCGATCCCCGTGCGCCCCGACGCCAGTGGAGATCGTCATCCACCTTGCATGACAATTGTCATAATCGAGTCAACGCTCAAGAGGTGCGAGTGGGTTGTGACGCGGATGACTGCTCGCCGTCAATTTCCAGACCCGCCCGACAGGTTGATCATTCGCGCGATCTTCGGCCAGCGAGGGCTGGCTCTCAGCCCTTTACAAACCACAAAGCGGAGATAGTACATCATCGACGGGTCACGCTGTTCGATCGCCTTTTCCACCCAATCGGCTCCCTCGTCTAGTTCGCCGCAGAGCAGGTGAAAGAGCGCACGGGCGCGGGAATCACCGAGCGCCTCGCCGGAACCAAGTGTCTTTGCGAGGGACTGCGATTCTGCCACTTCTCCGTTCCGCCGCAGCAGGGCGGCAAGCACGCCAATCGTGTCGGGAAACCACAGACCAACCCCATAAGCGCGCCGCGCGATCACCAACGCCTGCGCAAGATCACCCTGGTCGGCGTGGATCATCGCCATCGACACCAGGGCCACGACTTGGTTCTCGTCCAGTTCCACCACCTTCTTCAATTGCTCAAGCGCTTCAGTGTCCCGGCCCGCTGCCTGCAGAAAAGCATGCAGATTCATCCGAGGCCATACTTCGAGCGGATCTTCTTCAATCGCGCGCTGCGCCAGTTTGATCGCCTCTTCCGCATTACCTCGCACGAATTGAAACCCGCCATACATCGGCTGGATGGTGGGAAACCCCGCCTGTTTTGCCAGCGGAAAATCGAAGTGCCGCTCAGCCGCGGCCCAGTCCATGTCATACATCGCCGCCAGATGGCCCAAGAGCGCATGCGCCTCCGGAAGCGAAGGATCAATCTGCAACGCTCGCCGCGCTTCTGCGCGCGCTGCCGGCACGGCCTTATGCGCAGAGCACCTGCCGAAATGCGTCAACGTCGTCCAGTAGTATCCCAATCCAACATGAGCCAGGCCAAACGCCGGATCGAGTTCACTCGCCTGCTCATAGCAGTGTCTGGCCAGTTCCAGCGACTCCGGCGTAACCTTGACCAGAAAATGTCTGGCCTTCAGATAAGCCTCATAGGCCGCGAGCTTCGGCGTGTAGCGTTGCGGCGCAGCCTCTCCCGAAAGCTTCACTCGCAGAACTCCGGCGATCGCCGCCGCCATCTCATCCTGCAGGGCAAAAATGTCGCTCAGCTCCCGGTCATACCGCTCCGACCACAGATGCGACCCATCAGTCGCAGCAATCAACTGCGCCGTCACACGAATGCGATTCCCCGCCCGGCGAACGCTCCCCTCCAGGACGTGTGTAACAGCCAGGGTGTCCGCGATTTTTCGAACGTCCTCTTCCTTGCCCCGGAACGCAAACGACGACGTGCGCGCAATCACCTTCAGGCCGGCCACTTGCGCCAGCAGGTTGATGATCTCTTCCGCCAAGCCGTCGGAGAAATATTCCTGATCTTTGTCCGCGCTCATGTTGGCGAAAGGCAGCACTGCGATCGAAGGAGCGCGTGCAGCAGCGTTGCCGGCAGTCTCAGCTACGGGTTTGGCCCCCGTTGAGGATGGCTGATCTCCAATCTCCAGACCCGCCTTGCGCAGGCCGTCCAGCACGTGCTCCACCATTTCCGGATCGAACCACTTTGACTTTAGGACGCGGCCGATCTTTCCGAAGCTGGGCACTAACTTCAGCATCTCACTGAGGGATTGGCTCGCCGCGTCCCGCTCCCCAAGCTGGCCGTAGGCCGCAGCCAGGGCCTCGTAGGTCGGGAAAAAACCGGGCAGATTGATCTTGAGCGCGAGATTCACCGAACCTTGGTAGTCGCCTTTGCGGTATGCGTTGTAGACCAGCGGAAACCAGTACCATCCGGGGTGGCGCGGATTTAGCTGCATGGCCCGCTCCGCCAAGGCGCAGCCGCGCTCCCAGTCGCCCGAGTAGGCCAGCAAGCTTCCTAAGTTCGCGAGTTTGGCCCCATCCATGGGGTTAAGCGAGATGGCCTGCTCCGCCGCAGCCCGGAACGCTTGAAATTCTTTGCGGAAGAACAAAGTCTTGGCCAGGGCGGTTTGGGCATACGAATTCGAAGGCGCGGCGTCAGCCGCTCGCCGCGCAGCTTGCAGCGCGCGCCCGAGAGGGTCAGGCTGCGCGTTGAACCCGAGGCCGTACTCATCCGCATACAGTAGCGACAACACGGCCCAGCCATCGGCATAGCCCGGTGCCTGCTGGACGGCCCGCTCCAGGCACGTCCGAGCTATGGCGTGTTCTTCTGGACTTGCCCGGTAGCCATAACTCATGCTGCGCAGAAGCGCCTCATACGGGCTCAACTGGTCAGGGGCCTTACTCCGGACCAAGTCGCTCATGCTGTAGGGCAGAACGCCATATCCATCGGCGACCGTGGAAACGATGCGGGGAACCAGATCGTCCTGGAGTTCGAACACTGATTCTGGACTGAAGCTGCGTTCATAGTTCTCCGCCCACAGATGCGCGCCGGAGACTGCGTCCACAAGCTGCACTGCAAGCCGCAGTTTGGATCCAGCCTGCCGCAGACTTCCCTCCATTACATAGCGAGCGCCCAACTCTTTGCCCGCGGTACGCACATCGACCGACTGATTGGCGTAGTGCGAGGTCGAACTGCGGGCGATCACTCGCAGATATGAGAATCGCGACAGTCCGGTCACGACTTCCTCGGAAAGGCCATCTGCGAGTGCTTTCAGTTCAGCACTTGTACCTGCATATTTGAACGGCAGCACTGCGACCCAGAAGCCCTCGTCGGCCCGAGACATACCCGATGCGTCGTGGTGGCAATCGAAGCGGATCTGGCAGCCGCCGTAGGTTCGCTTTTCAGTTTGGGTTCGATCTCCGTCCCCGCAGAATCCGCCGAGCCATACTTCAGGCCAGCCTTCTGCAATCCCTGCAAGAACCGTTCCACCTCATTCTTGTCCGGGTCCCACGTCCCTAGATCCTCACGGACATTTTCAAGGTCGAGAAACGCTGGGTTGTACTTGCGCAGAGACTCAATTGCCGTCCGACCTTCCTCATGGCGGCCCAGCATGCCGCACGCGGCCGCAGTCATCAGGTGCATCCAATGGAACTCCGGCATGTTGATCTTCTTGGCGGCCTGCAAGGCTGATTCGTACTCACCTTTACGATAGTGATGGTGAAAAAAGATGTTGTGATACCAGCCGGGATGGTGCCGATTGAGGTCAATCGTTCTTTGGGCAAGAGAAAGGCCGCGTTCCCAATCGCCGGAGAACCCAATCATGAGCGCCATGTAGGCCAAAGTCGCGCCGTCCCGCGGATTGAGCGATATGGCCCGCTCCGCAGTCTCGCGAAACGCGGTGAAATCGCGGCCGAAGAAGTGCACGGCCGCGAGTTCTTTCCAGCCCATCTGGCAGGCCGGATCAATCTTAACGGATCGCCAGGCGGCCTCCCGCCCGCGCTCCAGTGGTTTCTCGCGCGGATTGAACCGGTCGTAATACTCCAGTAGATACAGATTGGAAAGACACGCCCATGCGATGGCGTGGTTGGGATCGCGTTCCAGTGCACGTTCCAAGCCGTCACGGAGCGCGGCATGCTCCTGGGGATCGACTTGTTGCATGAAGGCGTAGTGGCGCAAGACAAGTTCGGACGCACTAAGTTCCTCCACCTTTCGACCTCGAGTGGGGGCAGCCATGGAGCGAACCAGAACTCCATACCCATCCGCGACGGAGGTCACGATGTGGTCGGTGAGGCCGTCCTGAATCTGGAATGTGCCCGCGTCGCTAATTTCGCGGTCATACGCCTCCGCCCAAAGCTGCGTGCCGCTCACGGCGTCCATCAGTTGCGCGCTGACGCGAATGGAGCGGCCTCTTTTGCGTATGCTCCCTTCGATCACATAGCGCGCGCCCAGTTCACGGCCCACCGCGCGGATATCGGCGGCGCGGCCTTTGTAAGCCATCGCCGAATTGTGGGCGATGACCTGAAGATACGGAAATCGCGAAAGCCCCGTGGTGACGTCTTCGGTCAGGCCGTCGGCCAGAGCTTCGAGGTCCGCATCGCCGCTTGCTCCCCGGAACGGCAGCACCGCAACCCAGAAACCTTCATCGGCGCGAACTGCTCCCGACGTAGCTTTCGCGGAGGAATGCGGCTCATCGAGCGCCCGCGCCCCGGTTCGCTCTTTTGGGACAATCTCCAGACCGGCCTTGCGCCAGCCCTCAATCATGCGTTCCATGAACTCGGGGTTCCACCACTTCTCCATATCCGTGCGTACGGTGGCGGCGAAACCGGGCCGCAGCTTGAGCAGATCGCGCAGGGCTTTGCCAGCCGCATCGCTTTCCCCGAGTTGGCCGCAGACGGCAACCGTCACCGCGTGCCCGCCCCAGTGGTTCGGCATGTTGAATTTGCGCGTGAAACCGAGTGCGCCCCGGTAGTCGCCCTGGCGATACGCGTTACAGAAGTCGGCATACCAGTACCAGCCGGGATGATTGGGATTGAGTTGCTTGGCGCGTCCTGACAGCTCGAGGCCGCGCTCCCAGTCGCCTGCATAGGTCAGCATCTCGCCCAGAAAAGCGATGGAGTTGCCGTCCATGGGGTTGAGGGCGACGGCCCGCTCCGCTGCATTCCGGAAGCTAGGGAACTCCTTTTCGAAAAAAAGCGCCTGAGCCAGACTGAAATAGGCCAAATGATTGGATGGGGCCGCCTCTACCGCACGGCGCGCGGCGGCTAATCCGCTCGTCAGCGAGTCAGGCTGAAGGTTGAATCCCTGTCCATAGTCCTGGACGTACAACAGCGCCAGCATGGCCCAGGCGTCGGCAGAAGTAGGTGCTTTCTGCACTGCCAATTCCAGCGCAGAGCGTACTGCAGCCAGATCTTCCGGCGTGACACGCTCAAAATATTCAAAACTTCGGAGCACCGACTCGTAGGGGCTGAGTTGCCCTGGATCGCGGCCTCGCACAGCCTTACTCATGCTCCGGGGCAGTATGCCGTTCATGTCCGCGACCGTTGAGACAATCCGGGGCACCAGATCATCCTGCAGTTCGAAAGCCGCTTCCGGGCTGAAGGTGCGTTCGTAATTCTCAGCCCAGAGATGCGCGCCAGACACCGTGTCCACGAGTTGAACAGAAAGGCGCAGTTTGGTTCCCGCCTGCCGCAAACTTCCTTCCATTACATAACGAGCGCCATGCTCTGCCCCCGCGGAACGAACATCCATCGACTGAATGGCAATGTGCGATGTCGAACTGCGGGCGATCACTCTGAGGTAGGAGAAGCGCGACAAGCCCGTAACGATGTCCTCGGTCAGCCCCTCGGCCAGGGCCGTGAGATCGGAATTGCTGCCGCTGCACTTGAACGGGAGCACCGCGACCCAGAATCCTTCAGCGGCCCGTGCAGCACCGGAATCGGCGGCGGGCGCCGCCTGCGCAGCCGAGGTTGTTGCCCGAGTCACTTTCTGAGACGTCTGGCGCGCCAGATCGCGGAATTCATTACTAATATCGCGCGCCGTCTGCACCCGGTGCCGCGGATCTTTTTCCAAACAACGGCGGACAATCCGCGCCAGATCGCTGGGCAGATCGGGACGCGCCTCTGTGACTGCCGGTGGGTTATCGCGCAGAATGGCAGAGATCAACTCAGCCGAAGAATTTCCTTCAAAGGGCCGCCGCCCCGTCGCCATCTCGTGCAGCACCACCCCCATGGAGAAAATGTCGGTGCGATGGTCAAGCGGGCGTCCCGATGTCTGTTCCGGAGACATGTAGGCCGGAGTCCCCATCACCATGCCTGCCTGCGTGCGATGGTCTGATGTCAGCGTGGCGTCGGCGGGATCAGACGCGCCAACATCTTTCGCCAGCCCGAAGTCCAGCACCTTGACGCGGCCTTCGTGCGAGACCATGACATTGGCCGGCTTCAGGTCGCGATGCACAATGCCCTTCTCGTGCGCCGCCGCCAGCGCGTCGCCCAGCGCACCGGCAATCTCGACGATCTGCTCGACGGGCAGGCCGCTTGCGGGGATCAGGCGGTCAAGCGGCTGCCCTTCGACCAACTGCATCGTCAGAAAGTGGACGCCGTCGCATTCCTCCACTGAGTAAATCGTGACGATGTTGGGATGGTCGAGTTGTGCAAGAGCCTTCGCTTCACGACCAAAGCGGGCCAGCCGCTCCGGGTCCTGCGCCATCTCGGCGGGCAGCACCTTGAGCGCCACATCGCGGCCGAGCTTCGTGTCGGTGGCGCGATACACCTCGCCCATGCCGCCCGCACCCAGCGGTGACTGGATTTCGTACAGTCCGAGTTTCGCCCCAGAGACTAGCGCCATCCGCGCGCAATTATAGTCTCATCCCAAAGCATGAATCATTTCCCCGGACCTGCTTATTTCCAACCCTTTCCCGCTAACCATCGCCGTTGTTGCCAGTCGAATTGGTAGCGGGCACGGGTTGATCGGCGCGCTAAAGCCCTCCCTCCTGTACTAAACTTGAGCTAGCAGATGCGCATGCTCCTCGACATCTTCGGCCAGACCTTGCGCACCCTCTGGGCGCACAAGCTGCGTTCGTTCCTCACCATGTTTGGAATCGCCTGGGGTGTGGGATCGCTGCTGCTGCTTGCCGGCGTCGGCGAAGGCTTCCGCAACGGCAACCGCCGGCAACTCGAAACCTTCGGCAAGAACATCATCTTCTTCTTCGGAGGCCGCGCGCCGGCCGTCGAGGGCAGCTTCACTTCCAAAAAGTGGTTCAACCTTACTTATGACGATTATCGCGACATCCAGAACGAATCGAAGCTGGCCGTGCACGTTTCGCCGGTAATCGCGCGGGACGACATCCGCGCCGTCAGCGACTACACCAGCACCAACGGCCAGGTCTCCGGCGTTCCCCCCGTCTACAGCCAGGTGCGGACCATCCCCTTAGAGGTCGGACGCTGGATTAACGACGAAGATAACGAACAGCGCCGGCGGGTCTGCCTTTTGGGGCGGGAAATGACGCGCAACCTGTTCCCCGGTCGGCCCCCGGTGGGCAACAACATTCTGCTCAACGGCGTCCGCTTTGAAGTGATCGGCATGCTCTCCATCATTGGCAGCGAAGAAAATAACTCGACCAACATTCGCATCTTCCTCCCCATCAACACCATGCGTGAACTCTTCCCGCTTAAAGGGGACAGGTCGAAGGACGGCAATGCGATTTCGTTCCTCAATTATCAGCCGCGCACTTTCGAGGAAAATGAAGCGGCCAAGGACGAACTCCACAGGATCGTGGCTCGCAACCATGGCGGCTTCGACCCCAAAGACAAGGACAACTGGGAGGAATGGGACACCGTCAAGAACCAGAAATTGATGGGCAAGATCTTCACCGCGATGGATTGGTTCCTCGGCGGAGTAGGTCTGGTTACGCTGGCCCTGGGAGCGATCGGCATTATCAACATCATGCTGGTAGCCGTGACCGAGCGCACGCGCGAGATCGGACTGCGCAAAGCCCTGGGCGCGACCAACCGCAACATCTTGTTCCAGTTCTTCCTGGAAGGCGCGTTCCTTACGCTGCTAAGCGGCGCGATCGGAGTAGGCGGAGCCATGCTCCTCATCCGCCTGCTCTCGGGAGTGAATCTCCCGCCGGGTTTCGATACGCCCCGTATCGTTCCCGTCTCTGCCATCGGCGCAGTACTGTCTTTGGCGTTGGCCGGCATCGCCGCCGGACTTTACCCAGCCCGCAAAGCCGCGATGCTCGAACCCGTCGAGGCTTTGCGCCAGGAATAGACTAGCAGGAGTAATGATGACCCGCGATCTGTTGAAGGAAGCCTTCGGCGCCATGCAGTACAACCGCCGCCGCACTGCGCTGACCATGCTCGGCATGGCCTGGGGTATTGCCACGGTGGTTATCCTGCTGGCCTTTGGAACGGGCTTCGAGCGCGCCATCGGCGTCATCTTCAGTTCCTGGGGCACAGACGTGATCGGTGCCTTTCCCGGCCGCACTTCCCTGCAAGCCGGAGGCGCCAAGGCGGGCAGTGAAATCCGTCTCCAGATCGCCGATGTCGAATACATCCAGAACGAAGTGCCAATGGTCAAGGGTGTCACTCCCATTTTCGACAAGCGAAACGTAACCATCCAGCATGACACTCGTACCTTCACCAATCTGTTCCTCACCGGCGTTTACCCCGTGTACGAACGTATCCGCGGTTTTGCGCTGTCGACGGGGCGCGGTCTCAGCGAAGAGGATCAACTGCAAAAAGCACGGGTAGTCGTGATCGGCGACGAAGCCAGACGCAGGCTATTCTCCGGCGAGCCGCCCCTCGGACAAACCATCCGCATCAGTGGCCTGAGCTTTGAGGTAGTCGGTGTCTATCAGCGCAAGGTCCAGGGCGGCGACGACAACGACAACACTCTGCTCGCCATTCCCTTCAGCACCATGGGCGATCTCTACGACACCGAATACATCTCTGGCATCTTTATGGACTATGAGGGCGAGAACCACCAGCAATTAGCTCGCGTCGTGCGCTCCGTGCTCGCCGGACACCACAACTTCCGCCCCGATGATCGCCGTGCCGTGTTCATCGCCGACTTCAAGCAGGATTTCGACCAGTTTACGGTTGTGTCCACGGCGCTGAAGATCCTGCTCGCCTTCATCGGCGCTCTGACTTTGGGCATCGGAGGCATCGGCCTGATGAACATCATGCTGGTCTCAGTGCAGCAGCGCACTCGGGAAATCGGCATCGAAAAGGCCCTGGGCGCGCACAAGGGCCACATCCTGTTTCAGTTTCTCGCCGAAGCCCTCGCCATCACCTTTCTCGGCGGCCTGGGCGGAGTCGGAATCGCTTACATTATTTCCTGGGTCGTAGGCGCGCTGCCGCTGATGAGCGCCTTCGGCGACAACCTGCAGGCCGGGGACATTCGCCTCCACATCAACGTGAGCAGCCTGGTCGTGGCGACGGTCATTCTGAGTCTGGTGGGCATCGTCAGCGGCATGGTCCCGGCAGTCCGCGCCGCCCGCCTAGATCCAATTGAGAGCCTTCGCTACGAATAAACGCCCCTAAGCCGCGCCCAAAGACCTTGAAATGGTCACCGCTGGGCGTTACCGAAGTTTCCAGCAAGGCTCATAAATCACTGTTATTAAACCTGTTAGCTGCATATCCTTAGGTTTGAGGTGTATCGCGCGCTGGCGGGACCGGCGACGCGAAAGAACCCGGGCGATTATCGACGTATGTCTGCTAGCGCACACTCGTGGAAGAGTCTGTCTTTCGACGCCAAGGTTTTCATTGCCGTGGTGATTGCCGCGGGCACGGCCTCACTGCTGCTGGCTGCGATCCACCAGAGCAGCAAGAACATCGCGGAGTTTATCTGCTACCTGGGCATCGCTATCCTGGCGTCGCGGCTGCGGGTCACTCTGCCCGGCATTACGGGAACGCTCTCCGTGAACTTCCTGTTCATCCTGGTGGGCATTGCAGAACTCAGCTACTCCGAGGCGATTACTCTGGGCGCGATCTCCATGCTCGCCCAGTGCTTCTATCCCAACCGGCCCGGCGCGATCCAGCTAACCTTCAACGTTTGTGCAGGCTCGCTTTCGACGGCTTTGGCCTACCTCGTCTATCACAACTCTCTGGCCAACGCGCTTATCGTCAACCGCCCTCTGGTTCTGTGCCTGGCGGCCTCGATCTACTTCATCGTCAACTCCGGTTGCATTGCGGCTGTAATTTCGTTCAGCGAAGGCAAACCTCTTCGACTGATTCTGGTGGAATGCTATTTCTGGTCCTTCCCTTACTATCTGGTTGGGGCCGGCATCGCGGGGGCGATTGCCTGGTTCAATGACGCGTTCAACTGGGAGACTTCTCTGCTGTTCGTCCCCGCTATTTATCTGATCTACCGTTCCTACGGCTTGTATCTGGGCAAGCTGGAAGACGAGAAGCGGCATGTGGAAGAGATTGCGAACCTGCACCTGCGAACCATTGAGGCGCTGGCTCTGGCCATCGAAGCCAAAGACCAGACTACTCACGATCACCTGCAGCGGGTTCGCGTCTACGCCATCGAAGTAGCCAAGGAACTGGGCATGAAGGGTGCTGATTTGGAAGCGCTGCATGCCGCCGCACTGCTGCATGACATCGGAAAGCTGGCGGTGCCGGAACATATCATCGCCAAACCCGGCCGGTTGACTCCGGAAGAGTTCGAGAAGATGAAGATTCACACCGTAGTGGGAGCGGAGATTCTGGAGCGAGTGCGCTTCCCCTATCCGGTGGTGCCGATCGTACGCGCCCACCATGAGAAATGGGACGGGTCGGGATATCCCTTCGGATTGAAAGCCACGGAAATCCCCATCGGCGCGCGCATTCTCTCCGCCGTCGACTATCTGGATGCTTTGGCTTCCGACCGCCAATACCGCAGAGCCATGCCATTGGATGAAGTGATGCAGCGGCTGGCGGCGGAGGCGGGCAAGTCGTTTGATCCGAAGGTGGTGGACGTTCTGCAGAAGCGCTATCGAACTCTGGAGAAGCTGGCCGTGGCGCAATCGGCAGGAGCGGGCAACCCTGTCCTGGCCACGAGGCTCAAGATGGAAGGCGGGCCGGCGCCGGACGCCGGATTTGAAAATGCAGCAGTCTCGGATTTACCGGGGCGGGAAGCAACCTTTCTTTCCTCGATCGCGGCGGCGCGGCAGGAGGCTCAGTCCTTGTTTGAACTGAGCCAGGATCTGGGAGCGTCGCTCAGCCTGGGGGAAACGCTCTCTGTATTCTCGGTAAAACTCAAACCGATGGTGCCCTACGACGCGATTGCCATCTACATCCTGCGCGACGACATCTTGGTCCCGGAATATGTAAATGGCGACAACTATCGCCTGTTTTCCTCGTTGCGGATTCCGGTGGGAGACGGGCTCTCGGGCTGGGTAGCGCAGAACAAGAAACCGATCGTGAATGGGAACCCTTCGGTCGAGCCGGGCTACCTGAACGATCCCGACAAATTCAGCACGCTGCGCTCGGCCCTGGCCCTGCCTCTGGAGGGAGTGGCCGGCGTGATCGGCGTTCTCGCCCTGTACCGCGCCGAGAAGGACGCTTTTACTTCCGACCATTTGCGCATTCTTCTCGCGGTGAGCGGCAAGATGGCTCTGGCCATCGAGAACGCTCTCAAATACCAGCAAGCAGAAAGCTCCGCCACCACCGATTACCTTACCGGCCTGCCCAATGCCCGGTCGCTGTTTCTGCAACTCGACCGCGAACTGGCGCGCTGCAAGCGCGACAACGCCTCGCTCACCCTCATGGTCTGCGATATGAACGGCTTCAAGAAGATCAACGACCGTTTCGGACACCTGGAGGGAAATCGAGTGCTCCGTCTGTTTGCCCAGTCGCTGAAAGACAGTTGCCGCGAGTACGACTACGTGGCCCGCATGGGCGGAGACGAATTTGTGGTGATTGCTACGGGCCTGGCTGCCGGCGACGCCGCTAAGCGAGTCGAGCAGATTCGTCCTCTCGCGCGGCAAGCCGGGTTCGATGTTTGCGGAGAGGATATCCTCTCGCTGAGCGTGGGCATGGCTGTGTCTCCCGGCGATGGCAATGACGCCGAGCAACTTCTTACCCAGGCCGACCGCCGCATGTATGTGGAAAAGCAAAAGCAGCCTTCGCGCAAGGATCAACGGCTGCACGCGCGCATGGACTGCCGGCTCACCATCGAGTTGTACCCTCAGGCGGGGGACGGACCGGTCTTCGGCAATCTGGTCGACATCAGTCTGGGCGGCTGCTATGTGGAAACCAGCGTCATCCTGACTCCCGGTTCCAACCTGAAGCTGGTCTTCTCCATTGACAATACCAATCCCGACGGCGCTCTGACTGCGGAAGGCAAGGTCGCAAGAATCCATCCCGGATCAGGAGTGGCCGTGCAGTTCAACGAGATGAGCCGCGAGTCGCGCGAAAAAATGTACCGCATTCTGGAATTCGTGCAGAACTCGACCACAGTCTACAACGACCGGTATATGCAGAGTATCCAGCGCTAAAATCAGTGATCAGTGGTCAGTGGTCAGTTCAAGGTTTTGTCGTCCCGAGCGAAGCGAGGGATCCTGGTTCTTGCCGGCACGAGCCTTGTCGATGCTCCGGGCAAACACCAAGATACCTCGCTTTCGCTCGGGATGACCACCTTAAGGCAACTGACCTTTGACGATAGGCCACAGAACACTGACCACCGACCACTGACCACTGGCCACTCTCTTCCGCTTGAAGCCCGCTTCCTCCGCCCGTACACTTAGAGAATGCACGCTCACGTTCACGGCGCAGGCAGTCCCAAGCGAGTGCTCAAGATCTCGCTGGGCGTGACCCTGGCCTATATCGTGCTGCTGGTGTTAGCCGGCATTCGCGCCCACTCACTGGCCCTGCTCTCCGAGGCGGGACACAATCTCTCCGACTTTCTGGCCCTGCTGTTGTCTCTGGTAGCGGTTTATTTGCAGGCGCGCCCCGCCAGTTCCACCAAAACCTATGGCTACCATCGCGCGGGAGTGTTAGCCGCGCTGGTGAACGCCGTCTCGCTGGTCGCGGTTGCGTTCTTCATTTTCTACGAGGCTTTCCGCCGGTTGCAGCATTCCGAGCGCGTGCAGGCCCCGGTGATGATGTGGGTCGCCGCAGCGGGCGTAGTGATGAACGGCGTGATCGCCTTTCTGCTCTACCGCTCCGGCCGGGGTTCGGGAAACGACGTGAACATCCGCAGCGCTCTGCTGCATGAAGTAGGCGACACGCTTTCAACGGCCGCCGTCATTGCCGGAGGCTGGGCCATCCTGGTCACGGGGGATTACTGGATCGACTCCGCGCTCTCCCTTGGAATCGGAGCCCTGATCCTCTGGTCGGGATTCGGTATCGTGCGCGAAACGCTGAATATCCTGCTCGAAGGCACGCCCCGCGGGCTGAAGCTAGAGCTGGTCGCGAACGCCATCCGCTCCATCGACGGCGTCAACGACGTGCACGATCTTCACTGCTGGAGCATCGGCTCTGAAACCCGCGCTCTCTCCTGCCACATTGCGATTGCCGACATCCCGCCCTCGGTCAGCGAGCGCATCCTGCGCGACGTGAAAGACCGCCTGCACCACAATTTCCGCATCGACCACACGACGATCCAGTTCGAGCACGTGGAATGCGAGGTAGCGCACGGGTGTGTGATTCCGGTGGGCGAGAGCGAAGAGCAGCACCACCACAGCCACTAGTTGGTGTAGAATCCTCCGCCGAAGATACTCTTCAGGAAAAAATCCCATGAAACTGCGTCAGGGTCAGCAGTTCTTACAGTGTGCTTTGCTGTGCTCGCCTTTAGTCCCTTCGCGGTCTCGGGCAAGGGCCGAATGAAGGGCGCTGATGCCGTTCGTGCCGCCGACGAAGAGTGGATGAAAGTATTCTCCGCGAAAGACCTCGACAAGTCGGTGGCCTTTTGCGATAAGAGATAGGCGCGGTGACTCGCGCCGAGACGCGAGCCCATTGCCCGGGCAAGCCGGCAATCGCCAATTCATTCGGCGATGCTTGTACCACCTCCACCGCTGAGTCCAGGAACGCAGGATTGCGGGAAAATCGGGTACCCTGGCTCTCGGACAAGATCGAGATCGCAAGGCTCCGGAGAACTGTGGTTCACGTGCGTCGCAATCCCTGATCACATGACCGGGTTCCCGTTCCGGAGGACCACCGTTTCGGACAACGGTTCCAATAATGTCTCAGTCATCGACCGAGCTCGATTTCAATCCGCTTGTTAGGCTGATGGCCATCGTTGAAGGCGGTTATTGCCTGGAGATCCTCGCGCAGAACGTACGGCGGTTGGACGGTGCTCCTTCCAAGGATTATGCAACACCGACATGCCGGCGCCGGGAGCATCGTAGGGCCGAAGGTCACTGCGCCCTGGCCTGTTTCTCGTAAATCTTCTGCGCCGTTTCAATCGTATCCGCCTCCTCTGGCGTCTTATCCGGCCGCAGCCGCACGATTCGCGGGAAGCGCAGCGCGTAGCCGCTGTCGTGCCGGTCCGACTTCATCATGTTGTTGAACGCCACTTCCAGAACAATCTTCGGCTCAACGGTGCGCCGGAAGCCTTGATCGTCAATCGTGTGATCAAGAAACCACTGCGTCATCTCTGCAATCTCGACGTCGGTTAATCCTGAATAAGCTTTGCCGATATTCACCAACCGGTTTCTCTCCCGATCCCACACACCAAACGTGTAATCGCTGAGGACGCCGACGCGCTTGCCGTGGCCATACTCGACCGCGGTCACCACCACGTCAAGCGTGGCCAGTTCGCGCTTCATCTTCAGCCACGACTTCCCGCGCTTCCCCGGTGTATACGCCGAGTCAAGATCCTTGATCATCAAACCTTCGTTGCCCCGCGCCTGCGCCGCCGCGAACAATTCTTCAAGTTCTTCCGGCGAAGCGGCACGAAAGACCGGCGCGCGGAGAACGTGAGCTGCCGCTGATTCTTCCTCGCCGAACGCAAGCTTTGCCTGCGAGCCCGCCCTACCCTGTGTTCCCCCGTGTCCTGAGCCTGCCCCGAGCGGAGTCGAGGGGTGTCGAAGGTTTTCCTCTGCCAGAAGCTGATCCAAAACCAGCCCCCGCTCCCGCAGTGGACGATCAATCAGCAACTGCCCGCCCGCATAAAGAACGTCGAAAACCAGGTAAGCCACGGGAACCTCCCGCAGCATGCGGTCGCTGACTTTCTTCCGTCCCAGCCTTTGCTGCAACACGCTGAACGGCCGCGCCCGCCCCGGTTCCTCCCACGCCACAATCTCGCCATCAAGGATCGCATCCTGTGGCAACCCCGCCAGCGCATCCGGCAACTCCGGAAACGACTCGGTAATCTCGTCCCGCGTGCGCGAAAAGAATTTCACCTCGCCTTCCGAAATGTGCGCCTGCGCCCGAATCCCGTCATACTTATCTTCCACCGCGCACTCGGCGAAATAACTCAACCCTTCCTCAGCCGACTCGATCGGGACTCGCCAGCATGAATCCCAGCGGATGAAACATTCTCATCTTCGCGCCTCGGCCAGCTTGCCCTCGAGCCGCCAGACGCAGCGTCTCCCCGATATCCCCCAGCAGCATGTTCGCCCGCTGCACTTGTTCCAGCGCACCCGTCACCGTGCCGCCGTAAGCCCGAGCAATCGCCTCTTCCACAAGGCTCTCCTTCAGCCCAATCCGCAAATCGCCGGTCATGATCTTCACGACGTATTTGGCTTCAAGCGGCGTCGCCCGCTCCAGCAAGCCTCGGACCAGCACAATCTTCGCCGCCGGACCGCGCGCCGCCGCAATCTCACGAAATACCTTACTGACCTCAAGCACGCCCAACCCTTGTCCGGATCGCTCCGGCAGGACCTCCCCGGCCACCGCCCCCAAGTCTCCGTATTTGCGATAAGCGACCGTCAGCGCGGCATCCTCTTTCCCGGAAAGCTCCGCCACCACGCGCCACAGCAACGCCCCCCCAACCTGCAAGGTCGTCTCCTCCCATGCCGGAAATGCCCTCCCGGAGAGAAACACCGCCGATACCCCCGCCTCGTCCGCAGTGCGCTGCTTGAAGTACTCAGCGACGATCGCCGTCTTCTGCAACTTCTTAGTAGTGGCGGCGATTGCCTCACAGCTTTCCGCTAACCGCTGCATGCCCCTCCTCGACCCCAGGTCGGAACTGGCGCGTCGCCCTTCCATCCCTTAACTCCACCCGCTACATCCACTTAGCCCTCATCCATCCTAAACGACCCGTGTGGTAACCTAGTACTTGGCGCTTTTGCACGCCTGGAGCATCTAATTACCGTGCGTTCTCTGAGAAATTTCGTGCGTTTCCTCGTGGCCGTGCAGCTTTTGCCCGCGCTTGAAAGTGGCGAAGAAACCCTGGTCGGTGGACAAGCCGTGCTCGAAGGCGTGATGATGCGCTCCCCGCACGCCTGGGCAATCGCCTGCCGCAAGCCCTCCGGCGAAGTGGTCACCATGAGCGAACCGCTCGAGCGTCCCTCGGAAAAACATAAATGGATGGCCTGGCCAATCGTCCGCGGAGTAATGACCCTGGGCTACGCCATGACTCTGGGCTACCGGGCCCTGCGCTTCTCCGCCAATATAGCCATCGAAGAAGTGATGCAAGCCGACAGCAATGCTCATGTGGAGACGGCCGCCTCGGCCGTCCCGCCGAAGCTTGCCCTGAGCTTGCCGAACGGGCGAAGCGAAGCGGTACCTTCACAGGCGCAGCCCTCTAAATCTCAGTCTCGCGAAAAAGCCGCCGCCATCAGCGGATGGCTGGCGGCAGCAAACGTAATCATTTCGCTGGCCTTCTTCATCTTCATGTACAAATACCTGCCGCTGCTGGCGGCCACGGAACTCAAGAAGGCGAATCCCGCGCTGGGCGGCCAGATCGTCTTCAACCTGGTTGACGGCGCAATACGACTGATCCTGTTCCTGCTGTTCATCTGGGGAGTTTCACTCTTCCCCGACATTCGCCGCGTCTACCAGTATCACGGCGCCGAACACAAAACCGTATTCGCTTTCGAGAACGGAGACCCGCTCGAAACCGCCACGGTGCAGAAGTATTCGACCTTCCATCCCCGCTGCGGCACCAGCTTTCTGATGACCGTGATGCTGATCTCGATCGGCTTTTACATGCTGGTTCCATTCACCACTTTCTGGGCGCGCTTCGCGTCGCGCATCGCGCTGCTGCCGCTGATCGCCGGCGTGTCTTACGAAATCATCCGCTTCGCCGCGAAACATCGCGGCTCGCTCTTCGCTCTGATGACCGCTCCCGGCCTCTGGCTGCAGCGCATCACCACTCAGCCCCCGTCCGACGAGATGGCTCAATGCGCGATCACCGCGCTCGACCAGGCCATGGTTCTCGAGAAGGAACAGGGCGGCGAACTGGTGATTGCCTAGCGGCCCCGCCGCGAATACTTTCTTTCGGCCCTCAATCCACTAAAATGCCGTAGAGACGTAACTTGTAACGTCTCTCTCGCCCGCGGCAAGAACCGGGCGGCGAAGCCGGGACGTAGCCAGCTGCGTCTCTACGAGAGATTCCGATGTTTGAACGCTTAGACCAAATTGAAAATCGCTACGAAGAGCTAACCAGCGCTCTCGCTTCGCCGGATATCGTCAACGACTCGGCGAGATACCAGAAGACCGCCAAGGCGCATTCTGAAATAGCGCCTGTGGTCGAAAAGTATCGCGAGTTCAAGGACCTGACCCGCGGCATAGCCGAGAGTAAAGCCATGCTTGCCGAGGAAAAAGATCCCGAGATGCGCGCCTACGCTCAGGAAGAACTGAACAAGCTGGAGCCGCGCGTCGCCGCCATCGAAGAAGAACTCAAAGTCCTGCTGCTACCAAAGGATCCGAACGACGATAAGAACGTCATCCTCGAAATCCGCGCCGGAACCGGCGGAGACGAAGCCACACTGTTCGCCGCCGAAATCTTCCGTATGTACACCCGCTACGCCGAGACGCAGCGCTGGAAGGTCGAGGTGCTCTCCTCCTCGGAGTCGTCAGCCGGCGGTTTGAAAGAAATCATCGCCATCATCGAGGGCAACCGCGTCTTCTCCCAGCTCAAGTACGAAAGCGGCGTGCACCGCGTGCAGCGCGTGCCCGCCACCGAGCAGCAGGGACGCGTCCACACCTCCGCCGTCACGGTCGCCGTACTGCCCGAGGCCGAAGACGTGGACATCAAGATCGAAGCCAAGGACCTGCGCATCGACACCTTCTGCTCCTCCGGTCCCGGCGGGCAGTCGGTGAATACGACATACTCGGCCGTGCGCATCACGCACATCCCGACGAACACAGTCGTCAGTTGCCAGGACGAGAAATCGCAAATCAAGAATCGCGAGAAAGGCATGCGCGTGCTGCGCTCCCGCCTCTACGAAATCGAAATGGAAAAACAGCAGCAGGCTCTGGCAAAAGAACGCAAGGCGATGGTGGGCTCAGGCGACCGCAGCGAGAAAATCCGCACTTACAATTTCCCGCAAAACCGTCTCACCGACCACCGCATCGGATTTACGATCCACCAACTGGAACAGGTGATGGATGGCAAGCTTCAGCCGCTGATCGAAGCGCTAACCACGCACTACCAGGCCGAAAAGCTGAAGCAGGAAGCCACCACCGCAGTCTGAGGGATTCAAGGAAAGATTCAAGACTGAAAGATTTCAATGTGGGACGCCGCCCTCGGTTGTCCGCCGGGCCAAGCCCGGCTCCCGGCCCAGGAGAAGAACGTGTCCGACCTGCACTCAACTGTTTCGTCAGTGCTCACCGATCACTACACCGCGAACGCAGCCAGAGTTCGCGAACTAGCCGCCCCTCTCACCAACGCCCAGTTCTGGCAAAAACCCTTCCCCTTCGGCAACAGCTTCGGCCATCTGGTTCTGCATCTCACCGGCAACTTGAACTACTACATCGGCGCGCAGATCGTAAAGACCGGCTACGTCCGCGACCGCCCGCGCGAATTCCACGACCCAAATCCGCCCACAAAAGAAGAGGCTCTCAAACGCTTCGACGACGCGGTAGACATGGTTATCAAAACCATCCACGCGCAATCGCCCGAGGATTGGTCGGCGGAATATTCCGGCGTAGGCACCGACGCGAGGAATCGCCTCGCCATGGTGACACAGTGCGCCGCCCACATGCAGCACCACATCGGCCAGATGATCTACTTAAATTATGAGCTAAGGAACCAGGCAGAGGGATCCAGATGATTTTCTTTTGTTTTGGTTTTCTCTGTGTCTCTGTGCCTCTGTGGTGAAATGGTTCAGTGCAGCTAAAACCAGCCCTCACCTCCGCCATCGCCCGCTTGACCGCCGACCAAGTTCCATCCCCGCGCATGAACGCCGAATTGCTCTTGATGTTCACGCTGGGCTGTGACCGCGCCTACCTCTACGCGCATCCCGAGCGCGAACTCACAGTCGATGAAAGAAGCCGTTACGACGCCGCACTCGCCGAGCGCACCCGCGGCGTTCCCGCGCAATACATCACCGGCCATCAGGAATTCTGGGACATGGATCTAATCGTCACGCCCACCGTGCTGATCCCGCGCCCCGAAACCGAGCACGTGATCGAAACCGTGCTCGATCGTGTAGGGCGGGCACCCACGCCCGCCAGCCCTCTCCACATTGTCGACATGGGTACCGGCTCAGGCTGCATCGCCCTAGCACTGGCTAAGGAATTACCGCAAGCAGAAATCCACGCCACCGACATCTCTCCCGCCGCACTCGAGGTCGCCCGCGCCAACGCCGCGCGCCATCAACTCGAAACTCGCATTCAATTCCGCGAAGCCGACCTGCTCGCGGGCTTCGAGAACAACTCTTTCGACTTCATCGTCTCCAATCCTCCGTACGTCGGCGAATCGGAAGATAGATCAGGTCCAGCTCGAAGTCCGCAAATTCGAACCCCGCAACGCCGTCTTTGCCGGACCCACGGAACTGAAGTGATCGCGCGCCTCATCCCGCAAGCGCACGCCGCACTCAGCCCGGCGCTGGCTGGTCATGGAAATCAGCGGGACGATTGCTGAGGAGGTAAAAGAACTGTTGCGGGATTGGAGCGACGTTCGATCACGCCAGATCTACAATCGATCCCGCGCGTCGTACAAGCGCGGAAATAGCTATCGCGGAACCGAAGCCGGCAGTATCTCCTCCACGTCCACAATGCTCGTAGGATACTTGCCGGTGTAGCAAGCCGAACAATAGGAAATCTTCTCGCCCTCGCCGCATGCTTTCTTAAGTCCTTCCAGCGAAAGGTAGGCGAGCGAATCGGCACGAATGTACTCGCGAATCTCCTCGACCGATTTGTTGGCCGCGATCAGTTGATTCTTCGAGGGCGTGTCCACACCGTAGTAGCAAGGCGAAATCGTGGGCGGACACGAGACGCGCATGTGCACTTCTTTGGCCCCGGCACTGCGAATCATGCGGACGATCTTGCGGCTGGTGGTGCCGCGCACAATCGAATCGTCAATCAGCACCACGCGCTTGCCTTCCAGAAGCGATCGTACGGGATTCAGCTTCAGTTTCACCCCGAAATCGCGCACACTCTGGCTGGGCTCGATAAATGTGCGTCCCACGTAGTGATTGCGAATTAAGCCAAAGCGGAACGGAATGCCGCTCTCGGCCGCGTAGCCCACCGCCGCGGTTACGCCCGAATCCGGCACCGGGACGACCAGATCTGCCTCCACCGGCGCTTCGCGCGCCAACTGCCGTCCCAATTCTTCGCGGCTGGTCTGCACGGCGCGGCCAAACACCACGCTGTCAGGACGCGAGAAGTAAACATGCTCGAAGATGCAGCTCGACTGCGGCGCGCCCGTCGCATAAAAACGTGAGCTGATGCCTTCCGGCCCAACCACGACTATCTCGCCGGGCTTCACGTCGCGCTCGTAAGTGGCCCCGATCAGATCGAAGGCACAGGTCTCCGAGGCGAACACGATGGTGTCGCGCGTCTGCCCTTCCAGTGCCGGAATGCGTCCCATGGCCAGCGGCCGAAAGCCCCGCGGATCGCGCGCCGCGATGATCCGGTCGGGAGTCATCAACACCAGCGAAAACGCGCCTTCCACGCGCCGCAGCGCGTCAGCGATCGCCTCGGGCAAAGTGTGTTCCCGCGAAAGCGCGATCAGGTGGACGATCACTTCGGTATCGCTGTTGGTTTGAAAAATCGACCCCTGGCGCTCCAGGCGGCTGCGAACCTCCATCGCGTTTACCAGGTTTCCGTTATGCGCGACGGCAATCGAGCCCTTATTCGACCCAACCAGAATCGGCTGCGCGTTCAGCAGCGCCGAGTCGCCGGCCGTCGAGTAGCGCGTATGCCCGATGGCCAGCGTCCCGCGTATCTTCGAAAGCACATCTTCGGTGAAGATGTCTGCAACCAGGCCCATCGCCTTATGGACGCGCGAAGTCAGGCCGTCGGAAGTAACAATCCCCGCCGACTCCTGCCCGCGATGCTGGAGAGCATGAAGCCCGAGGTAAGCGAGTTTCTCCGCTTCAGGATGCGCGAAGATCGCGACCACCCCACATTCATCGTGAAATTTGTCGGAAGTCAGCATTTAGCAATAGCCTTTAGCAGTTAGCTCAGATTCCTCCGCGAACTCCGCGGCAGTTCTCCGCGACCTCTGCGATGAAAGCTTTTTAATTCGCCGCCACCAACTCCGGATCAGTCCGCAAAATAGATTCCAGCGCTGATTCGTAAGCCCGGTCCAAATCCGCAACCGCCGCAGACACAACTACTTGCCCATCAAGCGAAATCTCCAGCCGTTCCGGAATCGTTTCCCCGAGCACGTCCGCAGCGATTCCAAGTTCCTCCGCTATCTCTTGGATTCGCAAAACCTTAGCCGGGTCGCAGGAGAGCAGGACGCGGCTCGCATCTTCGCCAAACAGCGCAAACTCCGCGGGAAGTCCGTTCGACGCAACATTCACGCGCCCACCCACACCCTTCGCAAATGTTTTTTCCGCCAGTGCGACCGCCACTCCACCATCCGAGCAGTCATGCACGGATTCCACCAACCCCTGCTGAATCAATTCGATGACCGCCTTCTGCAGCGCGGCTTCTTTCTCCAGATCGAGTTCCGGAGGATATCCCCACAGCGCTCCCAGAATTTCTTTGGCGTACTCCGACGACCCGAACTCACTCTCTACATCGGTGTTATCGGCTGCTTCGCCCGCACGCAATAGCACGATCGTGCGTCCGGTCGAGGCAAAATGCATTTTCGCGGTTTTGCTCACGTCGTCGAGCATCCCTACCACTCCAAGCACTGGCGTGGGATAAATTCCTTCCCCTAGCGTTTCGTTGTAGAAACTAACATTGCCGCCGGTAATTGGGATCTCCAATTCCTCGCAGGCCTTCGTGATGCCATCGATGGTCTGTGAGAACTGCCACATGATGTGCGGCTTTTCAGGATTGCCGAAGTTGAGGCAATTGGTTGCGCCCACGGGAGTTGCGCCCGAACACGCCACTTTGCGCGCGGCCTCGGCCACGGCATGCATCGCGCCCAGCCGCGGATCGAGATAACACCAGCGTCCGTTGCCATCGAGCGCCATCGCCAGTCCGCGCTGCGGGACATTTTGCGATGGACCTGGATTCGGATTCTTGATGCGAATCACGCCCGCATCGCCTGCTCCGGGCGCTTCGACCGTGTTGGTCTGCACCATGTGATCGTATTGCTGCCACACCCAGCGCTTGCCGCAAATGTTCGGGCTGGCAAGAAGCTGCTTCAGACTTCGAGTCAGGTCGCTCGCGCCGTTGAGCTCGAATGTGCTCCGGCATTTCCCGCGAAACTGGCGGCTCCCAGCGCGCCAATGGACGTTGGTACACGGGCGCGTCGTCGGTGAGTGCCTGATTCGGAATCTCAGCTACGACTTCGCCGTGTTGCAGCACGCGCAATTTGTTGTCGGTCGTAACCTTGCCGACTTCGACCGCATCGAGTCCCCACTTTTCAAAAACGCGGAAGACTTCCTGCTCGCGGCCTTCTTGCGCGACCAGCAGCATGCGCTCCTGCGACTCGCTCAGCATAATTTCGTACGGAGTCATGCCGGTTTCGCGCTGCGGGACGCGGTCCAGTTCGATTTCGATGCCGACGCCGCCGCGCCCGCCCATCTCGCAGGTCGAGCAGGTGAGTCCGGCCGCGCCCATGTCTTGAATGCCGACAATGGCGCCGGTCTGCATAGCTTCGAGGCAGGCTTCGAGCAGCAGCTTCTCCAGAAACGGATCGCCGACCTGCACGTTCGGGCGCTTCGCTTCCGAGGCCTCGCTGAATTCTTCGCTGGCCATGGTGGCGCCGTGGATGCCGTCGCGTCCCGTCTTGGCGCCAACGTAGATGACCGGATTGCCTTCGCCGGCGGCGCGCGCGTAGAAGATTTCGTCTTTGCGGACCAGGCCCATGGCGAAAGCGTTCACCAGCGGATTGCCGGAGTAACACGGCTCGAACTTGGTTTCACCGCCCAGGTTGGGCACGCCGAAGCAGTTGCCATAGGACGCGACGCCGCTGACTACGCCTTCGAGGATGGAGTGATTGCGGTGAATCTCAGCCTGGGCAACGACTCGTGGAGCGGCGGACGCCTCGTCCGCCGTTGGGCGAGGCCCGTCTGCAGTGCTTGTAATCGGGCCGAACCTTAGCGAGTCCATCACCGCCACCGGCCTCGCGCCCATGGTGAAGATATCGCGCAGGATTCCTCCGACGCCCGTGGTCGCGCCTTGAAAGGGCTCGATGAACGACGGGTGATTGTGCGACTCGATCTTGAAGGCGCAGGCCCAGCCGTCGCCGATGTCGATGATGCCGGCGTTCTCGCCCGGCCCTTGCAGCACGCGCTTGCTGCGTGTGGGCAGGCGCTTCAGGTGCACGCGCGACGACTTGTAGGAACAGTGCTCGCTCCACATCACGCTGAAGATGCCGAGCTCGGTGAGCGTGGGCTCGCGCTGCCCGAGAAGCTGCTTGATCTTTTCGTATTCGTCGAGGGTGAGGCCGTGCTGCCGGAGGGTCTCCGGAGAGAAGGCAGAAGTTATTGAGGTGGTCATGGGGAAGCTCTATTGTCGCACTTAGCAGGACGGCTGGGTAGGCTTTTATAGCAAGTCGTTGGTCGTTAGTCGTTAGTCGTTGGCAAACCCTTTTCGTCATCGTCTTTGGCTAACGACCAACGACCAACGGCCAACGACTTAGCGTTTTCAACTACTTATCTGGAAGCTATTGAAAACAAAGCCTCGGTAAATTGATAGGCGGTTTCAGGCTGCTTGATGTCCTTTGTTTCCATGGCGGTATTCGTAAGTTGTTGAAAAACGGATTGGAATCTGCGCGGTTCCGACGACGCGAACTCGGGTCGTAACCAGGCGCAGGATGCCTCTGGAAGGCACAGGCGCTACCCCTGAGAGCGTTCGGTCGTTCCGGCCGGCTCAAAGGTCATCCCGCGGCGAACGGGGCTTAGAGTGCCTCTAATGCGAAATTCCTTGTAAGTCGTTGAAATTATCTGCAAGTCACTGATATTATCCAGAAGCTATTGAAAAGGTTGACGTTGGTTTTAACGTAGGAGCTTTTAACCGCAAAGTTCGCGAAGAACGGCCGCCAAAGGACGCAAAGAAGAACGCAAAGAAAACCGCGACGGTTAACTGTTCAGGCAGGCAGCACTGACGTCCGGTAAGATGCCAGCCAGATGAAATCCATCATCGTAGGAACCGCGGGGCACATCGACCACGGCAAGACGGCGCTGGTGAAGGCGCTGACCGGGATCGACGCTGACCGGCTTGCGGAGGAGAAGCGGCGCGGCATCACTATTGACCTCGGCTTCGCGCACATGGACTTGCCTGCGCCCGCGGGCGACACTTTGCGCCTGGGCTTCGTTGACGTTCCCGGGCACGAGCGCTTCGTGCGCAACATGCTGGCCGGCGTGGGCGGGATCGACCTGGTGCTGCTGGTGATTGCAGCGGATGAGGCGATCAAGCCGCAGACGCGGGAGCATTTTGACATCCTGCAACTTCTGGGTGTGCAGCGCGGAATCACCGTACTTACCAAGTCCGACGCGGTGGACGCAGGAGACTCTCGAAGTGGTGCGGCTGGAAGTGGAAGAGTTTCTGCGCGGGACATTTCTGGAAACACCAAAATCTTCGATCGTCGCCGTGAGTTCACTGACGGGCGCGGGACTGGAAGAACTGAAGCAAGCGATGGTCACAGCGGCGGCGGGAGTACAGCCGCGGGATTCTCACGCGATCGCCCGGCTTCCAATCGACCGCGTTTTCACCATGAAGGGCTTCGGCACCGTGGTGACGGGAACGCTGGTGGCCGGGAAGATCCGCCGCGAGGATGAGATGGAAGTTTTCCCGACAGGGCGGCGAGTGCGAGTGCGCGGCGTGCAGGTGCATGGGCAAACGGCTGACGCGGCGGCGGCTGGACAACGCACCGCGTTGAACCTGGCGGGCGCGAGCACGGAAGACTTGTCGCGAGGCATGACCCTCGCGCCTCCGGCTACGTTCGCAATGACACGGCAGGCGGATGTGCGGTTGCGCTTGTTGGCTTCGGCGCCGCGTCCGCTGAAAGACCGCGCGCGGGTCCACTTTCATTCCTACACCATGGAGACTGTGGCGGAAGTTCTGTTGCTTGGGATGAAACAACTGACTCCGGGCGCGGAGGCTTTTGCGCGGTTGAAGCTGCCGGAGGCTGCGCTGCTTCTGCCGGGAGATCAGTTCATCGTCCGGCAATTTTCCCCAGTCGTTACGATTGGAGGGGGAGTTGTGTTGGACGCGGCACCGATTCCGCGCATGCCCGCACACCTCGATTTTCTGGAAGTCCTGGCCGCAGGCGATGCCAATGCGATTCTCAGGCCGCGGGTCGCGAGGAGGCAGCGTGAGGGAATCTCGATGTCTCGACTGGTTGCCGAGACCGGTTGGACGAAGAACGTGATCGAATTACACCTGAGCGAGGCGCTGCGGACGGGCAGCGTGGTGCGGGCCGGGGAGTTATTTCTGGATGCGCCCGCGCTGGAAGCGCTGAAATCGCGCATCGTACGCGCGGCCGGAGATTTTCAAAAGACGAATCCGCTGGTGGGTGGAATCAGCAAGGAAGAGTTGCGGGCGCAGGGGGATGCCACACCGGAAGTGTTCGAGACGGCTTCCGCCATGCTGGTCCGGGACAAAAAGCTTGAAGTGGTTGGAGACCTGGTGCGGCTGCCGGGGCATGGCGTCCAGATGAAAGATGAGGAGACCGAATCAAAAAAGAAAATCGAGGACGCGTTCGCCTCGGCGGGACTGAAGGTTCCAACGCTCCAGGAAGTGATTGCGGGACTCAAAGTGGACAAGGTGCGGGCACAGAAGATTGTGACTTTGCTGTTGCGGGAGAAGATTCTGATCAAGGTTTCCGACGAGTTGGTTTTCCATAGCGGCGCGCTTGAACATTTGCGGCGGACAGATGGCGGCCTACAAAGTGAAATCGGCAAAGATTGATGTCGCGAAATTCAAAGAGTTGACTGGAGTCACCCGCAAGTATGCGATTCCGCTGCTGGAATATCTGGATCGTGAGCGGGTGACGAGGAGACTGGGAGATGTGCGCGAGATTCTGTAGAGCGAATGCAGAAGTGAGAGGTCAGAATGCAGAAGTAAAGACCTCTGCCGCGCGGCTTACTTCTGATTTTTTACTTCTAACTTCTGCCTTCCCCTAGATCTTCTCCTCCGGGAATTCCAGTTCCAGGCCCAATGGGTCGGTCACTCGGTTGGTAAGGTTGGCGAGGCCGGCCAGCATGTGGATGTCCACGATCTCGGGATCGGAGAAATGCTTTTTCAGCCCGGCGAAATCTGTGTCGGTGATTTCGTGCGGGACTCGTGTCAACTTCTCAACGTACGTCAGCGCCACCTGCTCCTTCTCACTAAATCGCGAATAGTTTCCTACCTCGACGGCGGTCCAGTCTTCCGCGGTGAGGCCAACGCGCTTCGACGATGCCACGTGATGCTGCGTGCAGTAGCGGCATTCATTGATGAAGGAGACGCGGATATAAATGAGTTCGGACAACTTGCGGTCGAGGGAGCGTCCCACGGCGGCGTAGAAGCTTAGAAAACTCTTAAGCATCTCCGGACGATGGGCGAGCGCTTTCTGTACATTGCCGGGCCTGCCACGAAGCGTGGTGTCGTAAATTTCGCGCACTGCGTCAGACGCGGACTCAGGGGCGATCAAACTGATGCGTGCCATCGAATTCTCCGGGATGGTGAGCGGTACTTTCTTCCTTCTTGGTCCCCATGATCGCAGATTGGCTGGTTTTTGTGCAGAGGAGGGAGAGCAAGGCTCAAGAAGAGAATGCGGCTGGCCGATAGTACCGAGTAGGGGTCTTCTGCCGTGAGAACGTGGATGTTGGTTGCGCTATTGGCTTGCGCGGGAATATCGGCAGGCGCGCCCGCGGGCTCGGATCCTGACTCCGGAGCGAAGATTCTTGCGATGGAGCGTGTGCGGGGCCAGGCCTACGTGAACAGGGACCCAAAGGCTCTGGGGAGGATTCTTGACGACGCATTCGTCAACATCGATTCAAACGGCAAGCTGCAGACCAAGGCGGATGTGTTGGCGGAGGTGAGGACATCCACGGCTCTGCATTTCTCGACGGAGTCGATGGCGGTGCACTTGCACGGCAACACGGCGATCGTTACCGGCATTTTTCTGATCAAAGGAGTGGCGGATGGGAAGCCGTATGTGCAACGCGAACGTTTCGTGGACACCTGGCTTTTCAAGGATGGGCAGTGGATCTCGATTGCGGGCCTGGTAACGCGGGTCGGGCAGTGAGGCCGGGGGGCTCTCAGCCAAGGTCGACAACAGCGAGCAAGCCTTATGAGAGCGATTTCGTGAGAACGATAGGATTTTCGTGAGAACGATAGGATGGTTGCTGGTTCTGTTCTGCGCGACATCGCCGCCGGGCTGGGCCCAGGCGCCTGCCGACAGCGACGCGACAACCGCAATTCGAGCTCTGGAACACGAGTGGGTTGAGGCGCAATCGCACAATGACAACGGCGCGCTCGACCTGATTTTCGATAATGCTCTGGTGTACATCGAATATGGCAAGTTGGTGAGCAAGGGTGATTACCTGTTGAGAGTCAGGTCGGCAAAGCCACAGCTGCAGCAAATCGTAATGGAACCCCTGACGGTGCGCAGGTTTGCAGACACCGTCATCGTGATTGGCAGCTATCGTGAAACGTCTATGAAAGACGGAAAACCCTTGCAGATGCGCTGGCGCTTTGTCGATACCTGGGTGTACGACCAAGGGCGCTGGATGCTGGTGGCGGCTGGCGCCGCACCTCTTTTGAAATAGTGGAAGGTCTGCTTCGAGTCACGCCGACCAGCTATTGATGTATTCTGCACTTCTGACGCTCCTGATTCGTTCTGCGACGGTGGGATTGTGACGCAGGTTGTGATGTTTCCAAAAATCAGTTCCGCCTCGCCCGACGACTCGTTTGGAGGAGAGGCGAAATGAAAACTGCGGGTGTTTTGCTGGCCTTGTTGTGTGCGACGGCCTGGTGTGCTTTGGCGCAAGACGCATCCGAGTCCGCCACCAAGTCGAAAATCATAGCCATGGAAGTGGCATGGAACCAGGCCTATAAGTCAGGAGACGCAAAGGCGCTGGATGCGCTCCTCGACAATGCCGTTGTGCTGGTGAACGACGACGGATCGGTGCAGACCAAGATGGAATTCTTGGCCAGCGTAAAGCCGACTGGCTCGCAAGCGGGTTCGCAGGAGCAGCAGGTCGTGCCCGAGTCGATGTCGGTGCACGTGTTTGGAAATACGGCGATCGCTGCTGGAGTATTTCGGGCGAAGGGAGTGAAAGGGGGGAAATCCTACGTGCGGCGGGAACGGTTTATCGATACCTGGGTGGAGAAAGACGGGCGCTGGATCTGCGTCGCTACGGACGCCACGCCCATCCTGCACTGAAATCCTGCACTGAGAATTCAGGAGTGCCGTCGAGAATCATGGAAGCTGTGGTCAGAATTATCGGAGCAGGACTTGCCGGGTCGGAGGCGGCGTGGCAGTGTGCGCGGCGGGGCGTGGAGGTAGAGCTGTTTGAGATGCGGCCGGTGCGGTCGACCCCGGCGCACCAGACAGCGGATTTCGCGGAACTCGTGTGCTCGAATTCGCTGAAGTCGGATAGCGAGAATACGGCTCCGTGGTTGCTGAAGGAGGAAATGCGGCGGGCGGGGTCGCTGTTGCTGCAGATTGCCCGGGAGTGCGCCGTTCCAGCGGGGCATGCGCTGGCTGTCGATCGAGTGACGTTTGCAGCGACGGTGACGGAAGCGATTACGCGCGAACCGCTGATTACGGTGCGGCGGGAAGAGGTGACTTCCGTCGAAGAGTCGGGCGCGGGGATCACCATCATTGCTACTGGCCCTTTGACTTCGGAGGCGCTGGCGGAGGAGATTGCTCGGCTGAGTGTTATCCAGTCTGAAACCGCAGCGGCTAAAGCCGATTCCTTGAATGAGCCGGATATCGCAGCGCTGAAGGGCTGCGCCACCCCAAATCCTCATTTGTATTTTTACGATTCGATCAGCCCGATTGTGGAAGCGGATTCGATCGACATGTCGCGCGTTTATATGGCGGCGCGGTATGACAAGGGGTCGGCGGATTACATCAACTGTCCCATGACGCGGGAGGATTACGACCGGTTCTACGACGCGCTTTTGGCGGCGCAATCGGTGGAGGAGCGCGATTGGGAGAAGTTGAACTACTTCGAGAGCTGCCTGCCGATTGAAGAGATCGCGCGGCGCGGCCGCGATACGCTGCGCTTCGGACCGATGAAGCCGGTGGGGTTGAACAATCCGCGCACCGGACGAATGCCTTATGCGGTGGTGCAGTTGCGCCAGGAAAATCTGCGGGCGGATTCCTACAACCTGGTGGGATTCCAGAATCACTTGAAGTTCGGCGAGCAAGCGCGGGTGTTGCGGCTGATTCCGGGCCTCGAGAATGCGCGCTTCCTGCGCTACGGACAGATCCACCGCAATACCTACATCAATGCGCCGGCGTTGCTGCGGGAGACGCTGCAGATGAAAGCGCATCCGCGAGTCTTGTTTGCTGGACAGATTTGTGGCGTTGAAGGTTACGTAGAATCGATTGCCACAGGATTGATGGCGGGGCAGCATGCAGCGAAGCTGGCGGTTGGTAGCGAGGCTGTGCCTCCGCCACGGGCATCCGCGTTTGGATCGCTGACGCATTATGTGACCCATGCGGACGCGAAAAACTTTCAGCCGGCAAACATCACTTTTGATCTCTTGCCCCCGCTCGAGAAAAAGATTCGCGACCGGAAGGAGCGGCACCGGTTGCAGTGTGAGCTGGCACTGGCGCAATTCGACCGATGGATGGAACGGGCTGGGGTAGCGCTTACGGCGAGTAGACCTTGAATCGCAGAGGACGCTGAGAACGGCCGCGAAGAGCGCGGAGTCGGGCCCTTGGCGAGCCATCTGGATGCCGCTCATTTTTCTGCAACAATACGCACCCTCTTTACGTATCCAATAGCGGAGGGGCAAACCGTGGCGGCAAGCTTACATTCGCCGCCCGGTCGCGTCCAATCAACTGGTTCACAATGACTCTGGGAGATCTCTTTAGCGATGTGCTGCGCACGCTGTGGGCGCACAAGCTGCGCGCGTTTCTTACCATGTTCGGCATCGCCTGGGGAATTGTTTCGATCGTCCTGATGGTGGCGGCGGGCGAAGGTCTGCGCAAGGGGCAAGAAGAGCAGGCCAGAAATCTGGGTAAGGATGTGATGATCGTCTTCCATGGCCGGACCAGCCTGCAGGCCGGAGGCACTCATGCCGGGCGGCAGGTGCATTGGGAAGACGACGACTTGCCGGTCGTGCAAGCGGAAACCCCGGATTGCCAGTACGCCATTCCAGAGTTGGAGCAGGACACGGTGCGGGCGCACAGCAACTTTAACAATGCCGCGCTCACGGTGACCGGATCGTACCCGCAGTTCGCTTACATTCGCAGTCTGGACGTGGGCTCGGGACGTTTCTATGACTGGGACGACGTGCGCGAGGCGAGGCGGGTGGCGTTTCTTGGGTCGGATGCGGCCAAGCAATTATTCCCCGGACGCAACCCCGTGGGAGACAACGTCTATTTGAATGATTTTCCCTTCGTGGTGATTGGCGTCATGGCGAAGAAGAAGCAGGATTCCAGCTATGACGGCTGGGATGTGAATAAGATATTCATTCCGTTTGCCGCGATGCGGCGCGACTTTCCCGACAAGCCTCCGGGAACGTCGACCACTTTCGATCAACTGCTGGTTACACCGAAATCGGTGGAGCAGCACGAAGCCTGCAAACACGAAGTGCGGGTGGCGCTGGCGCGCATGCATCGCTACGATCCGCGTGACAAAGAAGCCTGCCCGATCTGGGATACGGTGCAGGAAGCGCAGGCTTTCAAGACGATGACCGATGGGATGAAATATTTTCTGGGGGCGGTGGGAATTGTGACGCTGCTGCTGGGCGGCATCGGCGTAATGAATGTGATGCTGGTGGCGGTGCGCGAGCGGACGCGGGAGATTGGCGTGCGCAAGGCTTTGGGCGCTCCCGCAGCGACGATTCTGCGGCAGTTTTTTGTGGAGGCGCTGATCATCGCACTCTTGAGCGGAGCGATTGGCTTGGGAGTTGCCTTCGGGTTTTGCGCGCTCGTGAACCTGCTCCCCATGCCGGACTTTTTTGCGGGCCTGATTCCGGACTGGACTTCGGGACTGGTGGCCGCCGGATTGCTGGGCACGATTGCGGTGGCCGCGGCGCTGTATCCGGCGCGCCGAGCGGCCTTGATTGATCCCATTGAGGCGCTGCGCTATGAAGCGGGAGGGTAGGAAGGATTGAGCGATTGAGTGAACGGGTCATTGGGTGATTAAACAGCGCTCCGGGTTTTTCAATCGACAATCACCCGATCGCCCAATTACTCAATTTAGTTTTTTATGCTGATTGAAATCATTCTCGAAGCCTGGGTCGCGCTGAAGCGCAACCTGACGCGCAGCTTTCTCACCATGCTGGGTATTGTGTGGGGGATTGCGACGGTTACGCTGCTGATCGCCTATGGCAGCAGCTTCCGCGGCGTGCTGGTGCATGGCTTCGACGCGTTTGGCAAGAGCGTGGTGATTTGCTGGCCGCAACAAACCAGCGAGCAGCCGGGCGGGCAGCGCGCCGGGAAGAAAGTTGTCATCGAACAGGCCGACGTGGACTTGGTGAAGGCCACTGCGCCGCTAGTACGGCACGTGTGCCGGGAAACTGTGCGGCGTCCGGGAATCGCCTATGGCGACCGCATGGTGGGAACGGCGCCGGTGCGCGGAGTTTGCCCGGAGTACGGCGAAATGCGGAACGAGGTACCCTCGGAAGGCCGCTGGCTCGATTCGGGCGATGAATTGGAACGGCGGCGTGTGATCTTCCTGGGCGGCCAGCTCAAAGAAAAACTGTTCAGTGGCCGCCCCGCCGTGGGCGAGACCGTGACCGTGAGCGGAGTGCGCTTCACCGTGGTGGGAGTGATGGCGCGGAAGATTCAGCTCAGCAACTATTTCCGCAGCGACGACGAGTCGTCGTGGATTCCCTACTCGACCGCCGGAGATCTGTGGAACACGCGCTACGCTGCGGTGATGCTGTTTGAGCCGATCGCGCCGCAGTTTGAAAAAAAGGCGATGGCGCAGGTGCTGGCCGCGGTCGCGTCACGGCAGGGCTTTTCGCCGACCGATCCGAAAGCCTTCCAGATGTTCGGACGCGATGAATTCCGACCCGTGATCGATGCGCTTACGATTGGGCTGCAAGTGCTGCTCGCGTTTGTTGGCACGTTGACGCTCGGGATCGGCGGCGTCGGCGTGATGAATATCATGCTGGTCTCAGTGGACGAACGGATTCGCGAGATCGGGTTGCGGCGGGCGCTGGGCGCGCGCAAGCGACACATCAAGCTGCAATTCCTGGCGGAGACGTTATTGATTATGGTGCTGGGAGGCGCGATCGGTGTGCTGCTCTCGTATCTGATTGCGTGGGCCGTGGGCACTTTGCCCATGATGGGACCGCTGTTTGAAGACGACTCCGGGCAGGGCGATATTCATTTGAAAATTTCCATGATGACGGTCGTCATCTCAGGCGCCGTGCTGCTGATCGTCGGCGTAATCAGCGGGATGGTTCCGGCCATGCGGGCCTCGAAGCTGGATCCGGTGGAAGCGCTGAGGTACGAGTAATGCAGGAGGCAGAAGGCAGAAGTCAGAAGTAAGAAGTAAGGGCGGAGGGTTTTCACTTCTGCCTTCTTACTTCTTACTTCTGCATTTTTCTTGCTTTCCGAATTAATTTGATCCCTGGCGATATTCTTAGTACCTTTTCTGCTACGTCATTCGCAGCCCGAGGTGCGCTTTGCCATTCTCCGCCGTTGACGCGATTTCTCCTGCCATTGAACACACGAAGCGGCAACTTTTCCAACCCTTTCGCTTGGGCCAATGGGTGCGGCTGGCCCTGGTGGGATTGCTGGCCGGGGAACTCAGCTCTGGCGGATGCAACACTCGCAGTTTCTCCAACGTTACCCGGCACGGCGGCACACAGCATTTTCCGGGGTCAGGCCTCTCGGGGGTGGACCCCATGCTGCTGGCCGGATTGATCGCCGTGCTGGTGGTTACCGCACTCGTGCTGGGCATTCTCTTCATGTACATCGGTAGCGTGATGCGCTTCATTTTGTTCGATAGCGTGCTGGCGAAGGAATGCCACATCCGGCAGGGATGGAACCGGCGGCAGGAGCCAGGGTTCCGCTATTTCCTTTGGAAGCTGCTTTATTCGCTCGTCATGTTCGGCGTTCTGATCGTGCTGGTGGGAATTCCGCTGGGTTTTGCTTTCGCGGTGGGATGGCTCCGCGATCCCAAGGAGCACGTGGTTCCGCTGGTGCTGGGCGGTATCGCGCTGTTTTTCGCGTTCATGATTTTCATCATCGGGATGGCCGTGATTTATGTGCTGACCAAAGACTTCGTCGTGCCCCAAATGGCGCTGGAAGGCATTGGCGCGATGGAAGGCTGGAGCCGGCTTTGGGAAATGATGAAGGCGGAGAAGAGCAGCTATGCGGGCTACGTAGGAATGAAGATCGTGCTCGCGATCGTCATGGGGATTATCCTTGGCATTGTAGGTCTCATTGTTGTTCTGCTCATTTTCGTTCCGGCGGCGGGAGTTGCGGTCGCCGCCGTGCTTGGCGGAAAAGCCGCGGGGCTGAGTTGGACCGCGGGCACGATCACGCTGGCGGTGGTGGCAGGGTCCGTGTTGCTGGCCGTTTTTCTCTTCGTGACGTCGTTGATTTCCGTGCCCGCGATCATATTCTTCCCCGCCTATTCCATATATTTCTTCGCTGCGCGTTATCCGAAGCTGAGCGCTGTGCTCTACCCCGCACCGCCCGCACCCCAAAATGTACCGCCGCCATTGCCACCCGCACCGGAGCCGATCGGCTAGAGCAGGATCACTGTCGGGAAGTTTTCAGCTTGACGTCGCGTCCATGCGGCCATGAAAAGCGGCGGCCAAGGATGCATTTCACGATCAGGTGATCGGTGGAACGCGTCGCGCCGACGCCGACGCCGAAATTGAATTCCCACTGCGGGCCGAAGTCGACGTCGATCGAGGGGAAGAACTGCTGCTGCTGATCTTTGAGCGCGTCGAAGCCGCTGAGTGACCCGTAGGCCGCGTAGTATTCCAATCCGCCAGCAATCTTCCTAGTGAAATCGTAGCTGACTTTGGCGTTGGGAGAAAAGGTCACGCCTTGATTCACGCCCGGGCCGTGCCAGGAGCGGTCGAGCGCGGGGTTGAAAGCCAGATACCACCGGCCGATTTTCTTGTCGATGATGGGGCGGATCTCCCAGGTCCATGTATCGGGCGAGAAAGCGGCGCGCTGGTAACCAATTTCGTTCGACAGGCTCACGCCCACCGGCCAATGCCATGATGCGGGCACGCGCACGCGCGGACGAATGTGGTCGCCCACCCATTGCCATCCGCCGTCAGGCTGAATGCTGGTGAAAACGTAAAACCCGACTTCGGCCCAGTCGCTGATTCCCTGCGTGATTTCGAGAGTTTCATGTTCGGCGTGGTTCGAGGGGAGAACTCCGTCCTCGACGGTCTTGCTGCCCTTGACCGTGAAGTTGGAGTGGATTTCAAACATGGTCGAGCGGGGAGCGACCGTGTCCGCGCTGTAAACCTGGATTTCGTAGTTGTCTTGCGCGAAGGCAGGAGGGGCGAGAGCTGCCGTAAAGATGAATGCGGTGAGAAACGGAAGTATTGCGGCGCGGCGGTCGCGTGCCATGATCAGATATGTCTTTCAACGTCGCGCTGCTACTCCACGCGACCTCTGATCCATGATGCACGGTGGGCAGGAAGACGCGCAAGCTTCCTGGAGATTGTCATTCCGAGCATTCTTAGAGATTGTCATTTCGCGCATCCATTTGTCATTCCGAATTCATTTGTCATTCCGAGCAAAGCGAGGAATCTTGGTTTCGCCGGCGCCCCGCACATAGCCGATTTGCAAAGGGAACTCTGACGCCGCTCCGGGTGTCTGATCCAGTAGACACGCGCGTGCCAAAGAAAAGCCAAGGAGCTTTCCATGTCGTTCTCAATGGCAGGCCGGGGTGCGCGCGGACCGGAAATCAATGTCACGCCGCTGATCGATGTGCTGCTGACCCTGATCATCGTCTTCATGGTCGTAGTGTCGATGGACAAGGAGCAGGGAGAGACCGCGCAGATTCCGCAACCGGATCAGAAGCAAACGCAGAACGTTTCACAGCCACGCACGGTCGTCATCGAGGTAGTGTGGACGAAAGACAATCAGCCGCCGACGGTGAAGATCAATCAGGACGAAGTGCGCTGGGAAGATCTGGAAACGCGGCTTGCGGAAATCTATTTGAAGCGCGCGGAGAAAGTGGTCTTCGTGCGCGGCGATAACGATGTCGACTTCCAGTACGTGGCCGACGTGATCGACGTAGCGCATCACGCAGGAGTGGATCGCGTTGGACTCCTGACGATGGATCGGGAGGTAGCCGGGGAGTAACGGAATTACAAGTTCACCGCGGCAGGCAACGTTCTAATTCCTCGCCCGGTTCTTAATCCAAATCGGCGTCCCCAGAAAGCCAAAAGCCTTCCGGATCTGGTTCTCCAAAAACCGCTGGTAAGAAAAGTGCAGCTTCACCGCGCGGTTGGTGAAGAGTACGAACGTCGGCGGGGCGACAGAGGCCTGCGTCATGTAGAGAATCTTCACGCGCGAGCGCATCGGGACGGAGGCGCGCTCGAAATCCACGGTTTCGATGAAGCGGTTCATGGCCGACGTGGGGATGCGCTTGCGGCGCTCGGTTGCAACCTGTTCGAGCAGCGGAAAGATTTTCTCCGTACCTTTGCCGGTGTGGGCCGAAATGAAAACGATGGGCGCGTAGTTCAGGAACTTGAGATCGTGGCGCAGGCGTTCTTCGTAGGCCTCGCGGTCGCCGGGGCGCTTGCTTTCGCGCATGCGCATGGCTTTCGACGGCCTGCCGCGCTTCAGCGCGCCACTGATGACCAGGTCCCATTTGTTCACGACGATGATCATCGAACGTCCGCTCTCGTGGGCGTAGCCGGCGATGGCGGCGTCGAGCTGGCTGACGCCTTCGGTGGCGTCGATCACCAGCAGCGCAATGTCGGCGCCTTCGAGATGTTTGCGCGCCATCACGACGGAAAGTTTTTCCGCCATCAGGTGAGTCTTGCCTTTGCGGCGAATGCCGGCAGTATCGATGAAGCGGAAGCGTCGGCCATCGCGTTCGACGATTTCGTCGACCGCGTCGCGCGTTGTGCCGGGGATGGGAGAGACGATGGCGCGGTCGGAAGCCGTCAGGCAATTCAGCAGCGTGGACTTGCCCACGTTCGGATGCCCGATGATGGCGACCTTGGTTTCGTAGACGGGCTCAGGCTCTGTGGCGGATTCATCTCCGGCAGAAATTGATTCGCCCTGTGCTTCCTCTGTGTTCTCTGTGCCCTCTGTATTTAAGTCTTCGGCGGGCGGCGGCAGAATCTCAAAGACGGCGTCGAGCAGATCGTCGATGCCGCGGCCGTGCTCGGCGGAAATCGGGAACATCTGCTTGATTCCCAAACGATGGAACTCGTCAATGATGCGCGCCTGCTTTTCCGTGTCGGCTTTGTTGACTGCGAGAAAGAGCGGACGGTTCGTCTTGCGCAGCAGGCGCACGAGTTCGAGATCCGGTCCGGCGACTTCCGCCCGGCCATCCACGACCATAACGATCGCAGCCGCTTCATCGAAAGCCACCCGCGCCTGACGGAAAATTTCCGATGGAATGAAATCTTTATCCTCGGGAATGATGCCGCCGGTGTCGATGATGCGGATGCGGCGGCCGCGCCACTCCGCATCGCCGTAGAGGCGGTCGCGCGTGATGCCAGGCTCGTCGCCGACAATGGCGCGCCGCGAGCCGACAATGCGATTGAACAGCGTGGACTTGCCTACGTTGGGCCGGCCAACGATGGCAAGCGTCGGAACGCCGGCAGCGGTGGTGGCGAGAGTGCTGGTCGAGTTGTAGGTGGGCTGGGTCAAAATGAGTGGCAACCAGTGCTGATCGCTGGGAACCCTTATTATAGAGACTCACGTGGCTTTAGGTTCCCAACCCGTGTCTCCTGCAACGCCAGGCCGCCCCGCTCCCAAGGGAAAGGATGCTTCGCTTCATCAATTCTTCGCGCCGGGAGGAGTGCTGGCGCACACGCATCCCGCGTATGAATTTCGCCGCGGACAGTTGCAGATGGCGCAGGCGGTCGAGCAGGCGCTCGAGGAAAAGCGGCACCTGATTGTGGAAGCCGGCACCGGCACCGGAAAGACGCTGGCATATCTGATGCCGGTAATCCGCTCGGGCAAACGGGTGATCATCTCGACCGGCACCAAGAATCTTCAGGAACAGCTTTTCTATAAGGACATCCCTTTTCTCGAGCAGGCGCTGTTTGGAGAGCCGGCTTGCGGCGACGAGAGTTCGGCCAGGCGGCTTTCAGTTTGCTACATGAAGGGCCGCAACAATTATTTGTGCCGCAAGAAGCTCTATGACCTTACCGATCAGCCGGTGCTGAGCGGTTTAGAGGAGATTGAGCAATATCGCGCGATTGCCGCGTGGGAGAAGACGACCGCGACCGGCGACCGCGCGGAACTGGCCGAACTTCCCGAGACCAGCGCGCTCTGGCCCAAGCTGGACGCGCGCTCCGAGGCGTGTATCGGACAGAAGTGCAAAGAGTGGGAGCGCTGCTTCATCACCGAAATGCGCCGGCGTGGGATCGAGAGTGACATCATTATCGTCAACCATCATCTGTTTTTCGCCGATCTCGCCATCAAGCTGCAGGCCGAGGGTGCGCCCGATGCGGGGATTTTGCCCGAGGCGGCGGCGGTAATTTTCGACGAAGCCCACGAACTGGAAGATGTTGCAGGAAACTATTTCGGAATCTCGGTGAGCAATCTGCGCGTGGAAAATCTGGCGCGCGACGTCGAAGGGTCGCTCCAACATAACCACATGCTCTCCGCGTCGCTTTCGGGGGCGCTCGGAAGTTTGCGGGAGCGGTCGCAATTCTTTTTCTCGCTGTTGCCGCCCGGGGAAGGACGCTTCGCGTTCGATACGCGGCGCGAATTTCTCGAAGAGAATGGTGACGAGTTCCTCGCGCTCAATCAGGCGCTGACCCGGCTGGCGGGCGAACTGGAAGGCCTGCCGCAGAAACCCGAGGAGATTTTCAACTTCGTGCGGCGGGCGCAGGAACTTCAAGTGCAGCTGGGCTTCGCTATGGAGTCGGACGATCGCAATACGGTGTTCTGGATCGAGCGGCGGGGCGGAAGAATTAATTCAACACAGAGACACAGAGTCACAGAGAAAACCGTGGAAGCGCTTCAAGGCTTTCGCGGTGGCAGGCAAAATGTTTTCCTGCAAGCCACGCCGATCGATGTGGGCCCCATCCTGCGCGAATGTCTGTGGTCGAAGCTGGAGTGCGCAGTGCTGACTTCGGCCACGCTCGCGGTCGGCGGAGGCTTCGAATACATCCGGCAGCGGCTGGGTTTGGAACATGCGCGCGAATCGGTTCTGCCTTCGCACTTCGATTACGAAAATCAAGCTCTGTTTTATGTGCCGCCCGATCTGCCCGATGCGCGGACGCCACAGTTTACGGCTCTCGCGGCGGAGCGCATTCGCAAGCTGCTGGAGATTACGCGCGGCCGCGCCTTCGTGCTCTTCACCAGCTACGCGCAGATGAACGATGTCTACCAGCGGCTGCTGGGCGATTTGGCCTTCCCCATGCTGCGTCAGGGCGACGCTCCCAAGAGCGCGCTGCTCGAAGAATTCCGGCTGACGCCGAATGCCGTCCTGTTTGCCACTTCGTCGTTCTGGCAGGGCGTGGACGTGCAGGGCGAACAGTTGAGCTGCGTGATCATCGATCGCCTGCCGTTCGCCGTGCCGAGCGATCCGGTCGTAGCCGCGCGCGTAAAGGCGATTGACGCCGACGGCGGAAACGCGTTCTTTCAATATCAGGTGCCGACGGCGGTGATCACGCTGAAACAAGGCTTCGGACGCCTCATCCGCTCTCTCCACGACCGCGGTCTGCTGGTGCTCCTCGATAACCGCATTCTGAAGAAACAGTATGGGCGGGTGTTTATCGAGAGCCTGCCGAATTATAGGAAGACAACCGACATGCGGGTGGTGGAGGAGTTTTTCGGAACATGACTGAAATTGCCCTGACTCCGTTTGCTCCGGACCCAAGGCCCCTCACACGTACTCTCGCTCCGCCCTCCGAATCTCCCGATACCGTTCAAAAACTTTCTTCTCGCTTTCCAGCCCCAGCGCCGAGCGGATCGAGCTTCCGCGGAAAGTGTAGCTCAGCATCTTCCACCCAGTCGTCAAAACAAACTTAGGATCATGTTTCAGCGCGACAGGGATGTGGTGAACCTTCATCCAGCGCTCGGCTTTCCATCTTATGAATTCGACTTCCTCCGCCGGCAGGTGTTCGGTGCGCACCACGGCGGTGGTACCGTCGTATTCTTCGAGCCGCTCGTTGATGATCAAGCCCTGATCGCGGAAGTCTTTCGTCATGGGCGTACGCGGATACGGTGTGGGGTGCTGGATGTAAGGCCAATCTACATAGCGCCGCGCGAATTCAAGGTTGGCTTCGATGGATTCGCGGGTGTCGCTGGGACTGCCCACGATCAATCCGCCGACCACATACATCTGGTTGCGGTGAATGTAATCGATGGCCTTGAGTGTGGCGTTGCCGGTGTTGTGGCCGTTGGTACGCTCCGTGTTCTTGGCCGAGGCCTTCAGAAATTCCAGGTCGTTCTCGAGAATGTTTTCAATGCCCAAGAAAACATAGCGGAATCCGGCTCGCCGCATCAGCGGCGCAAGAGTCTCCCCGTGATTCGCGATGGCCGAAGTCATGGCCTGCACGAAGTAATCGATCTTATGCAGCCCGGCGGCAATGATCGCCTCGCAGAGAGCCTCGAAGCGCCGCACGTTCAGCGTAATGTTGTCGTCGACCAGGAAAATGGTTCGCGCGCCGTGATCGTAGGCGTCGCGAATGTCGGCCAGCACGCGGTCGAAAGAATAGGTATGAAAGTTGCGGCCGCGCATCTCAATGATCGAGCAAAAACTGCAATCGAAGGTGCAGCCGCGCGAAGTCTCGATTACATCCACCTGGCGGCCGATCATCGTGTATCCCTTGAGCACGCGCGCATTGCGGTTCGGCAGGCGGATTTCTTTATCTTCGAGCCGGTGCGGCGGCCGCGCAGGATTGTGCACCCAGCTATCGCCGTTCCGCCACGACAGGCCGCAGATGCCTTCGACTCCGGAGCCCTGCTCGATCGCGCGCAACAATTCACGGAACGTGACTTCGCCCTCGCTGCGCACCACATAATCGACGCCCATATTCTCGTAAGCTTCGGGCGCGAGACTGGGATCGTATCCCCCAACCACAACTTTTAGTCCCGGCCGAAGAGCGCGCACCATGTCGATAATGCGGCCGGCGGTCCTCCGCTGAAACGTCATAATGGAGAGTCCGACGACCTCCGGGTCAAGTTCTCGAACCAGCCGCGTGACCGTTTCACGAACCTCGCGGTGAGCCAGGATCAAATCAGCCACAGCCACGTGGTGATGCGGATCGACGTTCCCGGCCAGCGACGTGAGCGCACCGTTCGGCATGCGGATCGCAACCGGCGGCATGTGTTCGAAGGAGTCGGGCATGGAAAGCAACAGGACGTTCATCAGCACCAGTCCTTACTGCCTCGCAGAAATCCCGCCAGGAGCGGTTTTGAACTCAGTAGCGAGGCGGATGGTCAGATTGTAACGCAGCCTGCGGTCGAAATCCGCACCGCCGGAGGCTGGTCGACGAAAGAAGTGAACCGGCAAGCCGCTTTTGGAACGCGAAGGCGGTAGTGGGTCAGTTTGAAAGGGCAAACCGACGCGAAACCAACCACAAAGGGCACAAAGTATCACGAAGGCTTTTAGTTTCAGCGTTTTCCTTCGTGTACCTTTGTGTCCTTGGTGGTTCATTTTTTTTGTTTCCGGGAAACTGGGTAGTGCCTCAGTTTGAAAATTAGGCTCATGAGTAAAGTTAGCGCCCGAAGCGCCCGACGATTACTCCGATAATGGTGCCGCCGACAGCGCCCATGCCGATGATCGGCCCATAGGCTTTTGTTATAAGAGCGTCGGGAAGGCTCAGTAACAGACCGAAGCAGAGCCCGACTGCCCAGCCGGGCCAAGACAAGCGAGCCGCGCCAATGACGAATCCAATCCCAAATCGTGCAATGAAAGCCGCTGTGATTGCGGCCTTTTTGTCGGGAAAACTCATAGGCAGCATGATTCCGATGTCGATGGCTCCAAACACCAAACCACAGATGACGCCAAGCAGGACTCTAGGCATGGGTTCTTCCTGTTTCGACCGTGGGATTATACGCTTTGGTCAGATGAGTTTCGTTTCTTGTAAGGCCCGGCCCGCGCCGACGTTCTACCCCGTCAGATTTCAAACTGAGGCACTACCGGAAACTGACCCACTACCCGAGAAAGCGGTCGAGCCAACATTCCGCCCCCGCCGCGTTACAATAGAGGTTTCACGATGAAACGCGGTCCGGCCTGTATTCACGCGGGGCCGCTGAGGGATGCATGTTCGAAGTAACGGTTGACGATACGTTTGCGGCGGGACACTACCTTCGCAACTACAAGGGCAAGTGCGAAAATCCGCACGGCCATAACTACAAGATCCGCGTGACGTTGGCCGGGGCGGAACTGGACCAGGCGGGCCTGCTGCTCGATTTCAAGGACCTGCGCGAAGTGATGAAGCACGTCATCGATCGGCTCGATCACCAGATGATCAACGACATCGAGCCGTTTACCGTGATTAATCCCTCGGCAGAGAACCTGGCCAAATACTTTTACGAAGAATCGAACACACGGCTGAAGAGTGTGACCAACGGTCGCGTACGCGTGAAAGACGTAACGGTGTTTGAAACCGACACGACGACCGCCACGTACAGTGAATAACCAGTTGCTAGCCGCCAGTTGCCTGTTGCCAGTAGTACGATGCCGGGAAGGGATCAAGATGGGACGATCCTACTTCTGAACGGGCTACTGGCCTCAGTCTCAAAACAGGCTGAATCCCAAGACTGGCAACTGGAAGCTGGCGGCTGGCAACTGGTTCAATGCAAGTCACTGAAATCTACAAATCGCTGCAAGGTGAGTCGACGCACGCAGGCCTGCCGTGCGTGTTCGTTCGCCTGACCGGATGCAACTTGCGCTGCTCCTGGTGCGACAGCGAGTATACGTTCCAGGGCGGGCGCAAGATGACTTCCGAAGAAGTCTGGGATGAGGTAATGCGGCTTAGTCCTAACGGTGGTTTGGTCGAGATCACTGGCGGCGAGCCCATGCTGCAGGAGCGCGAACTGGTCCCGCTGATGCGGCAGTTGCTCGAAGCCGGCTATCGCGTGCTGCTGGAGACCAGCGGAGAACGGCCCCTGGAGCGGGTTCCCGCGGGAGTCATTAAGATCGTGGACGTGAAGTGTCCAGATTCGGGCGAGGCCTACACCTTTTGCCTCGAGAATCTGGAAGCCCTGACCGCACACGATGAAGTCAAGTTCGTGCTAAGCGGACGGGCGGACTATGAATTTGCCCGGGACTTCACACACCGGCATCGTCTGGCCGAGCGCGTGAATGCGGTACTATTCTCGCCGGCGTTTCGCAAAGACGCCACCGGAGCGCGGGACAGTTCGCACTGCCTGCTCGATCCCCAGGAATTAGCCGAGTGGATCCTTGCGGATGACGTTCCGGCTCGTATGGGATTGCAGTTGCACAAATATATCTGGGACCCGGCGGTGAGGGGCGTTTGAAGAATTGATGATTGATGATTGTTGATTGCTGATTGAAAAGCTTATGGGGCACGGTTTTCAATAGCCATCAACAATCATCAATTGCCTTTGACCGAGATGCCGCACTCAACAAAATCCCGCGCCGTCGTCCTCCTCAGCGGAGGAATGGATTCCTGCGTGTGCGCGGCGCTCGCGGCCCGCGACCATGCTGCCGCGGCGCTGCACATCAGTTACGGACAGCGCACTGAAGACCGCGAGCGGCAAGCCTTTCTTGCAATCTGCCGGCGCCTGAACATTCAGGATACACTTCTGGTGCGCAACGAGGCGTTGTGCGCCATCGGCGGTTCGGCCCTGACCGACGAAACCATCCCCGTGCCCAGCGGAGACTCAGTTGGTTCCGCGATTAGCCAAGGCATTCCGGTAACCTATGTGCCCTTTCGCAACGCCCATTTCCTGGCCGTCGCAGTAAGCTGGGCGGAGGTGCTGGGCGCGGAAAAAATCTACATCGGCGCCGTAGAGCAGGATAGTTCCGGCTATCCCGATTGCCGGCCGGCGTATTACGAAGCCTTCAATCAGGTAATCAAGGCGGGGACGAAAGAAGGAACCATCGAAGTCGCCACCCCGCTCATTCGGTTGCGCAAAGCCGAAATTGTGCGCTTGGGCCTTGAATTCGGCGCGCCGTTCGATTTAACTTGGTCATGCTACAGCCGTCAGGATCAGGCCTGCGGCGTCTGCGATAGCTGCGCGTTGCGGCTGCGGGCCTTTGCCGCTGCGGGAGCCAGGGATCCGATTCCGTATGTCGAGAAAGAGAGTGTTGAGTTGTGATTGTTGACTGAAACAGTGCAGGCGCTTGCGCCGGTTTTTCAATCAAGAATCAGAAGTCAATAAAATCAGCAGTGTTTTCCGCCGGGAGGCCGCAATGAAAAAGCATTTCGCTGGGTTCGTGTTCGTTCTCCTAATGCTGGGACTGTGTGTGCCTCCGGCTTTCTCGCAGGCTTCGGGAACGGTCAAGGGCGAATGCAAGGATACCGAAGGCAATCCCATCGTGGATGGAATCGTCGTATTCGCGAATCAGGATACCGGCCAGAAATACACTCTCAAGACCAACAAAAAGGGCGAGTATTTCTCGCTGGGCGTCGCCACCGGCATTTACAAGGTTTCGCTCTACAAGAATGCCGACGATGTCAAAGCTGATAAGGACTTGTTTCACGTCAACGGATTTCACGTCCAACTCGACGAGAATGCCCTGGACTTCGATCTAAAAAAGGAAGGCCTGAAGACCGCCCAGGGCCAGGGCTTGACTCCGGAACAAATCAAGCAGATGCAGGAGGCGCAGGAAAAACAAAAGAAAGAAGTCAACACCGTTAAATCCCTGAACGAAAAGATCGTTGCTGCGAACACCGCGATGAAGGCTGGAGACCCCGATACTGCGGTCGCCACTCTGACGGAAGCCACGCAGATAGATCCGACACGCGATGTGATCTGGGCGCAACTCGCCGACGCCTGTCGTGGTTCGGCTTTGAAGCAGACCGATCCCGCGGAGAAGTCGAAGCGCCTGCAGCAAGCCGTAGCCGATTATCAGAAGGCGATTGAAATCAAGCAAAAAAACATGGAGACCGCCACCAAGAAAGATCCCGACGATAACAAGCGTCTGGCGGCGTATTACAACAACATGGGCGAGGCTGACGGCAAGGCCGGCAAGATCGAGGATGCCGTAAAGGCCTACAACCAGGCGGCGCAGATCAATCCTGAAGGCGCCGCAGGCTATTACTACAACGCCGGAGCGGTGTTGACCAATGCCGGCAAGAGTGACGAAGCCATCGCTGCCTTCGACAAATCCATCGCGGCCGATCCCAATAAGGCGGACTCCTATTACCAGAAGGGCGTCAACCTGATTGGCAAGGCCACCCTGCAAGGCGAGAAGATGGTCGCGCCCCCGGGCACCGCCGAGGCCTTCCAGAAATATCTTGAACTCGCGCCTACCGGCCCCAACGCCGACGTGGCCAAGCAGATGCTGGCCAGCATCGGTGCTCCCGTGGAAACCGGCTTCGGTAAAAAGAAAGCCGCCGCCAAGAAATAACTACAAGAGGTTCCGACAGGACGAGGCGTCGTATCAGGGACACGCGGATCGTATCAGGGCACGCCTTCGGGCGTGCCGGACGCGATGCCTATGGGCTGCGCCTTCAGGCACCCCCACGTTACTAAGGACCATGTCCTATCTGTCCCTACGTCTCTTCTACGAGCGCGGTAAAGTGTAGGTATCAAGCTAACTCCCGGATCTCCCCACTGTTGTGCGTGCAATCCCCCTAAGATTAAGAACCACTGAGGATGGAATGGCAACTCCTGGCACCGCCGCAATTTCAGTTTCTTTGGAAGGTTATTCCGGCACCGGCAAAGTGGCTACGCCCGCTTTGCTGGGCGCGATGCTGCTCGCCGCCGACCAAATCAGCGATCTCGTCTTTTCTCCCGGCCGGCCTCCCCAGGTGCAGGTTCACGGCCAGCTTATTCCCGTTCAGGTGGCGGGATTGGCCTCTCTCACCCCCGATGACACACGCCAGATTGCCGTCGATCTGATTGGCGAGAACAAGCAGGCGATTGCAACCCTGCGCGAACACGGCTCCTGCGACATTTCCTTCGGCCTGGCGGGCGTTGCGCGCTTTCGCGTCAACGTCTTCATCCAGCGTGGCAGTTGCGCGGTTGTGATGCGCGTGATTCCCACCGGCATCCCGGATTTTGCTTCGCTCCGTTTGCCCTCGCACCTGGCCGAGGTAGCCGGCCTGCGCGATGGAATCGTGCTGGTGACCGGGCCCGCCGGCTCCGGCAAGTCCTCTACCCTGGCCGTGCTGCTCGACTGCATCAATCGTGAGCGGAACTACCACATCATCACCATTGAAGATCCCATCGAATTCCTGCACAACCATAAAAAGTCCACCATTCATCAGCGCGAACTGCACAGCGACACTCCCAGCTTCGCTCACGCTCTGCGCGCCGCGCTGCGGCAGGCGCCAAAAGTCATCCTGGTCGGCGAGATGCGCGACCGCGAAACCATCGAGAGCGTCCTCGAAGCGGCCGAAACCGGCCACCTGGTGCTTTCCAGCCTCAACACCATGGACGCCCCCAAAACCATCGAGCGCATCGTCAGTTCCTTCGCGCCCGGTGAACAGCAAAGCGTGCGCGCGCGTTTCGCCAAATCATTCCGCTACATCGTCTGCCAGCGGCTCTTGCCCAAGGCCGATCGCAGCGGCCGTATTCCGGTAGCCGAAATCCTGAAAGCCAATGCGCGCACCCGGGATTGCGTCGAGAAAGGCGAGCGCGAGGGCAAGACCCTGCTCGACGCCATCAAGGCCGGCGCGGTTGAAGGCATGCAACACTTCGACGGCGAAATCGCGCAGCTAGTCCGCGACCGCGTAGTCGACCTCGAAACCGGTCTCTCCTACGCCAGCAATCCCACGGTATTAGGGCAGGAACTGGCCAGATAGCGCAGTCTGAGCTTGCCGAAGGGCTCCCACACACTTGGCGCGTGCAGTACCATCGGCCCTGCGGGGCTTAACTTGAGGCGATTAGAAGGCGTGAGCGCGCGTTCTTTGCGCGCGGGGCCTTCTGCCGAAATCCTGAGCGCTCTTCGCGAAGGATCTTCCACCAGACCGAAACTCCAGTTCATTCAGTCGCCACGTTCCTTGAGCAATTTTGCAATTCCAAAGATTGTCAGCGGGAATAGATTCCAAAGCAGCCAGAACACAGGTAGAGCGGCAAAATCAGGGTGGTGGCCACTCACATAAACGTCCAGCCATACCGTCTTTATGAATTCAAGATTGAAACCAACAGCTGCCATGACCGCAAAAACAAACATCGACTTGCTCGGCTTGACGGATTTTCTGAAGAGGCCCGGCACGAGATTGATTGTAGGACGAGGCCTCCCAGGCCGCTAGTTACCAAAGGAAAAGGCCAATCTGATTTCTCAGACTGGCCTTTATTTATGCCGGCAACGACCTACGCTCCCACACACTTGGCGCGTGCAGTACCATCGGCCCTGCGGGGCTTAACTTCCGTGTTCGGGATGGGAACGGGTGGATCCCCCGCGGTAAGATCACCGACAACTCGTAGCAGCTAGCCATTGGCAATTGGCCTTTGGCTTGATTCTTCCGGCGCGGATATTGTCGCCCTCCCCGAAAGAACCGGCGCTGCAAACTTGAATTGACCATCAGCACCTGGCAACGAACTGCCAGTTGCTAACGGCCAATGGCTGATTTCTCAAAGATCGTGAGGACGATGCCTCACAACTGAATAGATTGGGTGTGGCTTACTTTCTTATTTGCTTACTTCCGATTTCTGCCACCGTACTTCGGCTTTGCTTTCTTCTTCGATTTAGGAAGCGAGAAAAAGCGTCGGCGCAACAGTTATCAGTGTTGCACTCAGTCATCCAGGTTCGAACGACTTCAACAACATTGCTGGTTCCAGTTCAGGTTCTAACTGAGAACTGGCAACTGAGTACTGACAACTGTTTTTCTGCACCGAGTAAATTTTATGGTCAAGCCGAACGGGCGATTAGTACTGGTAAGCTACGAGTGTTGCCACTCTTCCACCTCCAGCCTATCAACCAGGTAGTCTTCCTGGGCCCTTCTTATCCCTTACGGGTTGGGAGATCTCATCTTGAGGAGTGCTTCCCGCTTATATGCATTCAGCGGTTATCACTACCGAACTTCGCTACCGAGCGGTGCCATTGGCATGACAGCTCGAACACAAGAGGTTCGTCCATCCCGGTCCTCTCGTACTAAGGACAGGTCCTCTCAAATCTCCTGCGCCCACAACAGATAGGGACCGAACTGTCTCGCGACGTTCTGAACCCAGCTCACGTACCGCTTTAATAGGCGAACAGCCTAACCCTTGGAACCTTCTACAGCTCCAGGATGCGATGAGCCGACATCGAGGTGCCAAACCGGAGCGTCGATATGAACTCTTGGCTCCGATCAGCCTGTTATCCCCGGCGTACCTTTTATCCGTTGAGCGATGGCCCTTCCATGCAGAACCACCGGATCACTAAAGCCTACTTTCGTACCTGCTCGACTTGTTGGTCTCGCAGTCAACCACGCTTATGCTTTTGCACTCGTCGGCTGATTTCCAAACAGCCTGAGCGTAGCTTCGCGCGCCTCCGTTACCGTTTAGGAGGCGACCGCCCCAGTCAAACTACCCGCCTAACTGTGTCCTTCTCCCGGATTACGGGAGTAAGTTAGAACCACAGATCTCGCAGGGTGGTATCTCACCGTTGGCTCCTCCAAGCCCGAGAGCCTGGAATCAAAGCCTCCCACCTATCCTGCGCAGCAAGGGCCATAGTTCATAGTTAAGGTATAGTAAAGGTGCACGGGGTCTTTCCGTCTAGTTGCGGGCAACCGGCATCTTCACCGGCACTACAAGTTCGCCGTGTCAGTCGGCAAGACAGTCGCACTTTCGTTACGCCATTCGTGCAGGTCGGAACTTACCCGACAAGGAATTTCGCTACCTTAGGACCGTTATAGTTACGGCCGCCGTTCACCGGGGCTTCAGTTCAAAGCTTCACCTTGCGGTTGACCTCTCCCTTTAACCTTCCGGCACCGGGCAGGCGTCAGCCCCTATACGTCGTTTTCGACTTTGCAGAGACCTGTGTTTTTGTTAAACAGTCGCAGTGCGCATTTCGCTGCGGCCCCCTCGAGCTATGAACTCTACCGGGGCACCCCTTCTCCCGAAGTTACGGGGTTATATTGCCGAGTTCCTTACCAACTGTTCTCACGAGCGCCTTTGGATATTCTCCTCGTCTACCTGTGTCGGTTTGAGGTACGGTTCCCTTACTTTCTCCTTAGAGGTTTTTCTTGGCAGCGTGGAATCGGCAGCTTTCCTCCATACGGAGTACTGCTTTGCGCCTCAGTGATGACTCTCCAACGGATTTTCCTATCGGAGACACCTTACGCGCATCGACCGTCATAGCCATAGGACGGCCTGCTTATCCTCCTGCGTCACCCCATCGTATTAACGAAAACAAGGGAGGTCCGGAATATTAACCGGATGTCCATCGGCTACGCCTTTCGGCCTCGCCTTAGGGACCGCCTGACCCTGAGCGGATTAACCTTTCTCAGGAAACCTTAGACTTTCGGCGCGGAGGGTTCCCACCTCCGTTATCGCTACTTATGCCGGCAGGGTCTCTTCTCAACCGTCCACCAGTGCTCTCGCTCTAGCTTCAAACTGTTGAGAATGCTCTCCTACCACGTCCCGGCTTACGCCGGGACATCCGCTGCTTCGGTAACCAGCTTAAGCCCCGTTAAATTGTCGGCACCGGACCGCTTGACCAGTGAGCTATTACGCTTTCTTTAAAGGATGGCTGCTTCTAAGCCAACCTCCTGGCTGTCTGGGCGTTCCGACTTCCTTTCCCACTTAGCTGATATTTTGGGACCTTAGCAGGCGGTCTGGACTGTTTTCCTCTCGACGACGAAGCTTAGCCCCCGCCGTCTGACTCCCGTATTGGTTGTTCTATGGCATTCGAAGTTTGATTGGATTCAGTAAGCTGGAAAGCCCCCTAGTCCATTCAGTTCTCTACCACCACGACAAATCATACGAGGCTAGCCCTAAAGCTATTTCGGAGAGAACGAGCAATCACGGAATTTGATTAGCCTTTCACCCCTACCCTCAGCTCATCGGAGCTTTTTTCAACAAACACCCGTTCGGCCCTCCAGTGGATGTTACTCCACTTTCAGCCTGGCCAAGGGTAGATCATCCCGCTTCGCGTCTATTCCTGCCAACTGATTCGCCCTATTAGGACTCGCTTTCGCTGCGGCTCGCTTTCG
>CAVPEZ010000022.1:90000-95923 GCA_963703635.1 uncultured Acidobacteriaceae bacterium
GACGTTTTTCTCAATTTCCGGAAGCGTCATTCCCCCGGCCTCTTCCAACAACGTCTTTTTCGTGGAGTAAAAGCTGTCGATGTAAGATTCGTATTGGGCCACGCAGTACATCGTGCTCAGAAGAAACAGAGAATATAAGAGACCGACAGAAACCAACACCTCCTCGTTGGGGAACCCGTCCGGCCCGTGGTGCTCCCACATCAGTTTGAGGTAAAGCATAGCGGCAATTGCACCGAGGACGAGGACGCTACCTCTGTACAGGCGGTCGAAGTTGAATGTTGCGTCGCGATACGACTTGGGAATTACGCCATCGACGGCACCGGACGGAGTAAATTTCTTTTCGATTTGCGTCACCATCAGGCGGTTCCGCTGGTACCACCAGTTAGCATTTATCACGATCAGCAATGCCCAAACGGTCAGGGCGAGCACAATGGTCACTGCGTAGAGTTCCGCGCCTGCGTATTGCCCTACGCCAAGGGAAAGGGCGATAGCGGCGCCGTAGACAGAAAGGTAACTCCACAAGCGCCCCTCTTTGGCGCCCATATTCTCCCAGAGCTTATCGTAAAGATGCAGGAGAAAGTCCTTCGCGTCAGCGTCCATCGGCATCGTAGACCTCCGGTACAACCTGTGACACATCGCAGACGGGCAACGACCAAGTTATGAGTCTTCGCCTCCGGCCGTCGGTCACTGTTCCGTCCTTAAAACCCATGGCCCGGTAAAAGGAATTGGCTGGGAGATCCTCGGGGCACTGTAAGGTCAGTTTCACCTGTCCGGTTTTGCAGGCACTGCGTTTAAGCTCCGCAAGCAGTTCCCTAGCGATCCCTTGTTTCCGGTAGGGCGGCGCAACGCATATCTGGTAAATCTTAGTGTAGAGATCCTTCCGGTGCCGGAAGTGGATGAATCCCGCGGGCTGGCCGCCATTTCGGATTCGCGCCAAAAGGACCCATCTTCGATCAATGGCGTCGGCAAGGGCTGGTCTTAGAACGAAACCGAGTTCACGTCGATGTAGATCCGCCATAGACTTGATTGTTCCTATGTCGGTGGGCTCCGCGAAGGACACCTCAAAATCTCTCACCTCAGGCACTGTCTCCTCCAGAGCTTATTAATCTGCGTCAACGAGGATCGGATGCACTGGTAGTACCCGCCAGTCGGATGCGGAATGAAATGGTGCCCATTGAAGTAGTCGCCATATCCGGCATCCAACGTGAATCTATTCCCGTCAAAACTAAACACGTTCAGCATTTGAGACAGTCTGAATTGTACATCTGGTCTCCCGCCGAGTAGATGCACTGGCCTTTTCCCAAATGCGCTTAGCGCAATTGATGTGGACCCGTATCGCGTTGGGACGCTGTATCCAAGTAAAAAGCATGACGGGATCAGTTCCGGAAGGTTGCCAGTGAGCTTCGGATCCTTCGGAACAACGACGACCTTGGAAGACCACAGCAGGAGTTCTGCAGCCTGGTCCAGGACCCTCGCTAGGTTTTGCTTTGCCTCGATGTCTCGCGCTACGGTCAGAAACGGGCGGGTGTCTTTTACGGCTTGCAGGTGTTTCTTAAAGTCGTAGTCCTTCCACTCGATGTCAATCATTCCGATGTGGTCAAATCCTCGGATATCGCGAAGATTCGTGTAGCGAGCGCCGGGCAGCCATCCGTATCTAATGGCGATCTTCAGCGTTGGCTTCCCGTGACAAAGAACGCGAAACGGTTTTCTTGTCATTTTGCTGACCCGCCGGAACAGAAGCTTACACCGCCAGTCGCCTATGCCTCGGGAAATTTCATTATTGGTTCCGAAAACCGAACAGCCTAGGTCCGTTCAAAGTTCTCACATCAGCAAATGCCAGGCTTCTTTGTATTGGGCGTATTTGGAATTCTTGCGGTGGGGGGTGAGGAGGATGTCGGGTCGGTTGTTGGCGGCGGCTAGGGGGAGGATGTAGAAGACGTTGACGGGGATTACGTAGGCGGCGAAGAAGTCGATTTGGTCGGGGGTGTAGGGCGTGCCGTTGTGGTCTAGGTGGCATTTGTAGGAGTTGCCACGGTGGAAGACGGTGCATTTGACTTGGATGCGGAGGAAGTGGCCGTGGTGATCGACTACGAGGTCGTAGGGGGCGTTGTCTCCGTAGGGCTTAGAGAGGATGAGGCCTAGTTCTATGGCTCGGAGGATAAAGTGGAGTTCGGCCCACTCTCCGCGGAGTTTGGGTGATGGATGTAGTGGCGTTTCCGGCGATTTGGCATGGGGATTCCTTGGGTGAAACGTTGTTGTTGGTTTGGTTTGGGCGTCGGAATGCGGCGCCTGAAGGCGTGATTAACGATGCGGGTTACGATATGCCGAAGGCATATCCTGATACGAATCGTGGTACGAGTCTTGAGACGAATCTGGCACGAATCCTGAGACGAATGATTCCGGGCAATAAAAAACGCGACCTGAGAGGGCCGCGTTTCGTTTTTTCTATTCTAAGTTCAGTATATCATATAGCAATGGGTGAACCCGCCAGGTTTAGCGGAAATATATCTGGCGTGGAATCATGGAGCTAGAGCGAATCGTGTAGTTCTTGGCTATTGACAAGAAATTGGCCGGAGCTCGGCTAGGTACCTGAGGGCTGAAGTCCGCCAAGTCTTTGGTGACTTTTGACGCAGGCCAGGAAGGCCTGCTCCACCCGCTGGAGTTCTTTTCGAACTGCGCTTCAATGGACAGCCGAGGGCGGCTGTCCCCACACAGACTGAGCGGAAGCAGATTCCTCGCGATGAAGTCCGCTCAGAATGACAATGCTTCCGTTACCAACCATCCGCAGCTTACGGGAATTCCAGGGTTATCCATTTGGCTGGCTTGGGGCTTGTGTTGGTTATGGTGTGGGAGTAGCCGCCGGGGAGCCATTTGGATTCTCTCGACTTGAAGTGGACCGGCGCGGGAGGCTGGCCTTCTACGTCGCTGCGTAGATCGAGATCAGAGACGGCTACTACGAGGTGTGGGCCGGGGTGGTGGTGCTTGGGGACTACTCCGTTGGGCTGGAGTTCGAATTCGGTGACGCGGATTCCGTCTTTCACGAAGAGGATTTGTTTGGTGCCGCCTTGGAGGATGCCGAGGGCGCGGTCTTCCTCCCACTTGACGTCTCCATGAGCAGCGGAGTTGCGGAGGGATTCGTCTTCGAGGATCTCGATGGTGACGTTGCGGAAGGGGCGGTCGGCGAGGTTGCGGGCTATGTGGGCGAAGGTGGCTGGAGAGAAGCGGGTTTCGCCGTCCTGGAGTTTGACGGTTACGGGAGGCTTGTCTTTTACGGCGTTGACTACCTCGGTGTCGCCGAGGGTTACGTAGATGTAGTCGTGGCGGTGCCAGTGCATCAGGGTTTCGGCATGAGCCGGGATTTCTACGTTGAAGACGCGGACAGATTTGTTTTCCAGGGTCAGGTGATGGAAGGGCTCGGCGGTAATTTCTACTTCAGGAGCGACGGCTTGCGCGGCTAGCAGGGTTGCGATGAGGCAGAAGAAAAAGGTGGGGCGTTTCATGCGGGGGATTTTAGCACCGGAGCACCTCGGGGCTAAAGCCCTGTTCCATTTCGTCGAGCTTACGCGGGGCGCTGAAGCGCCGCGCTTCCACGGTGCTGCGGGCATTCGATATCAGAGTCAAGAACAAGCGGGCAAGAGTGCCCGCTCCACATACCCGGTCCATAGGGACTCACGGCTCGCTTCGCTCGCTGGACAGCCGAGGCGGCTGTCCATACATGATCTATGAGACGGGCGGCTAGAGGGCGAAGTAGGTTTTGTGGTGGAGCAGGCTGTTTTCGTCGCCGATTACTATTCGGTCGGGCCAGCCGGGCGTGGTGGTGATCAGGAGATGCAGGCTTTTGATGCTGGCGCTGGGCGGAACTTCGAAGGCCAGTTGAGTAGTGTAGGAGTCGGAGGGCTTCAGGGGAGTCTCGAGCGGCGTGCCTTGCATCGCTGCGGGCCGGTATTGCTGGCCGGAGGAATCGTCGATTAGCAGGACGGTGCGCGGACTTGGAGTTAGCGGGGCGTCTTTGGGGCGGGTGGGAGATGTGGTGGTTTCGTCGAAGCGGGTGCGGATGGTGACGACGTAGTGAGTGACTCCGGCGGCGGGTTCGGTTTTGACGTCGAGGAGCGAGTAGGCAAGGTGGCAGTCAATCTCGCAGAAATACTTTTCCTGGGTGCGGGTGAGGATATGGGGGCGGCTGGCGAGGGAGAAGCCGAAGAGGAGTGCGGCGTAGACGGTCGCGCCGGCGCCCAGAACGAGCAGGCAGGCGCGGGCGAACTTCGGCTTACGGGCGAACCAGGCGATGCCGGCCGCGGCGAGGGCGAGAAAGAGGCCTGCAGCGGCGCCGAGGAATGCCATTACTGCCAGCGGTGCGGGGAAGTTCATGTTGCTGCTGGGTGGGGTCCACATGTTCCGCTCCTTCTTGTGAAGTACTTTGTATCTAAAATCAACAATCGAATTTGTGAGCGTCTCCGCTTTGGTCCTTTTTCGCGCAGTTTTAGTAGCGATAGTGTTCCAGGTAATAGAGCATTCCAAAGGCGACCCCCAGAGCTACGGTTGGAAATGCCAGTGGCCGGGCGCTTCGCCATGGCTGCTTCCAATCCGCGGTGGCCAGGAAGAGTAACAACGCGGGCATAAGCAACGCGATTGAGAGCTGAAAGATGTGTGCCGCGCTGCCTTCGTCCGGGTCGGGCGGGTGGGGCGGCTGGATGTAGCCGCTTAGCACCGTGAGCAGGGCTATGAGGGAAAGGACTAGCGCGACTCTGGCGGCGACACCGTTGATTTTCTTCCTGCGCGTCGGGCTTTGGAGGTTCGTGGTGATTTCGGAGTCGTGGGCTTTCATGGTTCTTACCTCAGGCGCTAAAGCGCAAAACGTCCTGCATCTTACGCGGCGCTGCATGCGGTCGAATTCAAAATCAAAAGCAGCGACCAAAGTTCCCGCTCTACAAGCTCGCTTCGCTGGACAGCCGAGGCGACTGTCCCACATAAGTCTGGTTCAGACTGCTTCACTGGTCACGGGTCAGGCGGATCCATTCCTCCATTTGATTGAGGTAGTGGGCCAGGGCGCGGCGGCCGGCGGGGGTTAGACGGTACTCGGTGCGCGGGACTCGGCCTTCGAAATATTTCAGACAGGAAATGTAGTCGGCTTCTTCGAGTTTGCGGGCGTGAACGCTCAGGTTGCCGTCGGTGGTTTTGAGGATGCGTTTCAGGTCGCTAAAGCTGAGGCTGGCGTTGGTGGCTAGCGCGCTTACGATGCCCAGGCGAATGCGCTCGTGAATGAGGCGGTCGAGCTCGGGGAGTTGCAGAGCGCGGGCGGGGCTGTGCTCGCGCGCCGGAGGTGCGGCTTTGGCGGGCTTGCGACGATGGGCGAGGGCTCTAGCCACCGTGCCTCCTGGCGATTAGAAATCCAAAGAGGATGTGCAGGCCGCCGAAGCCGGCTGCCAGGAAATAGTTTGCCCAGGCTACTGGGGAAACTACTGCCAGAGCTCCTGTGGCCATGAAACAGAGGCCCATGACAGGGACTATGGAGACGGAGTAGACGCCTCCGGTGATAATACCGGCACCGTAAAGAAGGAGCCAAGCGGGGGCCAGGGCGGATTCCATGCCGGCTCGTTGGAGCGAGAAGGTTAAGAGTGCGCCGGCGATTAGCGGGGGGAACAGACCTAGGGCTACTTTGCGTCCGGGTCCGGTGAAGAGTGGGAGGCCGCGACGGTTGGCCTTCCAGTGCATGGACAAGAGAGCGATGATGACGGCCAGGAATGCTTCGGCCAGCCAGACTCTGAGCCAGGCGAGGGGGGTGGGTTGGCGAGCGGCTAGCCGGCCGGCGGCGAGCGCGGTCGCGCCCAGGATGACCTGTCCCCAGCCGGGGACGGCGGTGAAGGAGGCGGAACGCTCCATGGTGTCGCGGATGAAGCGGAGGTCGGCGGCGGGGTCGGGGGGG
>CAVPEZ010000023.1:0-294993 GCA_963703635.1 uncultured Acidobacteriaceae bacterium
ACTCGAGCGATGTTTTGCCGGAAGATCAACTGTGCTTCATCGGAAAAGCATGCCGGGCCAGCGGTGCTCTTTCCCACCAGGGTTAGGAGATTATCGAGAAGCCACGGTCACAACATCACGACCCCGGGCTTTGGATTCATAGAGGCATTGATCTGCGATCTTGAGCAACTCGTGCGATGCTGAAGCATGCTCTGGAAAGGCAGCTACGCCAGCCGAGAGTGAAAGCGGCCCAAGAGTTTGCTTCTTGTACTGCAACCGCAAGTTCGCTACCTCCGAGCGCAATGCGTTCGCACGGACAGCCGCGTCCTGAGCAGATGAGTCAGGCAGGATAATGGCAAACTCCTCGCCACCATAGCGGCAACATATATCGGTGGAGCGAAAGAAAGTGCGAAACAGGTCGGCAAGAGACTTGAGCACCACGTCGCCCGCATCATGGCCGAAAGTATCATTGAACCTTTTGAAATGGTCGAGGTCGAGGAAAAGAACGGCTATACCCTGCTTCTTGCGGCTGGCTATCTGTAGCTCTCTTTCCAGCGATTCCTCGAGGAAGCGCCGGTTGAAAAGGCGAGTGAGCGGATCACGAATCGACTGTTCACGAAGGGTCTCGCGGAGCTGCAGGCTGGCTAGCGAAAGGGCGATATGCGAAGCTACGCTGAGAGCCAGTTGCTGATGGGAGTCCCGAAAGAAGCTTCCCGTGCCAGAGCCGTTTCGGAGTTGCGTTCTTGAATTCGAGATGCAGGATACCAATTGTGTTCCCCTGTGCGACCATCGGGACGCATAGATACTCGGCGGTTGAACTCTTAGTCAAATGTTGGCAAGCGATGCCGCTACCTGGAGCCTCCGGTCCAACTTGTTGAGCAAGAATCGCAAAATATGGGCATGCTTCGCGTATTTCGGGGTAAACGGGCGGCGGAGTTTCTCTGCAGTTAAGACTTGCTGGCGGAGGGACAGGGATTCGAACCCTCGGTACAGGTCTGAGTGGCGTAAGGGCCGACGCTTGCGTAAGATGCGCGGAATCAGCCAGTTCAGAATACTCCGGGAGACTGCGTGCTCCCCATTTGACACGCTAAACAGTGCGTTTTCGCGAAGCTTCTGAAGGCGAAGCTCTGGCGATTGTGTGGCTAAAAGTGCTCACTCGGAGCCTCCGAATCGGCCTATCGGGTTCGCATGACTGCTTGCCTAGCGGGCAGTCACAAGATCGAAACTCTCTCCGGCGAAATTGCTTGAGGCTCGGACTTCTAACAATTTTCTACATTTTTCTCGCGCCCATCACGCCTTCTCGCCCTTGTGATTTGCCAGTTCATCAGAGGTGACATAGAAGTTCGTTAACTTCGCCCTGCCGAAAGACGTTGTCATCGCGCAGTCGGTGGCGTCACGTCCCGTTGCCATAAGCACGCGCCCGATGCGCCGGACATTGTGTCTGGCGTCGAACGTCCACCAACGATCTCCCAGATAAACTTCAAACCAGGCGCTGAAGTCCATCGGACTTGGGGCCACGATCACACCGATGTCTCCGAGGTATCCGGTGGCGTAGCGAGCGGGAATGTTGAGGGCCCGGCAGAAGGTGATAGCAAGGTGCTGAAAATCCCGGCAAACGCCGACGCGCTCCGTGTATACGTCCAGCGCGGTGCGGAAAGGACTGGAAAACTCGTATCCAAACGTGACCTTGCTATGCACCCAGTCACACACAGCCAGAACGCGCTTCCACCCTCTCGGAGCGTTCCAGAATAGTTCCGCGGCAGTGTTCGACAAGAGATCCACTTCGCAATACCGGCTGTTCATAAGGTAGGGCAAGACATTCAGCGGCAGTTGATGGATGGGAACCTCAGCTGCGTCCGGGCTCTCCACATCGGGCGTTCCGGGATCTTCAATCAGCGTGGAATTTTGAAATCGAATGGTGCCGGGCGGCGCTACCAAGCGGCAAGCATGGTTGCCAAAGATGTCTTCATAGTTCTCGACGTTCACCAACGGATCGGTTTTCAATTCGTCGGGCTCGCGCAAGTCCTTTTCTCGCGATGGGTGTACATTCAGCAGGGTCACGAACGGCACTTCCCCCACGGTTTCGAATTGAATGTCGTAGCCAAGACGGATCAACATAGATTCTCAGAGGTTTTCTCATGCGCGCGGGATGCCGGGCGCAGGTGAGATGCAGAAACTATCACGTTATCCGCCGATCTTCCACATTTTTTCTTGCTGGCCTGGATTGTAAATTCCGCAGCAGCAATCGGTGTATCATGCAGTAGCTTCACTCTAGAGGGGAAAAGTGACCTATTGTTTGGGAATTGCGACGCGGGAAGGGCTGGTGCTGGCTTCGGATTCTAGGACCAATGCGGGTTTTGATCAGGTCAATACCTGCCGGAAAATGTACCGGTTCGTTCAGCCCGGAGCGCGGGTATTCGTAATCCTGACCAGCGGCAGCCTCTCCATCAGCCAATCGGTGATCACTTTACTGGGCGACGATTTCGATTCCGGACGAGGACTTGCACAAGCCAACTCCCTCTATGACGCGGCGCGGATCGTGGGCGACTGCGTCCGTAGGATCTCGGACATTGACCGGGCTTCGCTGGAACGCGATTCCTTCAGCTTCAATGTTCATCTGCTGCTGGGAGGGCAGGTTCGAGGGCAAGAGCCCAACCTGTATTTGATCTATCCGCAGGGAAACCCTCTCGCGGCTACGGAGGATTCCTTATATTTGCAACTGGGTGAGTGCAAATACGGCCGGCCGATTTTGGACCGCGGCATCCAAGCCACGACCTCTCTAGAGGTTGCGGCGAAATATGCTTTGCTCTCACTGGATGCGACCATGCGGTCGAACGTGACCGTGGGCCCTCCCTTCGATCTGTTGCTATACAAGAAGGACAGCCTGCAAATTACGCGATACCGGAGGGTTTCAGCGGGAGACCGAGACCTGAATCTAATCCATTCAAGCTGGGAGCAATCGCTGCGGCGGGCGGTCGAGCAGTTACCTGACATTGAATTCCAATCTTCAGGCAACGAAAACTCCGCCGAAAGCACCAGGGAAGTCGCTCGATCACGAGCATAAAGTCGCTCGACCGGTCCGCGCTGTTTTTTCAATGACGCTGATCGCTTTTCCCGATCATTGATTCCCCGTTGAGTGCGCTATCCTAGCGGGGCGTCAAAGCGGCCATTATGATTATTGAAATGGATACAACCGATCGTAGCGGTGCAGAAGCCCTTCACCGGTACGAATTCGATGGCGCTTACGACGAGATGTACAGTTCTGTAGACCATCCCCGAAGACAGTATCGTCCCCTGCATAACCTGCTTTTGAACTTGGGACCTGACGAGTTACGTCGCAGCAAACACGAAGCTGATCAATCGTTCTTCAACCAGGGAATTACATTCACGGTTTATGGAAACGACAAGGGTACGGAGCGGATTTTTCCTCACGATCTGCTGCCCCGGATCATCACGGCGACGGAATGGGAAAAAATCGAGCGCGGGCTGACCCAGCGGATCACGGCGCTGAATCTCTTCCTCAAGGATGTCTACCACGAAGGCAAAATCATTGCAGACGGCGTGGTGCCGGGCAGCATTATCTATACCTGCAAGCACTACCGCCGGGAAATGCGCGGCATCAAAGTGCCCCGCGACGTGTACATCACGGTGGTCGGGACCGATCTGATACGAAATCCGGAAGGCAACTTTGTAGTTCTTGAGGACAATCTCCGCGTCCCCAGCGGAGTGTCTTACATGCTCACCAGCCGCAGAGTCATGAAGCAAATATTTCCCGGGCTGTTTCAGAAATGCCGCGTGCGGCCGATTGAGCAGTACAGCCAGGTGCTTCTGTCGACCCTGCGATCCCTGGCTCCCGAAGGCCGTTCGGAGCCGACCGTCGTTTTATTGACGCCTGGCTCCTACAACTCCGCTTATTTTGAACATACTTATCTGGCGCGGCAGATGGGCATTGAACTGGTCGAGGGACGGGATCTGGTGGTCCACGACAATGTGGTTTACATGCGAACGACCTTCGGCCTGCAACGCGTGGACGTCATCTACCGGCGAATCGATGACGATTATCTCGACCCGCTGGTTTTCGAACACGGCTCGGCGCTGGGCGCTGTGGGTTTGTTCAACGCCTATCGCGCTGGAAATGTTGCCTTTGCCAATGCGCTGGGAACGGGAGTGGCCGACGACAAGGCTATCTATGCTTACGTGCCAAAGATCATTCGCTACTATCTCGACCAGGACCCGATTCTGGAGGGCGTCGAAACATTGTTGATGTCCGATCCGGGGCAACGCGACCACGTATGCCAGAGGCTGGATGAGTACGTAGTAAAAGCGGTGGGCGAGTCGGGTGGTTACGGCATGTTGATTGGCCCGCACAGCACAGAGCAACAGCGATCGGAATTTCGGCAAATGATCTACGCGCAGCCGAGAAACTACATCGCGCAGCCGACGATCAATCTCTCGACTGCGCCGTGCTTTGTGGATGGAAATATCGAACCGCGGCACGTCGATCTTCGGCCCTATGTTCTTTATGGGGACAAAATTACCATTATTCCGGGCGGCCTTACGCGAGTGGCGCTGCGCAAGGGTTCGCTGGTAGTGAATTCGTCTCAAGGCGGAGGATCGAAAGACACGTGGGTCTTGCAGAATTGAGATCAAGAATTGGGTGACCAGATCCATGCTTTCACGAGTAGCAGACAGTCTGTATTGGATGAGCCGCTATTTCGAGCGGGCTGACAATGCCTCGCGTGTGCTGAAGGCGACTTACGGTCTGATTTTGAATCCCGCCAAGTTTTCCACGGAAGAGCGCTGGTTCCACGCGGTTTCCTCGCTGGCTCCCGGCGCTGCGTCCAGCAACGTCGATCCGCAGCGGGCGCTATTCTCGTTGGTGGCCGATCCGGAAGGCGCGTTCTCGATTGTGAAATGCATCAGCGGGGCGCGCGAAAATGCCCGCCAAGTCCGCGAGGAAATCAGCTCGGAGATGTGGGAGCAGCTGAATCGCCTGTTTCACGACGTGAATGGTTCTGTGCTGCAACCCGATGACGATGCAGGCGCGATGCGGGTGGTGAGCCTGGTTCGCGAAGGGTCCTACCGGTTTAGCGGCGTTACCGCCGCCACCATGAATCACGACGAGGCCTGGCACTTTATCCAACTCGGCAAATATATCGAGAGGGCGTGCAATCTCTGCGTCTTGCTGGACGCTTATTTTGTACCCGACAAGCACGCGGATGACTTGGATTGGGTGGGCCTCTTAAGCAGTTGTGCCGCCTTTGAAGCTTATTGCAAGGCGTGCACGGCGGAACTCAGACCGGAACGGATCGCGAACTTCCTGCTGCTAAAACCCGAGTTCCCTTATTCGGTTCGCTATTCGCTGGACCGAATGCACGAGGCATTGACCTCGATCAGCAACCTATCGTTGAGCCGCAGGACGGAACAGATCGAAAGGCTAATCGGCCGTTTGCGGTCTATGGTGGCCTATGTACAGGTCGCGGAAGTCATTCGCAATTTGCACAAATACCTTGGCGAAATTATCGAGCAGTGCCGCGCTTTGCATGCGGCAGTGCACGAAGTGTATATCGACTATCCCATCGAGGTCGCTTTCGAAACCTAATGTTCTACGCCATACGCCATTTCACGCGCTATCGCTACAGCCATCTGGTCTGGCAGAGCATGATGGAAGTTCGCATGCATCCCAGAAGCGAAGGCAACCAGCGCTGCTTTGTTTTTCAACTATCAGTGAATCCGCGCGCCCGCATTTTCGGCTATACCGATTCCTACGGCAATCTTGTACACCACTTCGATTTACCCGCCCGCCATAGCCAACTCACGATTATCACTGACGCTCTGGTAAACATTGAGGAGCGGCCGGCGGTGCCGGAATCCATGGACTGCGGAAGCTGGGGAGATCTGGAGGAACTCGTCGAGAAAAACGACTACTGGGATATGCTGATGCCGAGTCATTTCGCGCGCTCCTCGCCGGAGCTTGAAGAATTAGCGAGAGAGATCGGAGCGGCTGAAAGAGATGGACGAAGCCCTCTTGCGTTCCTCCAGGATATTGCCTCGGGCGTGTATCGTACCTTCAGCTACGTAAAGAGCAGCACGGCGGTAAATTCTCCCATTGAGCATGCACTTGAGTCACGGCAGGGCGTCTGTCAGGATTTTGCTCACATCATGATCGCACTGGTTCGAAATGCCAGAATTCCTTGCCGCTATGTCAGCGGATATCTTTACCACAGCAAGGAAAACGGGCACCCTCCTCCGCGGACGGCGCCACGCACGCGTGGGTGGAGGCGCTTCTGCCAGGCATCGGGTGGGTGGGTTTTGATCCGACAACAAATCAGCTTGCAGGCGAGCAGCACATCCGCACAGCGATCGGCCGCGACTATGCCGACGTTCCACCCACCATGGGCGTGATGAAGGGAAAAGCTGAGACACAACTGCAGGTCCGAGTTCGAGTGACGCCTTCGCAAGCGGTGCTTCCGCCGGACGAGGAATTCGCGTCCGATGAAGAGTGGTCGCAATTTCTTGACGAAGACCAGCAATCGCAGTTGGTCGATGCTCAGCAACAGCAGTAGCGAAAGCGTCCATAGGCTCGGTAAGCCCTAACTTGGCTCGAAGCACGGACTACCGATTCGCCTTTCTTACTCGCACTTTCTCGGCCGTTGTAGCCCACTTCCCAGGCCGACTTCTGCCCCCAGAGTGACTTCCGGATGGCAGGCGACTCGCAAAGAACAACTAAGACAGGGAAACCGTGGTTCCAGGTCAAGGGGGAAGCGCACCGTCTCTGACTCGCGGCGGATTTTGAGTTCCACAGTGGGTTCTGCACCGTTAGGAAAATTTTCTACTCTAGTATATTTCTCAACGGGTTACCAGACGGGGCTGGTTGCACCGTCATGATCCGTTCTGCCGCGTTTTGAACATGGAACTACTACAGTTCTACTACAGGGTTCAAGCGACAACAGAACTCGCCAACCTGTGTCGTTGAAAGACCGCATTCACACCTTGAATTCTCCATGAGTGTAAGCCTCACAACAACCGGTATCCTCGCGGCATGGGTGCGTTCTCATGCACCTTCATGGTTGCGAAAGGCGCTAGGCGGCTTTCTTCGCCCTAATCTTAGCCCACCGCGCACGTTGCGCTGCTGCGATCTTCCTACGTCCTGCCGCTGAAATCGTTCGTTTCTTGCGAGTGGCTGTTTGCCTTCCGCCCATGTAGACCTTCCCAAAGGCGGTCAAGGCGGCTGTTACTCGGTGCAATTCGTCCGTAAGCCGTGTGCGTTCCTTGCTCAACTGCTTAACAACTTTAGACATGTTTCCCATTGGTTCCCCCCGGCTCGGCATGATATCAGGATCAAGGGTGACAGGGTAGTCTGCCTTCCAATTCTCAATGAGTGTAAAGACCTGTGGCTGTTGAAAAACTCCATTTTCTTCAAAACAGCAGAAATTTGGGGGATAGAAAATGTCTAGAAAGACCGAGAAAGTCGTTTGTAGGGCATCCTAGCGCGATTTTATTTTTGCGAATTTCGCAGGAAGGAGTTTTTCAACAGCCACAGGCCTTAGCGCTCATTGACCACGGTTAAATGAGTGGTAAGGCGATACTGCAACAACTACGACGCAGAAACCAGAAATTAGACTCTAGCGCTCAAAGTACATTGAAAAATGTTCACTGAGAGAGTCGAAGCGCGATGTCATTTGGATTAACTGGACTTTCGTGCTCGAAACGTTCTCCGTCAAAAGTGGAAAATCAGATCGCTGGCTACTGTTAGCTGGCTTTGATGTTGCCCGTTGTCGTAGGCTTTCCTATCCCAGGCGCGCTCGAAGCGCAATTCTGGACGCAACTGCACTGTTGTCCCGAACCAATGACACCACATGATCGTGTTCTCTGAGTACTTGGTTGCGTAGCCGGTGCGCTGACCTTTTTTGTCGTCGAGAAAATCGCTGCGAAAAGAGAGGAAGTTGTGCACCGAGAGTTCTTTCTGCAGGAAATTTACCGCCGCGTATTCGGGGGCGGTGCAGCGCTGTTTTCCGGGCAGGGAGTACGCGGGATTGGCGCCGGTTTCCGGCCGAATGGTTCCTCCGAGGGCGGGTACGTCGCGCTCGTACATGGACCAGGATTCGGTGGCCATGTGAATCGTCTTTGAAAACTTGTGATACCACGTGGCGTCATACTGCTGTAGATTGTTGTAGGCATACTCGCCGTTGTTGATTCCGTTGGCGCAGATGTAGAAATTGTCGTTCACCGATTTGGTGGTATAGCTCATGCAGGCTGTGCCGGAGGGCTTTGCATCTGACGTCCAGGGGGCAACGTCGTGGCCACTGGTAATTCCTAGTTGTACCAGCCACTGATCGTTCAGCTTAACCGTCGCGATTAGGCCTGTGTCGGTAAACGGGTCGATAGCATACAACAGCGAATGGCTGAAGATGTAATTATTGGGCGCCAGTTGCGCTTCAATTCCAGGGACGGAGATGAAGCGGCCCAGCCTTATATTCATGCCCTGTGCAACTTGCGGAATGTAGACATCGACATATTCAAGCGTTGGATCAAATCCATATTCGTGATGATCGTTCAGCAACTGTCCGGCGCCGTAACCCTTCGCCATGGTGAAACGATAGTCGGTGCCGTATAGGGCGGTGAGGTGGTAGCCCCAGTCGATGTGATCGCGCTGCACGGAATCGGGCAGGCGCTCGGCGTAGAGGACGATTTGGTTCATTTCGAGACGATTCGCATAGACATCGTTGGCTTCGGGCGCGTTGGTGTGCGCGGAGGTGCTGAAGTTTAGCGTGGGGTCGATCCATCCGTAGAGCTTCGTGCGGCTCTTGGCTTGATTGATGGTGGTCATCAGGGGATAACTGTTTGTGTCTGGTTCGCCGATTATTGAGGAGCCGCCGTAGGACCAATCCGAATTTGGAAAAGGGGGTGAGTCCAACGGCGAGGGCAGGCCGCGGCGGGATGGGACAGGCGAGGAAGTAGTCGTGGAGGACCAATCTTGGCGGTAGAACCCTGCCCAGCGGGCGAAGAAAGTTTTCTTCACTGGCTCAGTCTGGGCAGGAGCGTTGGACGGCGGAGAAGCACTGTTATCCGGCTGTTGCGCCTGAGAAAAATTGCACGACGAGAATAGGAACCATGTGAACAGAAGCAAGAAATAATGGCAGCGAGATAAATTGTTTCCTGGACGCATGAAATGTAGAGCTACCTCAGTTTACAGGTTCACTTGAGGATGGTTGCTCAATGGGAAGTTTCAGTTGTTCCTGGCATGGGCCGATGCTTCCGGCAATGGCGGAGCTGGTGGGGAACCAATGAGTGCAATGGCGATGTTACGCCAACCGCGTGATGCTCTTCGTATCGGAACTTAAAATGTTATGCTGAACCTTAATTTCTGAAAGAGCAAAGCTGGGCGACGCTCCGCGAAACCCGTGACTTTCCTAAGGAGCCTTCTCCACAACATCGGCGTCATGCTGGTTGGGCTTGTCGTCGCCTACGTCGGCACCCGGCTGGACTCGATTCTTGGTGTCCCCAATTTCCGCTCTCTGGGCGGCACCATCGCAGGTAGCCTGCTTGTGGCTGCTGGCTTTTTGCTGCGTATGTGGGCAACGTACCTCTTCTATGAACACCGGATGAAGGTGATCTCGCTCACGCCGCAAGCCGTGCTCGTCACTTCCGGCCCTTATCGATTCAGTCGGAATCCGCTATACCTTGGCGGGAACGTGTTCATTTTTTTCGGGGCAGGCTGCCTTCTGGGTTCGCCAAGCGCTATTGTTCTGACCGTTCTCCATCTTCCGCTAGTTGATCTCTTCATCAGGAGGGAGGAAACGCAACTGGAAGCGAGGTTCGGAGACCAATGGCTCCGCTATAAGCAGCGCGTCCGGCGGTGGGTGTGAACCGGGCCCTTATACATTTTGGGTGGTCTTCGGAACCCAGCCTTCAATTTCGCCCAGCCGAAATGTCGGGGGCTCAGTTCGGCAACAGATGCCATACCGCTGCCAGAGCAAACCACGGGCTTTGCGCGAGCATATCGTTGTGCCCCTGATTCGCAGCCGAGAGGTCGCTCGGACCCAGGCGGTCTGTTGGGATCAACGCTTTAGTTAGGGACGTGAGTCCCGGTTTTTCGCGAGATGTGCCCCAGTTCGGGAACATTTGTGCAATGGAATGAGCAACGAAGGCGGCTCTCTCTAGCCGCCTCTCTCGGAGGGTGAACATGATAGCAAGGAAAAAGCCTGTTAAAGCTCCGAGGAATGCTTCTGTAACGGACAGGCTATTGAACGTTTGCAGCCCTTGGTTGGTCAGAATGAATCCGGTGTATGCCATAGCCACCGTCCAGAGAATTACCCGAACAGAGAACATGGGATCACCTCTGAATGAGCAAGTATTGCCACAAATTAGCCTTTTGCTGACTGAGGCCTTCTGCGGTCTACGGAAACGGACAAACTAGGCGGCCTTGACAGGTAAGTCGGTGGCCTGGCCGGAGCTCACTTTCTTAACGAGGATTGCGGACAGCCGTTCTACCTGCTTCGATTCGGCTTTCCGTTCCCAACGAAGATGTTGAATTCTGTGCTCGTAACGCTGCGGTTCCAATCTGTCGCGAAGTCTCATAGTGAATTCCTCAGTGCGGAGAGTAGTCTAGCAGTTCTTTTGCGACTGATGCGGCAGGGAGAGTGGAAAACTGCTCGGTTCGCTGGATGACTATGAGCACGTAGCACTCCTCGTGAACCGCTTTCCCAAGTTCATCCGTGTTGCTGGTTTCCAGCCGCACAAGATTTCCACAAATAGAGCATGGGAGATAATCTAACTCCTTCGGCGGATGCTCGCGCTCTTTCCGAAACCAGGCTCCGGCCAGCTGTACACGTGAGACGAGGGACATTGAATGTCCTTTCGTGTTTTTGTGATTTCTGTCCGTCGTGCAGTCGGTTTGCCAAACGGATCAATGTCTGGGTTCTCAAAGAGATACAAGGGTTTGCAGGTTGGTCTGTTCAGGGGAGTTTTTGCGCAGCAGTGAGCAGTTTATTCCGGTATACAAGAGTCATGCCCCCGCCCGGGCCGTCGAGCCAGCCACGCCGAACCAAAGAAGGATAAACGCTAAGGCTGGGTCTTTGCCAAAATCTTTCCTCTTGGTCGCACTGTTGCCTCCTGACCTTAGTGTTTCCCGCAGCACCTGCTCGAAAGCAGTTCCCATTATTTGTGGAACCAGGGGTTGGTGTATGGCGAATTCAGGAAGAAATTGCACTCCCCCCAAGTGTTGGTGCAACTTGCTGTCTTCTCCTCGCCGACCGTGATACTTGGATGAATACCATCAGATTGGAAGTCTTGTTCCCCGTTGCACGGCGAGCTGGACTGCCCAAAACACCAGAAAAGGCCGTCGGAACGCACTGTCGTACCATTAGCCCAGTTATAGCTGGCCCATACGATCCAAGGAGCACAGGGATTGCCTCCACAAGCGTTGCCTGAAGTTGCTACGTAGCTTAGGTCGCCGGCGTAGGCATCTCCCGGAGTGGTCGTGCATGTCATTGAGCTCTCACATTGTGCCATCTGCGCTGCGATCAGCCATTTCGTGCTGAAACCTTCCTCGTAGGCGTAGCGTTCGGGACTGGCCGAACACTGACCAGGACTGCAGGTTCCTCCAGGGGCGGAAGGCATTCCCGCGGTCGCATAGCCTGCATAGTTCCGCGAGTAAACGATCAGCTCTTTGATGTTCGGGTAACGAGCTCTAACCGCCCGTGCCATCTGCCCCATCAGCGTCTCGTAGTAGTACGCATCGGCCTCTGTCGTACACGGCTGTGGGGTTTGATTCTTGATGTTGTACATAAAGTACGCACTCGCTGGCGTCCCGTTCCCCGTGCAAGGTAGGAGGCTGTTGTGGTTCGAAGACTGCTCAGCGAATTGGTCAGTATCCATGTAGAAGACAACCTCCACTTGCGTTTCCTCAACGCCATTCGGCATTAGCGTTCCTTGTAGCGCGTTGTTGAAGGCGTTAAAAGAAGTAGCATTCGGCGTAACGCAGGTGGGAGAGCTGTTAAAAGCTGCCACGGTCCAATCGCAGAGCGTGGCTCCGGACTGAGCTGCATTTAGAAACTTGAGCGTGGTTGTGTTGGTGTTGGAGTTCGACTGCCAGTCGGCAATCATCTGTCCGCATTCGTCCGCCATGTTGGACATCCCGATGCAGAGCAGAACGGCAGGTGGACTTGAGGCTTCGACAGATTGTACCTGGGAAGCAAAAATCTTACCATCTGAGTCATGCACGACGGGTACGGTGTTGGAGCCGTTAGGATATAGTCCACCCTGAAACGTCACTACGGCGCAACTGGTTCCGTCGCAAGGGTTGCCGCTGGCATCAACACCCGGTGAATAGCTGTTTGTCGCAAGGTCGTTGATGGCGGTCATCGTGCCTACGGCAACGGTGACCACGGTGGAAGCTGATACGGAACTGAGATTTGCCATGATGGTTGTAGTGCCCGCCGAAACGGAAGTTGCCAGACCGCTGGTGTTAATGCTGGCCACAGTTGCGCTAGTAGTGCTCCACTGCACCGTACTCGTGAGATCCCGTGTGCTGTCGTCGCTGTAGGTCCCCGTGGCGGTGAATTGCTGGGTGAGTCCCAGCACGATGCTGGGATTCGCCGGTGTGATAGCCAGCGAGACCAGCACCGGTCCTACGGTCAGCGTCGTCGAACCGCTGATCGAGCCCGAAGTCGCGGTGATGGTGGACGTGCCTTGAGTCAGGCTCGTGGCCAGACCTTGGCTGCCGGAAGTGTTGCTGATGGTGGCGACAGTTGTATTCGAAGAACTCCAGGTCACCGACGTGGTCAGATTCTGCGTGCTGCCATCGCTATAGGTGCCGGTCGCGGTCAGTTGTTGGGTGGTGCCAAGTGCAATGGCGGGATTCGCTGGGGTGATGGCGATTGAAACCAGCGTCGGCGATCCTACGGTGAGTGTGGTTGAACCGCTCACGGTGCCGGAGGTCGCCGTGATTGTAGTCACCCCTTGTGCCATGCTGGTCGCCAGCCCTGTGCTTCCGACGGTTGCGATGCTTGGGTTGGAAGAAGTCCAAGTCACAGAGCTGGTCAGGTTTTGCGTGGTGTTGTTGCTGTATGTCCCGGTGGCGGTGAATTGCTGGTTCGTGCTCACCGGAATCGTGGGATTCGCCGGAGTCACCGCGATTGAAACCAGGGCCGGCGCAGTCACAGTCAGCGTAGTCGTCGCGCTGATCGTCCCCGAGGCCGCCTTTATCGTGGCCGTACCTTGAGCCACGCTGCTGACCAGGCCGGCACTATTCACAGTCGCAATCTTGGTACTCGAAGAACTCCACGTCACTGAACTGGTCAAGTTCTGTGTTGTCCCGTTGTTGTACGTTCCCGTGGCCGTGAATTGCAGCGTGCAGCCGAGCGGTAGTAAGGGCGAGTTTGGGGTAAGCGTGATTCCTGTTAGCTGCACCGCGATACCGGTGCCACTAAGGCTGATCAACCTGTGGGCTGTTGTTGGCGCTGTCAGTAATCGTGACCGCCCCTGTCCTGGTCCCCGTCGCGGTCGGAGTGAAGGTGATGTTGACGGTGCATTTCCCCTTGGCGGTGACTGAACCGCCGCAAGTGTTGGTCTGGGCAAAGTCGCCCGTGGCAACGATGCTCGTAATGGTCAAGCTGACGGACTGATTGTTGGTTAGAGTGACCAATTGGGCGGAGCCGGTTGTGCCGACCACTTGGTTGGGAAATGTGAGGCTGGTAGCGGATAAGGAAACTGCCAGAACTCCTGTGCCCGTGAGACTGATTGTCTGCGGGCTGTTGCTGGCGTTATCCGTGATCGTCACTGTCCCTGTCCGGGTCCCGATGGCAGTGGGTGTGAAGGTCACGCTGATAATGCATTTCTTTCCTGCCGCCACCGAGCTGCCACAGGTGTTGGTTTGCGCATAGTCGCCCGTGATCGAAATACCACTGAGGGTCAGAAGTGCTGAACCGCTATTGGTCAGGGTTACATTCTCGACGGCACTCGCCGTGTTTACGACCTGATTCCCAAAAGAGAGACTGGTGGACGAGAGACTCACGCTTTGTGCCGACAGGTGGGAGCACAGGCATAGGACAGTGAGACCGGTGAGCGAGAGGAGCCGAGCACAGCGCAGCATGGGTCCGCTCCAATCTGGGAGCTGGTCACGTTTGTTTTACCTGGGTCTTGCGGGGCCGGGCTTACGAATGGACAGTAAACTCGATCTATTAGGAAAACAAGAATTATTTTTTCGAAGTTTGCAAACCGGCAAAACAGGATGCGCCCACCCGTCCAAAACCGGGGCGGGCGGGGGCAGCCTCAAGTTAAGACAGGTGCCGGCCAGGGTGCCAAAGGAGGGGCGGCGTAGGGCCGGACAGCCGACGCATAAATGAGCGCTCGACCTAACGCCCACAAGAGGGGTGAAATCGCAGAAACAGTCGCGGCGGCCGCAGTCGGATTATGGGTGTGACCTTTTGCTGCAGAACGCCATTGGAAGTGCCCAACTTCTGCTCCTTAAGTTTTTTTGAAAGTGTTTAAAATTGACCAGTTTTGAAAACCGTGGTATTCTCGCTTCGTTCCCGAGCTGGGAACAGACCCCGCAAGACCCAGGAACAGACCCCGCAAGACCCAGGTAAAACAAACGCAACTAGCTCCCAGATTGGAGCGCACCCATGCCGCGCTGTGCTCGGCTCCTCTCGCTCACCAGTCTCACTGTCCTCTTCCTGTGCTCCCATCTATCGGCACAAAGCGTGAGTCTGTCGCCCACTAGTCTCTCTTTTGGGAGCCAGGTCGTAAACACAACGGGGGTGGTCAAGAACGTAACCCTTACCAACAGTGGTTCAGCGCTTTTGACGCTCAGCGTTTCGATCACAGGTGATTATTCGCAAACTAACACTTGTGGCAGCTCGGTAGCGGCTGGAAAGAAATGCACAATCAGCGTGACATTCAAACCGACTGCGACCGGGACCAGAGCGGGGACAGTCACGATCACCGACAACGCCAGCAACAGCCCGCAAACAATCAGCCTCTCGGGCTCGGGTGTTCTTCCGGTTTCGTTGTCCCCTACGAGCATCGCGTTTTCCAGCCGGGTGGTGGGCACAACCAGCACCGCCACCGTGGTTACTCTAAACAACAATCAGTCCAGCATCCTGACAATTGGCAGTATCGTTGCAACCGGCGACTTTGCCCAAACGAATACCTGCCGTGGATCAGTTGCTGCCAATGGCGTGTGCAACATTAGCGTCACTTTCACTCCGACCGCGACAGGTACTAGAACAGGGGCAGTTACCATCACCGACGATGCCAATAGTAGTCCTCAGGTGATCAGCCTCAGTGGCATCGGCACCGCAGTACAGTTGAATTCAATAACCGTTACCCCGACCTCGCCCTCTCTACCTCTCGGGAGCCCACTGCAATTCACGGCTACCGGAAACTACAACAACGGAACAACACAGAACTTGACCAATTCAGTGACCTGGAGTTCCTCGAGTACCAAGATTGCGACTGTGAACAATACCGGATTGGTGAGCAGTGTGGCTCAAGGCAAGAGCACGATCAAGGCGGTCTCAGGGACGATCAGTGGGACGACCACTCTGACCGTGACTGCGGCCGTCCTGGTCTCAATCGCCATAACTCCGGCGAATCCCACGATTTCGTTGAGCACGAACCAGCAATTCACCGCCACCGGCACGTACACCGACAACACGACTCAGAACCTGACCAATTCCGCGACCTGGAGTTCTTCCAACACAGGCGTCGCGACTGTCTCAAGCACAGGGCTGGCGGCCAGCAAGGCACAGGGATCAACGACGATCACGGCCATCTTCGGCACGGTGAGTGGTTCAACGACGCTCACCGTGAGCCCGCCGGTGCTAGTTTCGATTGCCGTAACACCGACAAACCCGTCGATCGCATTGGGTACATCACAGCAGTTCACCGCGACTGGCACTTATGCCGATGGCAGTACAGCAAACATCACCACGCAGGTGACCTGGAGCTCCTCCTCGACGACGAACGCTACTGTTAGCAACAGCGCACCAACGCAAGGATTGGCGCAGAGTGTGGCCGTCGGTTCATCTGCCATTACCGCCACGCTGAACTCGATCAGTGGCTCGACCACGTTGACCGTGGGCCGGGCGGTGCTGGTCTCGCTTGCTATCACACCGGCCAATCCATCAATCGCGCTGGGTACCATGCAGCAGTTCACCGCCACCGGCACTTATAGCGACGGCAGCACGCAGTATCTGACCACCTCGGGACCTGGAGTTCTTCCAATACGGATGCCGCTACAATCAGCAACAACACGGGCAGTCAGGGCTTGGCCAGCAGCGCGGCCACGGGCACAACCACCATCACCGCCATTTCCGGCTCGGTCTCGGGTTCAACCACGCTGACCGTGACCGCGGCTGCCCTGGCGTCAATCGCGGTGACTCCGGCGATTCCTTCCATTCCACTGGGCACGACCCAGCAGTTCACCGCCACCGGCACCTTCACCGACGGCACCACCCAGAACATAACTCAGACTGTGCAGTGGAGTTCCGCGACGACCACAGTAGCCACCTTCAGCAACGCTTCCGGCAGTCAGGGTCTGGCCACGAGTGTGGCCGCCGGATCGACCACCATCACTGCCACTTCGGGCTCAGTCTCGGGTTCGACCACGCTGACGGTGACTGCAGCGGCCCTGGTGTCAATCGCGGTGACTCCCGCCAATCCCGCGATTGCCCTGGGGACCACGCAGCAGTTCACCGCCACCGGGACCTTCAGCGACGGCACGACCCTGAACATAACTCAGACTGTGCAGTGGAGTTCCGCGACGACGACAGTGGCCACCATCAGCAACGCTTCCGGCAGTCCGGGTCTGGCGACCAGTGTGACATCGGGATCGACCATGATCACGGCCACTTTCGGCGCGGTGTCGGGCTCGACCACGCTGACAGTGAATCCGGCTACGCTGGTCTCAATCACCGTCGCTCCCGCGAATCCTTCTATCGCTCTAGGTACCACGCAGCAGTTCACCGCCACGGGCACATATAGCGACGGCAGCACGCAGAATGTGACGGCGTCGGCCTACTGGACCTCCTCGGCGTTGAACGTGGCCACTATCAGCGATTCCGCGCCCACCATCGGGCTGGCCACCAGCGTTGCAACGGGGAGCACCAACATTACGGCCACTTCGGGCGCAGTCAGCGGCACCACTACGCTGACGGTCACGCCGGCTGCCCTGGAGTCGATCGCGATCACGCCAGCCAATCCTTCCATTGCGCTAGGCACGACGCAGCAGTTCACGGCCACGGGAACTTTTACCGACGGCTCCACGCAAAACCTGACAGACACGGTGACCTGGAGTTCAAGTTCGACGACGGTGGCGGTGATCAGCAACAACACAGGCAGTCAGGGACTGGCGACCAGTGCAGCTGTGGGTACAACCACCATCACTGCCGCGTCAGGATCGGTGACAGATTCCACTCTGCTGACCGTGGGCAGTGCACAATTGGTATCGATTGCAGTCACTCCAGGAAACCCTTCGGTGCCTCAGGGCGGCACGCAGCAGTTTACGGCTACCGGAACCTACACCGACGGGAGTACCCAAGACCTGACTGCATCGGCCACCTGGAGTTCTTCGAATCCTGCTGTGGCCAGCATGAATGCGACTGGGCTGGCGAGCAGCCTGGGTACAGGAACAACCACTATCAAAGCGGTTTCCGGCACGATCAGTGGTTCGACCACCCTGACCGTAACTGCCTCCGGTCCGGTGCTGACTTCGATTAGCATAACTCCCACCAATCCTTCCGTCGCTGCCGGAACCATGCAGCAGTTCACGGCCACAGGCACGTACAGCGACGGCAGCACGCAGAATCTGACTACCTGGGTGAGTTGGACGTCATCGAATGCAGCTGTCGCGACCATCAGCAATGCTTCCGGTACTCAGGGGCTGGCCACCGGCTTGACCCAGGGAACGTCCACCATCACTGCTACTTCTGGCTCCATCAACGGCTCGTCCGTGCTGACGGTTACACCTGCCAGCTTGGTTTCGATCGCCGTGACCCCGGTCAATCCCTCGATCGCGCTGGGTACCACGCAGCAGTTCACCGCCACCGGTACTTTCAGCGACGGTGGCACTCAGAACCTGACGACGTCGGTGACCTGGTCATCCTCCACTACCACCGTGGCCACCATCAGTAACGTTTCCGGTAACCAAGGGCTGGCCACCACCGTGGCCACAGGCACGACGACCATCACCGCGACCTCTGGCCCCGTGAGTGGTTCAGCGTCGCTCACCGTCGGCCCATCGGCGCTGGTCTCGATTGCCGTGACACCGCCAGATCCTTCAATTGCTGTGGGTACCTCGCAGCAGTTCACATCGACCGGGACTTATGGCGACGGAAGTACGTCGAACATCACGTCACAAGTGACATGGAGTTCTTCCAGCACAGCTGCCAGCATCAGTAACACGACAGGTACCCAGGGGTTGGCGCAGAGTGTCACAGTCGGTTCATCCACCATTACTGCCACCCTGAATTCAATCACTGGTTCGACACCGCTCAACATCACGCCGGCAACGCTGGTATCGATCGCGGTCAGTCCTACAACTCCAACTCTAGACCAAGGGTTAAAGCAGCAGTTCACAGCCATGGGTACGTTTACAGACGGGAGCAACCAAGACCTGACAGCGACGGCAACTTGGAGTTCGTCTGCGACTACAGTGGCCACGATCAGCAATGCCCCCGGTACACAAGGCCAGGCCACCACTGTTCTTCAGGGTTCAACAGTGATTACAGCAACCTCCGGGTCGGTGGTAAGTAACGCGGCGGATTTGAGTGTGGAAGCGCCAACGTTGGTATCGATCGCGGTCAATCCAGCGAACCCCTCGCTTGCTTTCGGCACGGCCCAGCAGTTCAGTGCTACTGGCTCGTATACGGACGGCAGTACGCAAGACCTCACAACTTCGGCCACTTGGAATTCTTCTGCCACAAATATCGCCACCATCAGCAATGCCACGGGAAGCGCAGGACTGGCGAGCAGTACTGGGCAAGGTTCGACAACCATCACGGCAACCTCGGGTTCAGTCAGTGGTAATACTGTGCTGACGGTTACAGCAGCAGAATTGATTTCGATCAACGTGAATCCAGCGGTCGCAACTATTCCCCTCGGTGCCACACAGCAATTCACGGCGTTGGGCACTTTCTCCGACCAGACGACTCAGGATCTCACAGCAACGGTGCATTGGGCTGCCGACCCGGGCAGCGTCGCGACCGTCAGTAACTCGGCCCCGACGCAGGGCCTGGCCACATCTATAATGGCCGGCAATGTCGCAGTCTCGGCTACGTCGGACAGCATATCGGGGAGCGCGGCTCTTACGGTCAGCCCCGCAACATTAGTTTCGCTTGCCGTAAAGCCGGGGAATGCCTCCATCGCTACGGGCACGTCACAACAGTTCACTGCCACCGGCACGTACAGCGACAACAGCACGAAGGACCTGACTACGTCGGTGAGTTGGAGTACTTCGCCGGGAGGCATCGTCAATATAAGCAACGCCATTGGAAGTCAGGGGATGGCGAGCGCTGTCAACCCAGGCATGACGACCGTGACCGCCACCTTCGGGTCGGTCAATGGAAGTACGTCGCTAGCCGTCACCGCGGCAACCCTAGTCTCCATCGCCATCACGCCAGCCAATCCCACCCTCTCTCTCGGTTTTAATCAGCAGTTTACAGCGACCGGAACTTACAGCGACAGCAGCACACAGAACATCACTAACACGGCGCAATGGACTACTGCCAATGCGTCGGTTGCAAGCGTCAATGCCACTGGCTTAGCAACAGCGATTTCACCGGGCACAGTGACGGTCACGGCGACGCTCAACTCCGTGACAGCTTCCACGACACTTGCGATCACTGTCGCGAAGATTACCGCTATCAACGACCTCGGGACAAACAACTATTCGCCCGGCGTCGATTCGACTGGTGCCCCTTGCAATGGCACTAATTGTGGTGTAGTGAACTTCCAAGGTGGGCTATATCCGAGCGGCCTGAACAGTCCTCCTTCCGCTCAGAACTCGGACGCTTTGACCTTCGCTGGCCAGATTCACGCAATCCAAAGCACTAAGACCGTGATAATGATGTGCATTGGAATGTCAATCATGAAAAGCAATTGCGACCAGATGGTGCATGATTACAAAATCAGCGCCAATACCAACCAAGTCTCGTTGTTCTTCTTCGACATGGCTCAATCGGGATATAACGCTTGCGAATGGATTACGGCAAGCGGAACCGATTGCTTGGGCAATAACCCCTACGACACTATCCGAGACATTTACCTTCCAGCCATCAAGGTCTGCGGGAACAATCACACCAGCGCCTGTACTGAGGCCGATGTACAAGTGGTTTTCTATCAGGACGCAGAAGGCTCTCCACAAAGCGGCTTGCCCTGTACGGGAAGCGGTGCTCCGGCGAACACTGGATTCTTCAACGCAAGTGGGGTGCGGATGTTATGTTCTGGCGATGCCGATGCTTACAGATTGGAAATCGACTTGGCGAAGACTGCTCGTGCAGTGAAGACCCGTTATCCGAATTGCAAGCTGATGTTCATTTCTACGCGCAACTACGCTGGGTACGCAACCACCGCCCAAGACCCAGAACCCTATGCTTACGATCAAGGCTTTGGAATGAAAGCCGCGCTTGTGGCGCAAGAGACACAGTGCGCCAGTTCTATGAGTTGCACTGCCACACCGGGAGACTCGAACACCGGGGATCTCAGCTATGTACCTACACCGGGCAACGCTTGCGGCGGGAGCCCATGTGCCCCCGAGCTTTTATGGGCTTCTTACACTTGGGCCAACGGAACGACGGCGCGCAGTGATGGTTTGATCTGGTGCAATGGCCAAGCTGGAGCCCCATGCAACGGAGAACAAGACTTCTCAGCGGACGGTACTCACGCTTCGGCTGCCGGTGACGAGAAATGGGCGTCGGAAACAAGTGCGTGGGGACAAATTCATTTCTTTCTAAATTCGCCGTACAGCAACTCTTGGTTTCATAAATGACCGCGAAACCAATTGTCTTCACGATGAAGCGCAAGCATCGTATGAGCGTGGAATCGGCCTGCGGCCGGGCGGACACAATCCACTGAAGACTTCCGTTTGTGTTCCCAAATGGGCTTGTTGGTCTCGACTCCAAGGTTAGCGTAACCCGGAAAGTGCTGGAAGAGTCTGGAAATGCAAGGACGTAGATATGCAACGTGAGGGAAGCACGTGGTGCGCACTAATCGCCCGGCATGTGCAGTGGATGGTGCTGGCAGCGATCGTTTTGCCCTCGGCGGCAGCGCAGACGGCGACTCTTTCCCCAGCCGGCCTGACGTTCTTGACCCAGGTGATAGGCACCACGAGTGCGGCGAAGACGGCTACGCTCACCAACACGAGCAGCGTATCCCTGACTATTACCAGCATTCAGACAACCGGTGACTTCGCACAGACCAACAACTGCGGCAGCAGCCTGGCCGGGGGAGCCAAGTGCACGATCAACGTTACGTTCACGCCGACCACGATGGGCAGCCGAACCGGCACGCTGAGCGTCAATGACAACGCTACTCCCAGCCCGCAGACGGTTTCGCTGTCTGGCAGCGGCACCATTGTGAGTCTCTCCCCCAGTACGCTGAGCTTCGGCAATGTGAGCGTCGGGATCGCCAGTGCGCCGCAGACCATCACTCTGACCAACGTAGGTGCTAGCACCCTGAAAGTGACGGGCGTGAGCATCACGGGCACGAATGCGGGGGATTTCTCTCAAACCAATACCTGTGGCAGCTCGGTGGCAGCCAAAGCCAGCTGCACCATCACGGTCACGTTCAAACCCACCGCCATCGGCAGCCGCAGGGCTACGCTGAATGTTTCCGACAATGGAGGAGCCAGTCCACAGACGATAGCGCTGAGCGGCACAGGGACGACGGCCACCTTGGTTTCCATTGCAGTCACACCCAATAGTCCCTCCGTCGCCGCAGGCACCATGCAGCAGTTCACCGCCACCGGAACCTACAGCGATGGCTCTACCCAGAACCTAACCACCACCGCCACTTGGACTTCCTCCAATACGGCCGTGGCCACTGTCAGCAACGCTTCCGGCACACAAGGCCTGGCCACCAGTTTGACTCAGGGCACGGCCACCATTACCACGACTTCCGGCTCCATCAGCGGCTCAACCACGCTGACGGTCGGGCCGGCCGTGCTGGTCTCAATTGCCGTCACCCCAGCCAATCCCACCATCGCACTCGGTACCACCCAACAGTTCACTGCCACCGGCACCTACAGCGACGGCTCTACCCAGAACCTGACCAGCACTGCGACCTGGACTTCGTCCAATACCGCCGTTGCTACCATCAATACCACTGGGCTGGCAACCAGTGTCGGCGGAGGGACAAGCACGATTACTGCGTCTTCCGGTTCGATTACCGGTTCGACCAGCTTGACGATTTCTACCGCACCCGTATTGACGTCGATTACGCTAGCCCCGGGTAACCCCTCAGTCGTTGTGGGAGCAACCCTCCAGTTAACGGCTACAGGAAACTATAGTGATGGTTCCACTCAGAACCTGACTAACTCTGTCACCTGGACGTCGTCCAGTCCGACCGTGGCAACGATTCAAAGCGCTGGGCAACAAAGTCCCGGGTTGCTGAACGCAGTAAGTACTGGATCTACGTCCGTCACGGCGACTTCCGGCTCGATCAGCGGTTCCACGCAAGTGAACGTGCAATCGAGTGGGTCCCAGCCGATTATCACCATTGCTGGTGGTGGGCCAACAGGCGCGCCGGCTACTTCTGCAGACACCAACTTTCCCTACGCGGTGGCCGTAGACAGCAACAAGAATTTCTACGTCGCTGTCCCAGTTCAAAATCGAGTTTACAAAGTGACTAGTTCGGGAACCTTGAGTCTAGTCGCCGGTGACGGCTTTCCCGGATATACCGGAGATTTCGGACTGGCGGTTGAGGCGAACTTGAATTATCCGACCGGGCTCGCCGTCGATAGTTCAGGCAACCTGTACATCGCTGATTTCGGCAACTTGCGCGTTCGCAAAGTTGACGCCAGCGGAACCATCACTACAGCAGCAGGCGATGGTGAGTGTTTCGACGGAGATGGAACTGCCACCACGCACGGGCTCTGTTACCCCTGGAGCGTCGCGGTAGATTCTTCCGGCAATCTCTACATTGCGGATACATACGATCTACGTGTCCGAAAAGTTGACACCAACGGCAATATGACGACGGTGGCTGGCACGGGTGTTTCTGGGTTCTCAGGTGACGGTGGGCCGGCGACGAATGCCACCCTGACCTTCCCCTACGGAGTCGCGGTCGACGGATCGGGAAACGTAGATATCGCGGACCAGGCGAACTATGTAATCCGCCAAGTGAATACTAGCGGAATCATAACAACGATAGCAGGGACTCCTGGGACTTCCGGATACTCGGGGGACGGTGGACCAGCGACCAGTGCAACCTTATCCACGGTTTACGGAGTTGGCGCGGATTCCGTTGGGGACCTTTTTATTGCCGACTATTCCAATCAGAGAGTCCGCGAAGTCAGCGGTGGTACCATCAACGCAATAGCTGGCAATGGCAACGCCACGTTCGATGGCGATGGTCCTGCCACGAGCCACGCCCTGAACTTCCCTTATGGGGTAACAATAGACAGTGGAGGCAACGTTTACATCGCCGACACGGACAACCTGCGGATGCGAGAGGTGAGCTTTGGGGCCATGAGCACTGTAGCCGGGAACGGTACGTTCGTGTTCATCGGCACAGGAATACCGGCTATCGATATAGCCCTCAGTTTCCCCTTTAATGCTGCCCCAGACAGTTCCGGTAACATCTACATTGCTGACCAAGCCAACCACATGATCCGCAAGGTAGATGCCAGTGGGAACATCACCACGCTGGCGGGTACGGGGACGTGTGGTTACTCCGGTGATGGTGGTCCTGCTGTCAGCGCCCAATTGTGTAACCCCTCGCGCGTGGCTGTGAGTTCTTCTGGATTGATCGTTATTGCGGATACAAACAATCACCGCATCCGACAAGTAGATTTGAGCGGAAACATAAGTACTGTAGCGGGCATGGGCACCTGCGGATTCAATGGCGACGGCGCAGCTACTCAGCACCAACTGTGTTTCCCCTTTGGAGTCACGACCGACACCGCGGGGAACGTTTACATTGCTGATGAAATTAATTATCGCATTCGCAAAGTCGATGCGACAGGCAATATGACCACCATAGCGGGTAACGGCACATGCGGGTACTCCGGCGACGGTGGGTCGGCCACGAGTGCAGAACTCTGTGATCCGACCGGGGTTGCGGCAGACAGTGCTGGAAATGTTTATATCGCTGATAAAGATAACCAGCGGATCCGGAAAGTCAGCTCTGGAACAATCAGTACGGTAGCAGGAGCTGTTGGCGTTTGCAGCTTCGGCGGAGACGGCGGACCGGCGACCAAGGCCGGGCTGTGCAATCCGTTCGATGTAGCCGTGGACGGTTCAGGAAACATTTACATAGCCGACAGTTCGAACCAGCGCATCCGGGAGGTGAACACGACCGGAACGATAACCACCGTTGCAGGAGACGGTACGCCAGGATTTCAGGGTGATGGCGTCGCGCCAACTAGTACGGCGCTGTGTTATCCGTTTGGAGTGGATGTGGACGCTAACGGCAACGTTTATGTTGCTGATACTCTTAATCAGCGAATCCGGAGATTTTGAATGCATCGATTCAAATGCGATGAGAGCGCGATGAAATCAGGTTCGAAGCGCAACCCTAAGCAGCGGATCCATATTATCGTGTTCATCTCAATATTATTATTATTATGCAGCTGTCTGGGATCGATAGCTGCGGGACAGTCGCCGTGTGGAAGGTCACCCTGCAGCGCTAATTCCTTAGGATATGTTCCAATCAATGATCTAGGAACAGGACTGTATAACGGGCAAATGGGCGGCCTCTATCCGAACGGGCAGAACGTTGACCCGCCCGCGCACCGGACTTCAGGTCTAGCCTTAGCTAAGACGATCGGCCCGCTGAATTCCTCGGGTCAGGCCGACCCGACCGGCGTGTACGTGCTGCTCACAATTGGGATGTCTATTACGGCCGGAGATTCTACTGCCTTCGTTTATATTGCCAACGGAGATCCGGCGAAGAACCCAAAGCTCGTGATTGTAAATGGTGCATCGGGGGGATGCACAGGGCAACAGTGGTCTTCCGCAAGTTCGTCGTGCTGGCAAACTGCAACGACCAACCTTACCAATGCGAACGTTACTCCACAACAAGTCGTAGCCGTATGACACGGGTTTCGCAGTGAAGTGGACAATAGCAGCTCAAATCGACGGAAGCACGTCTCTCAACTGGGATCCAACCAAGGGAACTGTTATGGCTCCTTGGGCGGCGTGGGGTCCATATACCTACACCGATGGGGTGAAACCACGTAGCGACGGGCTCACCTGGAACTGCACGGACATGCTGTTTAACGGAGGTCAACACTATTGCAGCGTGGGCTATGGTAAGGTGGCGAAAATGCTGCTCGACTTCTTTACGAGTGATTCCACGACTAGGCCGTGGTTCCTTGCGAACCCATAGGAATCACCGTAATCAGCTGCCGTGAATTAGCGAGCGAAGGCAGCTCGAGTCTGGCGGTGAGCGAAAGGAGATTCAAAAGCCAACCCGCATCAGCGCCAGAGATTTTACGCACTGGCTAGCGCCCGACAGCCGTATCGATGAGAATCCTTTGCAATCGTATTCAAACTGTGTGGGTCGATGCGTTGGACGGTTCACCATAGATGACGACGAACAACTTTGGGAAATGACCTTCCCGAAGCAGGTGCTGGAATACCGCAATGAAACCGAGTGGGAGAAGTCCAGTCAGGCTGAGCGTCGGACGATCAGGAACGAGGGCTGGCAACGGGTCACGCCGGATGAATTGGTCGGGGCATTGGTGAGCGCAGGAGTGATTGGTTGGGAATGAGAGAATCTGATGTTCCGGTGTTTGCAGGGCAAGTAAGGATGTCATGCCGGTGACGATTTCAAAATCGAATTACGTCGCTGGCGTTCAGTGTGACGTGCCCCGGTGCGATTCGATCCCATGTCTTGACGATACGGCGGCGATCCACGAAAAGCAATCACTCAAAGTTTTTTACCAACGCACATTTCGGCCACTACCCCCGGATGCGGTGACGTAAATTCGATTGTGTAAAAGCGAGAGGGTGTAAGTTGGCTTTGGCCTCACGAGCTAAAGCCTTTCCGAAAAGGAGACCTACACCCGATGGCGAAGATAATCCCAATCACCGAGCATTACCAACATTTTCTGGCGGAGATGAAGGAAAGTTTCTGGGGCGATGTGTACGGGGAGACGAAGCTGGCGTGGAAGCGGCTGTTGGAGGCGGATTCCGAGCGCCAGCGCGATCGCTACGCCGTACGCGAGGTCTATCAGCGGCGCGCCCACCGGCGACAGCCCTACCGCAACGGCTACTACGAGCGGGATCTCACGACTCGGCTGGGCACGATCCGGCTGCGCGTGGCACGCACCCGAGGGAAAAGTTTTCTGCCCCGCGCGCTGCAACCGTTTCAGCGGCGGGCCGAGGACGTGGCCATGCTGATCCGCGAAGCCTTTCTGCGCGGCATCTCGACCCGGCAGGTGGGGCGGGTGGTGGCCACGCTGACCGGCGAAGTGGTGAGCCCGCAGACGGTGTCGAAGTTGACTCGCGATCTCGACGACGCGGTGCGCCAGTTTCATCAGGCTCGGCTCAGCGACGACTATGCCTATTTGTTTTTGGACGGAGTGAGTCTGCGGGTGCGGCGTCCGACGGGGCGCAAACGGGTGCACATGCTGGTGGCCTACGGAGTGCGGCGTGACGGCACCCGCCACCTGCTGGCGTTTCTGCGCAGCCAGGGCGAGAGCCAAGCCAACTGGGAGGGTTTGTTGCAGGATCTCTACCGGCGCGGACTGGAAGGCAAGCAGCTCGGCCTGATTGTCACCGACGGCTGTGCCGGCCTGGCGGCGGCGATTCCGACGGTTTATCCGCGAGTGCGGCATCAGCGCTGTTGGGTGCACAAGATGCGCAATATTCTGGAGAAAGTGCGCAAGCGCGACTACGACGAGGTCAAGACCGGCGCGCAGGCGATTTACCTGGCGGAAAGCCGGGCCCAAGCCGAAGCCGCGTTTCGCCGCTTCGGGACGCGCTGGCTGCGGGACTACGGGCCCATGGTGCGCCAACTGGAGCGCGATCTTCCCGAACTGCTGTCGTTCTTCACCTTGCCTCGGCATTTATGGAAGAAGCTGCGCACCACGAATGTAATCGAGCGCTGCTTCGTAGAAGTGCGCCGCCGCACCCGGCCCATGGTGTGCTTTGTCAATGTGAAAAGCGTGGACCGAATCATCTACTCCATCTTCCAGAGATTCAACCTGGAGTGGAAAACCCGCACCCTCAACCTATTTACACAAGCAGCTTGACGTTACCCCGGATGCGGTAGTGTCTTAAACGCTGTGGCACGGCTCTGGTGATTGGTCCGTGGATTGCGCCTCCGAGAGGCTATAAGGTTCTCCCGCTGCTTTACTTTCCTTGAATGTCCTGATCGCACTGCGAAGCCGTGCGGCTCTCTGTTCTACACGGTCGAGCAATTCCCGTGCATCCACAATCGCTCGATCCCATTGCGACGTGTTTACTACTTGTTTTATATCGTGACATATTGTCAAATACTCCTGTGACAAATAACTACATTACCGATTTCAGGGAAGCAGTCGGCGAACTTATGACGCTCGCCTCTGAAAAAGAGGAGCTGGAAACGCGGATTGCGAAACAAAAAAAGCGGGTGGCTGCTTTGTACGAATTGGTTCAGACCGACGAAGACAGCCTTGCGCTGTTCGGGCTGGTAGAAGGAATTACGGATGCCTGCCGGGTCGTGTTCAGAGCGGCAGAGAAACCGCTGAGTCCTGCTGAAGTGCGAGATAGAGTACAAGCGCTCGGACTGCCCCCTCAAGCCAATCTCTTGGCTTCTGTACACACCACGATTAAGAGAATGAAAGAGGCAGGGGAGATTAACGAAGCGCCCATCCAATCTACTCGCGGCCTCGGAGTGCAGGGCGTCGGTTATGAATGGGTTCACGGACAGCGTTCGGCTAATGCCTACGCTGACCTGATTAAGAACGCAGATATTAGTCCTGCATTGCGAGAGGCTGTAGGACGCAAGAAAAAATGATTTTGCCGGAGGATCGGCAAACGGGCCGTGGTTGGTCGGGGCAAACGAACAAAAAATCCACGGCCCGGTCACTGAAAGGAGAACGCTATGACACGCCCTCCACCAAGTAGATGAGTAGCAAGAAACGGCCCCGTAGCCTGCGGAAACAGGTTGCGGGGCTAATCCAGAACGCGGGGTAAGCCGCACTCCAGACCCAATCTCATTGTACGGCTTTTCCCGCTCAACGCAAGCGGAGAAAAGCCCATGACCTGTATACGATGCCAGCACACAATCTGCGTGAAGGCTGGTTCCTTCGGCAAACGGCGCATTCAGCGCTGGAAATGCACTGCCTGTAAGAACCGATTTTCCGAACCCCATACCAAACTCACCCGCGATACGTTCACGTCCAATCCCGACGCTGCGGCACAAGCGCTGCGCTGTCTGCTTGAGGGTTGCTCGATTCGTAGCACAGAACGACTCACCGGCCTGAATCGCAACACGATTATGCGGTTGCTCATTGTTGCCGGAGAACGCTCCGCGATATTGATGAACCACAAGATGCGCCAATTGCCCTGCCGCCGTATCCAGTGCGACGAAATCTGGACTTTCTTGATGAAGAAGGCGCGACACGTCCGAAAGGGCGATCCTGCCGACTTCGGCGATCAGTGGGTTTTCGTTGCTCTGGACGCAGACACCAAACTCATCCCCGCGTTCTTGGTCGGCAAACGATCCAGCGCGAACACGCAAGCCTTCATGCGTGACCTCTGGAATCGCATCGCTGATCATCGCGTCCAACTGACCACTGACGCCTACATCTTTTACCGCAAGGCCGTCGAAGAATCGTTCGCGGCGGATGCGGACTTCGCGCAGCTTACGAAGCTCTACGGAGATTATGGCCAGCACGGAAATGAGCGCTACTCCCCAGGAACGATCACGGAGGTTATATCCAAAGTCCGCAGTGGTAATCCCGATCCCGAACACATTTCCACCAGTTTCGTGGAGCGGCAGAACTTGACCATCAGAATGCAGCTTCGCCGATTTACGCGATTGACGAACGCCTTTTCGCGGAAACTGGAGAATCTTCGGGCTGCTGTGAATCTTCATTTCGCTTACTACAATTTCTGCCGCGTGCATTCCTCGTTGCGCGTTACTCCCGCGATGGAAGCAGGGCTAGCCGACCACGTTCTTTTGATCAAGGAGCTTCTGTCCGTGGAGTAAACCTGAAAGGACGGCGTATGATCTCTCGTGCTTCAGGTCAAGTTTGTCGGCCCAGAATTTCGCCTCATTCAGTCCGCATCTCTTAACAAGGAGAAGGAACATGTCTTCGTCGCCAATGTCGCATCTTGAAGCCAGAGACTTTTTGCACAAACTAATAACCGAATCCACGAATGTCCAAGGGGTTATTGGCAGTCCCAAATACGGGTTCGAGGCGCTTGTCTCTGGCAAAGTACACGCCCTCCCAGATGGCAGAATCCTTGTGATCGCCGGAGATAAACCCACTTCGCCATCTCTTGTTTTCGACCCAGCCCGAGCCACTTCTATTCGGTATGGTGACGAGCGCGTAGCGCGTGGCCGTGAAGGAGCGGGTGCGGACCTCTTGCGGAATGTATTTTCTTCTGGCATAACCTTTTTCTTTGAGGATGGAACGTTAGCAGCGATTTTTGAGTTTAAAAGCTAGTTTGCCCATTTTTGCCATGTACGTTGTACACTTGGATTCGGCAAAGAACATTACGCCGCACCACTCTTAGCCCGAACTTAGGATTCGGGCTTTTTCATTTCTGCCATTTTACCCATGCCACGTTATTTAAGCCACTGCCCCCGGATGCTTGCATGTTGACAACCGCACCTTCTGCCAGTACAATTCGTCGGCTTCAAAAGAGGAGTTCCTCGCGATACGGCCTTTATGGTCTCGAATCGAGGCCGAGCGAACCTCATCGGACGTGAACTCCGGCAACCCAGCGCATCTGTTCTAGAGATTTCTGGAAAACAACTAGAAAGAATTAGGAGGTCGAATAGTCATGCCAACCCGCAAAACAAAGCGAACGGCGTTTTGCCTCTCGCTATTGGTGATGACAGGTCTTGTTGTATCTCTTTCACCCGGCGCTGCCGCACAATACACGCAGTTGAATATTGTCTCGGACGTCTCAGGGAAAGCTCTGAGCACTGATTCGAACCTAAGAAACGGCTGGGGGCTTGCGTTCTTCCCAACCTCGCCGTTCTGGGTGTCGGACAATGACACAGGTGTCTCCACTCTCTATTCACACTTTAACAAATTGCCGCTCGTAGTTACCGTGCCTATTGCGCCGACGAATCCCTTCAATGGCCCAGTCGGATCGCCTGCTGGTATTGTGGCCAACTCAACCTCAGGGTTTGTTGTATCTGCAAACGGAAACTCTGGTCCGGCACCGTTCCTGTTCTCTACGCTTGACGGTACGATTAGCGGCTGGAATCCTAGCGTAGACCCCACCCACGCGATTGTCGCCGTCGACAACTCAGCGTCTTTCGCCGTTTACACGGGCTTGGCGCTGGGAACAATCGGCAACAACACTTTCCTCTTTGCCGCCGATGCCAACAATAACCTGATTGACGTTTACGACAGCAGCTTCAATCTCGTGAACTCGTTCACGGATCTAACCGCCCCTGCGGGAATGGGGGTGTACGGTGTTCAGAACATTGGTGGGCAACTCTATGTCACATTCGCCAACATCGTTCCGCTCCAGGGTGGTGCTGTAGACGTATTTGGTACTGACGGCACATTCATTAAGAGACTCAGCACCAACGGGCCAGGCGGTCCGCTGGAAGGTCCGTGGGGAGTGGCCATGGCTCCCGCCAATTTCGGTCCGGCCAGCAACAAACTGCTGGTGGGCGACGTTGACGACGGGCACATCAATATCCTCGACCCAAGTTCTGGCGCATTTCTCGGCCAACTCAAGGACGCTAAAGGACAAAGGTTCACCATCGGGGGCCTTTGGGCTTTAGCTTTCGGAGCGGGGAATGTTGCCAACGGCGCCACCAATCAACTTTTCTTCACAGCAGGACCGACCAACTATGTTCATGGTTTGTTTGGAGTGATTCTTCCCCCGCAGCACTAGGGATAGGGATGTCGTCTACAAGGCTAGGCTGCAAGAGACAGCAACAGATGAGCTTCTGGACTCCACTCGCGGATGTGCTGAAGCGGATTGCTGAATAGGAGACGTGACAATCAGCGTGCTGGTATTCGGGGTGATGAACTCCAGTTGCATTGCGGGCGTACCAACCCGAAGATCGAAGTTTGCGGCCCAGTTGTTACTGATGGTGTTGCACGGAGGCGCGAACATGACTCATCTTCTTCGCAAGCTGTGGTGGCACGACGAGGGCCAAGACATCGCCGAATATGCGGTGATGCTGGCCGTTATTCTGATAATTGTAGTGGGTACGGTTCGCCTCATCGGAAGCAATGCGAACAATGCGTTTTCCGCCGTAGCGAGTTCGATCCATTAAGCTGCTCGGGTGGGAGAGGCTACTTCCGGGATCGAGCCTCTTTGAGACTCGCTATCTTTTCGGAGTGCTGCCATGAACATTACTGGGCTCGGAGCCGCCCGTTTGCATCTAACGCTGAGAATCATGAGTGATGATGATCTGTGGTGGTGGCTCCTCCTTGATCACCCGCACCAATGTCTACAGGAGTTCTGGGAAGAAGTGCACACTCGAAAAGCCGCTGGTACTTTATCCAGAAACAGCCCATTCTGGGCGATAGACGAACTCGCAAAATACCGTCAACTGCGAAGCTGCGGGGGCAATTCCAACCTGATTGAACTCACCCGCGAGGAATGGGAAGCGCACAGACGCCGAAAGATGTTTCGAGTGCTGTCGGCTTGAGGGTTCACAAGGCACGGCTTCATTGCAGCTTCGCGTACTCGGCCTTGGCTTCTTTCAGGATAGGGATGTCGAGGTCGGCGTCTTTCCAGAGGGTGAGGAAATCCTTGTAGGCGGCGAGTGCCCGGATGCGGGCGGGTTGCGTGGTCTGCCCATGTACTACTGGCCAATCCGCCAAATGGGCTGTCAGTAGCGTTCTACCGTCCTTATGAAAAAGCGCGTGTGCATTTCGGTAGTGAGTCATTGACCCAGTACCTGCATTTCTGGCCTCTTGACCTAGCACCATTTCGAATCTAAACTTCTCTATCACAAGTCTCTGCGGAGAACATTAGCGCTCGCGTCCGCGTTGATCCCAAACTCAACCTCTGGCCGCAGGCTGTAGCCTGACCACTTTTCTCGCTTCGAATCGGCGAGGGAGAGCTGTTCACCACCTCGTCATCGTGCCGGTGATCAGAGCGGCGGATCGGCAGATGGAGGACTATTCACAATGCGACGGATTGCTCACCGCAGATCGAAGTGGAAGCGTTTCACCCTCGGCCTTCCCCTACTCTTGATAGCAAGCCTGGTCGCTCGTGCTCAAGTGGCCGTGACCACTCAGCACAATGACATCAGCCGGACCGGTCAGAATCTGGATGAAACCGTCCTCAATACCGCCATCGTAGATGTAAGTAACTTTGGGAAGCTGTTCTCGCGACAGGTGGATGGGTATATTTACGCGCAACCGCTTTACATTGCGAATCTTGCTATTGCGGGGCAGTCTCACAACTTGGTCTATGTCGCCACCGAGCACAACAGCGTCTATGCCTTCGACGCTGATGACCCAAACGCCTCTAGTCCGCTGTGGCAGGTCAATTTGGGCACTTCCGTTCCCAGTCAGGACATCTGCACATCAAACGTGCCGGGGTGCCCCTACAATGACCTGGTTCCGGAGATCGGAATCACGGCGACCCCTGTGATTGATCTCACCAGTACCACCATCTATGTAGTAGCCAAAACCAAGAACACCCGCAACAACACTTACCATTTCTTCTTGCACGCGCTGGACTTGGCTACGGGCACTGAGAAATTTCTCGGGCCGGTGGAAGTCACCGCCTCCGGATTATCTCCCCTGTACCATCTCAACCGGCCCGGTCTGCTGCTGCTCAGTGGCACGCTCTACATCGGCTTTGGCTCAGTGGGAGACCTCTACAGCTGGCACGGGTGGCTCATGGCCTATGACGCGTCCACACTGCAGCAGACAGCGGTCTTCAACCTAACTCCCAACGGGTATGGTGGTTCAATTTGGGGCGGCGGCCAGGGCTTGTTGGCCGACTCCGACAGTATCTATTTCATGACGGGGAATGGCACCTTCGATGCGAATACCGGCGGACAGGACTACGGGGACAGCTTGCTCAAGCTCTCACCAGGGCTAACGCTGGCTGATTACTTCACTCCCAAGAATCAATCGCTGCTCAGCCAAGACGATGTTGATCTCGGATCGGGCGGACCGATGGCATTGCCGGGCACGAACTTGATCGTGGGCGTCGGCAAAGATGGCATGCTGCGGCTGCTCGACGCGACCAAACTGGGCGGCTTCAGCGCAGTCAGCGACAACGACGTGCAGGAGTTTCCGGCGATGGCTGGCTCTTGCGGCGGAGTCAGTGGCCTCTGCTTCATGGGCGGTCCGATTTACTGGAACAGTCCAAACTTCGGTCCTGTCATCTACCTGTGGGGGGCGGGCGATTATCTCAAGGCCTGGCAGTTTAATGGGCAAACTTTTCAGACCACGCCCGTGTCGCAGAGCGCAATTCAGAGTGTGGCGGGACTATCAAACACGATGGCCATGTCGCTCTCGGCCGACGGGAACGAGTCGGGCACGGGCATTGTGTGGGCTTCGGGACCGATGTCCGGTGATGCCAATGCGCAGGCGCAACCCGGCATTCTGCATGCCTTCGACGCCACCGATCTCAAGCACGAACTCTGGAACAGCAATCAGAGTCCAGCTCGCGATAGCGCGGGCAACTATGCCAAGTTCGCACCTCCAACGATCGCTAACGGCAAGGTCTACTTGGCCACATTTTCTGGTCAGCTGGTCGTATACGGTTTGAATCCGCCACCCGCCAGCGCGATCAGTTTTGTACAAGTCGCAGCTGCTACTCCACAATCGCCGACCTCGACTGTCTCAGTGGCATATCCGTCTCCGCAGATCGCTGGCGATCTTAACGTGGTCGTAGTCGGCTGGAACGACACGACAGCCGGGGTCCAGTCCGTGACCGACAGCTTGGAAAACACCTATGCGCGTGCGGTCGGTCCGACCAAAGGGAACGGCATCAGCCAGTCCATCTATTACGCGAAGAACATTATTGCTGGAAGTAACCGTGTCACGGTCACTTTCAATCGATCGGCGGTATCTCCCGACATCCGTGTGCTGGAATACGCGGGGGCGAACAGGACGAGCCCGTTGGATGTGACGGCTGCGGCAAGCGGTAGCGGAACCACCACGAACAGCGGTTCGGCTACCACCAAGTTTGCCAGTGAATTGATCTTCGGCGCTAACACGGTGTTCACCGGAAACAAGGGACCGGGCACGGGCTTCACTGCCCGCATCATTACCTCACCCGACTCCGATCTTGCCGAAGACGAAGTCGTGAGCGTTACCGGCAGCTACAGTGCCACGGCACCTCTGGGCTCCAGCGGCGCCTGGGTCATGCAGATGGCGACGTTCAAACCGTAAGCGGAAGTCTCTTGCAACAATGAGGCATCCGTTTATAGAGACACGACCGCGCCTAGGTCTGGTTGCCAGTTCGTGTCCACCTTTGGGCGTCACGTGGCAAAAACCCCCATTTCGCCCTGACGTTGACCACCTTTTTGGTTGCCCCCGGTAATTCTCAATGAGCGCTAAGGCCTGATAGCGTCAGTTGATAATTTTTGTGCAAGCAGGTCAGGCATGGTTGCAAGATCGCCACGCTGCTATTGCAACTTCGCGTATTCCGCCTTGGCTTCCTTTAGGATGGGGAGGTCGGGATCGGCGTCTTTCCATAGCGTCAGAAAATCTTTATAGGCGGCGAGCGCCCGGACGCGGGCGGCATCGGCATCCGCTCCCTGCGAGGTTCTCGCCTGCAGCGCATTGGCACGAGCCACGCCCAGATGCGCCAACGCTCCCGTCCAGCAGTTCCAGACGATGCCGCTGTGGTCAAGAATCTTCTGAAACTCGGCAGCGGCCTGCGCGCCCTGTTGAGCCGCCAGATACGCCTCGCCCCGAATGTAGGTTGGATAAAGACAGGAAAGATTGGTAACAAACGGAATTTGCCCAAATTCGACTGGGATGGCGGCTTGTAATAGATCGATGGCAGCTCCAGGGTCTTTTTGGTTTAATTCGAGTTGCGCATGAATCGCGGGCAACCACAGTGATTGCATCTGGGTATCGAGTGGAAGACGCTGGTTCAGGACCCGTGCTAGAGAGGCAGCATGGACGCCGTCGTTCGCCATGGCAAAGGCCAACGCGGCTTCCGCCATCGCTCCCGGACTTGCAGGAGCCAGCTTCAAACCTTGGGTTGCTGCGGCCGTCGCGTCCACGAAATTGCCAATCGCCGCTTCGCGCACCGCCGAACTCTCCAGCCAAATCGCTCCGCTTTCCTTGCTGTCAGCGCGAATCGCCGAATCCACGGCAACCTTGGTGAGTTCCCGTGCGCGGCGCAGTTTGCCTGCATAAGTCTCAGTTTCGGCTTGCAGCGAAGTGCCCCAATTCTCGTCTGGCCTTCCCGCAAACCATTGTTGTTGCGTCGCCATGGCAGAATCGTCTCGCTGAAGGAAAGCCAAAGCGTATAGGCAATTGCGCATGATGAAGTCATCGAGATGGCGCGCTTCCGCCTGCGCAAGTGTCTGCTTCGCGTCATCGAATCGCTGCAGGGCGAGCAAAATGTTCGCGGAGTTTTCGTAGCCGCCAACGTCACCGGGATCGAGACGCACGCTTTCGCGGTCTTCCTCCATTGCTTGTTCGTACTTTCCCTCCGCAGCATGAACGTTGGCCAGATTGCCATAAGCTGCAAATGACCGCGGGTAGCTTGCAATTCGCTGCTGATAGGTTTGTGCCGCCTTCTCCAATTCTCCGGTAATGTTTGTGTAGTAATGGGCGGCTATATCCAACTTTTCTCTCTCGCTGGCACGGTCTCGCAGCTGAAAAGCTTTGGTGTAGTACTCACTCGCCCGCCCGGACTGTCCCAGACTGTCGTAATCGCCGCCGACTGCCCGATATCCCAGGGCAAAACTCGGATCCAGTTCGATTGCGCGCTGGTCGTAAAGCAGCGCAGCGGAAGCTCCCTTTTCACGGCTGGCTTTCACCCCGAGGCTGTAGGCTTTCAGAGCTTCCAGCGAGGAGGTGGTGGCCTCGGCCAGCGGAACATCGAATTTCTGCACCGTCGCCAGCGATTCGCCCAGTTCGCTCCGCAACTTTGATGCCGTCTCGCCCAGCGTGTCCAGAATCTTTTCCTTGGACGCCGCCGTTAGTTGCTGCTCGGCCAGCGTGTCGCCGTTCTGGCAATTCACCGCCTTCAATCCCAGCACATATTCGCTGCCCAGACTGCCTATTGATCCGGCAAGATAGGCTTTGCTTCCCGCCCGCAGGCAAATCTCCCGGGCCACTTCGGGTCTGAGTTTCGTACCCGCCGGAAGGGTCATCTGTTGCAAGGTCTTCGCCACTCGGCCTTCGGGAAGCACATTCAGAAAAGGGGATTGCCGCAGGGAGACGTTAAGCGCCGTCTTCAGCGTGTCATCAAATATCGCGTCTCCAGTGCTATTAGCAAAATCGGCGAGAACGATAGTGTCTTTGTCGGTCAGTGGCTTGCTTCGACGCGAACGATAGTAAAACCCGCCCGCCGCGAGCAAGGCAACCAGCAGAACGGGAGCCGCAATCTTCCAGAGTTTCGCACCGTGAGCCGCAGGTCGAGCTTCTGCCACCGTCAGCATGCCTGAGCTCGCCGCAGCAGGGTGCCCGCTCTCTGAGTCTCGCTTCAGCCGGAGCAACTCGGAACGCATCTCAGAGGCGTGCTGATAACGGAGTTCTCGATCTTTCTCCAGTGCCCGATTGATGATGTCTTCGAGTTTCGGGGGAACGTCGGGATTCAGCCGCACCGTTGGCGTAGGTGCCGCGTCCAGAATGGCTTTGAAGATGACTCCCGTGCTTTCCCCACGGAATGGCAGCGACCCTGTCGCCATCTCGTACAGCACCGCCCCGAACGAGAATAGGTCGCTCCGCGCATCGAGCTCCTTCGCCCGCGCCTGCTCCGGCGACATATAAGCGACGGTGCCGAGCGTAGAACCGGGGCTGGTTAGATGCGCCTCTGACTCGATGGTCGAGGCGCTCATAGGTACTCTTTCGGGCTTGAGAGAGACCTTTGCCAGCCCGAAATCCAGAATCTTAGCGTGGCCGCGTTTGGTGACGAAAATGTTGGCGGGCTTGATATCCCTGTGAACTATGCCTTCCGCATGAGCCGCATCCAGCGCGTCGGCGATCTCGATGGCGAGAGACAGAATCAACTCGGTTTCCATCGGTCGTCCGCCAATGCGGTGCTTCAGCGTCAGCCCGTCCAAAAACTCCATGGCGATGAAGGGCTGCCCATCATGCTGTCCGATCTCATAAATTGTGCAGATATTGGGGTGGTTCAGCGCGGAAGCTGATTGAGCTTCTCGCTGGAAACGAGCCAATGCTTGGGGGTCTTTGGTTAGTTCATCGGGCAGAAACTTCAGCGCGACGAACCGATGAAGGGTGATGTCCTCCGCTTTGTAGACCACACCCATTCCGCCTCCGCCGAGCTTTTCAAGAACGCGGTAGTGCGAGATGGTCTGGCCAATCACTGCAGCAGAATCCTACGTCGCTCAAACGGGCAAGTCAATGAAAGCTGTGGAGTTGGCAGCGGGTCAAGAGGATGGTTGGCGATAAAATTCCGATTACGCTCAAAACCCCTCGATGAGCGCTATGACCTAGTTTCAACAGTTGACTTCCGGTTAGCTCATCATCCATCCAGAATCCCGAATTTGACCGCAATTTAGCGCTCAAGGTGCTGCCCGCCGAGATAGCGCACGATAGCCATATCGACCAATGGTTGAAAATTTGGCGTATGCCAGTACAAATGCGCGCCCCGGCACATCGCGAGAATCTATGCAATTTGCTGTTGTTCGCCCATTGTGTTGCGGCTCAAACGCCCTACGCTCGAAGAGGCGGATGTGCTGATTCCGAAGACCGCGCAGGAGAGCGAAGTCTGTCGACGCTTGGACGCGATCCCCAGCATCGGACCACTGACAGCGACGGCACTCATCGCGGCGATCGGGAACGGCGCGGCCTTTCGTAAGGGGCGAGAATTCGCGGCTGAGGAGCTATTCCTAGGCCTCCTATCCCGAACTTTGTATGCTTCGCTCACTTTCTACGAGAAATAATACGTCGTGGCCGCCTTTGCGGCCTATTTAGTACTCATGCTGGTCACATTAAAACGTCCAGTACAAGCATTTCAGACCGTGCAACACACCCTCTCAACCGTGCACTCGTCCCTTTCAGAGTTGTCCTCACTGTTAAGGAGGAATGGTTGCAGTCAATGTCGCACGCGGTTTCTATGAGGTGCGATGAACGCGGGTAGGGGGTAATGCAGTGAGTAAGTCAGCGTGTGCAAGAAGCTCGATTCTATCGGGCATGGAACCGCTTGAGCTCTCTCGGAATCGCGGAGTGTTCATGTAGGGCAGTCCAGCGTATCAATGCTTGTTGACGATGCGGACAGAGGACGAACCTAACGTGTTATGAGATGGAGAAAGGCGGGTGTGCAATGTTGAACGTCGAATCTTTCAAGTGCAGCACGCGATCTAGCTTATTGCCGCTGATCATCGTATCGGCATTGCTCTTGATCTCTGTGGGAGTATTTGCCCAGACCACAATCAGTACCGGCAGTATAGTCGGCACCGTGACGGATCCGAGTCGTGCCGTCGTTAGCGACGCCAAAGTCCAGATCACCAACAAAGGAACTGGCCAAGTCATGACAACGACAACCACTTCATCCGGGACCTATGCATCGGGTGCGCTCAATCCCGGAGCGTATACGGTGCGGGTAGAGGGGACAGGATTTAAGACCACCGAAGTGTCGGTAGAAGTGCAGGTAAACACAACTGCGTCGGCAAACGTGCAGCTTACGTTGGGACAGAGTTCGCAGGTCATTGAAGTACAAGCTTCCGATGTGGCCGTGAATACCGAGCAGGCCACGGTGCAAGGCATCATCACTTTGCAGCAAATCGATAATTTGCCCATCAACGGACGGAACTTCCTCGACCTCGCCCAACTGGAGCCGGGCGTGCAGATTCAGGATGGCGGGACTTTCGATCCCACCAAGAACGGTTTCTCTTCGGTTTCTTTCGGCGGCCGCTTCGGCCGGAGCGCGCGCATAGAGGTCGATGGCATCGACGTCAGCGACGAGAACGTGGGCACCACAACCCAAAACGTTCCCATGGGTGCGATTCAGGAGTTCTCGTTACAGCAGTCCTCGCTCGATCTCTCGACCGAGCTGACTTCGTCGGGGTCGGTGAGCATCACCACGAAGTCGGGCACCAACCACCTGCACGGCGAGGGCGACTACTATTTCCGCGACCAGTCTCTGAATGCCAACTTGCCGGGAGCCTCGAGCAATCCTTTTCAAAGGAATCAGTTCGGCGGCAACCTGGGCGGCGCCATTATCAAAGACAAGCTGTTCTTTTTCTTCGACGCCGAACGCACCAAGCAGGACCTGCTCGATCCCATCCTGCCTGGAGGAGCGTTTACCGCTCTCACGGGGAGCTTCAACTCTCCTTTCCGGGAGACCGAAACGGTCGGGCGTGTGGATTGGCAGGCTAACCGATTCAAGGTTTTCTATCGCTTTACCTACGATCAAAACAAGAGCGTGCTGCCTTTCATCCCCAACTCCTTTCAGCCGTTTGCCAACGTGGACCACGCGCGAGACCACGTAGTCGGAGTGGATTTCAATTTTGGCTCTTTCACCAACAGCGTGCGCTTTGGCTATACCAAATTCGAAAACGGGATTAAGGATGCCGTGACCGGCTCCAGCATTTTTGATCCGTTGCCCGGCGTTGAACTCGCTATCGGCGCCGACGCATTCTGCCTGACGGCGGGCGCGGATCAATTCTGCTCCGGCCCCAACTTCCTGGCCCCCCAGGAGACCATGCAGTCCGACCACCAAATCAAGTATGACGGCAGCAAGCTCTACAAGAATCACATCATTCGCTTTGGCGCCGGATTTAACAGTATTCACGGCGGTGGATTGGCGGCGTTTCTGGGATTGGCCCCGGCGGTGAATGCTCCGGCGTTGGCAGCGGGTACCCACCTCGCTTGCACGATAGCGAACAACTGCCCATTTCCTGGTGGAGACAGCAACCCGCTGAACTACCCGGTCGCCAGCGTCACGTTGGGGAATGGACAGGGATTTGCTTCGGCCAAATCCGCATTCGGGTTGCCTGGCGGCGGACAGGGTCCCGATCACCGCGTTTCCTTGTACATCGGAGATTCCTGGAAGGTCAAACCGAACTTCACTGTGACTCTCGGTTTGCGCTATGTGCGTGACACCGCCCGCACCGACACCGACCTCGGCCCGCTTCCTGCCTTGGACCAGTTCAACAATCAGTTCTACAGCGGCCTGGGCAAGGCAGTGCATCAGCCCAACCTCAACTTTGCTCCCCAGTTGGGTCTGGCGTGGGATCCGAACAAAAACGGCAAGACCGTGATCCGGGCCGGGATCGGACTGTTCTATGAGAACTCGATCTGGAACAACATTCTGTTTGATCCCGCAGCGCGGCTGCAGAAAGGACTTTTCCTGGGCTTCGCAGGAGGTGACCCCGCGTTGAATGGCCAGGCCATTGGCGTAGTCGCACCCCAGATCATCGCGGACCAAAAAGCATTCCAGGCGGCGACACTGGCGGCTGGGCCGGCGACCAACGGCACCTACATCGGTACTCAACTTGCAGACGATTTTGCTACCAGCACGACCCTTCTCGCTCCGAACTATGTCTCACCCCGCTCCGTGCAGATGAACTTTGGGGTGCAGCGCGAGATTCGGCGGGGAATGGTATTCACCGCGGACTACCTGCGCAACGTGTCCACGCACAACTTCCTCCTTGTCGACACGAATCGCGTCGGCGCTGCGAGCACCTTTCGTCTAGGCGCAGCGCAGACTGCGGTCTCGGCTACGAACAATGCATTTGGATGTGGCACGGGCTTTGATCAGGCCTCGATCACTTGTGCCATCACCGCAGGCGCGAGCATTAGTGACTTCGCAAAGAACGGCCTGGATTCCGGCTATCAGCTATGCCCCACGGGCCCCTGTCCGGCGGCGGCTTTCCCCGGCATTAGTACAGCTGTAGGCCCCAATGAAATGCTGTTCCCCATCGGCCGCTCGGTATACAACGGCCTGCAAATGGGCTTGAAGCAGGAGGTTTCCACTCCCGTGCGTGGGATTAAGCACGCAAACCTGCAGGTCTCCTACTCGTTGTCTCGTTATGTCGCCACCGCGAGGGACAACGATTTCAGCACGGCAGCGACGGACTTCATCAATCCATCGCACTACATCGGCCCGACCGCCTTGGACCGAACCCATCAGCTCTCATTTGGTGGGTATGTGGACCTGCCGGCTGGCTTTCAGCTCGGATTCACCGGCCACTTCGACAGCCCGCTGGCCTCCAACGTCACGCTGCCCGTGACTGGAGCACCCGGTGGGATCTTCCAGACCGATGTCACCGGAGACGGCACCGGCGACGGCGCACTGGCCAACAATCGGGGTGTGGGCGATCTTCTTCCCGGAACCAATGTTGGCGGGTTCGGGCGCAGCTTCGGCGTCAGCGGGCTTAACCAAGCGATCAACCAGTTCAACACCACCATGGTGGGTCAACCCACGCCCGCCGGCCAGGCGCTGCTATCGAGTAACTTGTTCACTCTGTCCCAACTGCAGGCCTTGGGCGGCGTTATCGGTGGGACCACGCCTGGAGGCGGTTTAGCCTATGGACCCTTGCAACCAGCTCCCGCCGGCGCAATTGGGCAGGCGTGGCTGAAGACCTTCGACCTGAGCATGAACTGGCATTACAAGATCAAGGAAAGGGTCGAATTACGTCCAGGAGTTTCCTTCTTCAACGTGTTCAATTTCTCTAACTTCGACGGGCCTGCGGTCCCATTTGGCAACATACTCAACGGACAGGTAGGTTCTCCAAACGGTACTACCAGCGCGCTTGAGCACGGTGCAGCCGGAAACTTCCTGCGTCTGGGTCTCGGCTCGGGAGTGAATGCGCTGGGCGCGCCTCGCGCGATTGAGTTCCAACTAAAGCTTATATTCTAGACGTTAGTTCGTCAGGGCGGCTGACGCAATCCGCGCCACTGGCCTTCTTATGATGGTAGTCGATTGTGTTCTTGAGGGCGGAATAGAGCAACAGACTCTCGCTTATAAAGCCTGATCGTTCAACCCACAACCTCTAGAACGAGAACTTTGGGGGTCCATGAAAGTTCAAGAGTGCAATTCCTGACTCCCGTATTGTCGGCAAACAGGAAGTTATCCGAGTTGCGACGGGTAGGCAGTCGTCTCAATTGGCGTAATATCACGTGGCTGTTGAAAAACTCAGTGCTTCGACCGATCTTGTGTGGGCTGGGGGATTGCTACTGAGTTTTTTCTCTTCTTTTCTAGGTGGTGAGCGCCTGTGGTGCTGTCGGTGGGCTTAGGAAGCGGACCAGTCGCTTGATGTTCTGCGCCGCCGCTGCCAGGAAGAACTGCTCCCGAACGAATTTTATTCGTCGTAAACGCAAGCGACGCAGCCCGATCTGATTCTTCAGTTCCGCGAACAGGGCTTCTACTTTCTTCCTTTGCCGCTGTGCCCTGGCAAACTCAGGCGTGTTCGCTAACTCCCGTGCGCGTTGCCGCGCCGGTTCGTGCTGATGGATGACCAGACATCGGAAAGCCGCACTCGTGCATTGCGGTCGGAGCGCGCACGGGCCACACCGTTTGCGTGTCCCGATGTAGGTCCAGGCGTGATTGCGATGACTTTGGCCGCCGTAGTTCAGGGGCTGACCGGCAGGGCAGATATAGCGATCGTGTTCCGGTTCGTAAGTGAAACGCTCGGGACCGAAGAATGGACTCCTCTTTCTGTGGATACTGTCGCGGGTCCGCATATAGGGAGTGAAGTTACGATCCGCCAACCACTGTAAGAACTCCCCATTCCCATAAGTCGTGTCGGCTGCCACCGATTCGGGTGCTCGTCCTTGCCACTCGGCGAAACGGGTCAGCATATCTTGCGCGGCCACCGTCTCCTGACTCATGCGCGCCGCTGTAGCCTGCACTCCGACAATCACACAGCTGTCGTTATCCACCAGATAGTTGTCGTAGTAACCGAGACGCGCCGGCGTGCCGCCTTTGGTCGCGTAGGTGGAATCGGGATCGGTGGTCGATACCTGATCCTGCTCGTGCACCGGCTCTTGCACAGGTTCTGCTCTTCCACTTCCCGCAGATACTGGCGCACGGTGTGGTGCACCTGGGCTGCCTCCGCCAACTGCTCTCGCGGAATGCGGCTCTCCTTGGCCGCGTTCGCTTCCACGAAGCTGCCATCCACCGACAAATGCTGGCCCTGTACCAGTCCCACCTCCACACACTGCCGCACGATCTGCTCAAACAACTGCTCAAACAGCTTCGACTCCTGAAACCGCCCGTGCCGGTTCTTGGAGAACGTCGAGTGATGTGGGATCTCCTGATCGAACCCCAGCCCGGTGAACCATCGCCACGCCAGATGCATGCGCAACTCTTCCACAAGTTTGCGCTCGCTGGTGATGCCGTACAGATAGCCGATCAGCAGAATGCGTAACAGCAACTCAGGATCAATCGACGGCCGACCCGTCTCACTGTAGCTGTCTTTCAGTTGCTGCCGGACGAACTCGAAGCTGATGAGCTTGTCGATCAGCCGCAGCAGATGATGTTCGGGAACTTGATCTTCCAGCCGGAAGTAGTAGAACAGCGCTTCGGAGCGGTCGTGTTGCCCCATCATGATCAGCAGGCCTCCGACGATGAGAATCAAACAGAGCATGGACAGGATCACTTCCTTCTAACATGGTTCTGCTGAATTCCACCTGCTAATCTCAGTGACTTTTTCAACACCCACTCACCATAGCACTCACTGAGCAGCGGTCAAAGCGTGTAAACGCCTGATTTCGTCAACCGTCAGCTTGAGGTCACTTACGGAAGGCCAACCATGCGTATCCCAAAGTGAGGCCGAGAGAGCCGTACACCGCCGCGTTCATGGGGGCAAGCAGGAAAAAGGTGGTCACCAGCGAGGGATCGAACGTCAGCTTCACGAAATACAACGGACACAGCGAAAACATCAGTTGGGGATCGAGATTCCATCGGTGCGGAGCAAGATAGGCGACGAGCGCTAGGAGATATGAAATTGCCGCGAAGCCGCCGAGCCATTTGAGGGGCTCTAGGAACAACTGTTGATCGTCCCGATCTTTCTTGCATACTTTCGCGATCCACGAGCGGGGCAGCGCCGCAAGTGTCACGCTGAAAACGCCCACCAGTCCCAGGATAGCTACAAATATGACCCATTCGCTCTGAACCGGCAGCTCGGTGACGCGGTCTCCAAACGGGCTCATCGAAAGCGCCGAACCCGGTTTTCAAGGTGCTGACAAAAGTCAACCCACCATGTCGGGATCGCCGGCTCGTGATCGCATTGCATTCGCCTAATGCTCCTCTCGAAACCGGACTGCGCATGTGCCCTCCAGAGAAAAGGCGGGATAGTGCCCCCCTTTGCTGCCGAGCAGTCCGTTCTCTGCAGTCCGGTTTGTGTGCGAATAATCGCGAACAGCGGAGTGAATATTCGTCCCATCCTGTTCTCACCTCCTCACCTGTTTCTGATAAGTCGCCATCCCACTCATTGATCGGGGCGAGTTCTCCGGAACCGGAAGTTGTCCGAAACGCGCGAGGTTACACGAACAATCTGCCGTGCTCGTGCACGGTGAGGTTGCAGCCTACGCGGCCATGGCTTCATCCCAAGAAGCGGGATGATGCGAACCGTTCTCCCGCACCAGCGGCTGGGTCAAGCGGGCTTTCTTCGATTTTAGGCATAGTTCCCCCAATTGCATGTTAGGAAATCGTACCGCTCCCGATCTGGAAGCCGCAGTACGGCCCGGCTGCAAGGGCTGGTCTGTTTACGCAGTGCGATGTAATCCCCTCAAGAGTTCACGCAACACTCATCGGTTGAGCAGCCGCGCTTCAACTCCCGACAAGTCAAATCCTTTTCGCCACATCATCGATTTTTGATCTTGCCTTCGCCTGATGGACCCCGGACTGCCAATGGGCACCGCAGAACCCTTCAGGGTGTGATGGCAATGACCCGCAGAGGACTGCCGGAGCCGCCGACGATTTTGAGTGGCGCGGCGACGACGATGGCTCCAGTCGGTGGAACCTGATCAAGGTTGCAGAGACCGGCCAAACCAAACTTGCCGCTGCCGTGCATGAGGTAGTGGTTCGGGAATGGCGGGTCAAAGGTGGCGGCCTGACCGGCATCAGTTCCGACCGTCTCCACGCCGACACCTAACACATCTCGTTCGTGGGCAAGGAAGGCGGAGCTGTCCTTGGCCAATCCGGGAGTGTGCGGTCCATTTTCCTTTAGGTTGATGTAGTCCTCGGGATCCTCCCGCTTCGACCAGTCTGTGCGCAACAGAACCCATGCTCCTGTCGGGATGCGGCCGTGCTGTTCTTCCCACTGCCGGATGCGCTCCGGGGTCAAGAGATGGTTTGGATTTCTCGCCGACTCTGCACTGATGTCGATTACACATGCGGGGCCAACAAACTTCCTCGGCGGGATGCGGTCCACGGTGTTGTCCGGAAGGTCTTTCCCAGAGACCCAGTGGACTGGAGCATCAAAATGGGTGCCGGTGTGCTCGCCGGTCTCGAACGCATTCCAGTACCAGGCAGGACCGCGTTCATCGTAGTGCGACAACTCCCAGATTCTGAACGCGGGCGTGTTGTTAAACTGCGGGGGCAGCGCCAGCAAAGGGGTCTGCGGACTCAAAGGCTGGGTCAGATCAACGATCCGCAGTCGTCCATCCGTTAGTTCTTCGAGCAGTTTAGCCAAGACGATAGACATTGGCACTCCTCATAAATTTGCGTTCGACAATCTTCTTGATCAGGATTCGAACCAACCCTGTCCGATCTTCAGCGTTTCTTGAGCGACTGAATATGCCGGCGGAATTGAAAGCGATTTTCCAGCAACGACAGGTCGGTCACATAAGCGGTGGGGCCCGTGGCTTCGACCTTAGCGATGATGGTTGTCAGTTCATTGCCCTGCACGGCGCCGGTCACAGCGGCTTTGAAATTCTCTACACTGCGCACTGTCGTCACGCGCGGAATGCCGGCGGCGCGGGCGATCCCTTCCAGGTCTGTACCGGTGCTCGTAGCTGTTGGAAAGCCGCCGACCGACAGCAAACTCTCGTTGTCGAAAACGACATGAACCAATTTCTGGGGACGGTACCGCGCCATTGTGCTCAGACTGCCAAGGTTCATCAAGAGCGAACCGTCGCCATCGATGACAATCACTTTTTGTTCCGGCAGGCACAGAGCGAGACCCAGCCCCGTCGAAGAGGCCAATCCCATGGCATGTTGCAGGTAAAAGAAATTGGGGCAGTGACCCAGGGAGTGCAACTCGGCCGCGACTGCTCCCATGATCGTGACGACCAGACACTTTTTCAGTTCCGAATAAATCGACCGAAGGCAATCTATGCGGAGCATCACTCCTCCCACATGAGGTCGCGCGTCAAAAGAAGCGCAACCGGCTGCAAGCCGCTTTCGGCGAGGGTCTGCGCCTGCTGGATTCGCTTCTTAACCGCGTCCCCCGAATCGAGGAAAGAATACGGGATGCCTAGCGCGCGCAAGACCGGTTCGGTGGCGTTGCCGCCTTGGGTTTGCCACGGGTCGCGCTCCCCGAAGGAGCCGCGGTGGCTGATCAGCATCAAGAGAGGAATTTTGTATAGATGTGCGAAAGAGACAACCGCGTTGATGGATGCCAGGAAGCCATGGTTCTGCATCAGCATGGCCGACTTAACCCCGGCAAAGTGTGCTCCGGCCGAGACGCCAACCCCTTCTTCCTCCTTTGCCAGTCGCACCAAAATCATTCCAGGGTCATCGTCCGCCATCCGAATGAGATGTACTAGCCAGGTTTCCGGCAGAGCTGAGAGCAGGCGGATGTCGCATTCCTTTAAGGCGTCGTAGATCAGCCTGGAGTTGGTCACGGATACGGGCATAGTATGTTCTTAGGCGCTCTTGACGGGTACCGCCAGCGGAGTATAGGTTTGGCGCTGCTCATTTTGCAAGACTTGAGTGCTGGCTTTTTCAAATGTACTCGGGAGCAAAGGGTTGCAGTTCAAATCCCAAGGCGTTCTTAACTCCGACGTTCCGACCGGACCGATTGCAAGCTTTCCCATCCAAGCCGTTCGCGCCGCCTTCCCCGCACTCACGCGCCCTCCAGGATTCATCTTTTTCGACAATGCAGCGGGGGCACAGGTTCCACAGATCGTGCTGGACGCGGTGAATCATCATCTCCTCGAGTGCAATGTGCAGCGCGGGGGACGCTACGCCAAGAGCCGTGAAGTGGACGCGACAATTTCGCGCGCCCGGCAGAGTGTCGCTGATCTTGTGAACGCAGGTGATTCGAGCGAGATCGCCTTTGGCATGAACGCTACTTCCTTTATTCGGTTGGTGAGTCTGGCGATCGGACAAACGCTCGGGAAGCGGAATGAGATTGTCGTAACCGACATGGACCACGAAGCGAACGTCGCCACCTGGCTGGCATTGGAACGGAGCGGAGCACGTATCCGCTGGTGGAAACTGAGGGACGACGGAAATCTGCACATTGACGACCTCATCCCCCTAATGTCTTCGACAACGCGCCTGGTGGCGTGCACGCTGGCTTCGAATGCTATCGGCTCGATTGTGGATGTTGCGGCAGCGGCGCGAGTGGCGCACGGCGCCGGGGCAGATCTTTTTCTCGACGCCGTGCATTACGGCCCTCACGGCCTGATCGACGTGCAAGCCTTGGATTGCGATTACCTCGTGTGTTCGGGTTACAAAATCTTCGCTCCCCACATGGGGTTTCTCTGGGGGCGACGCGAATTGCTTCAAGAGCTCCCGACCTTCCGCGAGGACTTCATCCCCGACGAGCCCCCTTGGAAAATTGAAGCGGGCACCTTCATTTACGAAAATGTAGCCGGAATGGATGCCGCCGTCCACTACCTGGAGACCCTGAGCAGGAGCATAACCGGCAACGATGACAGGGAGAAGTCGGAATCGAGGCGGGACGCTTTGCAAGTTGCACTCAAGGCCATTCGTGCTTACGAGGAATCGCTTTCGCTCGAAATGCTTCGGGTACTGAACGATTGCGGCGCGGTTGTCTACGGCATAGCCGACAAAAAGCGGATCAGTGAACGAGTGCCAACGTTATCCTTCAATTTGCCGAATATCTCCCCCGCACGAGTCACCGAAAAACTCGCCAAGCAAAATATTGGTGTGCGCGATGGCCACATGTATTCGCCGCGGCTGATGCAGAGACTGGGCGTTGCTAAAGAGGTTGGCGCAGTCAGGGCGTCGCTCGTACACTACAATACGCTCGAAGAAGTGCGCAGGTTCGGAAGCGCGCTGTCTGAGATAGCGAGTGCATAAGTCGACGATGCTCCGAGAAAGCTTCATGCTCACCGACAAGCAAATCCAGGGAATTCGCTCTCGCTTCAGCATCTTCCAGCCGCAAAATCTATCTGAACACTTGCTCCCAGGGCGCGCTGTCGGATGCCGTGCAGGCCGGCCTGGCGGACTACATCGCGAGTTGGCACGAGCAAGGCTCGCCTTGGGAGACATGGGTGAATCGGTATGAGGAGGCGCGGACTGCCTTTGCACAATTCATCAATGCCAGCCCCGACGAGGTGGCAATCGTGACCAGTGTCTCGGCGGGCATCAATGGCGTCGCCAGCGCGCTTAGCTTCCGCGAACGGAAGAAAGTCGTAATGGGGGAGTTCGAGTTTCCTACCATGGGTCACATCTGGCTCGCTCAGCGCCCGCGAGGCGCCCAGGTGGTGTTTGTGGGGGCAGAGGGTAACAGCATCCCAGCGGCCAATTACGAGAAGATGGTCGACCGCAATACACTTATCGTACCGCTCACGCGCGTCTGTTTCAAAAACGGATTTCGTTCCGAGGCAAGCGCAATTGCAGAGATTGCCCACCGTTCCGGTGCTCTAATAATGCTCGATGACTACCAGGATTGTGGAACCCGCCCGGTTGACGTGAAGGCCATGAACCTGGACTTTTTTCTAACCGGAACCCTCAAATATCTGCTCGGTCCACCCGGTCTTGCCTTCATGTATGTCCGCAGAGAACTCATTCCATCGCTGGTTCCTACGGTTACCGGATGGTTTGCGCAGGCAAATCCGTTCGCCTATGATCCCCAGACGTTCGATCTATCTCCCACCGCACGAAGATTCGAGTCAGGCTCCCCGTCCGTGCCCAATGTGTACGCAGCAATACCGGGATTCCAACTCTTACAAGAAATCGGCATGGAGAATGTTGCAGCCCACATCGAAAGTCTCGCACAATCGCTGTTGAGCTGCGCCCGCGACCTGGGCATTCGCGCCAAAACGCCCGCTGACAGCACTGGGCCGCTGGTGGTATTGCAGTGTAAGGATTCCACCGCACTGGTGCAGAAGCTCGCGGAAAGCGACATAGTCGCATCGAATCGTCACGACGGCTTGCGGATATCGTTCCACGTGTACAACACAATGGACGATGTGAAAGCAGTCGCGGAAGTTCTCAAGAAAAATATCAGCCTGCTCGTCCTTGACCCTGCCAGCGTTGGCAGTTATGACTGATCAACCACCTGCAGCGGTCGGTGCCACGCTTGCTGAGAAGCCTGCGATGCCGGAAGTGGAAGGTCTCCGCCGCCGGTTGAACCAAAGGCAGCTCACCATGATGGCCATTGGTGGTGCCATCGGTGTTGGTTTGTTTTTGGGAAGCAGTGTAACCATTCGCCTGGCTGGACCCGCCGTCATTCTTTCCTATCTGCTGGGAGCGGGCATTGCTCTGATCATGTCCTATGCACTGGCGGAGATGGCAGTCGTCCATCCCGTCGCGGGCGCATTCGGAGTTTACGCGGAGAATTACCTTAATCCCTGGGCGGGTTTTTCGGTTCGAGCCACTTACGGAGTCGCACAGATCATTGCCATCGGTGCTGAAGTCACCGCCGCCGGCATTTACATTTCTTTTTGGTTTCCGAATGTTCCGCAATGGATTTGGGTAGTGCTGGTTTCAGTCGCGCTGGTGGCGCTCAATTCCATGCAAGTCAATCGCCTAGGTGAGTTCGAATATTGGTTCGCGATGATCAAAGTCGCTGCCATCGTGGCCTTCATCATTGTGGGGCTATCGTTGATTCTGGGCGTTGGTTCCCGGCACCCGATTGGCTTGGCGAATTTAACTCAGTACGGAGGCTTCTTTTCGACGGGATGGAAAGGAGTCTGGCTTTCGCTCACCATAACTGTCACCAGCTACATGGGAGTAGAAATCATCGCCGTCACTGCCGGAGAGGCCAAGCATCCGGAAGTAACCATTCCGCACGCCATGCGCAGCATTGTTTGGCGGCTGATTTTGTTCTATGTGCTGGCGATCGCAATTATGGTGACGATGGTTCCTTGGAACCAGGCCAGCAGTTCGTCCACGCTTTCCGGCAGTCCTTTTGTGACGGCATTCGCTGCGGCTCATATACCCTTCGCCGCGGCGATTATGAACTTTGTTGTACTCACGGCGGCGCTATCGAGCGTAAATACAAACCTTTATCTTTCCACCCGAATGCTTTTTTCTCTGGGCAGGGGAGGCTATGCCCCCGAGTGGATCGGCAAGGTGAGCCGCAACGGTGTGCCGCATCGCGCGCTGTTGGCTTCAACTGCAGGGATTATCGCGGCCATTCTGCTGGCCATCTTTGCTCCTAAGAACGCTTTCCTCATGCTCTATGGAACGGCGGTCGCCGGAATGCTTTTCGTGTGGCTGGTGATTCTCAGCACGCACCTTCGTTTTCGCAAGCTCATCACCAGCGAGCGGCTACTGAGTTTACCCATGCGTCTTTGGGGACACCCGTTTTTCACCCTGGCGGGTATTCTGTTGCTTCTAGCGATCTCGGTTACAACCTTCTTCGTAGAAGGATTGCAATGGTCGGTTCCAGCATTTTCTGTTTTTTTAGCTTTTATTTCGTTGTTTTATCTGCGCAGCCGGCGGCGCAACCCGGTTTATTAGGGTGAATCATTGTCGGCAAGAAAAACATTCCACGAGGAGAGCACGAGATGGTCGAAGCCAGCGAAGAGGTTTACTCTTCGCTCCATCGGCGGTTCAAAGGTGATTTGCTGCGTCCCGGCGAAAGCGGCTACGAAGACGCTCGTGTCATCTGGAATGGCATGGTATCTCGTAGACCTGGCCTTATCGCGCGCTGCGCAGACGTAAGAGATGTGCAAAACGCAGTTCGCGCTGGCTCTGAGACCGGAATTCTTACCGCCGTCCGCTGCGGAGGACATAGCCTCGCAGGTTTTAGCACGTGCGATGGTGGCCTGGTGATTGACCTGTCGAGAATGCGGCAGGTTACTCTCGATCCGGAGGCGCGCCGGGCCAGGATCGCCGGAGGTTGTCTGTTGGGCTCGATTGATACGGCAACGCAAAAAGCAGGGCTTGTCTTTCCCTCCGGCGTCGTCTCTCACACTGGAGCTTCCGGACTGATCCTGGGCGGAGGAACCGGCTGGCTTACTCGCCGATTCGGATTGTCTTGCGATAACGTCGAGCGATTTACCCTCGTAACCGCGGACGGTTCTGTCGTACGCGCCAACGCAAGAGAAAATCCGGATTTGTTTTGGGCCTTGCGTGGGGGCGGCGGGAACTTCGGAGTGGTCACGGAATTCGAACTGAAACTACATCCGCTAACCTCAGTGGTGCTGGCTGAAGGGTTATCTCCCGAGACCGGTATTCCCCCGCTCCTTGAATGTTGGCGGGACTTCATGGCCGAAGCGCCACTGGACCTGAAGTGGAACATTGACCTGCGCCTTGCTCCGCATACAAACGAAGTACCCGCCGAGTTTCGCGGACGCCCAGTGGCCAGCAACTCATTAGTTTGGACTGGTCACCCTGAAGCCGGGAGTCCATATTTAGAGCGCGCGCTCTCCATGTGCAGTCCGGACTCTGTGAGCAGCAGGACTGTGTCTTTTCTAAATCTGCAGACTATGGCGGACTCCGTTTTCCCGCACGGCCGGCGCTATTACACTAAGTCGGGTTACTTTACTTATCTCGATGACCAGACGATTGACCGCCTAGTGGAAGCCGTGGCCGCTATTCCCTCACCTGACACCCAGATTGAACTCGCCTACCTTGGTGGCGCGGCGGCGCGGATGGCCGCGAAGGAGACCGCGTTCGGCGATCGCGGCGCTCCTTTCATCCTGAACCTGCTGGCGAATTGGTCTGAAGCTTCGGACTGATGACGGCAATATCTCCTGGATTCGCGGACTGTTCAACCAACTGCGGCCATCAATGAAACCTGGGTGTTTACGTAAATTTCATGAGCGGCGATGAGCAGGATCGCGTGCCTGAGGCTTATCAGGAACGATGGGACCGCATGGTCGCGGTTAAGACGCATTATGATCCACATAACTTCTTTCGGCTGAATCAGAACGTTCCACCGGGAAAACTCGCAACCGGACCGGTTCCATCGCCCGAGTGACACGAGCTAGATAGGCGTCCGAGTGAGGTCGCTTTCGCCAAGCTATCGGCTTGTGATCGCATTGCATTCGCCTAATGCCCTCGGCGAAACCGGTGTCGTGCGAGCAAATCTGCGAGTTTCCGTTCTGCCAAGAGTCTCTCCGGCCAGAAAAAAGTGGCGCACCGAAGTGCGCCAATGAGTTGAACACGAATTGTTAAGCCTGCTCCCCTACGACTATTGAAGCTCGAACGTTGCCAGGGTCAGTTGGTCGGTGTCGTTTTCGATGCCTATGACGCCGACTGATGCGCCACTGGTAGCGCCGATCAAGTAGAAGGTGAAGTTGTCCGCAGTGGCGGCATTAACGGTGTCAATGCCGGTGATGGTGCCGGTAAAGACTCCGTTCGCGTTGGCGGTGAAGGCGCCCGTCACACCGCCGGCCTTGCCGGGAGTGGGAGTTAATGGCGTGCCCAGGATGCCGTTCAGGTCGAGGAATCCCGTGAGAGGCGCTGGTCCCGTCAGCCGTTACCGTGCCGATGCCGTCATACTCGAACCCGGTAGTCGAGGCCGTGTCCTGTTGGTCGACATTCAACGCGTAGCTCCCACTCAAGGAACTTGCGCTGAATGAGCCGGCGCCGGTTTGGGCGTAGCCCAGTCCGGCGGACCAGTCGCTCGCGTCCATCGAGATCACCACAGCGCCGGCGTGAGCTAAATAGAGTTGGAAGGTTGTAGTTGAAGGTGGGAGCGGCGGTGCTGTCGGTCACGTTCGTGATGGAAATCCGGCCAGTACCGCCATCGTTGCCCGTGCCGGGCCCTTCGATGGTATAGCAGGGCGTCAGCGCCGTCCCTGAGGTACACAGGGTTGAGCCTTCGGCGGCAAGAGTGCTTCCGCCCTGGGGGCTCAGCGCTACGAAGTCGTTGAAGCTGACGTTGCCGCTTACGCTGCCGTCCGCGTTAAAGGTGAGCAGGCCAGCGGTTTGGAGTGGCCCGTTGGTGTCTGCGCCAACCGTGCCGAATACGCCGCTGGAGCCCGAGATGTCAGTGCTGCTGTAGGTTCCAGTCTTGGACCCCTGGGCCCAGGGCTACGCCCCCCGTATTGCCTCCGGTGGAATCGTGGAACTGGAGTCTCGACCCACCGTATATGGTCGGCATCGACCAGATAGCCGACCATTGTGAACTCATTAATGGTATTACCGTCGGGGGTTTGAGGATTTAGGGTGAAGACCACTTGGCCAAAGGCATCGGGACCGGTGACTGTGCTTGCCGCAAAGAGTTGGTCCGGCGACAGGATGCCGTCGTCGTTTTCGTCGAAAACGCTCCCGGCCCCTGAAATATTTCCCGCGCCGCCCACATTGTCGACGTTGATTACGCCTCCAATCACGAGTGGACCGCCGAATTGGTCTACGCCTCCCACGAAAAATGCGTAGCCTCCCGAGGGCGCGGCCAGGCTGGTTTGGAGATCCAAAGTGCCACTGCCGCTGGCCCAGGCGTCGTATTCGGTGAGCAAGCCGTTCGTACTCGAAACTATGCTGGCGTCGAATGTCTCAACTCCGGCCACACCGATGGCGGAGTCTCCAGTGTTGAGGGTGATCAGCACGTTTCCGTTGTTGCCGGTGACGACGCTGCTGCCGCTGCTCAAAATGTTGTCCTGCTCATAGACGACATTGTCGTCGAAGCTTTGTTCACCGCCGGTGACCATCCCGCTGCTGTCGACGGTGAAGACGCCGACGACAAAGTAGGGGCCCGGGACGCCGTCGTCGGTGTCCTCTCCAGACAGGTAATAGACGTAGTTGCCGGCGGCCAAGGGTGGGGTGCGTGTTCGTGAGGCTGAAGCTGGCCGTCGAGGTCGCTCCTGGAGCCGAGGCCGTTATCGTATAAGTGCCGGCCGCCGTGCCCGCTGTGAACGCTGGCGATGTGGCCACACCGCTCGAATTGGTCATCGCCGTTGCCGTAGTCACTCCGCCAGCGAATGTGCTGTCCGTCGATGCCGGAGACGTGAAGGTCACGGTTACGCCGCTCGTCGGCGTTCCGCCGGTCGTTACCGTCGCTGTCAGAGGATTTGTGAATGGCGCACCGATCGCCGCGCCTTGCCCGCCTCCGCTCGTCGCCGTGATCGTTACCGTCGGAGGGGGAGTAGTAGTTTTCGTGCTCGAACTGCTGCAATTCGTCAGGAAAGTCAAAGTTGAGAGGATTAAGGTCGAAATAATTAACGCGGGGATGCTCCAGTAAGATTTCCGGTTCATAGCGACTCCCCTTTCTGCGTGGCCTTGGCCTTATTGTCAGGTTTGGAACCTGCCATGCGAGGTACGCGCGCGCGCGCCAGGAATCCGTTTTCGGTTCTCACCGTGAACATGCGTCCTCCGAGGATCACTTGGCGGGCCAGCAGGTAGTGCTTCCCCCGGACTTCTTCCATCGCCCCGACGATCTGCACCGGCAGACCCGCGTGCAGGGCTTCCTGCGTGTCTTTGCTTAGGTACGGGCCGACATGAGCGTCAACCACGCCTTCGGGTCCGGCTACCAGCAGATGCATTCCCACCGGACTGCCGGCGACGCGTTTGGTGACGACTTCCTGAACCGTGCCGTTCACTGTGATTTCATGAGCCTTGTCGTAGCTAGGGATCGACGGACGCTGGGCGCAGGATTCTGTCGCAGTCTGGGCAATGGGTTGGATGGTGACGATTGTAAACAGTAGGCCAGTCAGCAGCCTCGCGATCATTCGAGCAGGTTTCTTCAAACAAGTATGACTCACGGATTCGCTCCTTAAGAAATTTAACTATGGTTGTTATTTCCCGAGCTGGTCTCCCGGTCGACGGCAGCAAGGAGGAACAAGGCTGGGAGTTTGGAACTGAAGCCACCGCCTTTTGCTGGCTGGGGTCAAATCCGCGATGAAAAAACAATGGCCGGATTATGCTCTGGGCGGTCCCACCGCGTCAATCATGAAAGCAGTCTTATGTTTTCTCCTGCTACGTCGCGGGGCGGGTTGGTACCACAGCAGCCGAGGGCTGCTGTAACCTATTCAACCCCGGGCCTGTCATTCCCGACCGCCGCGGTGAAGAGCCTGCCCTGAGCAAGCGAAGCGCGCCGAAGGCTGTCGTTCACATGACGTGAGGCCGGATTGCGTCTTTGGCGTCGTCGTTCGCATGCTTTGGATTCGCATCCTTCGGAACGGCGTGCGGAACGGCGTGCTGGTGGGGCCTTCGCTCGTGCAGCTTCCTATAGACCAGGTTTTTGTTCGCCGCGGTATTGAGTTGCAGGAAAGGCATGACCGATGGCACGCCACTCGTGTTCACGATCACCAGCATGTAGTAGCCCGGAGGAGCATAGTTGCCGGAGGGCGGCGCGGTAGCAGTAATGATCCCCGCACTCGTGGTGAAGGTCAGGGTCACATAGCGCTGGTCAAAATTGCTGTCGTGGGTGTCCACGCCAGGCTTGATCAGCGCCACACCGCTGATTGCGGTCGCGTTAGGCGAACTGATCGTAAAGGTTTGCCCGTAAGAAATGAACGTGGGGGCTGAGGTGATCGTGGGGCGGGCCCCATTGAACAGATAAGGCGGGCTGAAGATCTCCACCGTCTTATCGAGCGAAGTGTTGCTGTCTGAGCCGGCCGAAAGGACAGTGCCGTCAGGCAGCAGGAGCGCGGTCGAGTGGTGCCCTCGATTGGCCTGCTGCGAAGCCATCACGGTCCATTTGCCGGTGGTGGGGTTGTAAAGCTCGGCCTGTTCAACCGGGTCGGTATAAATCCCGGAGGTGTTACCCCCTACGGCCAGAACGGTACCATCGGCCAGCAGCACAAGATTATGGTTATACCTGGCATAGGTCATGGAACCGGTATAGGCCCACTCCGGATTGGTCTGGGTAAAGTCAATGATTTCCGCCGTCTTCGTAGCGCCGCCCGCATTCTGGGTATGGGTGCCCCCGGCAGTCAAGACTTTTTCCAAACCGGGCAGAAGCACCGAAGCGCCTTCCTGGCGCTTCCCGAAGTTCAAGTTCGAGACAAAGGACCACGTCTGCGAGACCGGATCGTACATCTGGGTGTTTGACCGCTGCCCTGAATTGAAGATCTCACCGGTAGGCAACACATGCATGCGTGGGTAGGTGTCCGTGAGGGTTGGGGCATTGGCGGAAGCCGGCAGCACACTGATGGTGTCGGTGGTGGGGTCGTACAGTTCCATAGGATGGACGTTGGTGGTGCCCGCGCTATTGAAACCGGAAAGAATGAGCACTGTGCCGTCCGGCATCAACACATTGGTCGGGTACCAGCGGCCGTTGATCATGTCGGGCCCCTGCGTCCAGGTTGACGTCGTGTAGTCAAAGAACTCCGTATTTACAACACCACCGCGGTCGATCCCGTTCTCATCCTGCCCACCAGTATCGAACAGGGTGCCGTCAGCCAGGAAACTCATGCCGCCGCAGTAGAAGTCCACGTCGAACGCGGGCGAGGCATCCACAGTGGTTTGGGTGGTGGGGTTAAATATATATGCGCGGGTGGGACCCGTGCTCCGTCTCACAGAGTAAGTCCAAAGCAGGACATTTCCGTTGGGCAAGAGCGCAGCGTGGATGCCGGTAACACCGACATTGATGGGCGCTCCCCACTGACCGACACTACTAGCCTCACTACCCTGCGCGCTCGCCGCCGTCGTTGCACAGAGAAATGCCAGCAACATTAGTGCCAAGGCAAAAAACTGTTTACGAGCCTGTCTTCCGTCAGGATTCAATGCCGATCCTCGCATGCTCCACCTCTAAGCGCTACGATGGGGGATGCGTGCGCTGACTGCTTCGCGGCCGGGTTGATTGCCGCGCGGGGCCCGAAAAAACAGCTAATTCTGTCCGCTAGCGCCCCGTCTGTCAAGATGAAAGAAATTGCATAGGCATAGCACGATAGCGGTGTTCCCCAGCTTGCCCACAATAAAAGCCGGACGCACTCCAAAGCGTGGGGCTTGGGTCAGGTCTCATTCCAAACTAGGCCCTTCAGTAATCTGTGGCCTTCAGTAGGATTTGTATTAGATTCTCATGTAAGGATTCTCAAGTATTGAGCATTCCCACGAGATCCCATTTAGAGGTAGCTTGATGGCGCACCGCGCACGCACTCCGGGCAGAACCTGCCGGCGCTCGCATCGAGCCAATTTGTGCCAGGGCGCGATTCTGGTTCCTTTGGTGTTCTCCCTGCTTTTCCTGGCCGCGTGTTCAGGCGTTTCTGTGCCTGGGAGTTCGTCGTCGACTCCCCCAGGCGTGGTGGTAACTATTTCCCCGGCAATGGCTACAGTGGCGTCGGCCGGAACCATGCAATTCACCGCACTGGTAATCAATACCTCGAACACAGCCGTAACCTGGTCGGCCTCGCTGGGCACGATTTCCGGCACGGGTCGCTACGAGGCGCCCACTGTGAGTGCCAACACAAACGCTACCGTGACTGCCACGAGCGTGGCAGACCCAACAAAGTCGGGAAGTGCGCTGATCACGGTGACCGCAGGTCAGCAGACGGGTCCAAATGCAGACTTTTACGTAGCGCCGAACGGGAACGACAATAATCCCGGCACTGTCGACCTGCCATTTGCTACGGTTTCCAGAGCCCAAACGATGGTCCGCACAACTTTCTTGCCGAACAGCTGCGGCGGTCGAACTACTCCGATCATTGTGCAGATACGGGCAGGTCTATATACAACTCAGGCGCTCAGCTTCACTGCATCCGATAGCGGTTGCAATAGCAATGTGCCCGTCATGTATGAGAACTATCCGGACGAGACTCCGGTTCTCAGCGGCGGTCGCCAACTCACGGGATGGACCAACATAACCGGTCAATCGATTTGTGCGGGGAACACAAATTGCTGGCAAGTGAGCCTTCCTGCTGGAGCACCTTACTTTGAAGCGTTGTTCTACAACGGGCAACGGCGATTTCGTCCGAGGCTTGGAAGTACATCCACTAACTTAATGGGCCAGTACTATCGCATTAACGCTACGATAAGCACATGCGGCAGCGGAAGCAGCACGTGCTACGACAGATTCGGCTACAACCCCGCCGATCCAATCAACAGCAAGTGGAAAAACCTGCTACCTCCCTATCCCAATGGAGATATTGAGCTGGTTGATTTTGAGATGTGGTCGGCTCCGTTGGAACGGATCGATCACATCGATTCATCTGCCGACATTATTTATTTGACAGGGCAAACACACCAAGGCAACAACCACGGATACATGGCAGGCCATCGGTACATCATCGAAAACGTTAAGGATCTCTTGCAATTTGCAGGCCAGTGGTTTCTGGATCGCTCGGTGTCACCGTGGACAGTAACATATCTGGGGAACGCGGGGGAAAACCCAAATTCTGACACGGTCATGATCCCAGAAAATGCCCAACTGCTAACGGCGGAGGGCCTGCAATGGGCAACATTCCAGGGAATTCAGTTTGAGCATGACAATTATGCGATACCGAGCTCAGGGTATCCCTCAACGCAACTCGACCCGGCAATGCCGGCGATGGTGCATTGTTCGGACTGCCAGAACGTGACATTCGACGGAAATACTTTTACTCAAACCGTGGGCGTGGGGCTGGACGTTGTAGGAACTTCAATCAATGTCACAGTGGAAAACAACTTATTCTATGACATTGGAGCCTACGGGCTTCGATTCGGAACGCCGCCGGCCAGTGCCGACACAGATGCAACTGTGTCTCACAATCTGATCGCGACCGAAAATGGCGTTGCATCCGTGGGGAGGTTTTTACCGACCAGTGACGGTATCGTTCTCGGTGACGTGCATGACGTCGAGCTTTCATTTAATGATATTTACGACGCGTATCATGACGGCGTGGAGATCTGCGAACCATCGTCGGGAGTGTGCAATGGTTCGGCGAACTCAGGCGGGGCATTTAATCTAAATGTCCACGACAACAATGTTCGAGACGTCATGCAGGGAGTGACCGATGACGGGGGCTGCATCTATGCGATGACGGCCACAATCGGAGGCTCGGCGCCGGGAAATAAGATGACGCACAATCTGTGTCACGACGTTTCGGATGCTTCGAGGCAAGACGCCGATGGATATGGCGGGCACGGAATTTACCTGGATAGCTCTACGGGATCGTGGGACGTGGAGCAGAATCTGGTTTATCGAGTAAGCGCTGTAGCGTTCAATATGTCAGACGGTCCGCAAGCGAATGGGCTTACGAACAACTTCTCAAATAACATCGCGGCGTATGCCCGTCAATCCGTCGTGGGTTTACTGGGCTGCCCGGCGGCGCTTCCTCTTCTGCAATTCACTTTTACCAATAATTTGATCTACCAGGACCGATCGCATTCCTCAGAGCCGCCCACAAACATTCAGAAGCAGTCGGAGTATTTTGTGGGGAGCGCCCCAACGCTGACGCAAAAATTTGCTAATAACATGTATTGGAATTCAAACGAGAGCATGGGTTCGGACACGCATGCCTTTTTTTCCAATACAGACTCCAACTGCACGGGCCAGAACTGGATGACTTTCGGCCAGTGGCAGGCGTTTGGAGAAGACGCGGGGAGTTTCGTGCAAAATCCAGCTTTTACCAATCCCAAGTATCCGGCGGACGACTTCTCACTGAGCAGCGGATCTCCTGCAACCGAGGCCGGGTTCGTGCCGTTCAGCTTAACGTTCGGAAGAACGAATCAGGTTTCCATACCGTCAGTCCCAGCAACGTTTCCAACTGCCGTTTACAGTCCCAGCACAGATTTTTAATCAACGGAATCTTCGCTCTGGCAAAACAGCAGTACTCGTTGTGTCCGGACCGTGAATTTTGGGGCGATTCTTGAGCACGAGAAACGACATGCCCCAAGCCTGCTATCATCCTCGGGTCGAGGGGGAACCAATGGGAAACATGTCTAAAGTGGTCAAGCAGCTAAGCAAGGAGCGCACACGACTCACGGATGAATTGCACCGCGTAACCGCAGCTCTAACTGCGTTCGGGAAAGTTTACCTGTCTGGAAGCAATCCGAAAGCTGCTGCAAATCACACAAAGCGCACGATTTCGGCTGCCGGTCGTAAGAGAATAGCTGCCGCACAGCGTGCGCGTTGGGCAAAGCAGAAGCAGGCACAGAAACCAAAGCGCACCATATCGGCGTCAGCCCGCAAGAAGATTGCAGCAGCGCAGAGGAAACGGTGGGCGAAGGCGAGGGCGGAGCAGAAGAAGGCGGCGTAGAGCCAGCGGATTCAGGGAGAAATGATTCCTCCCACCTACAAACCGAAGAAGAAGTTTATGCAGCTTGCGATTGCGGAGGCAAAGCGAGCCCGCGACCGGGGCGACTATGCTATCGGTGCGGTCATCACACGTCTTGTTGGGAAACGGGAAGTGGTTATCGCGTCTGCTGGTAACCGGGTAAAAACTTCGGGCTCATCCATCAAGCACGTAGAACTTGAAACCCTGAAATATGTTTCCTCCGGCTACGGTCGGTATCTCCCGGATTTCGTGTTGTATTCCACGCACGAACCTTGTGCCATGTGCGCCGGGGCCTGCGTCTGGTCGAAAATAGGAGCGGTTGTGTTTGGGGTGTCCCAAGAAGATATCACCGCCTACGGAAAGAAACACGGTACTGAGGAATTCAAATGGCGAGCCTGTCTCATTTCATGCAAATTCGTCCTTGAAAAAGGAAACCTTCACATTCCCGTGTTCGACCATTTCATGAGACTGGAGTGCCAAAGGTTGTTTGGATATCGAGGCTCCTGATGTGTTCTGGTAATGGTAGAAGAAGGCGGCTTAGAAGGTAGGAGCCAATCGCTCGCATCGTTGTGGGTAGCTGCTCTTCAGAAAATCATCAGCAGCTTTGCTGCCTTTCATCGATGCCACAGACAGAAGCATGCGTGCCTGTTCGCAGTTTTGGGGGACTGCCTCTCCCTCCAAGTAAAGGTCGGCTAGTGCGACTTCCGCGTTCACGCTTCCTCGCTTGACTGCCTTCCACAACTCAACTGGATCAGCTTCCTTCGCTGCGATTGTCTGAGCGGTTCTGAGCTTTCGGGCGACGAACTGCTGAACTCCTCTGACCGGATTGTGGACGATGTGTCGTTGACCAGCTTTTTCTAGCTTGGGCTGCCCTGACGTGGCCGTCAGTTCGGCTCCAGCGCCGGATTCTTTAGGTAGGTTGCCTTTGCGCACCTCGTAGAAAAGCGATGTAACCGCCATCAGTGCTATCAAGGCAGCGACGACCGGGATCAATCTCCTGAGCCCCGGACTGGGAGGTCTCTGCTGACTAGCGGAATTGGACGGTTTGACTTTGCGACTGGCTCGGCTGAATCTGTTGGGAAGAGCTAAAAGCGGCCGGAGGGGTTCAGTCCCGCACATTGGGCAGATTCCCTCGCTCGGGGGATAGCGACATTCACACGAGGCGCAAGTGATAGGTTCGACGCTTGCAGTCTTGGACACCGGTCGTTCTCCTCGGGCGGGAGTGTTGGCGTCGTGGCAGCTAGATTATATTTAGACTTGTGAAACGTGCCGAGTGACGGAAGTAATGTCTGGCCAGCCCCCCGAATTGATGAGTAGTTGCTGGCACTCTTTCATGGATTCCACCGCATCAAATCGCTCACAATGCGGAGCCATTCCACATCTAGCGGTTGTTGTAGACACAAAGGACTGCATGAAAACTCTGGTCGTCGTAACGCTGTTCCTCTGCTCAGCCCGCGTTGTCTGTGCTCAAACCTTTTCTGACGACTTCAGTGCGGGCAAACTCGATACCAGCAAGTGGGAGGTTGCCACGTACAAATCGCCTGATTCAAAGCCGGGTCTCAATTCCGGCGTCTACGTCCCAGAAAACCTTGATTTTTCACGAGGCATGCTTTGTATCAAGGTCACACAGCAGAAAGGGGGGCCGGATAACATTCTGTCCTACGGCGGAGCAATCATTTCCAAGGAGCGATTCGGTTTCGGCACCTATAAGTTCGTGATGCGCATGTCCTCGACTTCTGCAACACCGGATGGGTTTGGTACCGCAAAATCTGGAGCGATTTCGTCCGGCTTCGTTTTTTTCAACAACTCAGAAAGCGAAATTGACCTTGAATTCTTGGGCAACGAAAACGCCATTTGGATTACGAACTGGCAGAACGCCAATCCCAAGAACGCTCCAACGGGTGATGTCAAGCAAACCAACAAGATCGCCAACCACTTTCTTGCAGGTGAATTCCACAAGTACACGTTAGTCTGGACACCGACGAGCGTGAAGGTTTACATTGACGGCGCGCTGGTCGCTTCACACAACGAGCATATTCCCCAGAGTCCGGCCTACATCATTCTTCAGCACCGGGGCACCAATAGCAACGACTGGGGCGGAATGGCAACGGTTGGCGTGACCCGCTACATGTATGTTAGAAGCGTCAACTTTACTCCGCTAAATGCCCCATCCAGATAGGGATATCTCACCCCGAAAACAGATTATCAATCTTCCGCAGAAAAGGGGCTTGTCTGCTTCAGGGATGCTCAGGGCTTCGGACGTTGCCGGTCTTGATCTACGCAGGCTATGTTGAAGCTGCTCAGTCGATGCCGTGAATGCGCATGCTGACGAGCTGATCGATGCTCAGGTTTTGCATTCCGCGCGCACGCAGATCGCTGATGTATTCCGGTGTTACATTGTGGATGCGCATGGCTACCAGTTCATCAGGGTCGGGATGGGAGTAGCCCAAGCCTTGCAGCTTCTCGATGAATTCTGGAGAAACTCCGTGGATTCTGAAAGCGATCAACTGTTCGAGGTCCACGTGATCGTAGCCGCGCTTCTTGAGCTTCTCCATCCATTCCGGCGTCGCGCCGTGAATCCTCATGGCAATCAGCGTGTCTTCATCGGGCGTGTAGCCGGCTTGATGGAGAGAGCGAATCATCTCCGGCGTTACGCCGTGGATGCGGAAGGCTACCAGCTTGTCGCTTTCGGAAATCTTGAGGCCGGCGGAGCGCAATTCTTCGATGAAGTTGGAATCCACGCGGAAGATGCGGAATGCGATCAGCTTGTCGGCATCGAGATCGGTGAGATGTTCGGTCCTCATCTGGCGTGCGAATTCGAGGCTGACATCTTGCACCGCCATGCTGTACTGTTTCTCATCGTCGATCACGAAGCCCAGCTTGTGCATTTCGCCGGCGTAATTGGAATCAGGCTGGAAGTGGAATATGCCCGCACCTTCGCCATTGTTAAGGAAGCCTTCGCATTCGATCTTGCCGGCATCCCGAGTGACGATGAAACGTACGTCCTGACGGCCGGGCTTGGAGAAGTCGACGCCAGGGAAGGAGCTCATTGGCCAGTCGGATTCGTGGTTGGAGTTTCCGCCGCGATGGTGCTCGATCAGCGAAAACTCAACTTTGCCTGCTTCGTCCGAGTGGCGAAGGGTCCAGTCGCCGGTGCGAACGTCTGCCGCGCGATTCTTGACCACAGCGAAAATAAGACAAAAGCCGAATACGAGAAATGCAAAGGTGCGTGTGAATCTCATAAATATCCTTTCTAAATATCGGCCGGCGATTCCAGGATTCCCAGTTGTTTGAGGCGGATCAGTTTGTCGAGATCAAGATCCTTAAAGCCATGCTCGCGCGCCCTCTTGATGAAGTCCTCTGTCACTCCGTGAATCCGGGCGCTGACTATGCCGTCGATGTCGACCTTGAATCCCGCGGCCTGCAGGGCCTTGATGAACTCCGGTGTCACGCCGTGAATGCGCATGGACACCAGATCGTCGACGGTCGGCTTGAGCCCGAGAGCTCGGATGTCCCGAACATATTCGGGAGTTACATTGTGAATGCGCATCGCGACGAGATTGTCGGCATCAGGCTGCAAGCCCTGCTCGTGAAGGCCGCGGACTTCGCCGGGCGTTGCTCCATGAATCTTTAAGGCCACGAGCTCGTCGACATTCGCGGGAATGCCTGCTTCTTTCATGCCCCGCACATAGTCGGCATCGATCTGATGAATCTTCATGGCGACCAGTTGATCCTGGTCAGGGTTGAGGCCCAGTCCGCGCACATCGTGAACGTATTCCGGAGTCACACCGTGGATCCGCATGGCGACCAGATCGTCGGCGTTGGGGTGCAGTCCCTGATCGTGCAGTCCGCGGACATATTCCGGCGTAATGTCATGAATCTTCATGGCGATGAGTTGATCGACCGAGAGATCGCCGAGACCGGCGGCCTTCATACCGACTATGTAGGAACCTGAGGAGCTAGCCTGAGCTGAGGCCTGAGGGCGCACTGGAGATGGCTTGGGGGCTGGTGTTGCAGCTGGCGCCGGGGCTGACTGTTGGGAGGCGCCCGAACTCCAGGCGAGGTGTGCCAACCCGGTTTGACTGGCGTACACAATCGGTTTTGGGTAGGCGATACCAAGCAAGGCATTGCCCGCAACTAGCGCAGCGGTCAGGCAGAGCAGAGCGCCAATCAGTCCGATGCCACGGGTTCCGGCGCCGATGGACTTCAGACCCAGTACGCGGAAGATGCGCTCAGTAAGTGGACCGCGGTTCGCAGCCATGGCCAGAGCGGGAGCGGTTCTCCATTCTTCCATGAGAGTTAGGGCGCGAGCGTATTCCACGGGATTGCCACAGAGCGTAACGGCTACATCGTCGCAGCAATGCTCGCGTTCGGCACGGATGGTTTTGTTCAGCCACCATACGGCGGGATGATAAAAGAGCAGAGTCTCGACGAAGATCTGGAAAACATTCACGAAGGGATCGAGGCGCTGGATGTGAGCCAGTTCGTGGACGATGATCGATTGCAGTTGTTCCTCGGAAAGCCCGGTGAGCGCGGTCACAGGCAACAGCACGATGGGGCGGGACCAGCCAATCACAGCCGGCGCCTGCAGCCACGCGCACTCGCAGTAACGGATAGCCCGACCCAGGCCAAGCTGGCGTTGCAGCGTCTCGCACATCGCAAGCACTCGAGGGCTCACGAGGGTGGACTGTTTGCGGCGTTCGCGCTCGAGCAGCAGGAATCCTCCAGCGGAACGAAGGCTGAAGAACGCAACTCCGAGCAGCCACGCTTCCACCAGCCAAGGCGGCCGCATCCAGTGAGGGTGAAAAGCGGGAAATTTCCGACGATGTTCTTGCCGCAACGTTGATCGGGCGATCGGTGGGCTCTGCCTCGAGACGGGTAAATCAACCTTTGTCGGGCGCCGATGCGCTGGAGGATGTTAGAAAGAAGAACGTAGCGACCGGAGCAGCGAGCATGAGTACGAGCGCGCCAACTAGCCATTACATAGCGGGCGGAGGCGCGACGGCAAAGCGTCATCAGAACTGCGGCCAGCGCCGCCACCGCCGTGCCTTGCCACAGAAAGTGCAACAAGGCCCAGCCCAGGGAATGCATCGTGCTCGGGGAAAGGTAATTCGTAAGAGTGGTCATCGTCGGCTCCTTTCGTGTTGTTCGTCCAGCAAGCGTCGTAGTTCTTCAATTTCTTCGCTTGATGCTTTGCGCCCGGCCAGGGCATGCATCATGAGTTGGCTGGCGGAGCCTTCGAAAACGCGCTGCAGTATGTCCCCGGCAAGCTGACGCTTGGTTTGCTCGGCCGGCAGGCATGCTTCATAGACGTGCGCCCGCTGGGTTTCGTTTCGGCGAACCGTGCCCTTTGCGGTCATGATTTGCAGAAATTTCAGCACGCTGGTGTAGCCCATTGCCCGCTTCGCCTGCAGCGAGTCGTGCACTTCCCGGACCGTGGAGGGGCCGCGGGCCCAGAGAACGCGGAGGATTTCGAGCTCCGACGCGGTAGGTTTCTGTGGAGGTCGCTTCACCGAAGAAGACCATACTACGAAGGTATTCGTAGTGTCAACGAAATTCTTCGTATGTGTCTGAAGAAGTCATCCGCAATCCGTTTCGCGCCAAAAGCAATGCGATCACGAATCCATGCAGCGGCGAAAGCCGCTTAAACTTTTCTACCAGGCGCCGTGGGTATTTGTTCGAACCTCACCTGTCGGGAACGGTTTAGCGTGACACTAGGAATTGGACTTCTTGTTCGATCTCGGAGATCGCGATTGGAGCTAGATTTGCTTCAGACAATTTCTGATTAAGCCACGGAAGTCTGGTCCTCTTGAAGTCGCTCCATTTTGCGATGGCGGCTTTGACACCTGGTTGGACTCGTTGTAAACGGCAATCACCTGCGACGGTACAGGGCGATCTCCACCTTCGACCGACGCGCAGCGCCGATGCCATGTCGGCGAAGGCCTCCTGCAGGCCTGCAGTCTGCCCCAGAGTGGCCACTGGCTTGGTTACAATCCTTGAGATTTCATTCTGAGCACCCAGAAGCACCGACTTAATTGCCGAATCTTTCTCGCCAACCTTCTGCTCTAGATCGGCAAGTTGTTTCTGTAGCGAAGCGATTTCAGCAAGCGCGCGGCGGGCTTCTATGGTTTCGGCAAAAATCTGTTGGCCAAGTTGCAATTGCTGGTGAAGTGTCTCTGGAGTGGCAGGGGAGCGTGGGTCCATGAGGACTTTCAAAGGCTGAGTCTGCGGCCTTCCGTCAACAGTGAGTCTGACTGTGTAGATCCCCGGCACAACTTTAGGACCACTGGGATTGCGGTATTCGGATTCTTCATCCATGCCGGGGCCTCCAGAACTGCTCCACGTAAGATTCCAGACGAAGCGGTGCATCCCGGGAGTGGTTTGGAGGACCACCGGTTTGGGGAACCAACGCTCGGCTACGGGAAGTGGCGGGTGCTTTTCCGGGTGTTTATCTTCTGAGGAGAATCTGCGGACGAGTTTCTGCTGGGGATCGATAATCTCCAGCGAAATATTCGTCACGGGAGACTTGAGGAAATAATCAATCACGGCGCCGACAGGAGGGTTCTCGGCGGTTGGTTCCTCCGGAGGAAGGGGAGTGCCCGCGAAGGAGTCGTTATCAATTCGAAATGCCGGCGCAGGACGGTAAAGCCAGAATGCGTTGGCCTTCTCGGCATCAGACGCCTGCCGCAGCGGCGTGATGTCGTCCAGAACCCAGAAGGAGCGGCCGTGTGTAGCAACTATCAGATCCTCGCCGTGAACCGTGAGATCCCGAACGGAAGTGACCGGTAGATTCAGTTGCAAAGGTTGCCACTCGTCACCGTCATCGAATGATCACGTAGACTCCGAGTTCAGTTCCGGCAAAGAGCAGAGACTTACTCTCGGTGTCCTGGCGAATGCCGCGCAGGAAAGAGTCAGCCGCAATACCCTTGGTAATCAGTTGCCACGTCGCACCAAAATCCCGGGTTCGATAGAGGTAGGGTGCGCGATCATCGAGGCGGCTGCGGTCAACCGCCGCATAGGCAACAGCAGGATCAAAGTGTGAAGCTTCGATAAATGAAATCTTGCTCCAGGCTGTCAGTCCGGTGGGTGTCACATCTTTCCAGGTTTTCCCGCCATCGCGAGTGAGGTGAATTAATCCTGTGTCACTTCCTGCCCAGATCGTATCGCGGTTTAGAGCTGACGGCGCAATGGTAAACACTACGCCGTAGCCCCGTTGCTTCGCGTTCTCGATCGTCGTTGGTCCTTCAGTTTTTTCTCCCGGCTGTTGCGTCGATCCCGTGAGATCGGGGCTGATGATCAGCCAATGCAGGCCACCGTCCACAGTCCTCATCACGTATTGCGTCCCAAGATAGAGCGTTGTGGAGTCAGAGGGAGAAAAAATGAGAACTGGAGTCCAGGGATCCCTATATTTACGTTGATTGATCTCGGAACCGAATGCCGGCACCGGCCACGGACTAACATCCTGGCTGAGTCCGGTTCGCCTGTTGTAACGGGAAACCGTGCCGTAACTCCCACTCAAATAGATGATGTAGGGATCCTTGGGATCGGGCGCCATGTATCCACTCTCGCTTCCGCCCGCGGGAAACCAATCGCGTGGAGTGATCTGGCCGTGATCGGTGCGGCTTGGAACGGCCGCGCTTCCGCTATCCTGCTGCGCGCCGTACACGACGTAGGGAAACTGATTGTCGGTAATAACGTGATAGAGCTGTGCCGTGGGCTGGTTGTACCATGTGCTCCAGGTCTTGCCACGGTCGAGGCTGACTGTTGTGCCCTGATCCGTTCCGAGAACCATACTGGCAGAATTCTTGGGATCGATCCAAATCTGATGGTAATCGTCGCCGCCAGGCGCGCCACGGACAATCGAAATTGTTTTCCCTCCGTCTTCGGATCGGTAGAGAGCGACATTCGGGATATAGATCACATCGGGATTGTGGAGATCGATTGTGATGCTGTTGAAATACCAGGCGCGGCTGGTGAGACGAGGGTCCGCGTTCTCCAAGGTCCAAGTCTCGCCACCGTCGTCGGAGCGATACAGGCCGGCTTTCTTCGCTTGAATTAGCAAGTAGACGCGCTTGCCATCTGGCGCAACATCAACCCCAATGCGTCCCCAATCGCCTTCCGGCAATCCGCTGCCGTTGAGACGAGACCATGTTTTCCCGGCATCTTGGGAGCGATAGAGACCACCGCCGGGTCCATCGATCGGAGCGTAGGTGCTCCACGGAGGGCGGCGCGTCTTCCATGTGCCGGCAAACAAGAGTTGCGGGTTGCCGGAGCAGATCGCCAGATCAGATACGCCGATTTCAGATCCCACATCTAGAACCTTGATCCAATGCGTCCCTCCATCGCTGGATTTGTAAACCCCACGCTGTTCGTTTGCTCCATAAGCGTGACCGAGAGCACCCACGTAGACCACGTTCGGGTCTCCCGGATCAACCACGATCCGGCTGATTTGCCGCGTGTCCTCCAAGCCTACGTGCGCCCACGTGAAGCCGCCGTCCGTGGATTTGTAAACGCCGTTTCCGGAAGACAAGTCGGAACGGATATCCGACTCGCCCGTTCCGGCGTAGATCGTCTTAGGGTCGGACGTTGCTACGGCAAGGGCGCCGATTGAGCCGACCGATTGGCTGTCAAAAATCGGCGTCCAGACTGTTCCTCCGTCGGTGGTTTTCCAGATTCCGCCGTTGACCGCCCCGAAGTAAAAAGTCGTCGAGTCGCCCGGCACACCGCTAACGGCGACCACTCGACCTCCACGGAATGGCCCAATGAGTCGCCATTTGAGGCCGCTCATCAATTCGGGAGGAACCGCATCGGCAACTGCCGAGCCCGCAAGTAAAAAAAACAAGAGCGCGATGAAACTCTGTTGGAAATACGACCTAAGGTTGTGCATGTGGCAATCCCTCGCTGGGTAGCCAGTTTACTGGAAACGCAATGCTGTTGAATCGGAAGGGCTTGAATGCCTGCAGTTCAGCGAATCTGCAAAACCCGTTCGGTCGGGATCACATGTAACTCGGAAAATAATCCGACGGACGAGAATCTTCCGTTTCCTAACCAAGTGGCGGATCACCGAAACCGGACTGGGAGAATGGCCTGCCCGACCTTTGTAGTGTTCTTTAATGCCGAACACATCCTTCCGAGCAAGGCACGTTATACCATGGGGTGTGGACCTTCCAGTAAATCCGCCGATCCTGCCGATGCTCGCGAAACGGGTGGATGAATTGCCCGCAGAGGGCGATTGGATTTTCGAGCCGAAGTGGGACGGTTTTCGCGCCCTGGTGTTTCGCGATGGAGATGAAATGTTCATCCAAAGCCGCGACGAAAAACCACTCAATCGTTACTTCCCTGAGTTGCTGGAACCACTGCGCGCAGCGCTGCCCGCACGGTGTGTGCTCGATGGAGAGATGGTCATCGTCAAAAATGATGGGCTCGATTTTGATGCGCTGCAATTACGCTTGCATCCCGCTGCGTCGCGCGTAAAGCTTTTATCCGGGCAGATTCCCGCGTCATTTGTATTCTTCGACCTGCTTTGCCTTGGAGATCGCGATCTCCGAGGCGAGGCGTTTCAAAAGCGGCGACGCGAACTGGAATCGTTGCTTGCTTCAGCTTCGCCGCCGATTCATCTAACACCCGCTACCAGCGATCGGAGTATTGCCGCCGATTGGTTTCGCCGCTTTGAAGGCGCAGGACTGGATGGTGTGATGGCCAAAGATCCTGCAGGAGCTTACGAATCGAACAAGCGAGTGATGCTTAAAGTGAAACACGAACGCGACTGCGATTGCGTGGTGGCTGGATTCCGCTGGCATAAAAAGGGCGAGCACACAATGGTCGGCTCGCTGCTGCTCGGGTTGTTCGACGATGCCGGCGCTTTGCAACACGTCGGAGTCTGTGCAAGTTTCAGCACGGCAAAACGAAAAGAGCTGGTGGAGTTTCTCGAGCCTTATCGAAAAGATGCGCTGGTGAGCCATCCGTGGAAGGCTTGGGCTGAGTACGCGACCGAGAATGATGAAGGTGTCAAGCGAATGCCGGGCGGACAGAGTCGCTGGAGCCAAGGCAAAGATTTGTCGTGGGAACCGGTGCGGCCCGAATTAATTGTAGAAGTTGCTTACGACCACATGCAGGGAGATCGCTTCCGGCACACGGCGCAGTTCCGCAGATGGCGAACGGACAAAAAGCCCAGCGACTGTACCTACGCCCAGCTTGAAGTTGTTGCTCCGCAGGAATTGGCGGCAATTTTTCCGGAGGGAAGGTGAGTCTTACTCGTTTGCCTTTTTCTTCTTCCAACGCTCCCGCCACTCACGTGTGGGATCATCGTCTGGCTCTGGAGTTTCCTGCAGCGGGCGTTGTTCCTCAGGAACATGACGCAGGTTGATACGGATGCGTGTCCATGTGGATGATCTCCCGCGCATCGAGTCGACCAGCACATCGTCCACAGCAAGCAAACTTGCGATATCCGCATGTTTGGCCTTCCATCGCTCAAGACCCGCCAGTGCGGCCGCTTTATCAGGCGAATTCGCGACCGTAATCAATGGCATCTTCACGCGCGGCTTCTTTATTGCCGGCTTCTTCGCGGCAGATTTCGCGCGGGAAGGCATAACGCGTGCAGCCTCGCCTTCCATCTTGCGGAAGTGCGGAGGCCATGGTGCATCGGCCATACCAGCCGCTTCGTCTTTGTCGGCGAGTTCCAGTAATTTTTCCAGCGAGCCAGACGATGCATCCATCCCGGCATGCGGATTGCCGGTTTTCGCGAAGCGCTCAGGAACCGTGAAAATGGTAAAGTCCGCCGGATCGCAATCGGGCACTTCTTCCCAATCAAGAGGAGTCGAAACGCGAGCATCTGGGAGCGGGCGCACCGAATAGGCAGAGCATGTCGTGCGATCCTTCGCGTTCTGGTTGTAGTCAAGAAAGACGCCATGACGCTCTTCCTTCCACCATTTCGAACTGGCCAGGGTGGGGGCCCGGCGCTCGACCGCTCGCGATAAGGCCACAGCCGCACGGCGAACTTCCGTGAACGTCCAACGCGGTTCGATGCGTACATTCACGTGCATGCCGCGCGAGCCGCTGGTTTTCGGCCAGCCGCGAAGGCCGACCTCATCGAGAAAGACCCGCACTTCGAGTGCGACGCGCCGCACATCGTCCCAACTAACGCCGGGAATCGGATCCAGATCGATGCGTAACTCATCCGGATGATCGAGATCGCTAGAGCGCACCGGATGCGGGTGCAGTTCGATGCAGCCAAGGTTCGCGATCCAGGCAAGCCCGGCTGCGTCATCGACTACGATTTCCTCAGCAGTTCGGCCGGAAGGGAACGACAAAGTGACCGTACGCAACCAGGCTGGCCGTTTCTCTGGCGCGCGCTTTTGATAAAACGCCTCGGCCTCGGCGCCGTTGACGAACCGCTTGAGAACAATTGGCCGGTCGCGAATTCCAGCAAGCGCACCCGGCGCGACGGAGAGATAGTATTCAACAAGTTCGAGCTTGGTGACTTTCGCCTGTGAGGAAAAATAAAACTTCGCAGGATTCGTGACCTGGACTTCGCGCCCTTCAATCGAGAGCACCTTGTTGTCTGATTCCTTTGACACAAGACAAGGCTACCACTCCCGCGGGTCCGGTTGGCGGCGACCTATTCGAGTACAGCAACTTTCAACAGCAAATTCCCAGTGCGACTACCTCTTCCACCAGAGAAAATTTTGCTGTCACGACTGCGCTCCTAGGCGGGTAGTCATCGCGCGCCATTTCGACTCCGCCGCCACGGCGCAACGGGTGACCGCTTTCAGGGGAATTGGCCAAATTGTGAAGTTGCGAAGTTTTTTCTGCCAATCTGCGATTGGAAAGCTGATCCAATCGTCTACCGTACGCACACTGCGGCACCACTCTTAGTCATGGTTAGCCAGGAACCCCTCGTCTGCTTCTCAAACCTGTATCTCCGTCGACGAAGCTGCTATCCTTAGCCCTCTCAGCGAGCGGGGCATGCTCAACCAAACCTTGTCGCACTACCGGGTTCTGGAGCAGATCGGTGCCGGAGGCATGGGCGTTGTCTACCGCGCGCGCGACGAGCAACTGGAACGCGACGTCGCCATCAAAGTCCTCCGGTCGCGCGTCCTCGCCGACGATGACGCGCGCAAACGATTTCGCAAAGAAGCCTTATCACTCGCCCGCCTGAATCACCCCAATATCGCGACAGTCCATGAATTGGGTACTCAGGGCGGCATCGATTTCCTGGTTGTCGAGTACATTCCGGGAATAACCCTCGATGCGAAGTTGGCTCGCGGTTCCCTCACCTTAAAGGAAATGATCGATCTCGGTGTGCAACTTGCGCGTGGCCTCGCGGCCGCGCACGAGCAGGGCATCGTCCATCGCGACCTGAAGCCCGGCAACCTGCGCCTCACTCCTGACGGCCGCCTCAAAATCCTCGACTTCGGTCTGGCGCAACTTGAGCCCCATGCCAGCGAGCTGGGCTTGACCGCTACCTTAACCAAATCGCAGGAAATGACCGGGACTCTCCCTTATATGGCGCCCGAGCAGCTGCGTGGGGAACGGGCCGATGCGCGCAGCGACATTTGGTCGACCGGCGCCGTGCTGTACGAAATGGCAAACGGCAAACGCCCTTTCCCGCAATCCAACCAGGCAATGCTCATCAATGCCATTTTGAACGAGCCTCCAGAGCCGCCCAGTAAGAAAATCACCGGCCCCGTTTTAATGGGTGCGGAACAAATCATCCTGAAGTGTCTGGACAAGGATCCTGGCCGACGCTACCAGAGCGCTCGTGAACTCGCGGTCGACTTGGAGCGCTTGAGCACCGGCACTTCGCCCGTCGGTGTTCCTCAATCCACTCCCACGAATCGGTACTTCCTTGCTGGTGTTGTCGCATGTCTCCTGGCTGCATTGATCGTCGGCTATTTCGTCATCAATCGGAAGAAACATTCGGCTCCCGCGACAGCACCGTCCAACCACCGCCGCTCGGTGGCCGTGCTTGGATTCCAGAATCTTGCCGGTAAGGCCGAAGACGCCTGGCTTTCTACCGCGCTCTCGGAAATGCTCACCACCGAGCTCGCCCAAGGAGATCAATTGCGCACCATCCCCGGCGAAAGTGTTGCGCAAATGAAACGCAGTCTCTCGTTGCCCGATGCCGATAGCTTTAGCCAAGACACTCTATCCCGCATCCACGAAAATTTGGGCACTGACGACGTCGTGATCGGCTCTTATATTCCGCTGGCCGCCGGCGTCATCCGCGTAGATCTGCGTCTGCAGGAGACGAAGGCGGGTGAAATTCTCGCGTCCGTTTCTGAAAAAGGAAGTGCCTCCGAAATTGACGAACTGGTTAGCAAAGCGGGCACCGAGTTGCGGGCAAAGCTCGGTGTCTCTGCACTTTCCGACGCCGAGTGGGCCAGTGTCCGTGCGGCTCTGCCCTCGGTTCCCGAAGCCGCCCGCCTTTATTCCGAAGGTCTCAAGAAACTCCGTTTGTTCGATGCTCTTGAGGCGCGCACTCTGCTGGAACGAGCAGCCGCCCTTGATCCCAATCACGCTCCCACGCACTCCGCACTGGCTGAGGCCTTATCCACCCTGGGCTATGACGAGAAAGCGAAGCAGGAAGCGAAGCGCGCCCTCGACTTAGCTTCTTCCTTTCCACGCGAGGAGCGGCTCCTGATCGATGGCCGCTACCGGTCTCTGACCAAAGACTGGTCTGGCGCGATGAGCAGTTACCGCACACTGTGGGGATTCTTCCCCGACCGCGTGGACTATGGTCTGCTGCTGGTGCGGGCCCAAACCTCAAACGATCAGCCCAACGAAGCTCTTGCCACCATCGCCGAACTTCGCAAGCTTTCTCTCTCCAAAGGCGAGAGCGCCCTCATCGACCTCGCCGAGTCCTCGGTCGCCGCTGCCCGCAGCGACTACAAACTGCAACAGTCGTCAGCAGAGAGAGCAGCGCAGGCCGGAGTCGCCATTGGCGCAAATCTCCTGGTTGCAGGGGCCTTGCGTATGGAAGGCAACGCCTGGCAGCGCTTGAGTCAGCCGGAAAAATCGCTGCTCGCGCTCCAGCACGCACAGGAGCTTTACACCGCGGCCGGCGACCGCAACGGAGCCGCCATCTGCCTGATGTTGGCCGGCGACAACATCTATAACCAGGGACAGTTTGCAGATGCGAGAAAACAGTTTGAACGGGCGCTCACAGTCTTTCGAGAGATCGGAGACCTGCATCATACCCGCGGAACTCTCGAAAGAATCGGCAATACATTCTATGACCAGGGAAATTTAAATGTCGCGAACGACTTTTACCAACAGGCCCTGAAGATCGATCTCGAGACCGGGCAAACCGGTGATCTGGCCAGCGACTATGGCAACATCGCCAACGCCTTGGACGGCCTTGGGGATCTAATAGGCTCCCGCAAAATGCAAGAACAGGCTCTCGCCGCCTTCGAAAAGACCAGCGATCGCCGTGGCGCCGCGGTCACCCTCGGCAACATCGGCGGTCTCATGATCGAGCTCGGAGATCCCGACAATGCCAGAAAATATTTTGAGCAGGCTCTGACCCGCATGCGCGAAATCTCTTTCCTTTCCGGGGAATCGTATCCCGCTGCCGGCCTCGGCGATGCTTCTTTCATGCAGGGCGATGTCGCGGGCGCCCGCAAACAATACGAAGAGGCGTTCCGGCTCGCCCGGGAAGCGCACCGCGATGACCGCGCTGCCGAGATCCAGACAGCCCTGGCTGTGGTGGCGCGGGAAGAAAAACGCTTTGCCGATGGTGAATCCCTGGTACGTTCGGCCATCGTGACCTTCGACAAGGACAACTCTGTCGAGAACGCCGTCTGGGCTCGGGCGGTTTTGGCGCTTATCTTCCTCGCTCAGGGAAAGCTGGCCGAAGCACAGATCCAGGCAGAAAAGGCGATCACCCTTTCCCAGCAAACCCCGAGCCAATCCCCACGCTTCGAAGCTATTCTTGCGGATGCTCAAGTCAAGGCGAAGACTGGAAAGATCTCGGAAGCCAAGAAAGAGCTGGATGCGATGCTCGTCTCCACGCGCAAGTTCGGATACCGTTTTTACGAATACGAAGCCCGTCTCCTTCTGGCAGAAATCGAGTTGCAATCCCACTCCGCCGGGGCAAGGCCTCACCTCGCCGCTCTCGAAAAGGACGCGCAGGATCACGGCCTCCTCCTGATCGCGAATCACGCGCAAGCAGCAGCTCAAGGGTGGCGCGGCTGGAGCAGGTGAGGGGAGTAGGGACGCTGATCGCGATTACCTACCTGCTGACGCTGGAACGTCCGCATCGGTTTCGCAAGAGCCCCAATGTGGGCTGCTATGTGGTGCTGCAGCCGAGAAGACAAAACTCGGGGCAGAGCTAACCGCCAGTTGCACATTAGCGAAGGGGGCGATCCATATCGGTTAACGTTGCTGGCGGCGCGCACATCAGCATCTGGGTCCAGTTGGAGCGGAGTGCGAGACCTACCCTCATTCACTCCGCAAATCTCGAATCCAAAGAATTTGACTGATGCAGCCTAAGTTCCAGCGCGAAAACCGGATACCCGAGATCGAGCGCCAACAGGAACTGGGAATGAGGTGAAAAAATGCCCAGCGCATTCAGCGCTGGGCGGTTTTCGGTGACGGGAGAAGTTAATGGCAGGGCGGCCCGGCATCGGTTGTAAAGGTGTTGTTGTCCGAGAACCAGCCATTCACTGCAATTGATGGCGCTCCATAGAACCAGGAGAAGAAAGCCAGTTCTTGGAGGTTGTATGCGAACCCATTCGGCATGGTCACCGGTGGTATGTCAGTGCCGGTTAACGGATCACCCACCTCCAGGTTAGGCTGGCAGCCCGGCTGCTGTCCGATATGTCCCCAGGGCGGGACTTGATTGTTGCCGAGGGGGTCATTCATCCACTCGTCAATCTCGTGGGCTGCGACCGAGGTATTTTCAGTGCTCGGTCCGAAGAGCCCAGTGGAATCGAAATCCATTGGCGAGTACGTCTGGAACGGAAGCTGGTTCGCTCCGTGGTAGCCGAGAATGCAGCAGGAGAAAATGTTGGTGACCGGCGAGGCCAAGACCACGTTCGAGAAGAAGAAAATGGGCAAAGTCGAGCCGCTAACTCCCTGACTCGCAAGCTGCGGAAGGATCGTGCTTGTCACCAGATTGTCAAACCAGAAGAAGTCGATAATCCCCATGGGAGCACAAAACGCCGGGGGACCGAGCGAAGTTGTAGCGAGAGCAAGTCCGTCCGCTGTGGGTACGTTGATAACGATCGGAGCGAGCGTCACAACGGGATTCAGCACAGTGTGGTGGTTGGGCGCTATGGTAGACACGGTGTCCCAGAAGCTGGCCCTCTGGAAAGCATCTGCGTACTGGGTCTTGCCAACAAAAGTACCGCCGAAGCTGAAGCTGGCTGCTTGAAATAGGGGCGATTGCCGGTACACCCCGAGCGGAACGTTGTTTGGAGCTGATAGACAAGCAGTATTGGGCACGGTCGGATCAAGTGTGGTACTTCCTGGCTCAGTTGTGATGACTCCCGAACCAAAATCGACGTTGGTACCAACCAAGCTGGTTTTGACGATCACTGGAATAATCTGGGTGGTAACGTTCGCTACCCCGGCTCCACTGACAAAAGGATCAGTTCCGATCATCACGCCAGAGTAAGTATGGCCATCACGGCTGGCCGTCGTTGTGTAGGTGAAGTGAGGAAGAGGATCGTTCGCAGTGGCTGCTGCCACGCCGGGTGTAACTGCCAATGGTTTGACTGTTGTGTAGGCCTTAAGTCTTGGCGTACCCTGCTCTTGCGCCAGTGCACACAACGCTGCGCCACAAACTAGAATTGCGGCACAGACCAAGGTGACAAAGTTGGTTTTCATAGTGGACCTCCTGTGGCCCGAGAGCTTATGCCTGATCTTGAGGGGTCGCTGTCCGAGCAAATCCACGGTTTCAGCTCATAAGCGAGGCCGATTTTCTCCTACCTCCTGCTTCAATGTCAATATGCAGGTCTTACACGTTCTTGCTGCGACTCCTCACTGAGACATTTACAGGACACTGGCGATTTTCATTCGCACACTTTCAGCAGCTTCCCGGGGAGGCGGAAACTACAACTACACTAGGGGTTACTGCGACAGGAGCAATAAGACGGTAGCCGCGCTTGGGCACGGTTTCAATAAATCGAGGACTATCGGCGTCGTCGCTCAGCGCCACGCGCAACTTCTTAGTAGGCATTTCACCCCTTAGTAGGCATTTCACCCCCTCGAAAGTAGACATTCCTTCCACTGCCTATCCCCATGATTCCATTGACCAGCCCAAAAGCCCGCACGAAGAATCAACAACTTACGCCGAAACTTTTCTGCAAAGTGAAATGTTCCGGTTGGAACATAGTGCACAATGTTCCAGCCGGAACATTAAGCCGTTTTCACACCGCCCCTCGCAGGCACAGCCCCAGCGGCTGGAAGAAGAGCGGCCCCGGCGCAGGCTTGTGCGGCCTTCGAGCTGCGCTCGAAGGACAGCCGAGGGCGGCTGCCCCCACATGGTGCATATCCATGTCGGGCTTATCCACTCCGCAACGGAAGCGGTGGTTGACGCATCTCAATGGACGCGCTTATCATTTTTGTTTGGCCCTTACCCAGGTGGCGGCTCCGCGGAGCCGCCGCAGGATTTTAGAAGCGTGAACCTTAGAAGTGTGAACTTATGGATAAGAAGAAGTTAGAAAGCTTCAAGAAGAGGCTGGAGACGCGGCAGCAGGATTTGCGGCGGACGGTCTCGCGCACCCAGGCGGACGGACGCTCCGCCGATGAGGACACCGCGCAGGATATTGCCGACCGCGCCGCCAGTTCCTACACCAAAGAGTTTCTGTTCAGCCAGAGCAACAACGAGCGGGCGCTGCTGCAGATGGTAGAGCGGGCGCTGGCGCGCATTCGCGAGGGCAGCTTCGGCGAGTGCATCCATTGCGGCAAGGAGATTAATGCCAAGCGTCTGGAGGCGGTGCCGTGGACGCGGCACTGCATCGAATGCCAGGAGAAGCTGGAGCAGGGATTGCTGGAGGAAGCTCCTCGGTAGGGCGCATTGCTTTTCACTGACAGCAGTGATGCTTGCGGGCAAAAGCAAAGCAGGTTTCTCACCGGGCTTGACGCGCGGTTCGGAATGACAAAGATTTTGAGTTGCTTTGAGCTGCCCCACCTTTTGACGGTGATGTTTTCCGGCTGATAAACTCATAGTTTGTCCCACCGAGACAGTAGAGTCATCGACATCGACTCACGAAACTGAGACTGGAAGGTAGTCGTGCGCGCAGAGACACGCCATCAACTCAAGCAGGACGCATTCAGCCGAGTCACCATCGGAGCGGCGGAGAAGACCGCTCACTGGAGCGTGGAACACCGGGACACGCTCATGATTGCCGGTATCGCCGTAGTGGTGATCGCCGCGGCGGTGGTGGGCGGGTGGTATTACCTGAGCGCGCAGAATGAGAAGGCGAGCTTCGATTTGGCGGTAGCGGTCCGGACTCTCGACACGCCGCTTCGCCCGGCTGGAACGCCGGCGCAGCCGGACTCTCCCAGCTTTGCCTCGGCGAAGGAGCGCGCTGAAGCCGGCAGAAAACAGTTTCAGGCGATCGTGGACAAGTATCCGCACACCCGGACGGCGGATATGGCGCACTATTTTCTGGGAGTGACGTCGGAAGGTGCGGGAGACAACGCGGCCGCTGAAAGCAACTTCAAGGCTGTGGCGTCGAGCGGCAACAAAGACCTGGCGTCGGTGGCAAAGCTGGCGTTGGCCACTCTCTACAGCAACACGAACCGCACCAAGGATGCCATTGCCCTCTACCAGGAACTGATCAACCAGCCTACGGTTTCGGTGGGCAAAGTGACGGCGCAGTTGCAACTGGCGGAACTTTACCAGACCAGCAACCAGCCGCTCGACGCCAAGCGCCTCTACGAGCAGATCAAGAAAGACAATCCCGGCGCGGACGCGGTGCAGATCGCGACCCAGAAACTGGCGGAACTGAAGTAGGCGGGCGGGCCTTCCTGGGTTTACATACTTCGGCATGACATATTTGCGGATCATTTACGCGGGGCTGCTGCTGGCTGCGGGCGGCGTTGGCTTTCTGCCGGCGCAAAGTTCTGCTGGCGGGTCTTCCGCGCAGGTTGTTTCTTTGGTTCCGGGATCGGGCGTTCCGGGATCGGGGGTTCCGGCGTCGCGGTTGGCGTCGTCTGCGGCATGGCATCAACGCCAGCGCATGGTTCGCCCAGGTTTATGACAAGCGCGGATACACGAAGGAACACTTCCAGGACTGGACCACGGCGCAAGACATCGCTCTGATCAAGGCTTTGGGCTTCGATCATGTGCGGTTGAGCGTCGATCCGCAACCGATGATGGCGAGCCACCGGCCGGACGAGATTCCGGCGGACTATCTGGGATATCTTGACGCCGCGGTAAAGATGATTCTGGATCAGGGACTGGCGGTGGTGATCGATCTGCATCCGGAGAGCGACTTCAAAGCGCGGCTGGCGAAAGACGACAGCTCGGTGCAGGAGTTTGCCGATTTCTGGCGGGCGCTGGCGCGGCATTATTCGAGCTGGGATGCGGAGCGCGTGTTCCTTGAAATCTTGAACGAGCCGGAGATGTCTGACCGCTACCGATGGTACGGGGTGCAGGCCAAGCTGGCGGCGGCGATTCGCGAAGGGGCCCCGCGGCATACGATGATCGCGGCGGGAGCGCGCTGGTCGGACAACGATGACCTGGTTTTTGTCGAGCCCCTGCGCGATCCCAATGTGATTTACAACTTTCATTTCTACGAGCCGCACATCTTCACGCATCAGGGGGCGACGTGGGGCGCGTATTTCTGGCATTGGGTGAAAGGGTTGCATTATCCGTCGTCGCCGGAATCGGCGGCGAAAACAGCAGCGGGTGTGCCGGATGCGGCCGACCGTCTGGCGGTGATTCGCTATGGACAGGATCACTGGGATGCGGCGCGGGTTGACGCCGAGATTACGCAAGTCGCGGAATGGGCCGGGCGGCGCGGGGTTCCGGTGGTGTGCAATGAGTTCGGAGTGTTCCGCGATTATTCCAACCCGCGGGATCGCGAGGCTTGGATTCACGATGTGCGTGCGTCGCTGGAGCGGCACGGCATGGGCTGGACCATGTGGGATTATTCCGGGAGCTTCGGCGTGGTGATTAAGAAAGATGGACGGAATGTGCCGGATGAAAGTACGGTGCGGGCTTTGGGGCTGGCGCCGGCGGGGAAATAATTCGTGGGCGCGCATGGAGAGCTGACCTCAGCGGCTGAAGCCCATCCACAGCGGTGGCTCTTGACGCAGGCCTGGAAGGCCTGCTCCACTCTCCTTGCGCCGCCTTCTTCCCCCTGTTCCCCCCAAGCCTATTTATGAGATGGCCACTGCTGGGTGGCGGGCATGGGTTGGCCTGCCGTCATCTTGAAGATTTTGATGTTCTTGCCGAAGGACTCGGAGTGCAGGCCGCGGAACTCCGCGAAGTGCTTCTGCAGGTCGGCGGGAAGATCTACTCCCCAACCTGCCTGAAAAATCCAGACGGTGTCTCCTGGTTTGAGATCGTAGGATTGCAGGAATCGCTGCCACTCCTTGGGGAAATTGTCCGCCCAAAACATCCAGGCGGTTTTGTAGCCGCTGGAAACGACGCGGTGGCCGCTACAAGAAAATTGTTCGAAGTTGGCCGGGGCAGGGTCAAGGGAAATGGGACGCTGTTGGCAGAGATAGTGGCCCAGCGTGAGATCGGTCTGGTAATCGACAAAGATGAGTTCGGACGAGCTTCATATTTTTGCGCACGAAGTCGAGAGCATCGGCCATGTGAGTTGGGATTGATCGGCGCGTTCCATGCGGGGCTGTCGCGGTTTGCCAAAGGCAATGCAGGCCACGAGGACGAGAGCTGCCATGCCGAGTCCGCGATCCCATCTTTTTTCGGTCGACCCGGTTTCGGTCGAACCGGTTTCGGTCGAACCGGCCGCCAAACACGCCATTGCCACGCTGACGCCGGCCACTGCGGGGATGATCAGGATTGCAACGTGGCGCGTGCCGCCGTAGGGATAAAAATGAGCCAGGCTGAGACTACCGGCAATCGCAAAAAGAATGAGCAGGAAGATTCCGAGCCGGCGGGAAGAAGTGCGAGACTCGGGCGATCCTTTCCCGCGCAGAAGAATCACGACTCCGGCGATGAAGAAGATCCCCATTGCAATGCCCACGGCGAGTTGCCCGAAGAAATATTGAAAGACTCCAAAGCTGTGGCCGATTACGAACTTCACGGGATTGTCGTGTGCGGGATCGAAATAAGAGCGCTGCAGATAGAACTCGCTCATCCAGCCTTGCATCGCCATTCTTGAGTCGCCTGCACCCAGCTTCGAGAGATGGGTCTTGTACAGGAACACCGCGAGAGCCAGCCCTCCCAGCTGGCTGACTGCCCAAGCTGCCGCCAGGCGGGCGGGCGGACGTTCTATGACGATTCGGAGCAGCGCATAAATACCGAGTGCGGCGGCGAACAAGAACGCCGAGTAGTGAGTCAGCATGGCGAGGTAGAGGAACAGAGAAAAGGCAGCCATGCGGCTGGAAGAGTTTTGCGCGAAGGCTTCATCCAGGAAGTACAGAGCGCTGGCGAGGAATGCGAGCAGCAAAGCGTACTGGCGAACCTCCGCGGAGAGCGCGACTATGGGCGGAAGCAAGGCGACGAAGAGAAGCGCGATCATGCCGGCAAGGCTGCCGGCGGCTTTGGTTAGCCACTTGTAGAAAATCCAGCAAAAAGCCGTACCTGCAAGAACCGAGGGCAGACGCAGCCAGAGTTCTGAGACGCCCAGCACGCGCCAGAAATGAAGGAAGAGGATGTATAGCGGAGGATGAGCTGCGGTGAGAGATGCCTTGTAGGCAAGGGCCAACGAGGGCTGGTTGGCCAGGCGGAAATGCAGAGCCTCATCGGGATTGAGGAAGGTTCCGGAGGCGGTCCAGAGGCGCGCCAGAAAACCGAGCAGCGTGAGAAAAACTGCGGCCGCACCGGCGTGGTTTTGGAGCCAATGATTCTTGTTTTCTAATGTTGCTGTCATTCTTGCGCCGTCATTTTTGCCGAATCGCAAATGCGCCCAACCATTTTACGGGCAGACGCGCAGCCAGGGCGTTGGCCAGCCGTTCATCCGCGGTAATCATCTCGATCTTGAACCGTATTGCGAGAGCAACATAGAGACAATCGTAGACGGCGCGGTCGTGGGCGAACGCAATCTTCATAGCCTCGGCCAACAATTCCGCGGACGACACCGTCTGGAAGTTCTGGCCCCTCATGTCCGAGGCGGCGCGTTCCGCGATGGCTTGGGGCCATCGTTGCTGGCGAACGCCCTTCCACAAAACATTCCCCAGTTCGGCCCAGAAGACATCTGGGACGATGAAATTTATATCTCCATCCGTATACCTCTTCAGCAGTTGGAGGGATTCGGCGGTGAGCGTTTCCTTCGCCGACGGAATGGCCCACTTCATCGCTACGCTGGCGTCGAGAACAAGGGCAGTCAACGATTCCGGTCCTCGCGGATCATTTCCTCGGCGGTTGGAAAGGGACCGGGGCTCTCGGGCTTGACGGGCGCGGAGTTCCGCCATTCGTTTGTAGAATTCGCGACGCCCCTGCAACTCTTTTGCCGTAGGAACGTTGCGCTCTAACAGAGAAATGACCTCCGCTGCAATTGACTTGCGATTCTCACGCGCACGCTTGCGAAGCGCTTTGTAGAGGTCGTCGGGAATATTCTCGACATAGAGAGTTGGCATATGGATTACCTAGGGAAAGTATAGCATAGTCATAGGTTGGGTGCCCAGAGGACCACCGGTCACAGTCGTCCGGACCTCGTGACGGCCTTGGGGTCCACTCCACGGGACGTTCCCCATTTCCCCGCACAACCCGCCGCTCGCCTCCCGAATCCCTCCATCCGCCGCAACAATTCCGCAATTGAATTGATCCTCGGACACTTAAGTCCAAAACCATTGCGCGACCGCGACCTGTCTGTTAGCCTTTTTATTGTCATCGTACGCAGCGCAATTGTCGCGACCGCACCCGCGCGGGTCTCGCCACAAAGCAAGTCCAAAGCAGTTTCTAAGGAGATCAAATTTTGCCCTCAACCTCAAAGAATCGCATTTTATTTACTTCCGAATCCGTAACCGAAGGCCATCCCGATAAAATCGCCGACCAGATTTCCGACGCCATCCTCGACGCCTGCCTCGCCGAAGACTCCTCCAGCCGCGTAGCCTGCGAAACCCTCACCGCCACCGGCCTCGTAGTCATCGCCGGAGAAATCACCACCAAAGCCTACGTCGATTTCCAGAACGTAGTCCGCGGCACCGTCCAATCCATCGGCTACGACAATGCCGTCTACGGCTTCGACTGCAACACCTGCGCCGTAATTTCCAGCATCAACAAACAGTCCGGCGACATAGCCATGGGCGTAGACACCGGCGGCGCCGGCGACCAGGGCATGATGTTTGGCTACGCCTGCAACGAGAATGAGGAGTTGATGCCTACTCCCATCTCTTTGGCGCACAAGCTCACGATGCGGCTCTCGCAGGTGCGCAAGAATGGAACCCTTCCCTTCCTTCGTCCCGACGGAAAATCCCAGGTCACAGTTGAATACGATGCCAACGGCAAAGTGCTGCGGGTGGATGCGGTTGTGATTTCCACGCAGCATGCCGAGACCGTCGGCAACGAGGAGTTGCGCTCGGCCATTCTGAGGCATGTAATTCAAGCCGTCATTCCGGCGCACCTGCTCGACGAAGACACCAAGTACCACATCAATCCCACGGGACGGTTCGTGATTGGCGGGCCTATGGGTGACACCGGGTTGACCGGACGCAAGATTATCGTCGACACCTACGGCGGGATGGGGCGGCACGGCGGCGGGGCCTTCAGCGGCAAGGATCCTACAAAGGTGGATCGCTCGGCCGCATACATGGCGCGGCACATTGCGAAAAACATTGTCGCGGCGAAGCTGGCCGACCGTTGCGAAGTGCAGCTGGCTTACGCCATTGGCGTCGCCGATCCGGTGAGCGTGCGCGTCGATACTTTTGGCACGGAGAAAGTCGATCCGGCCGTCATTCCCGACCTGATTCGCGCGCACTTCAAGCTGACCCCGCGCGGGATTATCGAGTCTCTCGATCTGCGGCGTCCGATCTACAAGAAGACGGCAGCTTACGGGCATTTCGGGCGCAATGATCCTGACTTCACCTGGGAACTGACCGACAAGGCTGCGAAGTTGGCTAGCGACGCCGGTGTGCGCGAGCCGGTGGCGCAGGGCGTGCGCAAGTAGGTTTACCCTGTGCCCTCTGTGGTGAAGAATTTTGCCGGCAGCGGAGCGCACTTTCCCCGGGCTAACCTAAGGTGAAACTCTGGATGGGCCGAAAGTGCCACTCCCTAAAGAGCCGGTTGGGTATGCTGAATTTTCTGTCGAGTCGTGTATTCTGACTTTGCTAGGCGATCAAGACTAATCTCTCAATCAAGGTAACCAGGTAACCAACACAATTTTCGCAGGGAAAGCGCCACAGGAGGCGTATGTCGACAGCAGCACAGATCAATAGCGATATCAAGAGCGTGGAACTGGCCGAACTGGGCAAGAAGCGCATCGAGTGGGCAAACCAGTCCATGAAGGTGTTGCAGATTATCCGCAAAGAATTCATCAAGAACCAGCCGTTGAAAGGCATTCGCATCTCGGCCTGCCTGCACGTTACGGCGGAGACGGCGAACCTGGCCATCTGCCTGCGCGACGGCGGCGCCGACGTGGTGCTGTGCGCCTCGAATCCGCTCTCGACACAGGACGATGTTTCCGCGAGCCTGGTGCGCGATCAGGGCATCTCGGTTTACGCCATCAAGGGCGAGGACAACGACACCTATTACCAGCACATTCTTTCGGCGATCGATCACAAGCCGCACATCACCATGGACGATGGCGCCGACCTGGTGACGATTCTGCACACCAAGCGCACCGACGCCCTTGAAGGCGTGATCGGCGGCACCGAAGAGACTACGACCGGCGTGATCCGGCTGCGCGCTATGGCCAAGGAAGGCGTGCTGAAGTTCCCCATCGTGGCGGTGAACGATGCCGACACCAAGCATCTTTTTGATAACCGTTACGGCACGGGGCAGTCGACCATCGACGGCATCATCCGCGCCACCAACTTCCTGCTGGCTGGTTCGAAATTTGTTGTAGCCGGCTACGGCTGGTGCGGCCGCGGGCTGGCCAGCCGCGCGCGCGGCAACGGCGCGGAAGTGATCATCACCGAAGTCGATCCCACCAAGGCGCTCGAAGCCGTGATGGATGGTTTCCGCGTGATGTCCATGACGGAAGCGGCCAGGCTCGGCGACGTGTTCTGCACCGTGACCGGCAACAAGAGCGTGCTGACCAAAGAGCACTTCGAGCTGATGAAAGATGGCGCAATCATTTCGAACTCCGGACACTTCAACGTGGAGATCGACATTCCGTCGCTGGAGAAAATGTCGTCGTCAAAGCGCACCACGCGCAACTTCGTCGACGAATACTCGTTGAAAGACGGCCGCAAGATCAACCTTCTCGGTGACGGACGCCTGATCAACCTGGCGGCGGCCGAAGGACATCCCGCGTCGGTCATGGATATGAGCTTCGCCGACCAGGCGCTGTCGGTCGAGTACATGGTCAAGAATTTCAAGACGCTGGAGAAAAAGGTCTACCGCGTCCCCGACGAACTCGACAAGCGCGTCGCCAAACTGAAGCTGGAGTCGATGGGGATCAAGATCGACCGCCTGACTCCGGAGCAGGAGGAGTATCTGGCGGGGTGGTCGGAAGGAACGTAGTAAGTGTAGAGCGGGTGCCCTCGCCCGCTGCCTTTGACGTTGAAGCGGGGCGGCGCAAGCCGCCCCGCTTGTTCTTTTCGTTCTACGAGCGGTCTTGGGCAGGATGCCAGATGCGCAGCACTTCCACCGCATCTTCTCCTACCCGATAGGCCACGATGTGGGGCAGGCGGATGTGGAGCAGTTCACGAGTGCCCGGCTCACGGCCTGGCCTTCCTCGATGCGGAAGACGCTTCAGCGAGCGAACCGCTTTCCGAATTTCGATTACCGTGGAGCGCGCGAGATTGGGGTTGGTCTCTCTGAGGTAGTCAAAAATGCTTTGCAGGTCGTCGGCCGCGGCCGGAGTCCAGCGGATACGCATTAAGACTTAAGCATACGGTCAATGCGCGCGTCCATTTCCCGCTCCTCTACAAATTGGCCGCGGTCCGCCTGTTCAAGGCCTTTGCGCACGGCGGCCCGAAAGTGTTCGTCTTGTTTCAGCAGGCGCAGGGCAGCCTCCTTTACCACGCGTTCAGTGTCCGTGCCGGTCTGACGGGCGATTTCTGAAAGCTGCGCTTCCTGTTCTGGCGTGAAATGAACTTCCATGGCTGCAGTCTAGCAAAATGCAGGTTGCTGTCAACATCCGGCAGCTCCAGATTCGTATCAGGGCATGGCCTCAGGCCGTGCCGCTGGAGAACCGCCGTGAGGCTCCGGCTTTAGCCGCTGAGGGAGCAAACGGTCACCGCGTCCCCGACAACCTCACAAGCGCGTCGCCAAACTGAAGCTGGAGTCGATGGGGATCAAGATCGACCGCCTGACTCCGGAGCAGGAAGAGTATCTGGCGGGCTGGTCGGAAGGAACGTAGTAAGTCTAGAGCGGGCGCCCTCGCCCGCTGCCTTTGACATTGAAGCGGGGCGGCGCAAGCCGCCCCGCTTTGTTTTTCCCGCCCACCGCCAGCAGAAGTAATCCCAAGAGCCCCTCTGCGGAGGTTAGTGAGTGCAATGACGATGTTGCAAAAGTGAAACGCGGGCTGTCGAGCAGCAGCCATACTGCAAGCATTCCAGCAGCGGCTCTTTCACCGAACCGGTCAGCGCAATCAGGTGTGCTCAAACTCGGAACCGCTGTTAGAATCCGCCTCATGCCCGGACGCGCGTTCAGGATTACGGCTCGCATCGCGTTTCTTCTTTGCGGACTGATTTCGCTTTTCACCGCCGCTCCTCACGTGATGCTGCGGGGCACCGAGCTGCCGGTTCAGAGCGAATGGGTCATATTTGTGGGTGCGCTGGCACTGGTGGGTCTTTTCAGCGTGACGCTTGCGGTACTGCCTCGCTCGTGGATAGCGAAAGTGTGCAAGAAAGATCGGGACGATGCACAGTTGTTCGTAGCGCCCCTCAAATGGCTCGGTTGCTTCGCGGCAGCTTCATATCTCCTGGCGCTGCTCGCCTATCTTGCTCCGCACCGCTGGAATCTCGATCCCCAACTGATGTTTTCGCTGTGTCCGTTGTATTTCGTGAAGCTGACATTCGATCCCTCGCTGGTGACCACCTTTTTCCTGCTTGCCCCCATGAACGCGGGGGTGTACGGCTCACTCGGACTCACCTTGGGATACGCATGGTTGGCCTTCCGTAAGCGAACATCAAGCTGATGGTTGAGGTTACCAGGCGATAACACTATTGACCTGTTCAGCAGCCAGAAGCCCGGCCCGACACTCCTGTCCGATGCCTTTGACGTTCTCTGCTCTTGATCTTGATCTTGCTTTGCACCCACAACAGACAGCTTTAGCGCCGCGCAAAGCGCGAAAATGGGAACGCGGCTTCAGCCGCTGGGCGCCCTCAACCGGCGCGGTCATCCTGGAGCGAAGCATGCTGGATTCGCCGGGTGCCCAGCCTTCGCGCTCTTTGCGAAGGGTGGGATTCCTCGGTCGCCTCCCGCTAAGGCTTTCCTTCAGCGATGACTCTGTCGCCTGTCATCTTGAGCGGAGCATGCCGATGAGCGGAGCGAATCGGCATGCGTAGTCGAAAGATCCCTACCTAACACCTCGCCCCGCGGAGCGTTTCCAAAAATGGCATCTGCTGCGCGAAGAGCCGCCCGGCTTGATTACACAAATGAGACTGGTGCGGAGGAGGATGCCGCGACCCTCACCTGATCGGGCTGCTATCATCCCCAAGATGGCGCGGCGTGGGAAATTTATTACCTTTGAAGGGCTGGACGGGACCGGCAAGAGCACGCAGATGCGTAAGCTGGCGGCCGTGCTGCGCGCGGCTGGACACAAGGTGGTGGAAACGCGCGAGCCGGGAGGAACGGCTACGGGGGAGAAGATTCGGCGCGTGTTGCTGGACTCCTCGACCGAGGGCCTGGCGCCGCTGGCGGAGATGGCCTTGATGTTCGCGTCGCGGGCGCAGCACATTGCCGAGGTGATCCTGCCGGCGCTGGAGCATGGGCAGATTGTGCTTTGTGACCGCTTCACTGACTCGACCGAGGCTTACCAGGGCGGCGGACGGAAGTTGGGCAGCGCCGTTGTGATGGAGTTGCATCGTCTGCTTTGCGGAGGGCTGCAGCCGGATTTGACGATCCTGCTCGAGTCAGACCCGGCGATGAGCGTGGGGCGGGCGCGGCGGAGGAACCGGCGGGCGTCCGGAGGTGAGGGCAAACATCATGGCGACGAAAACCGCTTCGAGCAGCAGAGCCGCGCGTTCTTCGCGCGGGTGCGCGAAGGCTATCAGGCGATTGCCGCACGCGAGCCGCAGCGCGTTGTAGCAGTGGATGCGAGCGGTAGGCCGGGGCAGACACATGCGCGGATTATGGAAGTTATCGCGCAGGAAGTTGAGATTGGGAAGAAATGCAGTGAGTGATACGCTAGCCCTCGCTGCATGCCTCGGCAAATTGGCCCAGGCCCTTGCAAAAAACGCAAGGGTGGGGCACCCTCAGTGTTGGTGCTGCCAAATAAAGGCACACACTTAGATCGACGGTCATCGATATGAAAGATTCGCGTACTTCACACTCATGAGCTTTTCTGATTTTCACGGTAACGCTGACACGGTTCATCGCTTGCGCGAGATGCTGGCGCGCGGGCGGTTTCCGCATGCGGTGATTCTTTCGGGGGCGCGCGGGGCGGGCAAGTACACGCTGGCGCTGATGCTGGCGCAGGCTTTGAATTGTCTGGCGCCTACTAGGACGGATGGGCTGCCTGACTTCTGCGGGCAGTGCCCGAACTGCCGGCGCATCGCTCAGGCTGCCGATCTGGATGCGCGGTTTGCCGAAGCGGTGGAGACGCGCGAAGGCTTGCGCGAGGCCGACAAGAAAGATACGCGGCTCTTTGTGCAGACTCATCCGGATGTGCTGGTCATCCCTCCGGATCCTCCACAGATGATGATCAAAGTGGATCAGGTGCGGCGGGTGATAGAGACCATTTACTACCTGCCGGCGGAGGCGCGGGAGCGGGTCTATATCTTTCAGCTGACTCGGCCTTCATGAAGGAGGCGGCGAATTCTTTGCTTAAAGTTCTGGAGGAGCCTCCGGAGTTCGCTACGATCTTTTTGCTCTCGGAAAATCCGGGGGAGTTGCTTCCTACAATTCGATCGCGAGCGATGACGTTTCCACTTGGCGGCTGTGCCGGTGGAGGAAGTGGAGCGCTACCTGGCCGAGTATCGTCCGGAATGGAAGCCGCCGCAGCGGGCTCTGGTTGCGACGATTGAGCGAAGGCGCGTTGGGGCGGGCTCGCAGGTTCGATGTGGAGAGCTATGTGGCGGCTCGCGCCGACGCGATGGCCATCCTCAACTCGGCGCTGCTGGGAGGCGAGCACACGGCGCTTTTCAAGATCACCGAGTCGTATCGCGCGGGGGCTGAGGGACGGGAGAAGACGGAACAACTTCTCCGCACACTTTATTCGCTGCTACGCGACCTGATGTTTCTGGGATCGGGTGCGCCTGAGATGGTTCACAACACTGACATTCAGAGCCAGCTTACGAAGATGGCTGAGGCTGCCGACTTCGAGTGGATCGCCGCGGCTTCGGACCGGGTGGCTGAGGTGGAACGCGGGATGCGGCGGAACCTGCTGCGGTCGTTGTCGCTGGATGGGTTGAGTTTGGCGCTGGAGAAGGGCTGAGAGGTTAAATGTTCCGACGGGAACATTGTGTTGAATGTTCCAACGGGAACATTTCACTTTGCAGAAAATTTTCGGCGTAAGTCGTTGATTCCTCGGAGAGGCTTTTGGGCGAAGCAATGGAATCAAGGGGTTAGGCTGTGGAAGGAATGTCTACTTTCGAGGGCGATCGAATGTCTACTAAAGTAGACTTGACAGCCGAGGCATGTACCTCACAAGGTACGTGTCCGGTGTCAGAGAGGATAGTAACGATATTACAAAAAGTAATCCTTCCCGCACATCGCCAAGCCCATGACCTTGATTGACTTGCCCGTTTCACCGACGTAAGATTTCGCGTCAGTGATCGGTCAGACCATCTCGCACTATCGTGTCGTCGAAAAGTTGGGCGGCGGTGGCATGGGCGTGGTTTACAAGGCCGAGGACACGCGCCTGCACCGTTTCGTCGCCTTGAAGTTCCTGCCCGACGAAGTTGCGCGCGATCCCCAATCCCTCAGCCGCTTCCGCCGAGAGGCCCAGGCCGCGTCGGCCCTGAATCACGCTCACATCTGCACCATCTATGACATCGGCGAACAAGATGCACAAGCATTCATAGCGATGGAGTTTCTGGATGGTCAAACACTCAAGCACAAAGTCGAGAACCGGCCGCTCAAGATTGACGAGTTGCTGGAGCTGAGCATTCAGATCGCCGACGCGCTCGATGCGGCCCACAACCACGGCATTGTGCATCGTGACATCAAGCCCGCCAATATCTTCATCACCAGCCGTGGGCAGGCGAAGATTCTCGACTTCGGACTTGCCAAAGTTAATGCGAGCCGCAATCTCACAACTTCGATGAACGGCTCAACGGTAGGGGACATTAGGGACGAGCAACTTACAAGTCCAGGCAGTACCGTGGGCACGGCCGCCTATATGTCCCCCGAACAAGCTCGAGGGGAAGAGCTCGACGCCCGTACGGATCTATTCTCCCTCGGCGCGGTCATGTATGAGATGTGCACCGGCAAAGTGGCATTTGGGGGCAGCACTTCCGCCGTCATCTTCGAGGCCATCCTCAATCGCGTCCCCACGCCGCCGCCACAGCTGAATCCAAGCTTGCCCCAGGATTTCAACCGTATGATTGGCCGCGCCTTGGAGAAGGACCGAGATCTGCGTTATCAGACCGCGTCTGAAATACGAGCTGAATTGAGGCGCTTGAAGCGCGACTTGGATTCAAGCCGGAGTGCCGCCGCCCAGGGGGCGACCTCAGCAACACAGACAGCCGCCGGTGTGGCGCCTGCACCCGTGGCCAGAAAGGGATACTCACTCCGATTGACGGGATTAATCGCCTTAGCGGCCCTCTTTCTGGGCGTAGGTGCGGGCTGGTTTCTCCGCGCCAGTAGGATGCCGGCGTCACAGCCTTCCTACCATCAGCTTACTTTTCGCCGGGGGACCATTCGGTCATCGCACTTCACGCCCAACGGACAGTCGGTCGTCTACGGTGCTGCCTGGGAAGGATCTCCGATTGATCTCTTCATCACCAGTCCTGAGAGTCCGCAATCGCGTTCCCTGAATCTTGCGGGAGCTGCGCTCTTAGCGATCTCCTCCTCCGGAGAAATGGCGGTGTCCATGGATAGCCGTCCCTCCGGAGTCTATGCGCAGGTGGGGACGCTGGCCAGAGTGCCGGTTAACGGTGGCTCTCCCCGTTCCGTGCTGGAAAACGTGCAGTGGGCCGATTGGTCTCCCGATGGAAACAACTTGGCAGTCGTGCGGGACGTGGGCGGTCGAAACCAACTGGAGTTTCCGATCGGGAAAGTGCTGTACCAAACGTCCGGCTGGATCAGCCATCCCCGTGTTTCACGAAATGGCGACCAAGTGGCGTTCCTGGACCATCCTTTGCCCGGCGATGACGCGGGTTCGGTCAAGATTGTCGACCTGGGCGGAAACGTCAAGACTGTGGCCACGGGATTTCAGACTGCTCAGGGACTCGCATGGTCTGCCGACGGTCGGGAAATATGGTTTACTGCCGCCGATCTCGGCCTTAAGCGTTCCATCTACGCGGTCACGCTCGGTGGGCATGGGCGACTGATCGCGCGAGTGCCGGGCACCCTGATGCTGCAGGATATTTGGCAGGATGGGCGCGTGCTCCTGGCCAAGGACGCGTGGCGGCGAGAATTGATTGGCCTGGTTGCCGGTGAGAACAAAGAGCGCGATGTGTCGTGGCTCGACTACTCCTATCCCTCCGACCTCTCGGCCGACGGCAAAGACTTGCTCTTCACCGAGGCGGGAGAAGGAGGAGGCCCGAACTATTCCGTTTATGAGCGAAAGATTGGTGAGACATCGGCTGTCCGGTTAGGAGATGGCATGGCGCTCAGTGTATCGCCTGATGGCAAGTGGGTGATTGGCAGTACTATTTCTGCGCCGGCCCAGCTTGTTCTTCTTCCCACCGGGCCCGGCGAGGCCAAGCCCCTTACTCACGACTCCATCAATCACAGTAGGGCGAAATGGCTCCCCGATGGCCAGCGCTTCCTTTTCACGGGCAAGGAACCAGGTCACGCCGCGCGCATTTACCGGCAGGATTCGGCCGAGGGAAAACCAGTGCCCATCTCGCCAGAGGGAATCGATCCTCTTGCTCTCGTCCTTTCTCCGGACGGTCAGCAGGTGGTCAGCATTGGGCCAGATGAGAAGGCGTATTTTTACCCGGTTGCAGGCGGAGAACCTAAAGCGGTTCCTAGCGTTGAAGTAGGAGAGCAGCCTATTCAGTGGAGTGACGACGCAAAGGCGATCTATTTCTACAGGCCAGGAGATCTGCCGGCCAAGGTGTATCGGGTGGACTTGTCGACCGGCCACAAGGCTTTGTGGAAAGAGCTGATGCCCTCCGATTCAGCGGGCGTAAGCCGGATTGGTCCCATCCTCCTCACACCGGACGGAAAGTCATGCTTGTATGGCTATCACCGTATTCTGTCAGACCTCTACCTCGTGGAAGGATTAAAGTAAAGCAACTCTTTTTCTTTACCTCTGCAATTCTCGCGGCGAGCGACCTTTGGCTCGGCAACCGATTGCGGAATATGCGAAGCAGTAGCGGGAAGAAGTCCTGCCTCGTTCCCGTGCTGTTTCCGATGGTTTACGTAACCAGGCGAGTTCAGACCGGTGGCGAGATCGAGTCCTGGTGTACGACTGTCGCACCCTCATCTGGGAGCTGGATTTAGCAAGCCAGCGCTCGACCGCCCGGTGCCTCAGAGCGAGTTGATAACGAGTAGTGGAGCAGTTTGAAAAACCTGTCTCCGCAGCGGCTAAAGCCTCGCCCTTTCAAGGCCGTCGATCGCGGCACGCATGAATGCGTACCCTGATACGGATCTTACTTGCGGCCCGCTTGAATGCGCCCTGAATACGAATCTCGCTTTCCATGATATGAATCTCGCTTGTTTTCAGATAGTTACCGAGATTACTCTGGTGGTTCTATGGCCTTCAGATAGGTTGTTCGGGCCATCTACAGGGCCTATAATCGTCTTACTCTGGTTTAGGAATTCTCCGTCAGGTTCCGGGTAGAAAATGCCTGGGTGAAGTCTGCTTTTGGCGTTAAGTCTTTGCCCACGTGAGGATAAACACCCGGTAATGCGAAAGCGCCTGCAAATCGCCCTGATGGCCAGCAGCCTAGCCGCGACCTCGCTTTCTCTCGCGCTCCCAGTTCGCGCTGCCGATGATGGCGATGGGGCTTCTCAAAAAATCGTTGCTACGAAGATCAGCACCACCGACGAGCATGGCCGCAAGGTCTATGTGAATGATTCCGTGGTGGCGGCTCCATCCCATCGGGCGCAAGAGTCGGAAGCGCCGCGGCGTACGCTTAAGTACTGGAGTTCCAAAGAGAACCGGTGGAAGCCGGTGCCTGCGCCGAATGGCGCGGTGATGCGGGCGGCTAAGTCTGCGGCCGCCGAGGTAAACCAGTATCTCGGGCATGAATCGAGCCAGTTGGCGAGTGCAAAGATTATTGCGGCGAACTTTTCTGCGTCAAACTTTCGCGGCCCGCTGGCGACGTCTGTCGACATCGATACCGCCATCGAGCAGGCTGCGGCGCGGCATAACGTGGACCCGAACCTGGTGCGGGCGGTGGTGAAGGTGGAATCGAACTTCAATCCCAACGCGGTGTCGCGGAAGGGCGCGATGGGGCTGATGCAGTTGATGCCTGCGACGGCGCGGCAGTTGAAAGTGAAGAATCCATTTGACCCGGAGCAGAATGTAGACGCCGGGGTGCGGCATTTGAAACAACTTCTGGAAAGTTACGGCGGCGACGTCAAATTGACCCTGGCCGCGTATAACGCGGGTTCGGGAGCGGTGGCGCGCAATTCCGGGGTGCCACACTATGCCGAAACTCAAAACTACGTCCGGCGGATCACCAACCTTTACTACAGAGGGTCGGTTTTTGAGTCGGGGGCTTCGCACGATCCGGTTACGGTTCAGCGGGATGCGCGGGGCGTACTCTACATCAGCAACACCGATTAGGTTTCAACGCGCCGGTTTTGCATTAATCTCTTAACAGGTTCGGGCTTTAGCAGGCGATCTCATTCGCGGGAACCCTCAGGGGCTAAAAGCCCGCGTTTTTCTCGGCTGTAAGCGGCACGGCTTAAGCCGTGCCCTTCCCGAGCGATTCGTGAAATAGCTTGGCTTGGTTGGCATCCTAGGGTTAGCGACAAGTCGCAAAGTGGGACTGGGGCGGGTTCCCCTCGGAGCGGCGAGCGGGACGCCCGCCCCTTCGGCTTCGCTCAGGGCAGGCTCCCAGCCGCCGGGACGGCGGCGCTACGAAGAACGAGGAACGAAGGCACGGGCTGGTTATCTTGAAGACCTCATCGCGCCAGTGTGGTCTATGGAGAGCGTTGCTTGGGTTCGCCGCGTTGGCGGCGTTCACTGCTGCTGCTCCGGCGGCGCATGCGCGCGCGCGCCATTCCGACGCCTGGGCTCGCGAGCATTTTGCAAGCGCCGAACGGATGCGTGAGGCGCTGAACGGAAGGCCCCGCGCGGACCGAACCCGCCGCGACTATCAGCGCGTGTTGAATGCCTACCGCTTGATTTATCTGGGAGCGCCCGCTTCCACCAAAGCCGACCCCAGCGTAGTCGCGGCCGCCGAGACGCTGGTGGAAATGGGACGGCGTTTCAACGACGACAAAATCCTGAACGAGGCCGTCGAGCAGTATAAGTTCCTGCGGCGGGAGTATCCCGGCAGCAGGTACCGGTTCGATGGGCTGTTCACCATTGGCGAGATTTACAAGGACGATCTCAACGATTCGGAAGCAGCGCAGGCTACGTTCCAAGAGTTTCTGCGACGTTATCCGCACAATCGGCTGGCGGACGATGCGCGGCGGGCCATCGTCGAACTGAACGAGGCGGCGCAGGCTGAGAAAATCGCGGAGGCGCGGAGGGCCGCGGAGAAGAAATCTGCGAAGAGCGGCAGCGTTAACAAAAATGTGAGAGCTGCCGGGGACGACCATGCTTCTGCGGCGCAGCCTTCTCTTGCGCATTCTTCTCTCGCACCGTCTTCTAGTGGACGAGCGGGGAAGGACGAATCCCCAAAAGCACGGTCCGAGCGCTTGCCGCGTGTGACGGGCATCCGGCACTGGTCTACTCCGGATTACTCGCGGGTTGCGATTGACCTGGAAGGCAACGTGAAGTTTGAGTCGCGGCGGATCGACAGTCCGGCGCGCATCCTGTTTGACCTGCCTGATACCAAGCTCGCCTCCACACTGGTGGGCAAGAGCCTGGACGTGGATGACGGCTTTCTGAAGAAAGTTCGCGTGGCTCAGTTTGCGCCGGGGAGCACGCGGGTGGTGCTTGAGGTGGACAATCTTGCCGATTACGATGCCTTCCTGCTGCCCAATCCGTACCGGCTGGTCATTGATATTCACAGCAAGGATATTCAGGACAAGGACATTCAGGGCAAGAATGCGCGGGGGAAGCAGCCCGAGGACGCAATTGGCACGGGCTCCAGCAATAATCCGACTCCTTCTGCATCAGAGACCGTGGCTGGGGCTAAGGCGCCGACGGCAGTCGTGAAGAAGATTGTGGAGGCTGACGATGACGACACTGGCGCATCGTCGTCCGTGGCGAGGCGGAGTATTGCGGGGGCGAAGAGCGGAGCGTTGGATGCGCGGAATTCGTCCTCGGGGAAAGCAGTGGTTGCGAGACAGCAGGCGGGCGACGCGGACGCATCGGATGCGAATGCCGGCCGGTCTTCCGCTTTGAGCGCTCGCGAGGCGAGGCCTACGGCGGGCGGCGACCGTTCGCTGATTCGAGCCTTGGGGCTGAAGATCGGCAAGATCGTGATTGATCCGGGGCATGGAGGACACGATACGGGAACCATCGGTCCCAATGGTCTGGAGGAAAAAGATCTCGTCCTCGATGTGGGGCGGCGTTTGGGGAAGCTGCTGGAGACACGGCTGGGCGCGGAAGTGGTTTACACGCGCAAAGACGATACGTTCATCCCGCTGGAAACACGAACGGCGGTGGCCAACCAGGCGCGCGCGGATTTGTTCGTCTCCATTCATGCCAACTCGAGTCACGACCCGGCGGCGCGGGGAGTGGAGACTTACTACCTGAATTTCACTTCTTCGCCGGAAGCGCTGGAAGTGGCGGCGCGGGAGAACGCGGTTTCGGAGAAGTCCATTTATGAGTTGCGGGATTTGGTGAAGAAGATCGCACTCAAGGAAAAGATTGAGGAGTCGCGGGAATTTGCCGGAGACGTCCAGGAGTCGCTGCACAGCGGGCTGGCGATTAAGAGTCCGGCGATTCGCGACCGGGGAGTGAAGAAGGCTCCGTTTATTGTGCTGATCGGGGCGAATATGCCCTCGATTCTTGCCGAGATTTCTTTTGTGAGCAATCCTAGCGACGAGCGCCGGCTGGAGACGGCCGAATACCGGCAGCGCATTGCCGAGTCGCTCTACCGCGGGATTGCCAAGTATGTGAACGGGCTGAGTGGGGTTAAGGTGGCGAGTAAGATGGATAAGGGTGGGGGGCAGTAAGTCCCTGCAAAGTTGCCTAAGGTCACCGGCCTCTTCCCAACCTGCTCGTTGACTATGCTTCAGTTGAACTGTACAGTTCAGATAACCCAAATGGAGAGTTGATGTCTACCGTCACCCCGGGCAAGAATGCGACGATAGTGGTTTCGGCCTTGCGGGCCCGTACAAACTTCGGCAAGCTTCTACGTCGAGTTGACGACGAGCGTCGGTCCCTTGTAATCGAGAAGCGTGGTGCGCCCAAAGCTGTACTGCTCAGCATCCGCGATTACGTCAAACTGGCCGCCCCCGAGCCTGAGGTGTTGAGAGTCATCGGCGAGGAGTCGGAACGAAATGGCACGAGCAAGCTGACATCCCGTCAAATCGACAAGATCATTAAAGCAGCCCGGTCGCAGAAGCGTAAGCGGTAATGCTCCCCCTCCGTCTGGGTGATCGACACGAACGTGTTGATTTCCGCCGCCATTAAGCCAGCTGGGCTGCAGCGGACCACTCTAGTCCTAGCCACTACCCGACCGGCACGTCTCTACGTATCCCGACCCATCCTGGAGGAATATGGCCAAGGGCTCGCCCGGCCGGAACTGCGGATTCGGAAGGGTCTGAGGCAGCAACTGTTGCAACTCATTAAGAACCATAGCTATACCGTAGCTCCGACTCGTCGTCTCGAGGTCGCCAGCGATACCGACGACAATATGTTCCTGGAATGTGCCGATGCCGCCGGCGCGGACTACCTGGTGACATGCAACGAGCGGCATTTTCCGAGATTCTGGAAGAAAACGAAGATCATAACCTCTCGGGAATTCATCAGTCTTGCCGCGCCTCATCTCATAAAGTAGCTGGGATCGCGCTGCATCAAGTGATCCGTTCCGCGGGGTGAAGGCTGTCCTGGAAACTTTTTCTCCTTCTCTGTGGTCTAATTACAGAAGGGGAATCTGTGTCCAGGCGTCTAGCCATTTGCGCTTCGAAGTTTGTGGTCATTGCTGCCGTCGTTTGGGTCGGCGTAGCCTTTGCTGCTAACCCGGGCGCGGCTTCTCCCGCGCCGCCGATCCTGCCGAAGCAGTTTGCCGGGTGGCAGATTGAGGGTGCGGCGCAGGCCAGCAAAGATGCGGTTGCGGCCGATCCCACGAATGCCGCGCTGCTTAAGGAATACGGGTTCACGGATTGCGAGGCCGCCACCTACAAGAGTGACGACGGGCGCACGCTGAAGATCCGCGCGGCGCGGTTTGCCGACGCCAGCGGCGCGTTTGGAGCCTATCTGTTCTACGTGCAGCCGGGGATGGCAAAGGAAGATATCGGCGATCAGAGTGCGTCGGCGAATCCGCGGGTGCTGTTTTATCGTGGCCACATCCTGGTGGAAGCGGTGTTCAGCCGGGTGTCGCCAATGTCGCCGTCGAATCTGCGGGAGTTGGCTGGTTTGTTGCCGCGGCCGAGTGGAAATGCGGGCAACCTGCCTCCGATTCTGGCTTTCATGCCACACCACGGCTACGAGGCGAATAGCGAGAAATATGCGGAGGGACCACTGGGTCTGGGAGCGATCGGGTCTCCGTTGCCGGCGGACCTGGTCGATTTCAGCGCCAACCCTGAAGTAGTGCTCGGGCAGTATTCGACTGCGGGCGGAGACGCTACGCTGATGCTGATCGAGTATCCTACGCCGGCGTTAGCGGCCGAACATTTGCGCCGTATCGACGCCGCTCATCATGCCGCAGCGCCGCAAGCCGGGGTTGCGGCCATCGAAAACGTTGGACCGTTTTTCGATAAGCGCACCGGACCGATTATCGCCATCGCGGCCGGGCAGCTTTCGCAGAGCGATGCGCAGACGCTTTTGGGCGCGGTGAACTACGAGGCCAGCGTCACCTGGAACGAGAACACGTATTTCGACAAGAAAAATAACATCGCCAATCTGCTGGTCAACATTATTCTGCTGTGCATTATCGTGGGCGCGATCTCGCTGGCGGCAGGAGTCGCGTTCGGTGGCGCTCGCGTGCTGTTGCGGCGCTATTTCCCGGGTCCGGTTTTCGGCCGTGCCGACCAAACTGAGTTCATTTCTCTCGACCTTCGAGAGGCGGCGAGGCAGGGCTCCCCAGCGCGGCCAGCGCCTGGCACGGACACCTCGAATCCTTCTTAAGTGCCTCAGAAGTATTGGCTTAGGCTTGGTTTGCCGGGCTTTCGTCTCAAATTGAAACAGTTGGGGCGCGTGTTGATTGATTATGTAAGTTATTGAAACTAAAGGCATTTATTTCATAAAAATCGCTTGACACCCTGCTTTTTCGGCTCATAAGATTTTGTCACCAGAAAGTTTTGACGGAAATCTAAGCCTCCGTTGGAACTATTCTCCCTTGAAAAAGAGAAGGTCGCCCTGTTGCCGGGCGGCCTTTTCGTTTTGGTGAACCGAGTTCGAGCGGACGCAAGACACTTTCAACTGAACTCTCACGCGTGAATTGCGTATCATCTGGTAGGTTCACGAATCGGCGCGGGGGGAAATCATGTTCTGTGACGGATGCGGCGCAACGGTGCAGCCGGGCCAGGCGTTTTGCAGCAAGTGCGGCAAACAAATCGTCGGACCGGTAATGATGATGCAACAGCGCCCGGGGCGCGTGCAGGGGCACCTGCATTTGCTGGGGATTCTCTGGCTGGCGATCTCTGCGTTCAACACCATCGGGGGCGTGGTTCTGTATGTCATCGCCAACACGTTGTTCGCTCATCTGCACGAGATGGGAGCGCCCGAGGCGCCCGCGGCGTTTCTGCGTCCACTGTTGAGTGTGATCGCTATTTTCGTCCTGGCTAAGGCGGCTTGCGGATTCATTGCGGGATGGGGATTGATGAAGCGCGAACCCTGGGCCCGCGTGATCGCGCTGGTGCTGGGCTTCATCTCGCTGTTCAACGTTCCCTTCGGTACAGCCGTCGGAGTCTACACTCTGTGGGTTCTGCTGCCCGCTCAGTCGCAGGTGGAATACGACGCCCTGGCCGCCGCTCGCGCGGCGTAATCGAGGGCAGGGCGGATCATCCGGCGCGCAATGTTCCTGAGCGGATTTTCTGCTCGCGAGGAAGGCTGCCTCGACCCATCCAGCTTTGCTCTGGTTGCGATTTGATAAACTGGAGCAGTCCACTCGAAAGCCGACGTAGCTCAGTTGGTAGAGCAGTCGATTCGTAATCGACAGGTCATCGGTTCAAGTCCGATCGTCGGCTCCATTCTTGTCACTAATATCCGCACGGGCACAGAGTTTCGCCCTTTCGCTAGCTTGTGTTGGACAAGTCTGCGCCTCGGCGTTCACGGCCGCTTCCAGTGACTACCGCCACCAGCAACGCTACGATCACAACGGTCCAGGCCATCACCGGCGCGAACAGTCCGCCGTAGCGTTGCTCGGCGAACTTGGCTTGCAGCACACCGTTGCGCGAGGAGAGCAGATTTCCCAGTTGGTAGGCGAAGCCGGGAAACGTCCCTCGGACTGCGGGCGGTGAAAGCTCGTTCAGGTGCGCCGGGACCACTCCCCACGCGCCCTGCACCATGAACTGCATCAGAAATCCGCCCAGCGCCAGCATGGGTACGGTGTGCGAGTACGCCCACAGCGGAATCATCGGAATTGTCAGCAGCGCGGCGATCACAATCGCCTTTCGGCGGCCGAGTTTTTCCGACCAGGTTCCGAAGAGAATGCCTCCGAGCAGCGCGCCAACGTTGGCGATGATGGCGATCAACCCCACGGTCTGCGGGGCGAACTTGTGGTCCTTCGTCAGGAACGTTGGATAGAGGTCCTGGCTGCCGTGGCTGAAGGAATTGAAAGCGAACATCAGAACGACCAGGAAAGCAAAAGTGCCCAGATACGTCAGGATGTCCTTGCCCGGGCGGGTCTCCGTCTTTCCGGGATGCGCGGCCTTGGGCCCAAGCCGGGGATTCATCGACCTTGCTGCGAATGTAAATCACGAGAAATGCGGGCAGGGCGCCGATCACAAACATCCCGCGCCAGCCTACAAATCGGAATAATGTTCCGTAGACCAGGGCCGCCATCAGATAGCCGACCGCGTAGCCTTCCTGCAGCACTCCCGAGAAGAATCCGCGCCCCTTGGCGGGCAGAGTTTCGAAGGCCAAGGCGGCGCCCACGCCCCATTCGCCGCCCATCGCAACTCCGAACAGGGCTCGCGTAATCAGAAAAATCTTCAGCGACGGGGCGAACGCCGACGACAATTCAAACACCGAGTAGGCGATGATATCGATCATCAACGTGGGACGCCTGCCGAAGCGGTCCGCCATCATGCCAAAAAGAAATGCGCCCACCGGACGAAAAGCCAGCGTGATGAAGATCGCCTCTGCGACGGCAGAAACTTTTGCCTGAAATTGAGTGGCAATGGCGCTGACGCAGAAGGTCAAGATGAAGAAATCGAACGCATCCAGCGACCAGCCCAGAAAGCAGGCAATGAAGGTGTTTCGCTGCACCGGGGTGAGCCCGCGAAAATGGCCGATGAATTCCATCGAAGTTCCTCCGCGCAATTCCCTCACGCGCTTAAAACGTCCTGCGGATGCTAGCACGGGTTCAATCTGCAATCCAAAATAATTCTGGCGTGTTGGCTGACGCATTTTTGCGAGTACCAGACCTGACAATCGGCTTTATCGGCTTTTTGTTGTACGCTTGGCGAAAGAAGTGGTCCGGAGTCGCGCGTCACGATTCGCGGACTCTAAGTGCGGGTTCAATCATTCTTGCTTATGGCTGAACAGGACTGGAACACCAGCGAGAAAAATTCGAGCGAGAGCCGCCGTGTCGCGAAGAAGCAGTATCAGGATCCTGCTTTCCGGCACGAGCGGGTTTTTGAGACCATGGCACTGTCTTGCGGCAAAGTCAACGCCACCCAATTCCAGTGCCATTTTCACCGGAATGCCTCGTAGGCTGCCACCACCATGCTGGAAGCTAACGAGAATCCTAAGCTTGATCTTGCGGCTGAGTTGCTTCGCGGCCGCGGCACGGTTCACCTAAAGGCGTGGGGAACGAGCATGCTTCCTTCAGTATGGCCAGGCGACTTGCTCACGATTCAAGGCGCGGCACACGATGAAGTGGTTCCCGGGGAGATCGTGTTGGTTCTACGCGATAACCGTTTCTTTGTTCATCGGCTGGTCGAAAAGCAGCGAAGTCAGGATTGTGATTCGCTGATCACGAGAGGTGATGCAATGCCGGACAACGATCCGCCCGCCATTGCATCCGAAGTGCTGGGCCGGGTGGCCGGCATTTGCCGTGGCAATCGCAGTTTCGTTCCGAGCCGGCGGGTCTCACTGTTCCATGCCGTGCTTGGCAGGGGCTCTGTGTAGCTGGGGCCGATTTCGCAGTTTCGCGTTGCGGATTCATACTGCGCGCCTGCAGGCGGGCGCTTCTCAATCATGACGACTACTCTCGCCATCGCCGAGAAAGCGAGCGTTTCCGTCGAGATTGGCGGAATGGCGATTGCCCTCCGCACGGACGACGCGTCATTTCAACGCATGATCGAGAATCGATACTCGGGTTTCGTCGAGACCTCCGCGAGTTCGCAGTTCGAGTTCGACATCGACCTCTACGAGCCCTCGGAACCCGCGCAGGCCGACGATGAGCTGGAGGTGAAGATCGAAGCAGGTGAATGGCTGCTGAAGCGGGGTGACTTCCGCACGCGCTGGAATCCGGAAACCAGCCGTGGTCAGATTCATCAATCGCGCAGTCCTTACGCCATCGATTGCGTTCTGCGCATTGTTCACACTCTCGTCCTGGCAACGCAGGGAGGCTTTCTGGTTCATGCTGCCAGCGCGATTCGCGGAGGAAAGGCTTTTGTGTTTTCCGGAGTCTCCGGCGCGGGCAAGACAACGATCTCGCGTCTGGCGCCGCCCGATGCGACGCTACTCAGCGACGAAATTTCCTACGTGCGGCGCGAAGGCAATCGCTATATGGCGTGCGGAACGCCTTTTGCAGGTGAGTTGGCGCGAGTCGGCGAGAACTGCTCGGCTCCCCTGAGCGCATTCTTTCTACTCGAGAAGGGTCCGCAAAACAGGATCGAGCCGATCGGCGCCACCGAAGCCATCCAGCAGCTTCTGAGGAACATTCTGTTTTTCGCCGAAGATCCAGAACTGGTGACTTTGGTTTTTCAGTCGGCGTGCGAGTTTGCAAGTTTGGTTCCCATCCACCGCCTAGTATTCGTTCCCGACCAGCGAGTGTGGGACATAATACGTTAGGAGGCCACGCCTAAAGGCGCTCTGATAGCGCGATGCTTACGGCACGCATGAATGCGTGCCCTGATACGAATCGAACGTGTAGCGCGGAGTGTTAGTTGTCATGCGTTCGCCGATATACGTTGGTCGTCATTGGTTCGTCGGCTCAGGAGGATCATGATGGCCGAAAAATACATTGCGCGAAGCAAGGCGATCGCTGCCCGAATGCTGGGTGGAGAAATGATGGTGATGTCGGCTGCCGATTCGACTTTTTTCACGCTCAATGAAGTCGCTTCCACGATTTGGCGGGCAGCGGACGGGCGCACGCCGCTGTCGGAAATCGTTGCCGGGAAGGTCTGCGAGGAATTCGATGTCGATCGGGAACGGGCGCAGCGCGGCGCCGACCGCTTCGTGGACGAACTCTCACAACACGGCATTCTGCTGGTGTCGGATCAGCCACTGATGGAGACGGATTCCTCCCCGTCCTCGGAGGGCCGGTGAGCCTGCTCGCCGAGATGAATCAAAAAGCCCTGAACCTGGGACTACCCATCAGCGTTCACCTCGATGTCACCTACCGCTGCAATGAGCGCTGCGTGCATTGCTATCTGGATCACGACGATCATGGCGAGATGACGACGGCGGAAATCATCGGCGTGCTCGAACAACTCGCCGATGCCGGCGTCTTTTTCCTCTCCCTTAGCGGCGGTGAAGTTCTGATGCGCCGCGACTTTTTTGAGATCGTGGAGCGCGCGCGGCAACTGTTGTTCAACGTGAAGGTGAAGACCAACGGCGTGATGATCCACGAGAAGGAAGCCGCCAGGCTTCGCCAGCTTGGCGTTGAGCAGATACAGATTAGTGTCTACTCGCATCGGCCGGAAGTTCACGATGCCATCACTAAACTGCCCGGGTCGCTCGAGCGCACCATCCGGGCGATTCGATTCTTGAAGTCGCAGGGGCTGAAAGTCAGCATCGCCAATGTTCTTATGGCCGGCAATTTCTCCGACCAGCCCGGCGTGATCGCGCTGGCCCGGGAACTGGGAGTCGCCTATACCCTCGACCCCACAATTACGCCGAAGATGGACGGAGACACCTCGATCCTTGCCCTGAGAATTCCGGGCTCTGACCTCAAGCAGGTTTTTCACAACCCAGAGCTTGTGGGCAACGTGGAAGAATTCTGCGCCCCTCCGCCTCCACCCGGCGAAGACATCATGGATGGTTTCCCGTGCAGCGCGGGCCACACCGCTTGCTACATCTCTCCTTACGGCGATGTTTTTCCCTGCGTGCAATTCCCTCTTCCGAGCGGCAATGTGCGGCGGCAGAAATTCCTCGACATCTGGCGCAACTCCACGCAGTTGAAGGAGGTCCGCTCGATCCGCGCCCGGGATCTTCCGACCTGTTCGAGTTGCGCTCACGTGGGTACGTGCACGCGCTGCCCCGGTTTGGCGTACATGGAGGGCAACATGCGCGGGCCGTCCACGGCGGATTGCGAGAAGTCTTTCCAGAGGACGGGCATCCCCTCGGCCAACATGCTGGCACGAACACGAGCCGGTTCCGCGGGTCCATTGATTCAAATTCAACTTCCCGCAGACTCGGGGCAAGCTCTCCCATTTTCGGGGGAGATAGCTTCGCCATCGCATGAGTTGGCTGGGATCAGCGCGAACGCTTGATCAGCTTAGGTTAGATTTCCAAAACGCACGCGAATTAGAACGGCACGATACCGACACTTTGAGGAGAGACGATGCGAGGGTACGCATTCCGTTGGTTCTGTGCGGCGGCCGGTTCGCTCCTGCTCGGCACTACGCTTTCGCGCAAGAGCAGGGATGGGTAGGACTTTACCGGGCGATGCCAGCCCCGGCCAGATCCACCTGGGGTATCCGCAAGATTGGAGTTCGCGGCACTTGTTGATGCCGGGCATGCGAGCCGAGGATGTGCTGGCGGCGGGAGATCGCGACCCGCGCCATGTTTACAACATGGTGATGCGGCAAACCGCGATAGAACGGTTCCGACACAGAAGGCGCCAGCATTTGCGCGAAATGAAGATCGACTGGGCGGTTTCGCTGGAGAACGGGTACGTACCGCAGAATCAATTTCCGGCGAAATACCGGTTTGACGTAGCCGGAGACGATTGCAATTCCGATTACATTGTTTTTGGATTGACCGTGACTTCCGGAACGCAGGCCAACCTGGTCGGCATCAACAACCTGTACACGGGCGCGTCGACGCCATGCAATGGCGGATCGCCCTGGGTGGCATTCGCCTACAACACGGTGACGCAGTCGGGAGGACAAATCAAAACGTCGCCCGCGCTCTCGGAAGACGGGACTAAAGTGGCGTTTGTCGAAAGCACCAGCAGCGGTTCGTACTTCCACGTTCTGGTGCTGCCGAACCCGATTCCAACGCCGCCCTCGCAGTCAGGCACGGTGTTGAGTCCGCTGACTCCCACTTCGTGCGCGACGCCGACGACGGCGGGTTGCATGACGACCCTCACCATCCAAACCAGCGCGACTGATTCAAATTCCTCGCCCTGGGTGGACTACTTTTTTGATACGGCATACGTGGGCGCCGACAATGGATTGCTCTATAAGATCACTCCGGTCTTCGGCGGCGGCGCGCCGGCGCTGGTCAGCACTGGGGGCTGGCCGGTTACTGTCTCGACTCAGGCCACCAGGGTGCTGACCGCTCCGGTTGTCGATGACAGGGCGGGCAGCATCTTTCTCGGAGACGGACAAGGCTACTTGTACTCGGTCAGCTTAAACAGCCCCGGTGGCACCTTCTCAGCGCAGCAAACGATCGGATGGGCGGGACACGGAGCAGGTACAGGGATTGTCGACCCGCCGATTGTGGTCACGGATCCCGCCAGTCCCGCAATCGACCAAGTGTTCGCGGTCACCGGATGCAGCTTTGTGCTGGGTATCGGCGGAGCGGTCAGCCAGCTTCCGGCGAACTTCACCACCGGTGTGCCCACTACCAGCAATACCGTGGACCTGGGCTCGGCCAGCGGGAGTGGAGATTGCACTGGAAAAAACGTGCACTCGGGAGCGTTTGATAATGCGTTCTGGTTGAATGGGTCGACCTCAGGGCACATGATCGCGTGCGGATTCGTGAACAACGGAGGCACGCCGGCGAAGCCACAAATGTATTTCTTCCCCTTTGCCAGCAACATTATCACCAGCATCGGCAAGTCCACCTTTGTGATAGACAACACGAAAGGGGACGAGTGTTCGCCGCTGACCGAGTTTTACAACGGCACGACGGACCGACTGTTTTTCGGAGTGGGCAGCGCAACGGACGGGTTTCTTGAGACTTCGACGATTACAAGTTCGTTGACCACACCGACCTGCACGGGCGCGCCCACATCCAGTTGCGTGACGTCCCCGAGCGCTCTCGGGGGAACCAGCGGAACCGTGATCGACAACTTAGTGTCGAGCGGCGGGACGAATATCTACTTCTCAACCATAGCGCCGGGGTCGGTGAACGGGCAGAAATGCAACGTAGCGGGCGGAGCGGCAAATCCTTATTGCGCCGTGAAGCTGACCCAGTCGGGGCTGCAGTAAGCAGGCTGAGTGCTTGAACGGCGTTTTCAAGTACTCCCCTGACCGCATAACTCGCTAGGATAAACGTAACCGCCGCAAATCCCGACCCATCTTCCCTTCGTAAAGTTATGCAAAGATCGTCGAAATCCTGCTTTCTGGCGCAACTCTCGGTTCGTAATTCCGTTAATACATGTAGATCAATTTCTATTGAACTAAGGAGAACAAAATGCTCAAGCAGTCCCTACTCATTCTGGCAGCGGCAGGCCTCATTTCGACAGCCGCATCTTTTGCGACGGCGCAGAATAGCCCGTCTCAGTCCCAGTATAACGATCAGCAATCCCAAACGGTGCAGGACAATGGCCGCCGGCACCACGGCTCGCCCGACCCTGCTGAGCGCACCAGGGAGTTAACCAAACGTCTCAAGCTCAACTCCGATCAGCAGACCAAAGTGCAGGATGCGCTTGTGTCGGCACGCTCTCAGATGGCGAGCCTGCACCAGGACACTTCTCTCGCCGAGCAGGATCGCCGTAGCAAGATGATGGAGATTCGCAAGAGCACCGACGAGCAGATCCGGGGTCTCCTGGACTCGAATCAGCAGAAGAAATGGGACGCAATGCAGGCCAAGCGTGAGCAACGGATGCAGAACCGTCGCGCCGGCGAGCAAGGTGCGCCACCGCAACAATAGCTGTCTGAACCACGAAAGCCGGTCGTTCTCTCGCGGTGACAACTCCGAGGGACGACCGGGCTCTCGAGTATTCACCTTTTCCGAACTTCTTCCTTCCACAACGTTGAATTACGCTCATCATAAATGCTCTCATCAAAGCTCGGCCGGTTCGAGCCGTATTCGATCCTTTCCGGATGCGCTTCTCAGTGCCTCGCCTTTCTGATACTGTTTTGAGTCCGTTGGCGGCCGGTTCCGTTACCATGTGACGAGCGTCACAACGGAACTTCGTTCGGTTCGGTAGTATTCCGAAGGAAAGGACAAGCGTGTGATTGTTGGAGTTCCGAAGGAGAGCTATCCGGGAGAGCGCCGGGTTGCGCTTGTTCCCAGCGTAATCCCTACGCTCGCCAAGGCCGGACTCGAAGTAGTTGTGGAGTCGGGCGCTGGCGCAGGAGCCGGCTATCCTGATTCGGCGTACATCGAAAAGGGCGGAAAGATTGCTCCCGATCGCGCCGCTGTCTTCAGCGATGCTGAGATTATTGTGCAGGTGCTTTGCTATGGCTCGAATGACGTGACCGGCAAGGCTGACCTTCCCCTGCTGCGCCGCGATCAACTGCTGATCGGCTTTCTGCGCCCATTCGGTTCTGCCGAGGTAGTCCAGCAGATCGCTGCCGCGGGCGTTACCGCATTCTCGGTCGAACTGGTGCCGCGCACCACGCGCGCACAGAGCATGGATGCGCTCTCTTCGATGGGGACGATCTGCGGCTACAAAGCGGTGCTGCTGGCCGCGGAAACATCGATCAGAATTTTTCCCATGATGACGACGGCCGCGGGCACCATCACGCCGGCGCGCGTCTTCGTCATCGGCGCCGGAGTGGCGGGGCTGCAAGCTATCTCGACCGCGCGCAGGCTGGGTGCGGTGGCATCGGCATACGACATGCGCGCCGCCTCCAAAGAGCAGGTGCACAGCCTGGGCGGCCGCTTCATCGAGTTGCCCATCGAGGCCAAGGACGCGCAAGATGCCCGCGGCTACGGCACCGCCCAGGACGAAACTTTCTATGCCCGGCAACGCGAACTGCTCACGCGCGTGGTTGCGGAGAGCGATGTGGTCATCACCGCCGCGGTGATTCCCGGCAAGAGGTCGCCAGTGCTGATCACCGCCGACATGGTCAAAGGGATGGCCCCCGGCTCCGTGATCGTCGATCTTGCCTCCGAACGCGGCGGCAACTGCGAACTTACCCGCGTCGGAGAAACGGTGAACCAGTACGGCGTCTCGATTATCGGCGCCATCAATCTTGCCAGCAGCGTCCCGTACCATGCCAGCCAGATGTACGCCCGCAATGTGGCCACCTTCCTCGCGTATATAGTGAAAGAGGGCAAGCTGCAACTCAACCTGCAGGATGAAATTATTCGCGAGACGATGGTCACGCAAGGCGGTGAAATCGTGAACCCAAGGGTGCGGGAGTTTTTCAAACTGCCGGCGCTGGTCGCAAAGTGAAGGATAGGAATAAAGGATGGGAATAAACGATCGTCAGTGAGAGATTCGTATCAGGGCGCGGCTTCAGCCGCGCCGAGGAAGCTATAAGAGATTTGGGCTTTACCCCCCTGGGAGAAAATTATGAGCGAGAACCTGATTGATGATCTGTTCATTTTCATGCTGGCCTGCTTCCTTGGTTTCGAAGTCATCCGCCACGTTTCACCCTTGCTGCACACTCCGCTGATGTCCTTAACGAACGCACTCGACGCCATTGCCGTCGTGGGTGCGATTGTCCTGGTCGGCGAGCGCAAGAGCACGTTCGCCACCGTACTGGGCACGATCGCCATCGTCGCGGCCACCAGTAATGTGGTGGGCGGATTCCTTATTACGGACCGCATGCTCAAGATGTTCAAGAGCAGCCGTCCGAACAAGTAAGTCGCTGCGCGAAATCGTACCGAGTGAATCTTAGAGTTAGCTTGCTAAGTAAATCATGAACGAGTTTGCCGGAAGCCAGTACGTTATCGAAGCGATCTACTTGATCGCCAGCGCGCTGTTCATTCTGTCGCTGAAGTGGATGAGTTCGCCCACGACCGCCCGCCATGGAATTTTGGCAGGCGAAATCGGCATGGTGCTGGCCATCGCCGGCACTCTGCTGCACCACGGCATCGTCGACTACAAGTGGATCGCGGTCGGGCTCGTGCTGGGCAGCGGCATCGGCATTCCGTTAGGCATGGTGCACATGACCGCGGTCCCGCAGCGGACCGCACTGAGTCACGCTTTCGGCGCACTGTGCGTCACTCTGGTCGGCACAGCGGAATTTTATCTGGGAACGCAGAACAACTCGAAGTTCGGATTGTCGGTGCTCTCAATGGAGGTGATTCTCGGAGGGCTGACGTTTACCGGCAGTCTGATGGCGGCAGGAAAGTTGCAGGAAATCCTGCCCCAGCGGCCCATTACTTATAAAGGACAGAACCTCGTCAACTTCCTGCTGTTCGCGGTTGCCGTGGGCAGTGCGGTTTACCTGGTGCTGCATCCGGAAGCGAAGCAATTATTTCCGCTGATTGTGGGCGTTTCGCTGCTTTTCGGCGTTCTACTGGTAATCCCGATCGGTGGCGCCGACATGCCGACCGTTATCTCGCTGTTAAACGGCTATGCCGGATTATCCGCAGCGGCCATGGGCTTCGTGCTACAGAACAAGCTCCTGATCATCGCCGGTGCGCTCGACGGTTCTTCCGGACTTATTCTTTCGGTCATCATGTCGAAGGCGATGAACCGGTCATTCACCAATGTTCTGTTCGGAGCCTTCGGCCAAGTGCAGGCCTCTGCTGCCGGTGGCGCGGAAGCCAGACCCGTACACAGCGCCACCGCCGAGGAATCGGCGGCGATTCTGTCTGCCGCGAATAAGGTGGTCATCGTCCCCGGTTATGGCATGGCGGTGGCGCAGGCCCAGCACAAGGTGCGCGAACTGTACGACATCCTCACCAAGAAGGGCGTCGATGTTCGCTTCGCCATCCATCCCGTCGCGGGACGCATGCCCGGCCACATGAACGTTCTGCTGGCCGAAGCCGACATTCCCTACGACCGGCTAATCGAGATGGATGAGATCAACGGCGACTTCCCACAAACCGACGTCGCGTTGGTGATTGGCGCCAACGACGTCACCAACCCGGCCGCGCGCAACGACGCCTCCAGCCCCATCTACGGCATGCCCATCCTGGATGTCGATAAAGCCCATACCGTGATGGTAATCAAACGCAGCATGAGTCCCGGCTTCGCGGGCATCGATAATCCTCTCTACTACCTCGACAACACGCTGATGCTGTTCGGGGACGCCAAACAGTTCGTGGGCGTTATTGTGCGGGAGTTGAGCGGGGGACACTAGATGCCGTCCAGCCGAGGGGTGTGATAGCGTGATATCATATGATGTGATATCATGATATCGGGGTCAGGATGGTGAAACATGGCTCAACTGCTGGTTCGTAATATTGAAAACGGAGTGAAGGCTCGTCTGCAGCGCCGCGCGCGCCGCAACGGCCGCAGCATGGAAGAAGAAGTCCGAGATATTTTGCGGGCCGCGGTGCACAAAGAAGAAGACTGCCCGGAGGGCGGATTGGGAACCGAGATTGCGAAAATTTTTGCTAAGCACGGGCTCGACTCCCCGATTCCAGAATTGCGTTTCGAGATAAAACCTCCGTCTTTTGACGAATGATCATTCTCGACACCAACGTGCTCTCGGAGCTTATGCTGCGTGCGCCCGACGAGACGGTGTTGAGGTGGCTTGATCGACAATCTCGATCATCGATCTGGACAACTTCAGTAACGCTCTTTGAAATTCGTTTCGGACTCGAGAGCATGCCTATCGGTAAACGGCGAACCACTCTGATTCAAGACTTCGAAAGAATGCTACACAGCATCGACCACCGCGTCGCTCCGTTTGACGTCGAAGCAGCCGAACACGCGAGCACCTTGATGGCTGCTAGAAAATTGCAAGGTCGCCCACGCGATGATCGCGACACCATGATTGCCGGTATCGTTCTGGCTCGTCACGCCACGCTGGCGACGCGAAATCTGTCGCACTTCGAGGATCTCTCGGCGCCCCTTGTCAATCCATGGATTGCTCAATAAAAGACCGTCGGGCCCTCGCGTGATATTCTATTAACTCCAGCTGCGTACCGTTTTGGCGGAAATTTCCCCGCAGTTTTAGAAGAACGCTTCCTGAAGAAGCTTTCCAGTAGAAGCCCGGAAGAAGAGAAACCAAAAATCATGCTTTCAGTCAGTAATGTTTCCATGCGCTACGGCGCCAAAATTCTGTTCGATGAAGTTTCCACGGCATTTACGCCGGGTAAGCGCTATGGCCTGACCGGGCCCAACGGTTCGGGCAAGTCCACGTTTATGAAGCTGCTGAGCGGCGAACTGGATCCGCAAAAAGGGACGGTCGTCCGTCCGCGCAAGCTGGGGGTCTTGAGCCAAGATCAGTTTGCCTTCGACGCCTACACCGTGATCGACACGGTCATCATGGGCAACAAGCGGCTCTGGGCTGCGTTGCAGCAGCGCGACGCGATTTATGCCAAACATGATATGACTGACGAGGACGGCATGAAGCTCGGCGAGCTCGAAGGCATTGTCGGCGAGGAAGACGGATACACGGCGGAGAGCGACGCGGCGATCTTGTTACAAGGCCTGGATATTCCGGACGAAGTGCATTCCCGCAAGATGAGCGAAATCCAGGGTGGGCAAAAAGTTCGTGTGCTGCTGGCACAGGCGCTGTTCGGGCATCCGCAGGCGTTGCTGCTGGATGAGCCGACGAACAACCTCGACTTGGATTCGATCCACTGGTTGCAGGGATTTCTGAATGCCTATGACGGCGTGGTGATCGCCATCTCGCACGACCGGCATTTCCTCAACAGCATTTGCACCCATATCGCCGACATCGATTACGAGACCATCATCACCTACACCGGATCGTACGACGAAATGGTGCTGGCGAAGACGCAAGTGCGCTCGCAGATTGAATCGCAGAACGCGCAGCGCGAAAAGAAGATTGCGCAATTGAACGAATTCATCGCGCGGTTCGCGGCCGGCACGCGGTCAAGCCAGGTACAGTCGCGGCGCAAAGAAGTGGAGCGGTTGCAGGTAACGGAACTGGCCAAGTCGAACATCCAGCGGCCTTACATCAAATTCGAGCAGAAGCGGCCCTCGGGCAAGCACATTCTCGAAATCGAGCACCTGGGCAAGGCTTACGGCGACAAGCAGGTGATTCGCGACTTCACCGCCAGCATCACGCGCGGTGAAAGAATCGCGCTCATGGGCCGCAACGGAGCAGGAAAAACCACGCTAGTCAATGCGCTGCTGGCGAATTCCCCGACCACGCCGGAAGCTGAGTTGCGCAAGACCAGCGGCTACGACGGACCGTTCGTCGATTCCGGCAAAGTGATCTGGGGGCACGAGGCGGCCATCGGGTATTTCGCCCAGGACCACCGCAGCCTGATCGAAGGCGGCACGACCGTGCTGGAGTGGCTGCATCAGTGGAATCCGGCGGCGGTTAGTGAAGAGATTCGCGGCTTGCTGGGGCAGATGCTGTTCGCCCGCGAAGAAGCGACGAAATCCACCAACGTTCTTTCCGGAGGCGAAGCGGCACGGCTGCTCTTCTGCAAGCTGATGCTGCAGAAGCCGAACGTGCTGGTGCTCGATGAACCGACGAACCACCTGGATCTCGAAGCGATCAACGCGCTGAACATTTCCTTGCAACGGTATCAAGGGACGGTGTTCCTGGTAACCCACGATCACGACCTGATCGACGAGGTCGCAACCCGTATCTGGCACTTCGAGAGCGACCACAAGCTTACCGACTTCAAGGGCACGTATGAGGAGTATCAGGCGGCGGTGACCGTGTAGGCCATGAAACATGTGGGGACAGCCGCCCCCGGCTGCCTGCCTGAGCGCAGCCGAAGGGTCCGTCGGGCGAAGCTCGACTGCACCATTTTTGTTGCATGTAAACCAACCAGGTTCTCCACAGATTTCCACAAGGGTTTGCAGTTGCGTTTACAGCCGCAAGTTACGGATAATGGCACGTAACGTTCTTGCGCCCCCGAACCGGCGCGAGAGGTTGCGCACAGTCGTGTACAGTCGAGCCGATTTACTTAGAATCCTCCACCTCACGCCGCGCCAGTTGGCCAACTGGGAGCGGGCAGGGCTGATTGCGGCCTCTCCGGCCTATTCCTTTTCCGACCTGCTCAAGATCAAGAAAGTTCGCGACCTGTGCGCGATGCGGGTGCGGCCGGCAGTGATTCGGCAATCGCTCGAAGCCATGCAAAAGCAGGCGTCAGGCATGGGAAACCCGTTGCTCGATGCTGGAGCTTCCTCCACAAACAATCATCGCGTGGCGTTCCGTCACGAGGGCAGGCTGCTGGAACCTATTGCGGGACAGTTTGTGATGGACTTCGCGACCCGAGAAAAAGTTGTGACCAGCACTCCGATCCCCACTCAAGAACCGGGTCCGCAAGAGGATGAGGCCGCCGCCTGGTTTGCCCGCGGAATCGCGTTGGAAGAGGATCCGGCCACCCAGACCGAAGCGCTCGCCGCCTACCAGAAAGTGCTCGAGTTTCAGGATGAGCACGCAGCCGCGCACATCAATCTGGGCACGCTTTACTACAACCGGCAGGATTTTGCGCTCGCAGAAAGACACTACCGCGCCGCCCTGCAGGCCGATCCTCGCTACGCGCTCGCCTATTTCGATCTGGGCAACGTTCTGGACGAGACCGGGCGCGTGCAAGAGGCCATCCAGACCTACAAGATGGCGATTCAACTCGCACCGACGTACGCCGATGCGCACTACAACCTCGCGCTCGCCTTCGAGAAGACCCGCGAGCCCCGCAAGGCGCTGAAACACTGGCAGGCGTATATCAAGCTCGATACCACAGGACCGTGGTCCGTGCACGCGCGCAATCAGATCCAGCGCATTCTGCAGGCGGACGGGCTGAAGCTGGTGCACTCCCGCCGAGTCTGAAAATCCACCTCTGAAATCAAAGATGCTTCACCCTGAGAAACCCTGCCTGCCCTGAGCGGAGCCGAAGGGTGGGTCCTCTGTGTTTAAGGTTTTCGGACACAACCCACTCGCTCCACTCTGCTAGAATCTAGGGTTTTCCATTCTCTGTTGAAGGTATTTATATGCCCGATACCACCCTGCAATCCGCCCCTCCCACGCCGCTGACCACTCTCACCGAGGACGAAATTCTTTTCCGTGACAACATTCGCCAATTTGCCGACGAAAGAATCCGTCCCCTCGTGAAAGAAATGGACGAGAAAGGCATCTTCGACAAAGATCTCATCCACGAGTTCTTCCAGCTCGGGATAATGGGGATCGAAATCCCGGAGCAATACGGCGGAGGCGGCGCCAAGTTCTTCGAAGCGATCCTTGCCGTGGAGGAATTGTCGCGCGTCGACGCATCCGCGGGCGTCGTAGTCGATGTGCAAAACACGCTGGTCAACAATGCTTTGTTGCGATGGGGCAGCCCTGAACAGAAGAAGCACTATCTGCCCAAGATGGCGGCAGACACCTGTGGCGCCTACGCATTGAGCGAGGCCGGCTCCGGCTCCGACGCTTTCGGGCTGGCAACGCGCGCCGAACTCAAGGGCAGCGATTACGCACTCAACGGCCGCAAGCTGTGGATCACCAACGGCAAAGAAGCCGGACTATTCGTCCTGTTCGCCACACTCGACCCCGCAGCGGGATACAAAGGCATCACGGCGTTTCTGGTGGAGAAAGACTTCCCGGGATTCAGCGTGGGGAAGAAAGAAGACAAGCTGGGCATTCGCGCCTCATCGACCTGTGAACTGATTCTGGAAGACTGCCGCGTGCCCAAAGAGAATGTGCTGGGCGAGCCCGGCAAGGGTTACAAGATTGCGATCGAGACGTTGAACGAAGGCCGCATCGGTATTGGCGCGCAAATGCTCGGCGTCGCCCGAGGTGCCTGGGAATTTGCCGCGAAGTATTCGCAGGAACGCAAGCAGTTCGGCAAGGCCATCGCGGAGTTTCAAGGAATCCAGTTCCAGATTGCGCAGATGGCAACTGAGATCGAAGCTGCCCGCCTCATGGTCTACAACGCGGCCCGCATGAAGGACGCGGGCGTGAACTTCGTTAAAGAAGCGGCGATGACCAAGCTGTTCGCCTCGCAGGTAGCTGAGCGCGTGACCTCGCTGGCCATCGAGATCTACGGCGGCTACGGCTTCACCAAAGACTATCCCGTGGAGAAATACTGGCGCGATGCCAAGATCGGCAAGATCTACGAGGGCACCTCGAACATGCAGTTGGCGACCATCGCAAAACTTCTGCTGGCGGGAAAGTAGCAATATGAAAAGATCGGTGGGAATCGTTCTCGCATGCTTGGCGCTCTTGCCGTTTCATGCAGATGCGCAGCAAACCGCGGCGAAAGCCACGACATTTCAGCCCGTTCCCGAACTTCCTTATCGCGTAGTCCCGAGCTTCTTTAAGTTTCCCAAAGGGATGGTCCCAGGTGAAGCTTCCGCCGTCGCGGTGAACTCCAAGGGCCACATCTTTCTGTTTCAACGAACCAAGCCCATGCTCGCCGAATATGACGCGAAGGGCAACTTTATTCAAAGCCTTGGCGACGGACTCTTTACCCATCCCCACGGCTTGCGCGTTGACGCTGACGACAATCTCTGGACCACCGACGACGGCAACCATCTTGTGCTCAAACTGGACCCGGCCGGCAATGTCCTGATGGTCCTGGGCAGAATCAACACCGGCGCCGAGGCGAATTGGCTGTTCAACAAGCCCGCCGACGTGGCGTTCGCGAAGAACGGCGACATTTACGTTGCGGATGGCTACGGCAATTCCAGAATCGTGAAGTTTGATCGGGACGGAAATTACATCAAGGCCTGGGGCAAATATGGAACAGGCGTCGGCGAGTTCAACTTGCCTCACACGGTAGCCATCGATAACCAGGGCCGCGTCTATGTTGGTGATCGCGAAAATCAGCGCATCCAGGTTTTTGATTCAGAAGGTAGGTTCATCCAGCAATGGACTGACGTCGGTTATCCCTACGGTCTGGTGATCACACCCGACCAGCACATTTGGATGGTGGACGGGGGATACGACCGGATCGTCGAACTGGACCAGAACGGCAAGATCCTCGGCGCCTTCGGTGAACCTGGGCGCAAGCCCGGCCAACTGGCGTGGCCTCACTTCATGGCGATAGGACCGGATCAAACCATCTATGTCGCGGAGGTGCTGAATTGGCGCTTCCAGGTATTCGGCCGCACCGCGTCGACCGGCGGCATGACGAAATATGTTCCATCCGTACGAATGTTTTGGGGCTCGGTGCCGAGCGTCGGGTGGGCATCACAGCAGACGGCGATTCCTTTCAAATAGACCTGTGTTTCGGACCCGCGCCCTCCAATCGACAACGCGACGCTGCTCAATATGTGCATTGAATTGCACTTGGAATCTCGCGGCTCGGCTTGACAAAACACGCTAACCCACATAAATTCACCATCTTCTGGCCACATACGCTATTGGCTCACAAGCTGCAATCCACCTATCAGCCTGTGTTCGCTAGGCCAGACAGGGGTGCCACTTGACGATTTCGTTCGGTTCCACAACAATGATGCCGATCGCGGTTCCCACGAAGAAGCGGAGCCTTCTCCCGCTGCTCACAGTGCTGTTCTTGTTTTCTTACGGACTGATGACCGTGCTCATCGTCGAGCAAGGCTCGGTCATCCAATCGCAACGCAATCTGATTAAGGTTTTAGGCCGTGACAGTACCGAACTGTGGTCTGCGAGAGGCAAGGCCATAGGCGATCAGGAGTCGGCCCGGGCGCAAGGCCAAAGCCGCGCGCAAGCTCCCTCGACCCAGCAGCAGGCCCCTGCTCAGGCCCCGTCAACCCAGGCTCCGTCAACGCATGCCCCGTCAACCCAGGCAGTACCGCAAAACCGTTCTCAAAGCCGGACCGGCAAGATTGCGAAGCCGCAAACTCAGCTTCCTCCCGTGCCTGCTTCGGATTTGTCAGACCGGCGTCGTTCTTTGAATACGATTTAAGAGCCCAGGCAGAAAGCGTAAAGAAGTCTCTCCAGGAAGTGTTCGGAAAATTTGGCGACAATGAAGGTTCTGACCCTAGCCTTGTTGTTTAGTCTGACGGCTGCGAAGCCAGCGCAGACAGTTCGCCAGCCCTCCGGTCATCTGGAGCAGCACTCCAAAGGCGGACGCTGGTACTTTGCCGCCAGCGGCCACGCGGTTTACTGCTACGGACCGGTGATGACGTTGCCCCAGGCCAACGGAGATCTGCAGAAAGTTGCCACCTTCTGCCGCGACGGCCAGACTGTCGTACCCTTAAAGGATTAGACCCTCTCTGCTTCCAGATTCCGCAGACCTGCTCTAACCGCACACGCTCCTGCTGCAGCCCTGTAGACTGATAAGGCATGCCGGAACTCCCCGAAGTAGAAACTATTACCCGCGGACTGGCCAGACGCGTCTCCGGCGATGTGATCGAATCCATCTGGCTGGGCCGAAAGCCGGAGCCGCTGAAGTCTTCGGCGCAGGAAATCGCCGCCACCCTGCAGCACAGCCGTATCGCCGGAGTGCGCCGCATGGGCAAGCACATCGTCTTTGATTTGGACCAGAAACACCCCAAACACGCCCGAGCCCAATGGATCGTGCACCTCGGCATGACCGGAAGCCTACAAGTCTGCGAACCGCAAGCGGATATTCTCAAGCACACGCATGCGATTCTGAAGCTCGCGTCGGGCAAGGAGCTGCGCTTTGTCGATCCCCGGCGCTTTGGACGGCTGAGTGTTGCCCGCGCCGGAGGCTTCGACGCGGGTGGCATCGAGCCACTGGAAGCCGGTCTCGAACGCTTCTTCGCGCTGTTTCGTGGCCGCAAGACTCCCATCAAGAGCGCATTGCTCAATCAGAAGCTGCTTCGCGGCGTGGGAAACATTTACGCCGATGAATCTTTGTTTCGCGCTGGAATTCGCCCGCGCCGCCGCGCCTCCACTATCACTCGCGACCAACTGGCCAACTTACTCGCGTCGGTAAAAGAGGTTCTTCAGGAGGCGATCGCTTTCGGCGGTTCCTCCATCTCAGACTACGTTGACGCTGATGGCGAAGAAGGCTTCTTCCAGTTGCAGCACCGCGTCTACGGCCGCGAAGGCGAGCCCTGCCTGGTCTGCAAGACTCCCATCAAGCGCATCGTGATTGCCGGACGCAGCAGCCATTACTGCCCGAGGTGCCAGAAATGACAGACTATCGCTTGTCATCCTGAGCGAGGATTGTGCTTCGCGACAGCGAAGCACAACCGCAGTCGAAGGATCCGTACCAACAAGCACCGCCGCCAACTTCGCAAGGAATCTGTACTGTTGAGCTAGAGTCGCCAGTCAGTGGCGAGCACCTCCCGCCCAGTTCTGATAATCTTCTCCTCCATGCCCGATTTCTCCATCGGAGTTGATCTCGGCGGCACCAACCTGCGCATTGCGGCCGTGAGCAGCGAGGGACAGCTTCTCGAGAAAGTCACTCTCGGCACCAAGGTCGCTCTCGGCCGCGATCACGTGATCAACGAAATGTGCGACGCGATTCAGCGTCTGTCCGGCAAATATGGAGAGTCTGGAAGACTTCTCGGCACTGGCATCGGCGTTCCCGGGATTATCGACATGCAAACCGGAATGCTGCGCAAGTCGGCAAACCTGCCGGGCTGGGAAGACTATCCTGTGCGCGCGGAAATCGAGCGCCGCCTGGGACTTCCAAAAAACGCCGCGCGCGTCGTCCTCGAAAATGACGCCAACGTGGCCGCGCTCGGCGAGCAGTGGTTGGGCGCTGCCCGCGGCGTTCCGAATATGGCGGTGGTTACACTGGGTACCGGAATCGGCGGCGGCATCGTGCTCGGTGGAAAAATCTGGCACGGCATGAATGGCATGGCCGGCGAGTTCGGCCACGTCACCCTTGAACCGGAAGGCCATCCCTGCGGCTGCGGCAATCGCGGATGCGCCGAACAGTATGCTTCCGCCAGCGCGATCATGCGCATGGCCCGCGAAGCGATCGCAAGCGGTGAGGCGCCGTCGCTCGCCATGGCGGCGGCGTCGGACACCGAATTCGGCGCGAAGTCCGTCTACAACCTCGCGATTCAGGGCGATGAGCACGCCCGCCGCATCCTCCGCAGTTTTGGACGCTATCTCGGAATACTGCTCGCCGGTCTGGTCAACGTTTTGAATCTCGACATGTTCGTCATCGGCGGAGGCGTTTCAAGCGCGTGGGAGGCCTACGCACCCAACATGTTCGAGGAGTTGCGCGAGCGATCGCTGGTCTACGCAGCAACCGCTCCCGCCGACCCTCCGAGGATGGATTCTTTGAGAAAAGAAGAAGGCGCCGCCGCCCAGACCGAAAGCCGAACCGAACGAAAAACCATCATCACCCGCGCCCTGTTAGGAAGCGATGCGGGACTGTACGGCGCGGCGCGCGTGGCTGTGTTGGAGGGGTAGACTCTCCTCGTGGACGGTCGCCTGAAAGTTTCTGGCGAAGCCGGACGGCACTTCGAAGGTTACCCGGCGACTCCCGACTTCCCGGGGTTCTTCCACCAATGGGCTGCGTTGAACGCGACGCTGATGTGCCTCACTTCGGAGTCCGCCCCGTACTCGGCAATCCGCCTCATTGTCCACCCGTCGACTGCTCTCTCCGATACGCGGTACTTCTTGTCGTAGTTGGCCAGGCTAGTCAGGAATAGATCAGCATGGGCATCGCATTCTACATAAACAGCGATCCAAGGGTCGCAACTGAATGCTTTGCAGGCCTCCAGCAGCTTTTGGCGGTCGCCCTTTTGGATATCATTCTTGGCAGCTCGGAAGATATAAACGCTCCCCTTTTCAGTTCCCGGCGATCTGGTCCGAGCCTTCACGGTTATCCCAAGCCGCTGTTTCCTGCGCGGGTGGTATGCAATCACGTCCAGTCCAGTGTGATCGACGATGCAAACCTCGAAGCCAGATCGCGACAGCCAGTTGCAGACTAGATATTCCCCGAAGCGACCTACGACGTGCCGATGGCGAGAGCCCTTGTCAATGCCGATCACAGGAACCTCCTCAAAACTGATCTGCCAACTCGACCATTGGCAATAATACTCCGCCTAAAAACCGTTCCGATGCCTGAGGGACCGCGGAGCCACGCGGCCCCGGCACCGCGTGCACGCCTTGTTCTGCTCCGGCGCTGCGCGCTATTTGCGAGCCTGATGCCCCCCATAAGAAATATGAATTGGACTCAGTGGATGCCTGCCTTTATCGTCGGCGTTACGTTTGAATTCGATTCTCAGGCCACCAAGACTGATGGAGGAGTGCGCTCACGGTCATCGGCGCTGTGTGACCTATCGTGCGGTCGTATCGGCATTTGCTGGCACTGATTCCAGCACACGCAGCGACCACCTGAGAAATTGCCCACCTTTCTATAAACAGGAGCAACCAGACATGATAAAACCAGGGCACTGACGCTCTCTGCGCCCGTCGTTGCTATCGGCTGCCGCCGTCATCGTTCTCGCAGCCGCTATGTTGGCAGGTCTATCCACCTGCTGCTTTGCCATTGATAACGACGGGCCCAAGCCCGATCCATCCGGCACAGCCACCGGGGACAAGACGACCGCAGTCGACGCTGCCGGCAATTCCTTTGTGGTCGCCGAGCCCACCGACAAGTCAGCCCCGGACTACGCCGCCAACAAGAAAGCATTCGACGACTATCAGGCTCAGGCAGCGAAAGAACCGCTAGCCGTAAAGCTGGCCGACAGCGTAGGTCACGTTCGGGTGGCGACGAATTTTGCCTGGACGTTGAATACCGGCTACCTCGTCCTGTTCATGCAGGCAGGTTTCGCCCTGCTTACCTGCGGGCTGGTGCGAAAGAAGAATGCCGGCCACTTGATGATGCTGAATTTCGCGGCCTACGTCTTCGCCTTCCTCGCCTATTACGCCGTCGGATACGCATTCCAGTTCGGAGCCGTTGCCATCAACGCCGCGCCTACGAACCTGGGCGGCACTCCCACGCTCAACCATTTTCTTGATCGGCAGCGGCCAATGGGGTTTCGTAGGCGGGAAGGGTTTTTTTCTCGTCGGTCCGGCCTATGACAGCGCCAGCAACTGTTTAACTTTGTTCGAAGTCGTCTTCATGGAAACTGCCGGCTATATCATCGTCGGCGCGGTGTGCGAGCGCATCACCTTCTGGGCATTCCTGCTTTGTGAACTCTTCATCGGCGCGATCCTTTACCCGATTTCCGGCTGTTGGACGTGGGGCGGAGGCTGGCTGTCGCAAGTCGGCTCCACGTTGAACCTGGGCCATGGTTATGTCGACTTCGCGGGATCGACCGTGGTGCACGCTGTGGGCGGCTTCTGCGCCATGGCTCTCGCAATTATTTTGGGTCCGCGTCTGGGTAAGTTTGGTCCAGGCGGAAAAATTCGCGTCTTTCCCGCACATAACATTGTCTACGTCGTCTCCGGCACATTCATCCTGCTCTTTGGATGGATGGGCTTCAACCCCGGCTCCACTCTCGGAGCAACCGACCTGCGCATCTCCGTGGTCGCGGTGAACACAAATCTTGCAGCCGTCGCCGGCTCCGCGGCAGCGATGCTTTTGTGGTATTTCATGTTCGGCAAGCCCGACATCACCATGGCGTGCAATGGAATGCTCGCGGGATTAGTCGCGATCACGGCACCGTGTGCCTTTGTGTCTCCGACTTCGGCGGTAGCCATCGGCCTGCTGGCAGGATGCCTGGTCTGCGCCGGTGTTCTCTTCAACGAACGCGTTCTCAAGATCGACGATCCCTGCGGCGCGATTTCAGTTCACGGCTATTGTGGATGGCTCGGCGCAGTCAGCGTCGGCATCTTCGCCGACGGCGTCTATGGCGCGGGATGGAACGGCGTGGGCGCAGCCACATATCTGGGTCACGCGGGTCAAGGCGTGACCGGCTTGCTCCACGGCGATACGCGGCAGTTCTTGTGCCAGCTCATGGGGGCAACGTTGTATGCAGTGTGGGCGTTCGGCGCAACCTACGCGGTCTTCTGGTGCGTCAACAAGGCGAAGAGCATGCGAGTCGCGCCAGAGGTCGAAGAGGAAGGTCTCGACGTTCCCGAGTTTGGAATGCCGGGTTATCCGGAAGATGCGGTGGTTCCAGCGCCGTACTAGTTACGACTGGGCTCCCGGCGATTCTTCTGCGGCGTGGAATGATTCGATCCAACTTTGCGCGCCGCCTGCAGGAAAACCTGATTCTGTTCCGGCGTGCCAACCGTCACACGAACGGAACTCGGCGCTCCCCAAGGCCCCAGCGGACGCACCGCCACGCCCTCCTCCTGCAACCGGTGGACGAAAGCTGCGGCGTCTTCTCCGAGATCGCAGAACAGAAAATTCGCTGACGTTGGAACGACGCGATATCCCAATCCCGACAAGTTTTGCGCGAGAACTTGGGACTGCACGGCATTATTTTCCACCACGCGCTGAATGTGGTCGCAGTCCTCGATGGCTGCCACCGCGGCAGCTTGCGCGACGGACGAAACCGAAAATGTATTGCGCATGCGCGCGCAGTATCCCAGCAATTCCGCCGGACCCAGCCCGTAACCCACGCGCAGGCCAGCGAGTCCGTGGGCTTTTGAAAAGGTTCGCAGCACCACCACGCTGGCGCCCTGCCGAACATACTCAAGCGAGTTCGAATAGTTAATTTTCCGCAGCACCGCAAAGTGCAAGGCGAATTCGTAATAAGCCTCATCCAGAACCACAACTACGTGCCCGGGAACTCGCGCCAGAAAACTCTATATCGCGACTGCTTCCACCATGGTGCCCGTAGGATTGTTGGGGTTGGCCAGAAACACGATGCGCGTGTTCGAGTCGATTGCAGCGAGAATCGCGTCGAGGTCGAAGCTCTCTTCGCCAGTGCGCATGGGCGCTTCGATCAAATGCGCACCCGCCGCCTGCACCGCCATCGAATAAACAATGAATGAGCGCTCGCTGGTCACCGCATTCAGCCCCGGCGCGAGCAGCGTCTGGCACAGCAGGCTCAGCATCGCGGTCGAGCCCGCGGTGACCAGCACCTGCTCTGGCGGCAACCCGTGATACGCGGCCAGCTTGTAGCGAAGCAGACTGCAGTCGTCATCAGGATAAAAGTTCGCCGCGTTCAGCACTTCCCTCATGGCATCAACGGCGCGCGCCGAAGGTCCAAAAGGATTTTCATTGGAATCGAGTTTGATGAGGCGCGACCGGCGCTCCAGCGCCGCCGGCGATGTGCCGGGAGCATTCGTTGTGCCCATGTCGCGCGCCGGCTTGGTGACTATATCAAAGAAGCGGCTCATGCGTCGCCGCTCATCATGCCACGGAATGCTTCGTTCCCGCTATCGGTTTGTTGCAGGCGGTGCGCAGGCGATCGACTTCCTGCAAAGTCAGGGCGCGGAAACGCCCAGGGGGAACATCGAGGGTGAGCGGCCCATAACGGACGCGTTTGATCTTCTCCACGTGATGGCCGACCTTCTCAAACATGCGCCGGATCTCCCGGTTACGGCCCTCGATCAAGGTCACCTCGTACCAGGGATTGGTCGCTTCTTTAATCAGGCGGATTCCCGCCGGCGCGGTTCGCACCCGCCGGCCATCTTCGGTGGCAATCGAAACGCCGCCGCGAAGCTTCTCCAGCGCCTCGCCGCTCGGAGCCCCCGCAACTTTCACTACATAAGTCTTAGGCACCTGCGACGCCGCTTTCATCAACTTGTTCGCCAGCGTGCCGTCATTGGTCAAAAGCAACAGGCCCTCGCTCGCGTAGTCAAGCCGCCCCACGGGATACACGCGCTTCTTCACTCCGCGGATCAGTTGCATCACCGTGGGCCGGTTCTCTGGATCGCTCACAGTAGTGACGTATCCCTTGGGTTTGTTCAGCAACAGGTAAACATGGTTCTGCGCGCCTTGCAGCAGTTTTCCATCTACGCGAATGTGATCGATGTCGGGGTCCGCCTTCGTCCCCAGTTCCGTTACCACGGTCCCATTCACCTTTACGTGGCCGGCACTGATCAGTTCTTCGGCCTTGCGGCGGGAAGCAATTCCAGCGGCGGCAATAATTTTTTGGAGGCGTTCAGAGGCCATGTCGTGGAAGTTTCCAATTTGAGGAGTTCAGGTGTCTGATTCGTATCAGTACGATTCGTATCAGGGCATGGCGTCAGCCATGCCGCAACTTCTGCAAAGATGATTGCGGCTTCAGGCGCTGGACTTCAAATCAGATCTCTCCGTGATTTCCACCGGAGCAGAAGCGTCTTGCCCTTCCTGCGCCGCGTCTTCCGCCGGAATCAATTCGCCCTGGAACGACTCCGCCACGAGTTTCTCAAACTCTTCCATGCTGGGCAGTTCGTTGACGTCTTTCAACCCAAAGCGCATCAGGAACTCTTTGGTCGTCTTGTAGAGAATCGGCCGCCCGATCACCTGCTTGCGGCCCGCAGTGGTGATCAGCTTGCGGTCGAGCAGTGTAGCAATCACGCCACCCGAATCCACGCCGCGAATCTCGTTGATCTCCGGCACCGTGGCAGGCTGCTTATAAGCGATGACAGCCAGCGTTTCCAAAGCCGGCAGCGAGAGCCGAACCGGCGGCTTCAGACTCTTGGCGAAGCTGCGCACCATTTCGTGCTGTTCGGGCTTGGTCGACATGCGGTAGCCGCCCGCCACCTGCCGAATCTCAATACCATGGTCCGGCGTACCGTAGTCGGCAACCAGTTCCTCCAACGCCGCCCGGACTCGTGACTTCACCTCGAGCGCGTCGGTCGCGCCTTCGGCGATCGCGGACTCTTTGACAAGCTGGAACATGTGTTCCAGCGTGATCGGCGTCTCCGCCGCATAAATGATGGCTTCGAGTTGAGCTTTTAAACCCATAGTGGTCAGTGGTTAGTGGTCAGTAACCCCGTGGCTTTAACTGGCCACTGACCACTGACCACTGCTTTCTACCTCCAATCATCACGCACTGTGGCCTGCTCCGTCATGATCGCGTCGAACCCAACATGTCTGCGCACGGCAATTTCGCCAAACATCTGGTCCTGCCGCACCTGGATCGCCTGCAGCCGCACCATTTCGAGCAACGCCAGAAACATGCACACCAGGGCCTGCCGCGAGGGCACGCGCATCAGAAGCTGCTTCAGCCGGATGGGCCGTGATTCGAGCGCCAGCCGCCGCCGCAGATAGTCAATCATCTGGGCCACGGTTACAGTTTCCTCGTCCACGTTGATCACAGGCCGCGTGCGCACGCGTTCCAGAATCTGCTGGAAGGTCTTCACCAGATCGATCACGTCTGCGGCGATCTCCGCCTCGGCGCCTTCGGCATCAACGAAGTCCTTCAAAGCAGGATTGGTCAAGACCGCATCTTCGATCTGCTGCTTCTGCAAGAGCATCTGCGCCGCCGACTTGAACTTTTCGTGCTCCAGCAACCGGTTCACCAGTTCCGTGCGCGGATCTTCCAACTCCTCCGCTTTCGCCGACGGATCGCGTGGCAGCAGCATCTTCGACTTGATGTGTATCAGCACCGCGGCCATGTAGATAAAGTCAGCCGCGACATTCACGTCCAGCTCGCGAATTTTTTCCACGTAAGCCAGATACTGCTCCGTGATGCGGGCAATGGGAATGTCGTAGATGTCGATATGCTGCTTGCGAATCAGATCAAGCAGCAAGTCCAGCGGGCCTTCATAGACGTCGGTAACAGAAACCGCAAAGGGAGAATCGCTCTCTTCTTGTTTCTCCGATTGCTGATCCGTAGCGAGAACTCGATTGGGAACCAGCACCGGCGCAAGCGGCTCGGGTGCGCCGTCCTCTGCCCGAACGATTCTGTTGTGCATGCTACTTGGCATCATTCACCGCCGGTGGCTCATATGCAAGCGACATTCCCATAACGTCGCGCACCCCGTCCATTGTCACGGCCGCAACCTTGCGCGCCCGTTCGCTGCCCGCTTCCAGAATATCCCAAGCCAGCCGCGGATTCTCCTCGAATTTCCTGCGCCGCTGCTGCATCGGACTCAAGAGTTGCACCAGCGCATCCGCCACCCAGCTTTTGCACTCGATGCACCCAATGCCGGCCGAGCGGCAGCCGGCGTTCACTTTGTCCATGGTGGCGCGGTCGCTGAAAATCTTGTGCAGATCGCCCACCGGGCACACATCCGGATTTCCCGGGTCGGACCGCCGCACTCGCGCCGGGTCGGTCACCATCGTCTTCAGTTTCTGCCGCACCACCGGCTCCGGATCAGTCAGCAGGATTGCGTTGCCATACGACTTCGACATCTTGCGGCCATCGGTGCCCGGCAGCTTCGGCGCCCGCGTGAGCAACACTTGCGGCTCAGGGAAAACATTTCCGCGCTGGCCGTAGAAGCTATTGAAGCGCCGCGCGATCTCCCGCGTAAGTTCGATGTGCGCGACCTGGTCCTCGCCCACCGGAACCACATCCGCCTTGTACATCAAAATGTCCGCAGCCTGCAGCACGGGATAGCCAAGAAACCCATACGTTCCCAGATCTTTATCCTTAATGTTTTCCCGCTGCTCCTTGTAAGTGGGAACCCGCTCCAGCCAGCCCAGCGGCGTGATCATCGAGAGCAGCAGGTGCAGTTCGGCATGCGCCGGAACATGCGATTGGATGAAGATCACTGACCTTTCCGGATCAAGCCCCGCCGCCAGCCAGTCCAGCGCCACCTCCACCGAATTTTGTTTCACCTGCGAAGTGTCGGCGTAGTCGGTCGTGAGCGCGTGCCAGTCGACCACGCAGAAGAAGCATTCATACTCATCCTGCATGCGCACCCAGTTATCAAGCGCACCCACATAGTTGCCGAGGTGCAGTTTTCCGGTCGAGCGCATGCCGCTAAGCACGCGCTTCCGCAGTTTGGTAGAAGTATCCATTAAGTTCGTAAGAAGGTTTCCAGTTTCTAGTTTCCGGTACCTCGCGAAACGGAACTAGACACAAGCGGAACAAGAAACTGGAAACCGGAAACTAGAAACTGCTTCACGCGAGGGTAATATCGATACTACCACGCAGTCCGCGTTCCAGAGCCATCCCTGCCCAATGCTTTATAATTCGCGCTCCACCGATCAATCGTCCGCATGTCGCATCTCGCCCGCAAACTTCGCCTGCTCGATTACTTCACGCTAGCCTGGGGAACCATGGTCGGCGTGGGCTGGCTCGTGGTCATGGACGACTGGCTGCTACGCGGCGGCGCTCTCGGCGCGCTGCTGGGCTTCGCCATCGGCGGCGCACTGCTGTTCCCGATCGGATGGGTCTACGGCAGGCTGGTAGCTGCTATGCCCGATGCCGCGGGCGAGATCGCCTACACTGCGGCAGCTTTCTCCCGCCCCGTCAGCTTCTCCACCGGATGGATGATGATGCTGGCTTACTTTATTGTCTGCCCGTGGGAAGCGGTCGCCGTTGGCCGCATCGCGGGCTACATCGCCCCCGCGCTCGATTCGCTCGAGATCTACCGCATTGCCGGACGTCCAGTCTACCTTCCGCACCTCATTGTCGGTCTCGCGCTCACCGGCCTGCTCACCACGCTGAACTACCGTGGCATCCGCCTCAGCGCAACTTTTCAGAACTGGACTGCCTTCGGCACGCTGGCTTTGTTTGTTGTGTTCGTCGCGCTCGGCATAAGCAAAGGATCGTCGCGCAACTTTCCTCCGCTCTTTACCCACGCGCCCCTGGTTTCATTCCTGCTCGTGGTCCAGATCGTCCCGTATTTCATGACTGGATTCGAATCGGTGAGCAAGGCTGCGGAAGAATCCACTGCCGAGTTTCATGCACAGCGGTTTCTCAAAGCTATAGGGATGGCTATCCTCGTCGGTATTCTCTTCTACACAATCGTCATCGCAGCCGTAGCGTTTGTGGCTCCCTGGCATGAATTGACCGGCGAGAAGTTCATGACCGCGGTTGCGTTTCAGCACGCAGTGGGATCGCGCTGGATCGTCAACCTAATCCTTGCCGCCGCCCTTTTATCGCTGTTCAAGTGTTTTAACAGAAATTTCGTAGCCGCCAGCCGCCTGCTGTTTGCTCTTGGACGCCGCGGCTTGATCGCTCCTCGCACCGGCCACATCCATCCCGAACATCAAACCCCGTCAACTGCAGTTCTCTGCATCGGGGTGGCCACAGCCGCGTGTATGCTCTTAGGGGACGCGATTCTGGTGCCGGTTACCGAGGTTGGCTCAGTCGCCTGCGCCATAGGATGGGCCGCAACCTGTGCCGCTTACATTGGTATGGGACGTTCGGGCACACTGCCGGGCCAGTCGACACTGTCGGCGGGAGAATGGTGTGTTGCAGGCTTGGGGTTGCTCGTGGCCATCGCAATGTTGTTGATGAAAGTGATTCCGGCAATCCCCGGCCATTTCACACAGAACGAATGGCTGGCACTCGGCATTTGGATAGCGCTTGGTGTGATCGCGCACCGGAGGAGAACCGACGCAGTTCTGAGATGATATTCTCGGCGTCCTCCGCGGCCGTTCTCCGCGACCTTCGCCTTTAAGATTTCGAAAGCTAGAATCGCAGAGGACGCAGAGCAATTCCACGGAACCGCCGAAAAATCAATGCAGTTACGGAAAGAAGCGAAATCGATGGAAGCTAAGGTCGAAATCCGTTGCGTGTTCGCCCTGCTGTTTGTATTTGCATCTGCCTTGCAGTTGATAGCCCAAGCCCCAACTTCTTTCGATCTCGTCATCACCAACGGCCACATCATCGACGGCACCGGCTCGCCCTGGTACTCCGGCGATGTCGGCATCCGCGACGGCAAAGTCACCGCGATCGGCAACCTGTCTGCCGCGCCCCGCAAGCGCACCATCGACGCTGCCGGCAAAGTCGTTGGGCCCGGCTTCATCGACATGCTAGGCCAGTCCGAACTTTCCATCCTCGTCGAACCGCGGCTGCCTTCGAAAATCTTCCAGGGCATCACCACGGAGATCACCGGCGAAGGGGGATCCATCGCGCCGCTCAACGATGCCATCATCCAAGCCGATCGCCCGGGCTACGAGCATTACAAAATCGCGCCCGACTGGCGAACCTTCCGCCAGTATTTCGCGCGCCTCGAAAAACAGGGCATAGGCATCAACCTGGCCAGCTACGTAGGTGCCACGCAGGTCCGCCGCATGGTGCTCGGGGATGACAACAAGCAACCCGCGCCCGAACAACTCGAACAAATGAAGGCGCTCGTGCGCGAAGCCATGAAAGATGGCGCGGTAGGCGTTTCTACTTCGCTCGAATACGCCCCCGCCCCGTATGCGAAAACGGAGGAACTGATCGCTCTCGCGGCCGAAGGCGGCAAATTCGGCGGCATCTATTCCACCCACATGCGCAACGAAAGCAATTCCATCCTTGAAGCCATCGACGAAGCTCTGCGCATCGGCCGCGAGGCCCACGTCCCCGTGGAAATATGGCACATCAAAGTCGCTGGGAAAAATAATTGGGGACGCATGCCCGAAGTCGTCGCCAAGATTAACGCCGCCCGTGCCAGCGGCGCCGATGTGACTGCCGACACGTACGCCTACACCGCCTGGTTCAATGATTTCTCAGCCTTCGTGCCGGCCTGGGCGCACGATGGCGGAACCCCAAAGCTTGTCGAGCGCCTTAAAGACCCTGCCACGCGCGAGCGCATCCGCAAAGACATGCTTACTCCCTCCAACGATTGGGATAACGAGTGGCAGGAGATTCCCGGACCCGACGCAATCATGATCGGCGTCGTACAGAATCCGAAGCTGCTTCCCTTCCAGGGCAAACGTCTTTCTGAAATCGCAAAGCAATGGAACAAAGATCCAATCGATGCCTTGTTTGATTTTCTTATCGAAGATCCCTATGTACGGGCGTCGCCGTCTTCGGCATGTCACAACCCGACGTCACACTCGCGTTGCAGCAGCCCTGGGTCGCAATCGACAATGATTCTTCCGGAACTTCGCCCGAAGGCATTCTGGGGCAGGAGCACCCTCATCCCCGCGCCTACGGAACTTTCCCGCGCATCCTGCGCAAGTATGTTCGTGAAGACAAAGTCTTGACGCTGGAAGACGCCATTCGCAAGATGTCTGCTCTACCCTCGCAGCGACTGCGCCTCACCGATCGCGGCGTTCTCAAAGCCGGCATGTGGGCCGATATCGTAGTCTTCGATCCCGCGACCGTTCGCGATCTGGCCACGTTCGACAATCCAAACCAACTCTCCGAAGGAATGGAATACGTGCTGGTGAACGGCGTGCCCGTGATCGACCAGGGAAAAATGACAGGAGCATTGCCCGGAAAAGTGCTGCGCGGCGCGGGCTATGTACCATAGGGTGGGAATGGCTGCAGGTTGGAGCGGGCCTTCAAGTCGGCGTTAACAGGTCAGCAAGAAAAAACGCTCGCGAAGAACACTACTTTTAGTCTTTCAGGAAAGCTCGGGAAGGGCACGACGTTCTAGTCGTGCCGTCACGCATGGAAAGTGGACGTGGGCTTCAGCCCTGAGGTCACGGCTTCAGCCGCGCTTGCGTCTCCGGTGTCGTAGTCAGCGCGACGTGCGGTTCCGCCACAGTGCCCGTAATGTTGTAAGCGAGCGAACTCGCATGCGACGCTCTCACGTCTGGAGCACGGGTCAGCCTAAAATCCAGCGCCTGCCCCAATGACGCTGTTCCGCTCGCCTCATACGCTCCCGCAGGAGAAACGAGTTTTCCCTTTTCCATCTCGATTTTCCCGTCACGCAGCCGCGCACGACCCTGCCAGCGCGCGATTCGCAGCGGCCCCTCATCCGTCGCCAGCGAAATGTGGGAGAGAACTCCGTCCCGCAGATCGAACAGCAGTCCGCCCTCGGCCGATTCCCAGAATGCAGCGGAGTCCGCGCCGGATGCCGACAGCCGATAAGTTCCGTCGCCGGTTCCTGAAATCCACGGATCATGCATCGCATCGGCGACCTGGTGTAGCGAAATCCCGGTCAGCGGTTCCATTCCCGCATAGACCGGAGAGTCCGCGGTAAAGTCCACCTGCCAGTCGCCGGAATGCTTTCCTCCCAGCAAATCCGCCCGCAGATCAGAAATCTTCAGCTTCCCGCGCTCCAGGTCAATCGATGCGGAAACCCGGTTCGCCACCAGGTTGCGAATTTGCAAATGACCGGCATTCACTTTGCCCGAAGCGCGCACGTTCTCCAGAAAAGATGGCGTTGCGGGCTCCGACAGACGTCAGCACCTGATACCACCGCCGCTGGCTGGGATGCGAACTCAGCCACTCCGACAGTCCGCCCAGATCCATCTCTTCAGTGTTCAAATTGAAGCGGATCAGGCACGCTCCTGGCGTTCCACAACCGCGCGGCAAGGCCAGCGATCCCGTCCAGTCGGCGTCGGCCGCCCGCACGCTTAACTTCTCCACGCGCGCCTCATCGTGGAAAAGCCGCAATTCCGCCGAGGCGATTTCGATCGGCCCATTCACTCCTCGCACCAGAGCACGGACGTTGTGCAGCTGCACCGTCCCAGTCACCTCCGGCAAAGAAAAGCCCGAGGCGGTTCCGGATAGGTTCCCAGCCCACGCTCCGGCGATCTGCAACTCCATCTCAGACACACCCTCCACGTTGGCCTTCACTGCCGGCAGTCCCAGCAAGCTGGCCAACCGCAATACGTGCGAGACTTCCCCGTCTCCGCGGACCACTAAGCCATAACCCGATCGGCTCACCCAGCCTCGCACCTGAGCCGGCGCCGGACGCCCCAGAGCGACGGGAACAGGTCCGTATTCGACATGCAACTCGTCCGGTGCCGGCAGAACCTCGCCGCTTAACTGGCCGGCAGGTTTGCGCTTCAATGGAGCATGCGTGCTAACCCGCTCCGAACTCAGCGCGAACGGCACATTTCCCGGAGCGAATTCCACTTTAGTGCCCGCTGACTGCAAGCGAAGATCGGTAATTTCCCCACGGCCCTGGAACTCTGCCCTGGGTTGCGATGCCCCGTCGTCTTTCACCGTGAAGTTGCCCTGTACACTTCCCGAGGACACTAAATCCACAGGCAGATTTTTCTTGGCGCGCCGGGCGAGTTGCCCCAAGGCGCTGACGGGAACGTTCTCGAGGTTCAATGACAGATCGGTCTTATGCACTCCGGGCAGCCCGGCATCGCCGTGTACCGTGATCGTGCCATCGCCCACGGGTGCGCTGCAGAGGATCTCGTGCATCACACCTTCTGCGGAGCCATACCGGCCATCACAGTGCGCCGTCAGCCGCAGTCCCTCGCTGCTCGAGATGTCGTAGCGGTGGAAGTTCTCAACGGAAGCATCGGCCGTTACTCGCAGATTCGCTGGCACGCCGCTCAACGTTGCGTTCAAACGAACCCCTCCCCGCCAGCCCTTGTCGTTTCCGGATATCAGTTTGGTCAGCTGCCCGAGTTGAGCCCGGTCCCACTGCAGGCTGAACTGCAGCGGTGTTTCGCGCAGGCTCCCCGCCCGCTGCCATATCCCGGTCATCCGCAGCAGACCCGCGTCGCTCAAATTCATATCGGTGCGCAGCGGTTCTGCTTTCAGCCGCGCTCCCCAAGTGTTTTCTGATTCCTGCCAAAGTGCAAAGTCCGCATTCAGCAGCGCGTACGGCTTCTTTTCCTGCCCGGCCTTGAAATTGATGCGGCCCGAACTGGCCTCGATGTAAGGAAACCCAGGGCGGGCTTCCGACTTCGGTTTCGCCGTGGGCGCCAAGGGCGTGCGCTCGGTTCGTTCCAGCAGGGCTTCCCAGTTCCAACGGCCGTTTGCCCGGCGCACCAAATTCAGACTAGGCTCGTTCAGTTCCAGACGGGCGATGTCCAGCCTTCCCCGCAGCAGCGAAGTCAGCCGCACCACGGCCGTCACCTGCGGCGCGCGCAGCATGGGCTCCGCGCCGAACTCCGGATCCTCGTAGATGACCAGATTTTCCAGGTCGAAGCCGGGTTGCGGCAGGAATCGAAGATGGACCGACCCAATCTCCACGGGACGCGCCACCGCGCGGCTGATCGAGTCCGCAATCCTCGCCTTCAGGCGCGAGACTCCCGGACGCACCAAAAACAGAGCCAGCAGAATCACCACTGCTACGGCCACAACCCGCCGCTTGGAAGATAGAAATTTCACCGCACCACTTTCAGCGTTCGCCGCCACCGCGTCTCGTCGAAGAAGTGCAACATCACATGCGCCAGGAAGCCGATACGCTCCGCGATTCCGGTCTTCGTATACTGGCCGGCCGGCGTCTCAAACGACCAGTAGATGAACATGGGGCGCCCAATCACATTCTCCTGAGGGATGAAGCCCCAGTAGCGGCTGTCCAGGCTTACGTCCCGGTGATCGCCCATGGCGTAGTAATGGCCAGGTGGCACGACCAGATCGTCTCCCTGAACGTACTTATCCCGGTCCACGATCCAGTTCGGATAGACGCCATACTCGGAAGACGGAGGCACTGCGGGAAAATTGTTGCGGTAGGCGTCGAAGAAAGCGTCCGGATCGTGCAATATATAAGGCTCGTCCAACGCCTCGCCGTTGCGGTAAACCACTCCGTTGCGCAGATGAATATGGTCCCCGGGCAAGCCCATAATCCGTTTCACGACATAGGTTCCCGCGTCGTGTGGGTCCGGGTGCAGGAACACCACAATGTCGCCGCGCCGCACCTCGCGATAAGGCAGCAGAGGCCCGACCCACGAACTCTTGGGTGCGAACTGGATGCGGTTGACGAACACGTGGTCGCCGATCAGCAGCGTGTTCTCCATTGAACTGGAGGGGATCTCAAACGCCTGCACCACAAATGTAATGATGAACAGTCCCGTCACCAGCACCGCGGCCAGCGAGGCCAGGAACTCCACCGTGGTCTCGCGCGGTTTCTCGTCGACGTCCTTGACGTCCTTCTCTTTGCTATCTTTCTTAGCCACTATGATCCGTCCATCCAGTCTTGCTGATTGAGTAATTTCGGAATTGAGTGATTGAAAAACATTCCAAGTAGGGCTGTGGTTTCAAATTACTAAATTACTAAATTACCCAATTACCAAATTCTCTTCACTTCACCAGCCGCAGCGTGCGGTTCCAACGCGTGATTTGAAAGATATGCGTGATCGCATAGGCAAAGTGATACAGTTTATCACTCACGGAAGACGGCGCCGTAACTTCCCCCTCAGCCCCTTGCACCGACCAGTAAATCAGGAGCGGCCGCCCAATAATATTGGACTGCGGCACAAATCCCCAGTAGCGGCTGTCGTAGCTATCGTCCCGATTGTCCCCCATCACAAAATAATGTCCTTCGGGCACGATGAGTTGTCCGTTCTCGACCAGCTTTCGCAACTGCAGCCACCACTCCGGGGTCTCGCCGGGGGCGACGTCCAGCCGGGGGAAACTGTCGCGGAACAAGTCGTTTGAGGAACGGCTGAAGTGCACATAGGCCTCTTTCATCGCCACTCCGTTCACAAAAACCTGTTTGTTGATAAGCCGCACCCGGTCCCCGGGAACCCCAATCACGCGCTTCACAAAATGCTGCTCCGGGTTTACCGGATAATGAAACACCACGATGTCGCCGCGCCGCACCCCGCGGTATGGCATGAAATAATTCCTGAGGCTGCCTCCGCCATAGCAAAGTTTATTCACCAGCAGGTAGTCGCCCACCAGCAGCGTATTTTCCATGGACGGAGAAGGAATCTGAAACGCCTGCACGGCGAAGGTGATCACAAACACCGCGATCACGACGGTTCCCAGCAGCGACTGCAACGAGCCGCTCACACCTGCTCCGGCCGCCTGCGGAATCTTTCGATCGCTCGAAAAATGATCGTTCGGAGGATGTTCCTCCGCTGGATGTACTTCTGGAGAATTCATTCACTCCACTATCCGTTCACCCAACCAATCTACTTCTCGGCGGACCGCGATTCCCGCGTCATCCTGGCTCCCGCCGATTGCGGCCGCGATGCCAGGTACGCAAGCAACTGCCTCGCCGCATCCTGTTCGGCCGTCTTCTTGGTGGAACCTTGCGCGCGTCCCACGAACTCCGAGCGGCCTTCACCGTTCTTCGTGTTCAGACGAACTTCCACCGTAAACGTCTTCTTGTGTTCCGGTCCCGTTTCCTGCACCAGCACATACGACGGCTGCGGCAATCCCAATCCTTGCAAAGTTTCCTGCAGGGCCGATTTGAAGTCGGTCATGGGCAGCGTGCCGCCTTCGCGCGCCATCCGCTCCAACTCAGGCACCAGGATCTCCCGCACAATGAATTCGCGGGCCGGCTCCATTCCGCCATCCAGGTAGATGGCCGCCAGGATGGCCTCCAGCGCATCCACCAGCAGCGCCGTCTTGCTGCGGCCGCCGCTTTTCTCTTCGCCTCTTCCCAGGCGGAGATAGTGTCCCAGTTCCAGTTGTTGCGCCACCCTGATCAAATGGCGCTCGCTCACCACATGGGCGCGCAGCTTTGAAAGTTCGCCCTCGCGAAACTGCGGAAAGCGCTGAAATAATTCTTCGCTCGTGACCAGCGCCAGAATCGCGTCGCCCAGAAACTCCAACTGCTCGTTGTCGTTGACCCTATACTTGCTCTCTGCCGCCTGCTGCGCCTCTTGCTCCCGCGCCTGCGAACTGTGAGTGAGCGCCTGCTCGATCACCGGCCGGCGGTGGAATCGGTAGCCCAACGCCGTTTCCAGCGCGGTGATTTCCCGTTCTTTCATAATTGCGCTGCCGCGCGGCAATCCCATTCAACGATCATCATTCGTTACTTCGCGGGCGGCGCCCCGCTCCCGGCCAACTCCTTCAGACGATCCCTCTCCCGGCGCGCGGCAACCCCTACATCCGTGCCTTCCTTCGTCAAATCTACTGCCTGGTTGGCGTACTTCAGCGCCTCCGGATATTTATTCTGCATGTCCAACGCCACCGAAAGCCGGAACACCGTTATCGGATCCACCTGCTGCGGGTAGGCCTCGATCGACTTCTTCAGATTCCCTTCCGCATCTGCCCACGCTTTGTTGTTGTAATCCACCGTCCCCAAAACGTAGTAAGCCTGGTTGCGCGCGTTTGCCTTGTACAGGGCCAGCCTGGCCGGATCAATCCCGGCCGTGGGAACGTCCGTGTCCACGGTGATCAGGGCCCGCTGGGCGTCTTTCTTGGCTTCCGCCAAACGCTGATCCCGGTCCAGATCGGTATCCCGCGTCCGGTCGGCCAACTCTTGCGCCATGGTTAGCAGTGCGTCCGGATCGTCCGCATCGTAACTCAGCACTTTTTGCGCCATCTCCCTTATCTTAGCGTCGTTGTTGGCCTGCTGGTATCCGCCCATCACTGCCTTGTAGAGCAGCGGCCGCAACTCGCTGTCCGGAAACTTCGCCGCGAAATCATTCGCCGCTTTCTCCTGCGCTGCGGGATCGGTCAACGCATTCGCCGTGTTGAACGCGGCATACTCCTCCTGCGTCTTGGCCATCGGTCGACGCTTCCCTGCCGGCGCCGCCGCCTGTCCGGCAGCCTTGTCAGAATTCTGTGCAAAAGCGCTCTGCGCGAATCCCCCAGCCGATATTCCCAACACCGCGATAACAACAGCCGCTCGCTTCATGCTTTCTCCTTGGAAACATTTGGTAATTGAGAAATTTAGTAATTGTGTAATTCAACCACCGTAAAGATCTTGCTTTTCAATTACCAAATTACTCAATTACCAAATTACTCAATGTTCTCACTGCGGCTTAGCCGGAGGCTCATAAGCCTGCTGCAGCCCGCGTTCCGCCGCCGCCTTGATTTCCGGCAATTGTCCCCCAGTGTCGAGCGCCGCCCGGTACTCCTGCAACGCCGCCTCACGCTCCTCTTTCATATCCAGAATCCTGCCCAGATACACATGCGACCAGCCCAGCACCGTGGGATCTTTCGATGCTTCAATCGCCTTCCGGAAACTATCCTGCGCCCCATCGCGATTCTTGTTGGCCACGGCCACTTCCGCCAGGATGAACAGTGCCCGCCCCTGGTCCCCAATCTTCTTATCCAACGCCTGCTCCGCCAGTTCTTGCGCGCCTTTGGCATCGCCGGCGGCCAGCCGCTTCTCCGCCGTCACCAGCATCCGCCGCTCCTCCGGACGCGACAACCGCACCAGTTCTGGCGCCGTATTACTGGCAAATTGAACCTCCGCCGCCGCTTTCTCTTCCTTCTTTACGTCGACATTCTGGAGAAAGTCGAAGTAAGCTCCCCGAATCCCCACCGGATCTTTTTCAAACGCGACCACTTCGTCGTAAAACGTCCGCGTCAGAATGTAGCCCTGCTTCACCGCGTCATCCACCGCCTGCGTCCGCATCGCCTCTTCCACTGCCTTGCTTCCCGTGGTGCGGATCTCGACCGCCCGCACCAGACACTCCGTCACCAGCAGCGAGATGTCGGTCTTGAAGCTCTCCTCCAGCGGCGCGCGCTTCACCGATTGCAGCAGCGGCTCCAGCCGTTTAACGGATGCGAAGTGCTTTGCCGCCAGCGGATCGAACTCATAGTGCAGAAACGTGTGCCGGATCTGGTCCATCTTCAGCGCCGACTTCGGCATTTCTCCCGACGGCAAGCTCGGAGCCGGGAAAACCACCACGTAGTAGTCCGCGCCATAATTCCGCGCATCCGTCTCATTCGGCGAGCCCATGAAGTCCAGATAGATGGTGAACCGCCGCCCCAGGTATTGCGACGATGGCTGCTTCAGATAGATCTCGGTGTCGAACACCATCTTGGCCAGAGGTTCGTGATAGCGCCTCATCGCCGCCGCATAATCGTTGCGGTGATGCTCCCAGATCGAGTGCAACCCTGCCTTGTCGTAAAACTTTTCCAGCAAAGCTCCGAAGCCCGCAATCAAAGACGCATCCGGAGGCAGATCGTCTTCCTTCACCCGCGGCGCAAAGTGCGGCGGACCATCCATGTACAGCGCCAGCGAGATATATTGCGACAGGTTACGATTGGGATCCTTCGACGCCAAGTGCCCCTGGTAGAACTCGCACAGCGCAGTCCGCGAGATCTCGGCTGCCTCCGAGTCCCGCAAATTCCGTTGTACCTCGGCCCGCACATTGCTTCGCGCGGCATCCGAGGTGGTCAAATCCTGATCGTATCCACAAGCATTCAACGCCGTAAGCACAGAAAAAATCGTCTCGCTCGAGTCCAGCGTGATCATCGACTGATTCGGCGAAGACTGATTCTGCGAAGCCGGTTTCGGCGGCGCCTTAGGCGGAACCGCGTCCTTAGGCAGATCGGTCTTAGGAGGCTGATCCTCCCGAGCCGCGTCCTTAGAAGACGACTGCCCCTGCCAGAGGTAGAAGATTGGCCGGAAGAAGATTGGTTCTGAGAAGACGGGCTCTGTGGAGCCTGATCCTGCGCAGTCTGACTCTGCGAAGCCTGACTCTGAGGAGCCTGACTCTGCGGAGCCCGCCCCTGTCCCACGCACACCAACGTCAGCAGCCCCAACAGACCGCAAACACCGAACCTCGCAATCGTCGACTCAGGAAACCCTCCCCAGGATTGGCAATGCACCAAGCGGAGAACACTCTCAAGTGTAAGGAATGCCAAGCAGAGGGTCAAACCGGCAGCGGCGCCAGCGGGCTGGCCAGGAGGTGCTTCAATGTCTACGACCGAGGCTGCCCTACTCGTCGCGCTCTTCGACAAATGGGCACCACGGACTCCGACGCCTTTGTGCTGCGATCTTATAACGCGATCTGGGGGCCCGCCCACCGGCCAGCCCGACTACATATCTTTCCAAATCCAACCATGAGGATGCAGAATCGCATGCTCATTGTACCCCCTGTAACAACAACACCCAATCCGGATCACCCGCACTATTCGCTCCCGGCGTAGTGAAAGATTGATTTGCCGCTCCTGTACCTCCAGGAAACGGTGATCCGGTTATCGATTTATAGGTGTTACTTGTTGTGGGATCAAACCATCGTGCGTTTACGCTCGTAGCTGAAAACTCGGACATCTTTATGGTCACCGTACTCGTCGATTGGGTTGGAGAATTCGGAACATAAACCACGCCCGTTAACCCATCACTAGTCAGTGCTGCTGTCGCGTAATTATTCGAGAGTGTGGTCTGACAGTAGGTCATCCCTGAACCTACCGGACTGGTTTGATACGTCCCATAACCACTCGTCAAAAACGCATGCGTCTGATCGGGAACTAGGCTATACCAGTTCAACCCTTGGAAGAACGCCGCATAATAACCAAACTGCTTGATCGCAGTAGTATTCAGATTGCTTTGCCAGTTAGCGGGAAAGAAGGTAATCCAATTGTCATCCCCAGTCAGATATCCGGTCGCTCCACTGGTCATGGTCCAGTATTCTTGCCTCCGAAGAACGTTGGCAATCTGAGTCGTCGTATACGTCGTGCAGTTGTGTCCCCCATCGTAATTCGATTCCTCCAGAAACGCGGGTTTGAACCCGGAACGATTGTAGCTTCTGTACACCTGATCGTATTCTGGCGAGTAGGTGTAATCCCCATCCGCTTGCAAATACGGCACTAAACTCACATTCGATTGCCCCGTGCCATTGTCATCCAGTGAAGCGTCAGGTATAGGAAGAACTTCCAGTGTGATCATGTGCACCGTATCCGTACTCGCAATTCCACTTACCAACGCTTGCAATTGGGTATTCGCTGTTGTATCACAGCCAAAATAATTACAGTCAAAATCATTACCCACCAACCACACAATATTTGGCAAACTACTGAAAGTTGTTCCCAAATACTTGCCATAGTTGAAGGTCTTGGTGGTCCCGTTACACTCCATGGTCTGGATAAATCCGCCGTGGTAAGGATTTTCCGCCAGCTCCACCGTACCGATCGGATCAAGGAAAACCGTCATCCCATAGGTTTGTGCCGTCTGAATCAGACTTATCAATCTTTCATAGTACGGCGTATTGGGAGTATTTTCTTGGTAGTAATTCGTACAACTGCTTCCGCCCCAATCTGTTCCTGAAGTAAAAGGACAGATATCATCGAAGGTGCATCCCACGTTCTCTGGACTGGTGTTTGTCGCCTGACCATTGAAGGCAACCAAAATTGCGTTCACTCCATATCCCGCACGATTCGACATATAAGTCGCCCAGTCAGCGGGAGCTACTTGTGCGTCCAAGCCCCACGGCGAGTCACCCATCAGGAGAACAGGAGCGTTGTTTGGGCCTACAAAGTAGCGGTTATTGGACGAAGCCTTCCAGGGCTCGGACGACGCGCTGGCCACGGTCAGCGTGGCAGAGCCGTTGATGCTACCCACCGCGGCGGTGATGGTGGAAGTGCCGTCTGCAAGGCCTGTCGCCAATCCGGTGCTGTTTACAGAAGCCACCGCAGTGCCTCCGCCACCTGCCTTGAATGCGGCGGCATAGGCGAGCCAGTAGCTGCTGGAATGCGTGTCCTGTGCGTTGCAGGAGTAGCTTCCGGCAGCAATGTTCTTCTTGTATTCCGAAAGCGCTCCGAAGCCCGTGTCGATCTCATCCTGGGTAAACCCGCTGCCCACTGTCATCGCGCCTTCCTCCTTATCGGCAAAAGCGCAGTAGAGCAGGTCGGACGATCCCGTCGTCGTCAGGTTTCCGCTCGACATGTTGATCGTCGAACCGCTTGCGTTTGCTGCCGTCTGCGCATCCACCACGCCCGTGGTCGCGTTCCCCGACCACTCCGAACAGAACAGACCGAAGATGGCCGTGCTGCTCTCATTGGCGCTGATGGTGTTGCTGCCTCCTCTGGTGATGGCGTAGAACATCTGAACCTGACCGTTGGCACTGGTGTCGGTGGGCAAGGCGGTCCAGGTATCGCCCAAGCTGTCGGCGACACTAAGCGTGACGCTGTTCGAAGTCGAGTAGACGGCAGCGATCAGCAGATTATTGGCCGTGTTGGTCTCCGCGGGGCACGACACATGCTGGCTTTGGCTATAGCCCGTCTTCCCGCTCTGCACCCAGGAAAAGCTGTCCCCGCCTCCTCCGCCCGTTGTGCCGCTGGCGCTCCAGCTTGCGCTATTGGTCAGATTGCTCGTGGAACCATCTGAGTAGTGTCCGGTAGCCGTAAATTGCTGTGTGCCGTTAACGACAACGGATGCCGTGGCAGGTGCAACTGTAATCGACTGTAAGGTCGGCGAGCCGCTCGCCGCTTTGAACGCCGCGGCATAGGCGAGCCAGTAGCTGCTGGAATGCGTGTCCTGTGCGTTGCAGGAGTAGCTTCCGGCAGCAATGTTCTTCTTGTATTCCGAAAGCGCTCCGAAGCCCGTGTCGATCTCATCCTGGGTAAACCCGCTGCCCACTGTCATCGCGCCTTCCTCCTTATCGGCAAAAGCGCAGTAGAGCAGGTCGGACGATCCCGTCGTCGTCAGGTTTCCGCTCGACATGTTGATCGTCGAACCGCTTGCGTTTGCTGCCGTCTGCGCATCCACCACGCCCGTGGTCGCGTTCCCCGACCACTCCGAACAGAACAGACCGAAGATGGCCGTGCTGCTCTCATTGGCGCTGATGGTGTTGCTGCCTCCTCTGGTGATGGCGTAGAACATCTGAACCTGACCGTTGGCACTGGTGTCGGTGGGCAAGGCGGTCCAGGTATCGCCCAAGCTGTCGGCGACACTAAGCGTGACGCTGTTCGAAGTCGAGTAGACGGCAGCGATCAGCAGATTATTGGCCGTGTTGGTCTCCGCGGGGCACGACACATGCTGGCTTTGGCTATAGCCCGTCTTCCCGCCTTGCACGAAGGTAATCTGCGCAAAACAACCAGTAGCTGCCATCGCAAGAATAGCGAGTGTTTTCATTGCGTGCTTCATAGAGAACTCTCCGAGATGGGACACAGCGTTACGGGGACAGCGCACTTTTCAATTTTCGAATGAGATTGATCGTTGACAGTTGAATAAAGAGGGGCGAGTCTACGCTTTCAGGCACCGAAGTCAAAGCAAGATATGCTTATGTTCTAATTCCGTAACGTCTTGACTTAGCGCTCGACCTTCCGTTTCGCTTGCATTTGGTTGTTGCGTCTTGAGATTGCCCTTAAATTCGTCGAGAGACTCGGTTTACGTTGCGAAAAGAACAGGAAGGCGGCATACGGTATTGTTGTTACGAAACCCGAACGCGGTTTTGCAACGTTAATGTTGAGGCCAAAACCGGAGGGCAAAACCGGGACAGGGGAAAACCAGGGCAAAACCGGGGACAGATGGGACGTTCCCCATTTTCCGCAAGTCCAAGTGATTGGCAACTTACGCCCGCCAAGTGCCAGTAGCGAGGCCGATCCCCGCCGCTTTTCCTTCGCCCTGTGTCTTTCTGACCACGTGTCGCGGCTCTTTCCCTAAACCCATCCCTCCCAGCCGCTTGCCGTCCAGCAACTATAGGGGGCTGGCCCACCTTATGTCGGTACAACTATAACTGAGGATGCCCCACCTTTCGCGGTTTTCGAAAGGTGGGCCGCAGTGCAGCCGGTAGCGAGAAGATTTTTGACTTTGATGAAGGGCGCGTGAAAGCTCCGTTCCTCATCTCTCCAAATCCGATATCCTCGTTTTCGCTCGTCTTAAAGAATTTCCACAGGCCACGCATGTGACATCTGACCTTGCGCCTCACATCAAACTTGCGCAATCATGGTCGAGGCCGTGACGGTCCGATGAACCCCAATCGTCACGCCTCTGACGCCTTTGCTCTCTAGATTTTAGTACCTAAGCCCTTTGCCCTGCAGATTTTACGGAGAAAAACTCCGTAGTGTGGTGATTCTAAAGATTGAGGGGGGAGGGGGGAGGGGGAGGGGGTACCCTGTTACCAAAAAGTACGACCGACCGATTCCCCTGAAACTCGGAAGAGAAATATTTTCAGCCCGAGGCCCGAAAGCCGAAGCCCGGAGCCCGACCCGAAGCCCGATCAGTCGAACTCGAAAACCTCTTGCTCCACCGGAGAACTCCACACCGGAGCGAACGACTGCCGGTGCAGTGGCGTTGGACCATACTGTTCCAAGGCGGCCAGATGCTGCGGCGTGCTGTAGCCCTTGTGCGAAGCCAGGCCGTACTCGGGAAAGACCGTGTCCCACTCGCACATCATGCGGTCGCGTTCGACCTTGGCCAGAATCGAGGCCGCCGCAATCGAGGCGGAAAGCGCGTCGCCGTGGATGATGGCCTGCTGCGGCAGTTCGCAATCCAGGCAAACCGCGTCCACCAGCAGATGATCCGCCGCGGGCGCGAGCCGCATCACCGCATCGCGCATGGCCAGCCGAGACGCCTGGTAGATGTTGATCTGGTCGATGCGCGCCGCATCCACCGCGGCAACCGCCCAGGCAACGGCATGGTCGCGAATGCGCGGCGCCAGCAGTTCGCGGCGTTCTGGCAGCAGCAGCTTGGAATCGCGCAAGCCCCGAACCCGGTAGCCGCGGTCGAGAATCACAGCCGCAGCCACCACTGGACCAAACAAAGATCCGCGTCCCACTTCGTCTACTCCGGCCACCATCGCCGCTCCAGACGACCACGCATTTTTTTCATAACGCAGCGTGCAGCGTAGCTTTTTCAGCAGCCGCAGTTTCGCCGCCGACGGAGACAGCGCGAACTCGGACGCAACCTTCGCAGTGCTCGACATGAAAATGTGAGAAGTGTGTTCCCCATCTTCGCCTGCAAGAGGAGACTTCCGCAAGCGGGAAAAATCCACAGCCAGAAATCACCATCTTCGCCACTGGTACAAAAACGCTGCCGCCAAGGTAACGCCCGCTCGGTAACCATTACTTTGATTACGACCGTACATTGTCCGTTAGGACATGTACTGCTATGTTGACAACATCCCGATCACCGAGAAGATGAGCGAAGAGATGAGCGAGAAGGATGAGCGAGGAGCAGTTGTGAGCGACGACGCAATCCAGCAGCGGCAAGATGCTCTGCCAGAAGATGGCAAGCCGCAAGCCGTCACGCCCATCGACAAGTTGATCCACTTGGCGCTGCCGGTTCGCCTCATTTACATGCACAACGGCATACGCGGCGCGATGGAGTTTGCCTGCACCTATGACATTCATCCCCGCGGAGCAAGGCTGCGCAGCTCGCGCGAGGTGAAAGTGGGAGACTTGATCATGATCGAGCGCGGACGCAGCAAGTCCGCGTGCCGCGTAGTCTGGATCGCCGACTCGGACTCCGAGTTGCGCGGGCAGTTCACTGTGGAATGCATCGCGGGCAGCAAGGTTCCCTGGGAAGAAGAGCTGCGGCAGACGGAGGAGCAGTATCTGCCGGTAATTCCATCTGCGCCAAATAGAACGCCGGGGTTGAATGCCTTTCGCAGAGTTGAGCAGAACCGACGACGAGGGCCGCGATTCCCCGTGGAAGGCGAAGCCAGTCTTGCAGAACTTGGAGGCCGTTCTCATGGCGAAGGTCGTCTGGAGCAGATTTCCGAATACGGCTGCCTCATCAACGCCCACGATCCGCCCACGGCTGGCACTGAGCTAAGGCTGGTCCTGAATATGTGCGACGTGAGCGTCGCGCTGCGCGGGCACGTGAGATACGCTTCGCAGAACCGCGGCATGGGCGTGGAGTTTCAGGAGATCCGGCAGGGCGACCGTCCTCTGCTCGACTATGTGCTAAACCGGTTGAAAAAACCGCGGATGGAAGACTTCGCCGACCTTGAAGTCATCACCGAGCACTTGGAAGCAGCCGCCAGGTAGAGATTGCTTGAAGCAATGCTCAACTCGTTCGTTCAACGTCGCGCAGGCGCGCCGCTTTGCCCTTGAGGCCGCGCAGATAATACAGCTTGGCGCGGCGGACTTTGGAGGAGCGCAGCAGATCGACCTTGTCGATCACTTTGGAATGGACGGGGAAAATGCGCTCCACGCCCTGTCCGAAGCTGATCTTGCGGACGGTGAAGCTGGCTTGCGGCCCGTGGTCGCGCTTGATCACCACGCCTTCAAAGGCCTGCACCCGTTCCTTGTCGCCTTCTTTGATCTTCACGTGAACGCGAATGGTGTCGCCCGGGTGGAACGCGGGAATGTCGGTGCGTTGAGTTTTCGCCAGCAGTTTCTCGATGATTAAGTTCGACATGATAGGTTAGTCCTTCTGAATTCTGATCTTTTATTTGTGAAACTCGTCGTGCGTGAAACTCAGCCGCGATTCTTCGTGACCCCGGCCAGAAATTTATTGTCTTCCTCGCTCAACACCGCACCTTCCAGCAAATCTGGCCGGTTGCGCAAAGTTTTTTCCAGCGCCCGCTGACGGCGCCACCTGCGAATTTCTTCGTGATTGCCCGACATCAACGCTTCCGGCACTCCAATCCCGCGAAACTCTGCCGGCCGCGTGTAGTGCGGATAGTCCAGCAACCCGTTCGACCCGCAAGTCGAATCCGCACCGCTCACATCTTTTACTTTCGCCTCAATCGTAAACGATTCCTGCTGGGTCGACGCTTCGTTTCCCACAGCACCAGGAAGCAAACGCATTACCGCTTCCACGATTACGGCTGCGGCCATTTCGCCGCCACTCAAAACATAGTCGCCGATGGAAAGCTCGCGGTCGGCGAGATAGTCAGCAACGCGCTCGTCGACGCCCTCGTAACGCCCGCAAACGAAAACCAGGCGGTCGAGCAAAACCAACTCCGCCGCGACTATCTGCGTGAACCTTTGCCCCTGCGCCGAGAGCAACACTACCGATTCTTTCACGCGTCCTGCGCGGCGCTCTTCGCGCGGCGCAACCTCGAGCGACTCCAAACATTCAAACAACGGTTCCGGCTTCAGCACCATGCCTTCGCCGCCGCCGAAAGGCCGGTCGTCCACGGTGCGGTGACGATCATGGGTAAATTCCCGCAGATCGTGGACTTGAATTTCCGCCAAGCCCATTTCCTGAGCGCGGCGCGTGATGCCGTATTCCAAGGGTCCGCGAAAGAAGTCCGGAAAGATCGTTACTATATCGGCCTTCATCGCGGATCAAAATCTTTAACCAGAGTCTCAGGGTTCTCAGATGAAGCTTTGCTTTGTGTTGCTTTTTGTCAAGGCTTTTTCTTTTTCTCTAGCTTTGCCTGTTCCCGCTTTTCTTCCGGAGTGAGCGGGGCGTTCACTTCCAGCAGACCCTCGGGCAACTTCATGCGGACCTGCTTCTGCTCCACGTCCACGCTGTCGAGATACGCCTCGGCGAATGGGATTTCCACCAGCCGGGCCGCGGCATCGCGCACGATCAACAGACGGCGCTTCGCCTGCTCCAAACTGGACATCTTCGATGCGTCCGACGTCGCGACCCCGGTCGAGCACCGAACAACCGACCAGGTCGCTGACATAATTCCAGCCCGCCCGCAGTTCCGAACGCTGGCTACGCGGCACCTGCAATTCGCATCCCACCAACGCTTCGGCTTCGGAAATCGAATCGACTCCCGCGAACTTCAGCACCAGCAGCCCTTTGTGCGGCCAGATTTCTTCTACTTCGAGTTCGCGGCGGAGTGCGTCCGGCTCCCGGGGCAGCGCCAGCAACCTCATCCCTGCGCTGAATCTGCCGGGGACGTCGCTGAGAACCTCACCAGCAACTTCGCCCCGGCGGCCCTGCGTTTTCACCACGCGCGCCAGCGTGATGAAGTCACTACTTGTCTTGGGATCGCGAATGGTTCCCTGCCCAAACCTTAGCGCCTAAAGGCGATCTGACCGCCTGCACTGCGGCATGCCTGAATCACGCCCTGATACGAATCGGCATTACAAGACGACGACTCCTGCCCGCCCACCTAGTCGATGACTTCCAGCGTGTAGCGCTTTCGCGCCCGCACGCCGGCGGCGTTCAGAAGCGTGCGCAGGGCGCGGACGTTGCGGCCTTGCCGGCCAATCACTTTTCCCACGTCCTCTTCGGCGACTTCCAGTTCGATCACGTCGTCATCGAGATGGTCCACGAAAACCTGTTCGGGAGCATCGACGATCCACTTCGCAATCTGCTCGATGAGAGCACGCACGTCGCCAGTGGGTTCGGTCATGGTGATTGACTTATGCCGCGGGAACTGCCGGCGCAGCCGGGGGCTTGGAGTAGAGCTTGCCCACCCGCTCGGACATTTGCGCGCCCTTCGACACCCAATAATCCACGCGGTCGCGCTTGAACTCGACGCTGGCGGGGTTGGTGCGAGGATTGTATGTCCCGACAACTTCCACCGGCCGGCCGTTGCGCGCACGCGCTTTCTCGATGACCACAATGCGGTAATGCGGTTGTTTACGCGCACCCATGCGCGACAGTCGAATCATTAACACAGATGTATATCCTTGTTCCGGAAGCGTCCGGCGAGGTCAAGACAAACACTTATTATGCCGGAGGTTAGCGGGAATGGCAAGGGAGGAACGAAGTCGGTCAGTTCGATCTCCACAGCATTGAGAAAGCCAGAGCGCCAGCACAAGTCACGACAAGCCAGAAAATGAAGCGCCTGAAAAACGGAGGACGGCTATCCGGAAAAACTTCTTGGTAGGTCGCGACAACGTCATCGCCGCCGCGTCTCCACCAAGCTATTTTGTCACGCGAAGCTCTTCCGGTGAGACGAACTCTCATAACAATCTCACCGAGGATACTCAAGAGCGCCACGACCACCAAAAATGAGAAGAAAACACCAAACATACTAGCTGGCCTGTTCTCCCAGCGCTTTGATGATAAGCCCCTTATCCTGACAAAACAAAACCCCGGGCCATATTCAGCCCGGGGCGTTAACCCGCCCAGTTACATAACGATTATCGGCAACTGCAAGCCCGAAGATCACCTTTGAAAATCGCACTAGAATAGTGTACACTATCCCAGTATGAAGAACATCACACTAAGCGCGGAAGAAACCTTGATCGAGCAGGCGCGACTGGTAGCGCGGGCGCAGCACAAAACCCTAAATGCCGCTTTTCGCGAGTGGCTGGAGCAGTATGCCGCGCAGGCAGGGGGCGGAGCCGCGGTGGATGCTCTGATGCGCCGTCTCCGGCACGTGCGCTCCTCCGGTCCCTACACGCGAGAAGAAATGAATGAGCGGTAGATTTTTCCTCGACACCAACATCTTCGCCTATACCTTCGATGCCGCCGCGCCCGCTAAGGCTAAAAAGGCTGTGCAACTTATTCGACGAGCTGCCGACACCGGCGAGGGAATCGTCAGCTATCAGGTGGTACAGGAGTTCCTCAGCGTTGCGTTTCGGCGCTTCGCGCAACCCATGAGCGTGGCGGAGGCGGAACAATACCTTATCACCGTGCTCCGACCTCTGCTGGCTGTTCACTCCTCGCCTGCCATTTATTTCGAAGCCTTACGGATCGTCGAGAAACATCGGATATCTTGGTATGACTCGCTGATCGTCGCGGCGGCTCTGGAGGGTCAGTGCGAGAAGATTTACAGCGAAGACTTCCAGCACGGTCGAAAGATCGAAGGCATTCTGATTGAGAACCCGTTCGTCTAACCTTGCCTCCGCATCTTTCCCCGCCCTGCTAGACTCAAATGTTTTGGAGGCAACTCTTTGCAGGCAGTCTACATTCTTTCCGCGGTCCGCACGCCGATCGGAAAGTTCGGCGGATCGCTGGCTTCGCTGACGGCGGCTGACATAGGCGTGGTGGCCGCTAAGGCTGCGATGGAGCGTGCCGGAATCCAGCCCGAGCAGGTGGAAGAAACTATCTTCGGCAATGCTCGGCAGGCTGGCGGCGGACCGAATCTGGCGCGGCAGATTTCCATTCGCAGCGGCGTGCCGCAGGAAGTGCCGGCGTTTCACCGTGAACAAAGCCTGCGCCTCGGGGTTGAAGTCGATTGCGCTGGCTTATCAGGCGATTCTGCTCGGCGATGCCAGTTGCATTCTGGCGGGCGGCACCGAATCGATGTCGCGGGTTCCTTACTATCTGCGAAGCGCGCTGGGGATACCGGCTGGGCAATCAGGAACTGGTCGACGGGATGTATCGCGACGGATTTTTTTGTCCTATGGCGAAGATGGTGATGGGCGAAACCGCCGAGGTGCTGGCCGAGCATTACAAGATTTCGCGCGAGGAGCAGGATGAATTTGCGTTGATGTCGCAAACCCGCGCCGGTCGGGCGATTGCCGCTGGACGATTCGACGCTGAACTTGTCCCGGTGACCATCGAAGGCAAGAAAGGCACGACCACCTTCAGCCGTGACGAACATCCATTCCCGGATGCGAGCATGGAAAAGCTGGGCAAGCTGGCTCCGGTGTTTTCGAAAACCGGGACTGTCACGGCGGGCAATTCTTCGGGAATCACCGACGGCGCTGCCGCAGTGGTGGTGGCTAGTGAACATTTCGTGAAGAAAAACAATCTGAAGCCGCTGGCGCGAATTTCGGCTGTGACCTCGGCTGGAGTCGATCCGCGCACGATGGGGATTGGGCCGGTCCCGGCGTTGCGCAAGCTTGGAAGAGAAGCACAACCTCAAGCTGCACGATTTCGGATTGATCGAACTGAACGAAGCCTTCGCCGCCCAGGTGCTGGCCTGCGACCGCGAATTGAATTTCAATCGCGACCGGCTCAACGTGAACGGCGGAGCGATTGCGATCGGGCATCCCATCGGCTGCACCGGCACGCGCATCACAGTCACGTTGCTGCACGAGATGCTGAAGCGCAACACCCGGCGCGGCGTGGCTACGCTCTGCGTCAGCGGCGGATTGGGAATGGCGCTAGCGCTGGAGAATGTGATGTGACGGCCGAGTCATATTTCGCCCCGTCCGCCGACGAATCCAGCCTTCCTGACAACCCTCGCTTCTGCTATGCTTTTCTCGCTCTTCCGTTTAATGTTGCATCGTGATCTTCCGCGCCGATCTAAAGGAGGCTGTCGTGATTCGATGGATGCTGCGTGCTTCGTGTTCGGTCGTGTTGCTGATGATCGCACAGGCTGGCTTGGCGCAAGAGTTTTCTGCGGACGTCGTGAATACAAAACCAGGCAGTCATGGGCAACTGAGCAAGGTCTACGCAGCCAAGGACAAAGTGCGGTTCGAAGTAACCAGTGAAAATCCAGCAATGGGCCCGAGTGCCGTCATCTTTGATGACGCGCGACACACCCACACCCTGGTAATGGCGGACCGGCACATGTATATGGACGTGCCTACGCCGACGGTCAAATACATAATTACGAATTACTGGCGCGTGCAGGATGTAAACGATGCCTGCCCGTCATGGAAGAAAATGTCAGAAGAAGCCGGCACTGACAAAAACTGGGGCAGCTGCACAAAGATAGGCAGCGACACTCTGAACGGACGCAGTACCGTCAAGTACGAGGGCGTCTCCAAAAAAGGCGAGAAGATGCATGTGTGGGTGGACACGAAACTGCATGTTGTCGTGAAGACCGATGAAGGAGGATTCGAGCTGCGCAATATTCAGGAGGGTTCGCAGCCGGCCAGCCTGTTCGAGGTTCCTGCGGGCTACACCAAGTTCGATATGGGCGGCGCGATGAAGCAGCCGCACTGAATTTTCGCGCGGCATGCGCGGCGTGAACTCCGGCAGAGCGCGGTATACTTCTCTGAAGGCTGGACTTGAGGAGACGGAATGCCTCTTTCTGCGGTAATCGTGGACGATGAGCAGCTCGCCCGCGATGAACTCGCCTACCTGCTCAAGAGCGTTGGCGACGTCAACGTGGTGGCGCAGGGGAAAAACGGTCTCGAAGCCGTCAGCCTCATCAAAGAACACAGCCCTGATCTCGTCTTTCTCGACGTCCAGATGCCTGGGCTCGACGGCTTCGGCGTCATCAAGAAACTTCTCGACAAGAAGATTCCCCTGCCCAAGATCGTCTTCGCGACGGCTTTTGACCAGTATGCGGTCAAGGCGTTCGAGGTCAACGCGGTGGATTATCTGCTCAAGCCTTTCGACAAGAAGCGCGTCGCGCTGTCGGTGCAGAAGGCCCGCACGCAGCAAGACGCGGAGGGCTTGCCGGCGGAAAAAATCGACACCCTGGTGCGGATGCTGCAGGCGCCAAAACCGCAAACCTCGAAAATCCTGCTCAAGGCCCTGGGGAGAATGTTTCTGGTGGACCAGAGGGAGATCTGCTACGCCTCGATCGAGGACGGCGTGATTACAGTGGTGACGGCTGGACCCTCGGGCATGGAGGGACATTCGAATTGCCGTACTTTGGAAGAACTACTCTCCAGCCTTGATGCTGGATTGTTCTGGCGCGCTCACCGATCTTATTTGGTGAACATCAATCGGATTCGCGAAGTTGTGCCCTGGTTCAAGAGTTCGTATCAGTTGCGCATGGACGATAAGAAGCAGAGCGAGATTCCAGTCAGCCGGGCGCAAACCAAACGGCTGCGCGAACTGTTCGGGCTGTAAGTTCTTAGTACCTAGTACCTAGTACCTGGAGAAAAGCATTCACGCACACGGCATTCGATTCGGTACTAGGGACTAGGTATTCGGTACTAATCGGAGGGCGGCTCCAGTTTCGAATCCGCCCTCCAAGGCGGGGGAGGGTTATACCGCCAGTGCTTCCAGACCGCTGCGGTTGCGAATTATCAGATTCGCTCCGTCCAACCGGATCAATCTCTTTTTCTTTAGATCACTGAGCAGCCGCGTCACGGTCTCCCGCGAGGAGCCGATTCGTTGCGCCATCTCTTCGTGGGTCATGACGGAACGCAGACGCAGTTCCTCCGACTCCAGAAGTGCCGGTGGAGCGCACGACGACAACAACAGCCTCGCCAGCTTTCCCGACGAAGAGCGGGACAGCACTAAATCATGGATGTCGCGATATGCACCCTGGAACTCACGGCTGAGGGACAGGGCAGAGTGCACCCCCACCTGACTGTGGTTCTGCAGGAGTGTCATGACGTCCTGGCGGCCGATAAAATCTAACTGGGATGGCACCGCGGTTTCGGCGGTCACTTCGTAGTTCGTGCCGGAAATAGCCGCGCTCAATCCCAGCACCTCGCCGGCTTCCGCCTGTTTGAGGATGAGTACTTTGCCTTCCTTGGAAGTCGTGTACAGCTTCACTTTGCCGGAGCAAAGAACAAACACGCCCCGCGGCGACTGCCCTTCCACAAAAAGCAGAGCGCCGGCAGGCATCACCGTGTGGTGACTGACTTCGTCCATCGACCGCAGCACCGCTGGTGAAAAACGGCAGAAAAAACCGTCACGGCTCGCTTTGCAACCCATGCAGCTCTCGATGATTTCGAGTCCGTAGGGAGCTCTCATACCTGCCTCCGTTGTTGAACTGCCCCGGTCTTCCCCGTCCACGGGAATGTCTTCCGGAGGTTGTGACTCCACTTTCGGCAAACGTTCGAGCAAGGAACGGGCGTGGGCGCGCGTGTCGGCATTCGGGCTGCGGGCGGCAGAAATGACTTCCCATGCCGCACTGGGGTCGGCACGCTGCTCCCACTCCACCTGGCAAGCGAACAGATACAGCAGATCGTTCAGGTCTGCGTTGGCCTGTCCGGGAACTTGATCGCGCCGCGGTTCTGCCGCAGCCGGGAACTCAAGTGGAATTCCGGCCCATGCGTCGGCGCGGCCGCGTTGCCCCCCGCGTCGGGAGATATCCTCGGGCCGGGCTGAAGTTCCGGCGCGCGCCGGAAGCAGACGCACTAGGTTCTCTGGCTGGCAACTCCTGGCGACTAACACGGTTCGCTCCTGACCTGGATAGAGTCGGTGTTGATAGGGTGTAACTCGTCCGTCTGCATTCGGGAAAAAGCCGCCCAGTTCGTTCCCGATCAAGGAATGCCGTGCACTTGTTGTTCCAGAATGGCTCAGCAGCGGAAAAGGTATAACTAGAAGAAAGAAAAGCTCGTTCGGCAGTGACCGAAAGTTCGACAAACAACCGGACTGCCGACCATTCGGCAACTGGAAGATGCGTCGGCACTTGAACCCTGCTGGAAACAAGAGGGGCCAAGCACACTACCGGCGGCCCAATTGGCATTGCGCCTGACCGCCACGTTGGTTAGAATCGTGGGCAATCCTCGGCTGGAAATGGCGGATTTGAGGAGGTCCTCATGCCAACCATCACTCGGATTTTGGGATTCATTGCATCCTGCCTGTTTTGCGTTTCCGCAGTCTTCGCTCAGACAAATCCTCCTCCAGCCGACCCGCACGAGATGGTGACGCGCCAGCCGCACATTCTCACCAAACCAGCCGATCGCTCCGGCGCCCTCGATCTTCTGGATCGCGCCCGAAAAAACCACGACCTGCACGGAATCTCCGCGCCCTACGCGCTCAAAGTTTCGTTCGAAACCAATGGAGCGGCGCAGGCTGAAGGCGCAGGAACGATGGAGGAGTTATTCGACGGAGGGTCGCACTGGCGCTGGACCGCTCAGTTGGGGGATTCGCGCGTGGTGCGTATCGGCGACGGAAGTCGCGTTTACGGCACGAATCCTTCCGAACCAGTTCCCATGCGCATCCAGTTGGTTCGTTACCTTCTGCTGAGGCCCATCTTGCACGACCTGGGAGCGTTCGAGATTCGCGCAGCGAATGTCGAGCACGACGGCATGACACTGGCGTGCCTGCTGCTCAGCCATGCGCTCCCGCCGGATCCCGCGCCGCGCTCATGGGTGGAGAGAGAAGTCTGCATTGATCCCGCTACCGGCCTCCTGCAAATGTTGTCCGAGGCGCCGGGAATTTATGCGGTCTACGATTACAGCGGCGCTACGGAATTTCACGGCCACACTCTTCCGCGGCAAATTTCCATATTTGAAGACGGACGCCTCGCGGTTCAGGTGCGCGTGGAGAGCCTGGAAGACGCGCCCAACCTGAATTCGAGCCTCCTCAAGCCGACGCCGGAAATGGTGGACGCGGGCGAATCGTTCGCGCTGTCGGCGCCCCGCCGCATTCCGATGCGCGTCGATCCCTCCAATGCGCCAACTTCACGATTCTTCCAGCCAGTGATCGTTCACGCGATTCTGGATGCGCAAGACGGCAGTGTGTTGGACGCGGAAGCGCTGCAGAACTCCGATCAGGATTTGAGCCGCTCCGCGATCGACCTGGTGAGGAACACGGCATTCGACCCCACGGGATTTCAGCAGGAGGCTTTCATCAACGTGCAGTTTCACTTTCCCGCAGTGACACTAGGCGGACCGCCCATATTCCACTCTTCGGTGCGTTGGGTGGTATTGGATCACCCAGTCAGAATCGTAAAGGTGCATAGGCCACGGCACTAGATCAGGGCTTAACAGGGACTTGATCAAGAGATAGGTTCTATTCCGGTTCCCGACCCGGTTCTCGGCGCGTGATTCCCAGGCGCTGCATCTTCGATTGCAGGGTGGTGCGTTTCAAACCGAGCCGGCGGGCTGCTCCGGTTGGTCCGGAGATCATTCCACCAGTCTCTCGCAGCACGCGCACGATGAGTTCCCGTTCCGTTCCTTCCAGCGATTCTTCTGTAGAGCTGGAGGTTTCCGCATGGAGGTCGGCCAGGGGCGCTCGCAAGGCCGTTCCATCTGTGAGAATGACGGATCGCTCAATGAAGTTTTCCAGCTCCCGGACGTTACCCGGCCAATGCCAGTTGAACAGGGCGTTCATGGTTTCGCTCGGAATGCTCTCAATGCCGCGATTCATCTCACGGGCGAATTTCAGAACGAAATAACGAACCAGCAGTGGAATGTCCTCACGCCGCTCACGTAGCGACGGCGTGCGAATCGGAAAAACATTCAAGCGGTAAAAAAGGTCGCTGCGAAACTCTTTCTCCGCCACGCTTTTGGCTAGATCCCTGTTGGTGGCCGCGATCAGGCGCAGATCGACTTTGATCGTCCGCGTCCCTCCCAGCCTTTCGAACTCATGGTCTTGCAAGACGCGGAGCAGCTTGGGCTGCAACTCCAGGGGAATTTCGCCGATCTCGTCGAGGAAGAGAGTGCCCTTGTCAGCCATTTCCAGGCGCCCAATCTTCTGACTGACTGCCCCGGTGAACGCGCCCTTCTCGTGTCCAAACAATTCGCTTTCCAGCAGCCCGGTGGGAATTGCGGCGCAATGCAAGGTGACGAAGCTTCGGTCCTTACGCTTGCTGGAGCGATGGATGGACCGGGCGATAAGCCCTTTGCCGGTTCCGGTTTCTCCCAGGATCAGAACCGTCGCCTCGCTGGCCGCGACGATCGCAACCTGATCCAGCAATTGCTGAAGAGCCGGACTCTCCCCGATGATCTCCTCAAAATGAAGCTGGGTGCGGACTTCGCCTTGCAGGTGGCGTTGGTCCTGCTCCAACCGGTTCCTGAGCAGTTCGACCTCGCGGGCGGTGTGCGTGTTCTCTAGAGCGATCGCGAGTTGAGCTGCGACCTGGTTCAGAAGCGTCAGGTCGTCCGTCTTAAATGCGTCTGCCCGGGTGCTGCCGAGCACCAGCACACCCATAGCCCCCTTGGGCCGGAGCAAGGGAACACAACAAAGCGACTTCAACCCCTCGGCCAGCAGGTGGTCCGTGGTCCCAGCCGGGAAGCCTTGCATCTCGTCTTTGGTGAAAATGAAAGGCTGGCGTTCCAGCAGGGCTTTGCCGCCGGGATCCTTTGCGGGATTGATTTCGGCAGCAGCCGCCGGCCCCTTGCGCAGAGGAAAATCCATCGCCTGCCGGATCAGTTGGCCGCTTTTTTCTTCGTGTACGGTAAGGGCTGCATACTCTTGCCGCAAAACCCGTCGCAGACAAGCGGATATCTGGGGAAAGACCTGGCGCACATCCGATTTTGCGGCCAGCGCACGGCTGACTTCTATCATGACCTGCTGCCGTTTTTTCTCCTCCTGCAAGGTCTCGGAAACGCCACGAAGCGATTCCTCTAGTTTCTTCTGTTCCGTAACCTCGACCACAACCACGCCGATTTGCGTCACCTTGCCGGTCGTGTCTTTGATGGGAATGTCATGCGCTATCCAATGGCCGGGTTCGGTCCTGGTGCGAAGCGTGGAGCTGATTTCGACGTTCAACACCGGCTGCTGGGTTTCCAACACGCGATTGAACTGCGGTTCGACCAGTTCGGCAAAATCCCCCAGCATCTCGCGGACGCTCTTCCCCAAGTGCGCTACGGCGGGTATACCATGCATCTCGGCCAGCGTGTGGTTGATCGCGAGAAAGCGGAGGTCAGCATCCAAAATGCAAAGCCCCACCCTGGACGCGTTGAAATAAGTGGTGAGTAACTGTTCCGACTGGAGGAGGGCTTCCGCTGGGTCATGGCGGCGAAACACTACATCCGCCATCTCCAGCAGCGTAAGGGAGCGCTGGGCATCTGGTTCTAAGCGTGGCGCGCTCAAGGGGCACACTAAACTGCTACTCCTGGCGGCCGCTCCCCCTCAAAGCGCGCCGCACAACCTGGCCAGAATGACACGGCATTATAACCACATATTTCAGCCGTAGTAATTGTTTTTCTTGGCAAGATCGCTTTTCCGAACAACTTTTCCCAAGATGGGAGACGGTGCGGAGGTCCTTTGTCGGCTGGGGTCCTTGGCGTCCAGTGAGAGAACAGGCCGCAGCAACCGCTATAATCCGTCTATGGCCCGGGGTTGGGAGAGCAAGTCGGTCGAGGCAAAACAGGACGAGGCGGCCGGAAGAACCGCATCCCAAAACCCGCATCTGACGCGGGAAGAGGCTGACCGGCTCCGAAAAAGAGAAGCCCTTTGCCTTTCGGTGCAGAGCGTAGTCCAAAGACTGCAGCGCAGCCATGCCCCCCGGCACCGCGCCATGCTCGAACAAGCTCTCGCCGATTTGCAGCGGAAGATAGAGGCGCTCGGCACCAGCGCTGAAACTGCCGGGCCATCAGATCACTGACGTATAATTGAGATCTTGATGAAGGCCTACGTTTACGTTTCGCTCAAGAAAAGCGTCCTCGATCCCCAAGGCAAGACCATCCAGGGTGCGCTCAAGAAAATGGGATACAAGGGTCTGGAAGACGTCCGTCAGGGAAAGTACTTTGAACTTACGCTGGATGGCGGGTTAAGCCGTGAAGAAGCGCAAACCGAAGTAGAACGCATTGCGCGCGAAGTGCTCACCAACCCGGTAATTGAAGAGTTTCGCTGCTCCCTCGCAGACTGAATTTTTGGAGTTCCCGCATGTGTGGCATTGTTGGTTATGTCGGCAAGAAAGAAGTGGTTCCGATCATCCTTGAGGGGTTGAGGCGGCTGGAGTACCGCGGCTACGACTCGGCTGGAATTGCCGTGGCCGGCAATGGAGACAAGCTGCAAATACGCCGCGCGGAAGGCAAGCTGCGCAACCTGGAGGAGGTCATCCGGCTCAAGCCGCTCGAGGGCACCTACGGCATTGGTCACACCCGCTGGGCTACCCACGGACGTCCCACGGAGGAGAACGCTCATCCTCATCGCGATTGCACGGGAAAGATCGTCGTCGTGCACAACGGCATTGTCGAGAACTATCTCAGCCTGAAGAAAAAGCTGATCGAAGAAGGCCACACCTTCTCGACTGAAACCGATACCGAAGTAATCGCCCACCTGATCGAGAAACATCTTTTCAAAACTGGCAACGGCCACCGGCCCACGCTCGAAGAGGCGGTCCGCCGAACCGTGAAGGAACTCAGCGGCGTGTTCGCCATGGCGGTCATTTCCGTCGACGAGGCCAACAAGATTGTGGCCGCGCGCAACGGACCTCCCCTGGTAGTTGGCCTGGGCAACGACGAATACTTTGTTGCCTCCGACGTGCCGGCCATTCTCTATCACACGCGCGACATTTTCTTTCTAGCCGATGGCGACTTGGCCGTGGTTACCCCCGAGGGGGTGCAACTGACTGATTTCGACGGAAAGGCCATCCAGCGCCAGGTGCAGCACGTGACCTGGGATCCGATCATGGCGGAAAAGGGCGGCTTCAAGCATTTCATGCTCAAGGAAATTTACGAGCAGCCGCGCGCGGTCCGCGACACCACGTTAGGACGCATTTCACTCGACACGGGCCACATCTTCCTCGACGAAATGCAAGTCAGCGCGGCCGAATTCCGCGCTGCGAAAAAGATCAACATCGTGGCCTGCGGCACCAGTTGGCATGCCGGACAGGCCGGCAAGTTCATGATCGAAAGCTTTGCCCGCGTTCCGGTCGAAGTGGATTATGCCAGCGAATGGCGCTATCGCGATCCCATCGTCAGTCCCGACACCATCACGCTCGTGATTTCGCAATCCGGCGAAACCGCCGACACCATCGCCGCCCAGCGCGAGGCCAAGGCCAAAGGCTCGCACACGCTGGCCATCTGCAACGTGGTCGGCTCCATGATCACCCGCGAAGCCGCCGGAACGATTTACACTCACGCCGGACCCGAGATCGGCGTGGCGTCGACCAAGGCTTTCACCTGCCAACTCACCGCTCTTTATCTCTTCGCGCTCTATCTCGCGCAGGTGCGCGGCGCCCTGACCGCCGAGCAAATCCGAACTGCGGCTCAGGAACTTACGCTCATTCCCGGCAAGCTGGAAAACATTCTGACCCACGACGAAGCATGTGAAGACCTCGCCAAACGATTCCAGCGCGCGCAGGATTTTCTCTTCCTCGGCCGCGGCATTCACTACCCCATCGCTCTCGAAGGCGCGCTCAAGCTCAAAGAAATCTCCTATATTCATGCCGAGGGATACCCCGCCGGCGAGATGAAGCACGGTCCCAACGCCCTTATCGACGAGAACCTTCCGGTAGTGATCGTCGCCACCCGGGACGCCAACAATCCCGGCTCGATGGTCCGCTACGAGAAGACGATGTCAAACCTGAAGGAAGTCAAGGCTCGCTCCGGCGTGGTGATTGCGCTGGCTACTGAAGGCGACGAAGAAATCAAGGAAGCCGCCGACCACGTCCTTTATGTGCCTGCGGCGCCGGAAGAGCTTTCACCAATTCTCGAGATTGTCCCCCTGCAGTTGCTGGCCTATCACATTGCAGTGAGAAGAGGATGCGATGTGGATCAGCCGAGGAACCTAGCCAAGTCAGTCACGGTGGAGTAGCCGAGCCTAGCCGCTATCTCATAGACGTTTGGGAAGGCACTGCTTTCAGCCCTGCAGTCCAGAGCCAATAAGGACGCGGCTTCAGCCCCTAAAGAAGTTGGCGACGTGTCCTTTAGAACGACGAACCCTAGCCGCTCAGATCTCCGCTCGATTCAACATCCGTACAGCAAAAGTCATCGCCCTTGAATAGCATCGGCTCGCCCTTCTCCTTTGCTAGTGCATAGGCGAAGCAGTCGCCAAAATTGAGGCCTGCTCGATGCCGCCCTTTGCCAAAATCACGATACGCCTCGCGCGCAATGCGCGCCTGGTTCAATGTTACCGGTTCGACGGCGATTTCTACGTCGCGCAACAAGTCATCGAATCGCCGGCTGAGAACCGGATTTCCGTTGCTGTCGACAACCACGGCCGCCTCGACATAGCTTACCGCCGACATGCGGCGGACCTGCGGTCGACCCAATGCTTCCCCGATCGCGGCGGCGTCTGGTTCATGCTTCAGGATCGCGATAATCACTGACGTGTCGATGATCACTTGGGCAAACCCTTCTCGTCGTATAACAAATCGCCATGGTCCATCGAGCGGTACGGCTCCTTCCATAAAGGAGCGCACTCCCGCCCGATCTTCAGCAACCGCTCCGCTAGACCGCCCTTCTTGCGCCCCCGCACCCGCTCCAGTCGCTCCTGCACCGCCTTGTCCACGGCCGCAGTCATGCTCTCTCCTGTAATCTTCGCCAGCTCCCGAACCAAGCAATGGGTTCGTTCATTCTTGATGTTCAGGCTCATGATTCCACCCTTCTACCCTATGCTGGAGTCATTCTACCACATTCACCAGCCACCGCCCTGCAATAGAAAGGCCCGGATCAGTTAATCCGGGCCTTCCTTGGTTAAGTTCACCGCACCGACTATGTGATGGTGAGAGTGAATGTGGTCGTTGCGGTCGTGCTTCCGCTCGTACCCTTGATGGTGATCGTGAATGTTCCGGCTTTGGCCGTTCTAGAGACGTTGATTTGCATGGCCGCAGTTCCCGAGCCGCCCGTGATGGAAGTAGGTTTGAAGTTTACCTGCACGCCGGTTGGCTGTCCCGAAGCAGTCAAAGCAATCGTTCCGGTGAAGCCACCAGAAGGAGTTGCCGTGATCTTGGCGTTGGTGTGGCCACCCGGAGCAACGCTAGCCGTTTTGGGCGCTACGGCGAGGGTGAAGCTGCCACCACCCGAACTGGTCACCGTCAGCTTAACCGTGGTGGTTTCTACAGTAGAGCCGGCGGTTCCTTTCACCGTAATGGTGTAAGTGCCGGTGGCTGTGGTTGAGGCTACAGCCATCGTCATGGTGGAAGTTCCAGTTCCGGTAATCGAGGTTGGGTTGAAGGTTACGGTCACGCCGGTGGGCTGGCCGCTGGCAGACAATACAACCGGCGTGTTAAAGCCTCCGGTCGTTGTGCTGGTGATGGTTGAAGTTCCCGAGTTGCCCTGCTTCACCGACACCGAAGTGGGGCTGGCGGAGAGGCTGAAGCCACTGGAACTGGTCACCGTCAGCGTAACCGTGGTGGTTTCTACAGTAGAGCCGGCGGTTCCTTTTACCGTGATGGGATACACGCCGGTCGCAACAGTTCCGGCTACGGCCATCGTCATGGTCGAAGTTCCGGTTCCGGTAATCGAGGTTGGGTTGAAGGTTACGGTCACGCCGGTTGGCTGGCCGCTGGCAGACAATACAACCGCCGTGTTAAACCCGCCGGTCACCGTACTGGTAATGGTTGAGGTTCCCGACTTGCCCTGCACCACCGAAACCGCAGTGGGGTTGGCGGAGAGGCTGAAGCCGCTGGTGGTGCCTCCGGCGAGTGCGGCAACCAGAGCTTCCTGCGGGCTGCCGATACCGGTGGCCAAATCATAGCCAACGGTTGCTCCGAAGGAGTTGCCGCCAGTGAGGATGTCGTGGAAGTCCGTGTCATACGACGAACTCGAATAGGCAGCGTAGAGTGCCGGGTTGATGAAACCGAGCGTGGTGGTGTTTCCATTCAAGAGATACTGTTGATTGACCAGAGCCATGAAGCCGGCCCACATGGGCGTCGCAAAGCTTGTTCCACCGTACAGGTTCTCGGTGCAACTAGTTTGGTCGGCGCAAACATAGAAGGTGAAATTCGAGTTGGCCGAAACGTCGGGGCCGTTGCGATCGGTTTGGGAGCACTTGGCGCAGCCTGCCGCCGCAGTCACCTGCCAGGAAGGAATGAGGAACTTGTTCGGTGAAATGCCGCCGCCGCCGTCCACCCAGCCGGTTTCCGTGCTCCAGGCACCGCCAGCGCCGGTTGTGGTTAAGTCCGTGCCGCCGACTGACGTGATGTACACATCATCGGACGGCCACACAAAGGAGGCTTGGGCCCAGTTACCAGCGTCGCCAGCGGCAACGAAAAAGTTTTGACCCTGCGCCGCGAACTCCTGGAAGAACGGGTCGTCAGTAGTGTTGTCGGTTGGTTTCCATTCCCACGAGCAGCTCAACTGAGCGTTCAGCGGGCTGGCGGTGGCCATGCCGTTGAGGATGCCGGGGTCGTCGAGGGTTTGGCCCGACAAGCCGCCGGTTCCGATCCACATGACAAGGCTGGACATTCCCGGCGCCATACCGATGGCCTGCGTCATGTCGAGAGTCTGTTCAGTATCGTCGCAGCTGGGTTCTTTGCAAAGTGTGCTCTGGGTGTCGACGGACTTGAGCGTGACCGGTACGTTATCGGTTTGGCCTGCGTTCGTGAAGTACGTGGTCAGGTCAGTTAAATCGGTGCCAATGAACTCAAACAAGCCGAGTGATTGGCCGGTGCCGGTAAGGGTTCCACCTGCCGCCGTGTAGTACGCCGCGCGCATATCGCTGCCGCAGAAAGATTGTCCAGGGCAGGATCCAGTCGTAGCGTTCGAGATGACGCCGGGTGGCCGGGTAGTTGCATCGGCCTTGGTGAACATCGGTTTCGGAGTCGCATAATTGTCCAAACCGCCAACATGCCAAAGCTGGAAAGCCAGGTCAGGCGTGGGTTCCCGATCCGGTGCGAAGAAGGTCCGACTCTCGGTGTCGTGCTGATAAACGTTCATGGAGACGTGCAGTGCCTTCTCAACGTTTTCCGACGAGCCGCGCACCTGCACCAGCATGCGATTGCGTGAACCGGAAACTATCGTGAGGCCGTGCGCTCTTGCGAAACTCTTTACCGCTTCATAATCCTCGCGGCTCGGACCGTACAGTTCGGTGAACTGTTCCACCGTGAGAACCTTGCGGTAATTGGGGCTGTTGGGGTCTTGTTGTTCCCTGAGGAATTGATCCAACCCCGCCTGGTTGCGGTGTTGTAGAACGATCTGAAGATGCATAGTTTGACTCGGCAGGTGTCCAACCAAAGGCGTCCGCCCGTTGGGGGTTTCCTGACGTTGATGACGAGTCAATAGGGATTGTGGCTGGGCCTGGGAAACGATTGTCGCGCCGGACACGACGGCGACAATCGCGAGCAAGAACACAAATTTTCTAATCACGTTTTCTCCTTTGGGATTAGCCGGATTTCCGTTTTAGGTTCGCAGGGGAGTAACGGGAATTCCGTTCGGACTTTCTCGCTCGGGAATAGTACCACCCTTCTTCCGTTCCGCACACAAGGAATTTGTTGAATTTTGCGGTTAGGAGCGGGGCGACCTCGTCGAGTGTGCAATTTTTTGCAAACTTCTGGCAGGCATGCCTGCAGCAAACAAGTCGGCTGCGGCTGCGCTACAATTCTCCGACCCAATCGACAGCCCAGCACTAACCGTCCGATGGGATCGTCGCCGAACCTTTTTCTGCTGAGCTGCCAAATCTCACTTGAAGAGGTGTTCCATGAAAAAGATGCTGCTGGCGCTGGTGCTGCTCGCATCCGCGACGCTGTTTGCCCAAAGCCCGTTCGATGGAACCTGGATGATGAAGCTGGACACGGCCAAGCTTCCCACTAAACCCGACCAATACACAGTGAGCAACAACAAGTATGAATGCCTGACCTGCGTCCCGAAGGTCGAGGTGAGGGCCGACGGAACCGATCAGAAGGTTACCGGGCATCCCTACTACGACAGTATTGCCGTTCACATCGTGGATGCCAGTTCGGTTGAAATCATCGAAAAGAAAGACGGAAAGGTAATGTATACCGACAAAGCAACTGTCTCGGCTGACGGAAAGACTCTGAACGACAAGTTCACGGATAATACCGGAACCCAGGCGGTAACTGGGGAGGTTACGTCCGCGCGGGTGAGCGCGGGGCCGAAGGGCTCGCATGCGATATCTGGATCGTGGCGCGCGGAGAAGTTCGACAGCATGTCCAGCAACGGGCTTACCGTCAAATATCAAGGCACAGCCGACGGACTGAAAATGTCGGACCTGAACGGCAATAGTTACGACGCGAAGTTCGACGGCAAAGACTATCCGATCAACGGAGACCCCGGCCACACTATGGTTTCATTGAAGCGGATCGGAAAGAACACGATTGAGGAGACCGACAAGCGCGACGGGAAAGTGGTTGGCATCTACCGTATGACGGTTTCAGCCGACGGCAAAACGATCAATTCGGAGTACAAAGATAAGGAGCACGACACGACAATGACCTTTTACGATGGAGAAGCAGTCGTAAAGCAAGTGGCACGGCCCGCGTCCGGCAAGTTACGAAACCTGGGTGCCCCATTTTCGCGTGCCCCATTTCTCGCGTTCTTTGCGAGAAGTGGGGCCTTTGACTTTCTGTGCAAACAATCCTCGGCAGAACACGTTCGCGCTCCGAAGCGTTAGACTGTATCGGGAAAAATCATGCCCTCATGCTCATCCTGCGGTACTGACGTTCCGGCAACCGGACGCTTCTGCTCCGCCTGCGGCGCTCCCAGCAATACGGACGACGTTGCCACGCTCGACTTCGCCACGGCAACTTCGCCCCTGCCGCCGCGGCCCGCTTCCAAATCATCGTCCCGTCCGAGCAGTGCCGCCGAATACCAAAGTGAAGGCCGCTTTCTTCCCGGCCGCCTGATCGCTGGCCGTTACCGGATCATTGCTCTGCTGGGCAGGGGTGGCATGGGTGAGGTGTACCGCGCCGACGACCTCACGCTCGGCCAACCGGTCGCTCTGAAGTTTCTGCCCGACGAAGCCGCGCGCGATCAAGCGCTGCTGGAGCGCTTCAAGAATGAAGTACGGATTGCGCGGCGTGTTTCCCATCCCAACGTTTGCCGCGTGTACGACGTAGGAGACGTCGAGGGCCACACCTTTTTCACCATGGAGTATGTCGATGGCGAAGACCTGGCTTCGCTGCTGCGGCGCATCGGCCGACTGCCCGAAGACAAGGCGCTCGACATCGCACGCCAGCTCTGCGCTGGACTGGCCGCCGCTCACGCCAAGGGAGTTCTACACCGCGACCTGAAACCGGCGAACATCATGCTCGATGGACGCGGGCAGGTAGTGGTTACCGATTTCGGTTTGGCCGGAGTCGCCGATCAGATTCACGGCGCCGAGGTGCGCAGCGGAACTCCGGCCTACATGGCGCCTGAGCAATTGGCCGGAAAAGAAGTCAGCACCCGCAGTGACATTTATTCACTGGGGCTGGTGCTGTACGAAGTGTTTACCGGCAAGCGCGCCTTCGCGGCGAACCCAGTCGGCGGTGGCGACAGAACTCCCAGCCGGCCTTCGTCGGTGGTCAAAGATCTCAACCCGGTGGTCGAGCGTGTCATCCTTCGCTGCCTGGAGAAAGAACCCTCGGCTCGCCCCGCAAACGTTTTCAGCGTGGCCGCCGCTCTGCCCGGCGGAGATCCGCTGGCGGCGGCGCTGGCGGCGGGCGAAACACCTTCTCCGCAACTGGTGGCTGCATCGGGCGAATCGGCCGGGCTGCGTCCTCGAAGCGCGGTGATTTGTCTGGCCGGAGTGCTGCTGGGTCTGGCGATGGTCACTTATCTCTCCATTCACTACAGCGCCCTGGAGAAGATGGGGCTGGAGCAGACTCCGGATGTTTTGACCCAGAAGTCCCACGAAATTATCGCGCGCCTCGGGTACGCGGGCCGTCCCACTGACAGCGCTTATGGCCTCGATTACGACGGCGATTTCCAGGACTATGTGGAGAAAAATGACAAGCCGCCACATTGGGATGAGGTGCTCGCTGCGCGGCCCTCGCTGCTGCAATACTGGTACCGGCAAAGTCCCGATGCTTTGGAGGCGAGCGATTTCCGCGACAATTCGTTGACGCCGGGGATCGTCACCAAGAGCGATCCGCCCACCGTGCTCTCCGGCATGATCAATCTGGCGCTCGATCCTCAGGGGCGATTGACGTATTTTCTGGCGCTCCCGCCGCAAAAACAGCCTCCGCAAAAAGAAGAAGAGAAGAAAGAAGCCAATGGCTCACTGGCTGCGCCGTTCGACTGGAATATTCTTTTCACTGCGGCTGGTCTGGATCCAACAAAATTACAGCTGGCGCAGCCCACATGGACAGCGCTGGCTGCCGCCGACACACGCATGGCATGGACCGGAACCTGGCCGGGGACGGCGCGTCCGCTGCGCGTCGAAGCGGCGGCATTCCAGGGCAAACCTGTCTTCTTCTCGCTCATCGGTGACTGGACGAAACCTGAGCGGATGAAAAGCACAGAGAAAAAATCCATTGGAGAGCGGGCGGGAAAAATTATTGGTCTGTTCGTGCTGTGTACGCTGCTGGCGGGCTCTGTCTTGCTTGCGCGCAGGAACTACCGCCAGGGGCGAGGCGACCGGTCCGGAGCGCTACGCCTGGCCACGGTGATGTTTCTGCTCTCAATGGGCTTATGGTTGTGCCGCTGCCATTTCGCCGCCCTCGGCGATGCACTCGGACTTTTTATCATCGCAGTCAGCACTGCGCTGTTCACTTCGGGCGTGACTTGGACGATGTATCTGGCGGTGGAACCGTGGGTGAGGCGCCACTGGCCGAAGACCATTATCTCCTGGAGCCGGCTGCTGTCGGGGCAAGCGCGCGATCCGGTAGTCGGCCGCGACATTCTTTTCGGCGTGGCTCTGGGAGTCATCTGGATTCTTATCTTCCAGATTCGCTACATCCCAATGATGCGCATGGGAGCTGCGCCAACGCTCGGCTCGACGAACGCGTTGATGGGCGGGCGCGCAGCGCTGGGCGCATGGCTGTATCAATGGCCGCAATCAATCCAAACCACGCTGGCTTTTTTCTTTCTGCTGTTTGGGTTGAAAGTTCTGCTGCGCAAGGAGTGGATTGCGGGCATTGCGCTGGTCGCGATCATTGCGCTGCCGCGCGGGCTGAGCAGCACTTTCATGGCGGTCGAGATCCCGGCGCAGATTCTGGTCTATGCCATCGCTGTAGTGATCGTCCTGCGCTTCGGGTTTGTCCCTCTGGTTTGCGCGGTGTTCACGATCAACCTGATGGCCAACGTGCCTTTCTCCGCCGACCTCTCGACGTGGTATATGCCCACGTCGATAGACGCGCTTCTCAGCGTGGTGGCGCTGGCTGGCTGGGGCTTTTATCACTCGCTCGGCGGCGAGCCGATCTGGCGAGCGGAGATGGAGTGACTCCCGACTTTACTTTGCTGTGCCGGCGGTCGCGCCAATGAGGGTGGAGTTGAGTTCGTCGACGAGTTTGGTGTTGTTGACCAAGGCCTGGCGCAGGATTTCTGCTTGTTGTTTCGCGGTAGTCCAATCCTGTTTCTCGACTGCTTCGGTTAAGCCCGGCAACTCCAGGTGGGCGTAGGTGAACCGCGCGCCGTAGAGAATATGTTTGAACCACGGACGGCCGGGGATACCGTCAGGGTTGAGCCAGTTGCGTTCGACTTGCATGGTGCCGTGATTGATTGTTGTGGCGAGTCTCGAATCGATTCTGCCAGAGGCTAGCGCACGAGTTGCGGATTCATTCAACTGTTTGCCGGCGGCTTCGAAGTCGTCGATCGCGTCGAGCACCGGTTTGAGATCAAGTTGGCTCTTGTCATTTCTCGACGCCATGCCTTTCTCTAATTCATTCACGAACTGGCGAATGTTGGCCGCATAGCTGGCGAAGTCGAAGGGCAGCAGGTCAGCGTTAGCCAGGCGTAACGCGAGCACTCCCCACAATTGCGACATTAGGGTGTGATAGCGGTAGCCGGGATCGCCGAAGTGGTTCATCCAGAAAAAGTCGTCGTAGGCGGAATGATAGACGCCGTAAGAACCTTCGAAGCCCAAGCCTAGAACCGGCATGCCCACGAAGTTTAGAAACACCGTGTGGTCGGAGCCGCTGCCGATGCGAGTGTCGGCCAGGTTTGAATCAGTGACGTTCTGATCGGTGACTTCTTCCGATTGTTTGGCCTCGCGCCGCTCGCGTGTCGATGATTGCTTCCACGCTTCATACAGAGTCTTGCCGGAAGGATCCCGCAGTGCGCGGCTGGTCTCGACCAGCATGGGCGCGAGCGACGCCACCGCCTGGCCGTGGAAGTTGGAGCCGGAGGTGGCCTCATCGACGTTGATGTAGGCGACCGCTTTCTTGCGGAGTTCGTCGGCGAACTGCTCGCCCCACTCGGTGGAACCGGTCAGGCCTACTTCTTCTCCGTCCCAACTGCAGACGACGATGGTGCGGCGCGGACGCATTCCCTCCTTGGCCAACTTTCCTAGAGCGCGGGTCAACTCCATCATCGACGCGGTGCCGCTGCTGGGGTCGACGCCGCCGAACACCCAGGCATCGCGGTGATTGCCGAGCACGATCCATTCGTCGGGCAACTGCGCGCCGCGGATTCGGCCTTCGACCACATAGTAGGGCTGGATGGAGTTATCCATTTCAATCTTCACGTGCACGCGCACGCGTTTGCCGCCCAGGTGATACTTGATGGGCAAGCCGCCCTGCCAGTCGTCGGGCGCGACGGGGCCATCCATGTTGGCGAGCAGGGGTTTGGCGTCATGCCAGGAGAGCGGCAGCGCCATGATCTTTGGAATCGAAACTGCTTCCTCGACGGGAATACGTTTTGCGCCGGGAACTGAGGCCCATCCAGGAGTGAGCGGATCGCCGGGCACCATGAAATCGTAGGTGATGGCGCCGCGCTGAATGTGATACTCCGGACCCCAGGGGCCATTGGGATCGACCTTGCCCTTCTTGTATCCGTCCTCGGCGGGATCGCTGTAGATGAGAATGGCGGCCGCGCCTTCGCGTTCGGCGGTAAGCGCTTTGAATCCGCGGTAGCTGTAGGGATTCGAGTAACGCACCAGCACGACCTTGCCCTTGACGTCGATGCCCTGCTGGCGAAGAAGTTCGTAGTCCTCAGGATTGCCGCTGTGCGCGTAGACCAGCGGAGCTGTTACTTCACCGGAGGCGGACATGCCGCTCCACGCCGAACTGATGCTCTTGTTTTTCAAGCTGGGATCGCCGGGGATAGGTAGCTCGCGCAGCAGGGCGCGGTAATGAATGGGCGCAACCATTTCCAGCGAAGTGGACTTTGGGTTGCTGCCGTAGACGTCGTAGCGGCGAATGACGACATCCTCGAGACCTTCGGTCCGCCACTGGTCGGCGATGTAGCGGGCCAGTTCGTTGTTGCGCGCGGAGCCGGCGACGTGCGGCTCGGCGGTGAAGAGGTGATGCTGGCGGCGCTCTTCGTCGGGGGATGGAATGGTTTTGAATTTGTTCTCTATCTCAGTTTCGTGAGCGGCGGAAGAAGGAGTGAAGCCCAGGATGGAAGTCTGGGCACAAGTGGGCAACGTTGCGCACATAAGAAGAGAAGACCATGCGAGCGCTGCGATTGTCAGCGACCTCCGCGGCATTTCTCCGCGTCCTCCGCGTTTAACGGGTTCGGCAAAAACCTTAATCGCGGAGTGCGCTGAGAACTTCCGCGGAGGACACTGAAGTGCGTCGGGCCAGTCGAAATCCACCGTCTTCGCTCTCCTTGAATCGAAAACTCTACTTTGCTTTGAAGATCTCAGACAGCAAGTCGGGCTTGGATTCATCGCGCACCAGGTGAGCGTAGCGCTCGCCGCCGTGGTAATCGAGCCTGTAGGTCTTGTAATAGTCGGTGTTCACGACCAGGAGTTGGAGCGGATCGGCGTTGTTCTTGCCGGCTTTGATTGCGTCACGCAAAATTTCTGGCGAGTATTGGCGGCCGTTCACCGCGACCAGCTTCATGCCCGGGCCAATTCCAGCCAAAGCCGCCGGCATTCCTTCAATGGTGTCGGATATGGTGCCATCTTCGCGGAGTTCGATCCCGATCGAATAGGCCGCATTGATGAAACGCGAGTTGCTCTCGCCGCCGCGGTCCATTTCGGATGGCGTTTCGGTGTACACGACTTTCCATCCGCTGCCTTCAATGCCGCCGAGCGGCGCGCCGGGCCCGTGATTGGTCAGACGCTCGGTCCAGAAGCCGCGCCAGTCGTAGGGCGCGACCTGGTTCAGAGCGTTAACGACATCGTCGAACGTGTAGGTCTTGACAATGGGGCCCGTGCTGGGAGCGCCGTGGAAGAGTTTGCAAAAATCGTCCAGCGTCTTCTTGCCCTTGCTCTGCTGGCGGATGATGACGTCCGCCCACAACCAGTTCAGCAGATCCTCATCATAGAAGTCGACGCTACGCCGCCAGGATTGCCAGGCGCGCGGCGTGAAATAAAGCTGCGCCGCGGCATCGGCAGTGTCCTGCAGATTGCGCCACGCGCGGCCGGGAGTATGGTCGAGGGCGGCGGCAGTTAACGCCAGATTGTCCCGCACCTGCTCTGGCGTCAGCAAACTACTGCGGGCGGTCAGTACTTCGCCGAGGTACTGCGTCAGGCCTTCATAAACCCACAGCAAGTCGTCCTGCATGGGCTGCTGATAATCGGGAGTGGCCAGACCGGCCGGGCGGCGGTATTTTCCATTCCACGAATGCACGTACTCGTGAGGCAGCAGACCGGCTGCGGCTTTGCGATCGCTGTCATCTACCAGCGCACGCTCGCCGACGCGGCTATCGTCGGACTCGTGGTGCTCCAGTCCGAAGTGTGCCACATGATCGCTCAAGGTAAACAGGAAGTGGTAATCGCGATAGTGATGCGCTCCGAAAAGTTTGTTGGCCTGTTCGACCAGATTCTTGTAGTGGTCCCAGACCTCCTGCGGAGGCGCCAGGGCGGCGGCGCTGTCGGCGGCTATGTCCATCTCGGTGAGAGGATCGTCGGCCAGTTTGACGACCTTGAGAAATTCGCCCGTTATTACCGGCGAATCGACCAGCGTAGTCAGGGACGCGGGCTGAAACGTAATCTGCGTCTCACCATTGAGTTGGTCGCCGGTGGTCGACGCGATGGGCAAGGGCGTTCCGAACTTCCAGTTGCCGGGAAGTTTCAAGGTGGCGACATAGGTGAGATCGTCGGTCTTCCAACCCTTGGGATAGAGCAGGACCTGATTCCAACTGATGACTGCCAATTTGTCGGTCGCTGAGGAACCTGCGGAGAAGCCGCCTTCGAAGGTCGCGGGAGAAAGGAAATCCAGCTCGGCGTTTACCTCAGTCTCGCCGGCTGGAACTTCAACGTGCAGTGTGAACCCATCGAGCAGGTCGCGCCGCCACTTCAATGTTTTGCTGCCGGCGCTGAACTTCAAGCCGGCTAAATCGATAACCGGGCCGTCGGGCGCATGTTCGCCGGGAATCCACTTCGGGTAATAGAGCGTAAGGTCGCCCGCGCTGGCGGGAATCTTCAGCCTGGCGTGGAAGATTTTGCGGGGAGCCGAAGAGGCGTCCACGAAGATGGTTACGGTCGGCGGCGTCGCCGACCAGCTTGGAAGCGAGATGAAAAGCGCAAAGAGGAAAAGACCGACCACTCTCAAGATGCTTGAGAGTTTCATTTTATGAGCCCCCATGGTATCGAAGCATAGTGTCGAAGCATAGTGTCGAAGCACAGTGTCGAAGCACAGTGTCGAAGCACAGTCTCGAAGCATAGTGTCGAAGCACACTGTCGAAGCACACTGTCGATAAAACCGAACCCCACAGCGCTTGCGGAACCTAAGACTATAGCAGCCAGCGAGAGGGACGCACCAGCGCTGGTGACCATCAAACGCCAACACGAGCAGTGCTTCCGGCCTCGACATGCTCGATACCAGTAGCGCATAGTTGGAACAGCCATGCGGTTGTTCGCAAGGGGACTCGTCTGCCATGAAAGTCCTGTTGGTGGAGGACAGCAAATTCCTCCGATTGTCGACGGAGCGGGCGCTGACCAAAGCGGGCTACGAGGTGGTGTGCGCCGGCGACGGGGAAGAAGCCTTGCGGTTGGCACGCGAGCATTTGCCCGCCCTGATGTTGCTTGACATGATGCTGCCCAAGGTCAGCGGTCCGGATGTGCTTAAGGCTTTGAAACAGGATCCAGCGACCGCGGGGATTGCGGTGATGGTCCTGACCAGTCTCTCGCCGAAGAACGCGAAGGCACTGGAGAAGGATGGAGCCGCCGGCTTCTTCGAGAAGTCGGACCTCATGCTGGGGAACGGGCCGAGTTCCCTGGTGGCGGCCGTGCAGAATGTCTTGAGCAATTTAAAGTAACGCGGGCTCGCCCTGGGCCTCGTCGACTCTTCCTGAATTAGATTCAACTAATAGCGCGCTTTTTCTCAGAAGATTCTTAGACCACGGGAGGGCGGGTTCCCCATCTGTTCTGAATTCTAAATTTGCCGATGGATAGATGAGGGTCCACGACCAGCATCCCGAAAACAGGCGAGGAAGACTGCAACACGAAGACTGCAAAACTAATGACTAAGATTCTGCTGGTGGAGGACAGCAAGTTTCTGCGACTGGCGACGGAGCGAGCGCTGGCGCGGGCGGGCTATGAGATGAGCAGTGCGACCGATGGTGAGGAAGCGCTGCGCGTAGCGCGCGAGAAACTGCCGGACCTCATCCTGCTCGATATGTTGCTGCCCAAGATGAGCGGCCTGGATGTGCTCAAGGCGTTGAAAGAAGACGCATTGACCAGGGCAATCCCGGTCGTGGTTATCACGGGCATGTCACAGAAAAACGCCGCCCGCTTGCAGGAAGATGGAGCCTGCGGCTTCCTGGAGAAGTCCGCACTCGAGTTGGACAAGGGATCGGAGAAACTATTAACGGCGGTCGAGGAGATTCTCAGGAAGCTCACCGATGCCGCACGAACCGCGACCGCATAGAGCAACGCAGCAACGCAGCAACGTAAACGATCCCTAGCTCGCGCCTCTCGCTATCCCGCTAGGCCCCACTCCTATTTCGCTGGCTTCTTCAACTCCGCCGCGAAATTCGTCACCACGGTAACCGACTGGCTCACCTGCTGCAAAATGCGGTCGAGCAGGATCTTCTTGCCGTCGGGGGTTACGTCATAGAAGATTTGCGGCGTGGACCAGTTGGCGAGGATCTGTTGCGCCGCGCCGAATTGCGGGGCCCCGCCCGCATCCCTCACTGGAACAGCGAAAAGACTGTACGAGGTGTCCAGGTAGTACAGCTCTTTTCCGTTGTGGCTCCAAGAGTTAAAGATTCCGCTGTTGGAGGAGACCTGCCATTTCGCCTGCCCGCCGCGGAAAGGTACCACATAAACCTCCGGAGTGCCGGATTCCGCCGAGGTATACGAGAGCCAACGTCCATCCGCGGAAAGCATTCCCCAAACCGCAAAAGAGTTGGCTGGACGGGGCACAAGCAGGAAAGGTTTGCGATCACCCTCGAGCGCCAAAGCCCAAATCTCTTCGCTACCTCGCGCTCCGCGGGAATAGATGATGTACTTGCCATCGCGCGACCAGTCATTGGGGGTGAGGAGTTGCGTATCGGTGAGCAGGATTTCTTCCGCGCCGCCACCGTCGGATGGCTTGCGGATCAGATTCGAGTGACCGTTGCGATCGGCGGCATAGACAATCCATTTGCCATCGGGAGACCACACGGGGTACTCGTTCGAGAGCGGACCAAAGGTGAGGCGGGTGCGAATGCCACGCACCACGTCGAGCACCCAGATATCGAGCTGGCCGTTGTCGATGTCGAGAGCAATGCGGTCGCCCTGGGGTGAAATGCGCGCGTATTGCAGGTTTGTAACCTTGCTGGCGAAGACGCTGATTTGCTTGGTGGCGCGATCCATCCAGAGCAGTTGCCAGTCTCCGGTTCCTCCGCTGGCGTAAATGAGCAAGCTGCCGGCGGCAGAGGCGTCCACGTGCCAGGTGGTCGCGTCGTGCACGATTCCTTTGGCCACACTCTGCGGTTCGCCCCTGACGGTTCCTTTGGCAGGATCGAAGGCTTGAGCCATCAACTGGTCGCCGCGTGCAAACAGCAGATAACCATCCGCGTAAACTGCATTGGTTGGACAGCGGAACAGAGCGCGATTTTCTTTGCCGTCAAGGGAGGCGTAGTAGAGCGCGTCGTTCGCCTGTTTGCCGGGATCATGGTGGATGGCGAGATAGAGGAAATGCTTGCCGTCGGGCAAAAAAATCGGCCAGCGATGCGATGTGTGCTGCGATGCATCGAGCTTCGTCATCGGGGTCGGGGTGCCGCCGTTGGCGCTGACGCGCATCAGAGCCTCCTGCGTATTGGGGGAGTACACAATTGTTCCGTCGCCGCTCCATGCGCCACCGCGGCCGAAGGGAGCATCGGCAACCACCTGCGTGGAGCCGCCTTCGATATCGACGGTCTTCAATTTTCCTTCGGAGAAAAATCCGAGCGACCGGCTGTCGAACGACCAGAAAGGAAAGATCGCATAATCGGTGGCGGGCAATTCGCGGGCTCCCTGCGAGTTCATGGGGCGCACCCACAGCGCAATTTTGCCGTCAGCGCCAGTGGCGGCAAATGCTACGGTGGTGCCATCCGGCGAAAGAATGGGCGGCCCGCCGGAATCGCCGGTCAGGTTGAAGGAAGCTTTTTCCGGCGGATCAATGACTGTCCGCGTGCTCGGAGCAAGCGCGGTCTGGGTCCGCAGGAAAATTCCGGCCAGCGCTCCAAGCACGATGGCGAGCGCGAGACCTGCCACCCATGCAATACGCTCGTGCGTGTGCGAAACCGGAGGGAGTGCTGGAGCCGCTTCGGGTGCAGGCGGCGAAGACTTATCGCCGGCGATAAACTGCAGTTCGAGCTTGATGTCGTGCGCGGCGAGATAACGGTCTTCGGGATTCTTCTGCAGGCAGGTCTTCACCACATGGTCGAATGCAGCGGGTGTTTGCGGCTTGATGCTGCTGACCGGCTCGGGGTCGTTTTCCAGAATCGACGACGCCAGCGAGATCTGACTCTTCCCCGAAAACGGCCGCTTTCCCGCCACCATCTCGTAAAGCACTGCGCCGAATGCAAAAATGTCGGAGCGCGCGTCCGCTTCTTTTCCCTCGATCTGCTCCGGAGACATGTACTGAATGGTCCCGATAATGCTGCCTGCCGTAGTCAGCGGGCTTAACGGCGTCGGCCCACTCAGCGTAGCCGCCGCGGTGAACGAAGGCGGCGCTGTTCCCGACCCCGAAGCTGCGGCCTGCAAGCCCAGGGGCTTCGCCAGGCCGAAATCCATCAGCTTCGCTCCCCCTGCCGTGAGCATGATGTTCCCCGGCTTCAGGTCGCGGTGCACGATGCCGTTGCGATGCGCGACCGCCAGCGCTTCGGCCACGGCAATGCCGATTTTGTAGACTTCGTTTAGCGGCATCGCTCCTTTGCGCAATCTCTCCGCCAGAGTCTCCCCTTCCAGAAACTCCATCACCAGGTAATCGGTGCCGTTCTGCGATCCGATGTCGTAGAGCTGGCAGATGTGGGGATGGTTCAACGAAGAAATCGCCCGGCCTTCGCGCTCCATGCGTTGTTTCAGTTCAGGAGAAGAAGAAAGGTGAGAAGCCAAGACTTTGATCGCTACGGTGCGATCCAGGCGGGTATCACGCGAGCGGTAAACCTCTCCCATGCCGCCTGCGCCCAGCAGAGACTGGATTTCGTACGGACCGAGTTTCGTGCCAGAGGTGAGAGCCATTGCGAGTCCGGCAATTATAGCGCCGACGAGCTACTAAGACTGCATGCGACGGGTATCCAAATGTTGGCCTCGCCTACTTCTTCAACCCCGCCGTAAAGTTCGTGATTACGGTGACAGACTGGCTAACCTGCTGCGAAACCACATTCAGCAGGATTTTCTTGCCGTCGGCGTGACGTCGTAGATGCCCGTGCTGTTGCTCATCGAGGCTGACGCGAGCGACTGAGTGGCGCCAAACTGCAATCCTCCGTTGACTTCTCTTGACCGGCACGGCAAGAACCGAACCGGGTGGTCTGGTTGAAGTAGTAGAGTTCCTTGCCGTCGCGGCTCCACTGCGGTCGATGTCCACCGTTGGTGGAAACCTGCCATTTGCCCTGGCCGCCGCGGAAGGCCGTCACGTACACTTCAGGGTTGCCCGATTCCGCCGACGCGTAGGCGAGCCAGCGGCCGTCCGGGGAGAGATGTCCTTCGTAGGCGTAGGAGCCCGGGGCGCTACGTGGCACCACCAGCCAAGGCTTGCGCTCACCCTCCAGCGGCAAGGCCCAAATCTCCCAGTAGTTTCCCGAAGGACCGCGCGCATAGAGAAGGTACTTGCCGTCGCGCGACCAATCGGTAGCGTTGGCTACCTGGTCATCGCTGAGCAGGAGTTCTGGCGCGCCACTTCCATCGGAGGGTTTGCGGTAGAGCTTTGCGTGGAGATTCAGATTGCTATCGAACGCCGTGTAGACGATCCACTTGCCGTCGGGCGACCAGATGGGAGCGTCGTTCTCAACCGGGCCAAACGTAAGCTTGGTTTGCACCCCGCGGGCTACATCGTACACCCAGATGTCGTGTGCACCGGTGCCGTTGTCAATTTCGAAAGCAATGCGGTCAGCTTGAGGTGACAGCTTGAAACGTACCAGATTGGAAACTTTCTTGGCCACGGTCGCGATCTGTTTTCCGCCGCGGTCCATCCAAACCATCTGTTGATCGCCCGTCCCGCCATTGCTGAAGACCATCAGCCCGTTGCTGGCGACGGAGGCGTCCATGTGCCAGGTGCTGGCGTCTTCCATCACTCCGCTGGCGAGGTTCTGTATCTCTCCGCTCAAGATTCCTTTGGCGGGGTCGAACGGTTGCGCCATCAATTGGCCGCCACGCATGAACAGGAGAAAGCCATCGGCGTAGATGGCGTTCGATTGGGACGCAACCAGCTTGCTTTTTTCGCGGCCATCGACCGACGCGTAATACACGGCATCGGTTCCGCTATTGCTGGCGTCGACGAACAGGTAGAGAAAATGCTTCCCGTCGGGGAGGAAAAACGGCCAGCGATGCGAAGTCTGCGCCGTCTCGAGCTTGGTGACGGGGACCGGAGTTCCTCCGCTGGCGTTGACCCGCACAAGGGGCGATTGTGCCTCGGGAGCGAACAGGATCATTCCGTCGGGGCGCCAGGCGCCGCCCCTGCCAAAAGGGGCATCGCATACGATCAGCGGTGAGCCGCCGTTCAGGTCGATGGTCTTCAACTTGCCCCCGGCGAAGAAACCTACAAACCGGCTATCGGGCGACCAGAAGGGAAAGGTCGCTGCTTCGGTATTGGCAAGCATGTGTGCTTCCGGCGCATTCAAGGGACGCACCCAGATCATGTTCTTGCCGTCCGCACCGGTAGCGACGAAGGCAATCGAGGCGCCGTCGGGTGATAAGACGGGCGGTCCGGCGAAGTCGCCAACCAGGGCCAGAGTGGCGTTCGCCGGAGGATTGATGGCGGCGCGGATTGCGGGCCCAGTCTGCGCCGAGTGGTAGAAAAGAACTCCGGCCGCCGCTCCCAGAAGAATCGCGGCTACGACACCCGCCGCCCAGCCCAACCGCTCGCGGCTGCGTGCAGCAACTGGCGGGGCCGCGACAGCGGGAGACGCTGGCTTGTCCGCGGCGATCTTCTCTGTGGCAATCCATTGCAACTCAATCTTGATGTCGTGCGCCGTCTGATATCGTTCTTCCGGATTCTTCTGCAAACACGTGGTCACAACGTGCTCGAAGGCACTGGGAGTGAGCGGTTTGAGAGTATTGATCGGTGGCGGGTCAGATTCGAGAATGGAAGACGCCAGCGAGATTTGACTCTTGCCCGAGAACGGCCGCTTTCCCGTCACCATCTCATAGAGCACCGCGCCGAATGCGAAGATGTCGCTGCGCGCGTCCGCTTCCTTGCCCTCGATCTGCTCCGGCGACATGTATTGAATCGTCCCAATGATGCTGCCCGCCGCGGTCAGCGGGCTCAATGGAGTCGGCCCGCTTAGCGTGGCCGCCGCGGTGAATGAAGGTGGCGCTGTGCCCGATCCCACCATCCCTGATCCTGACGCAGCCGTGCCCAGCGGTTTCGCCAGACCGAAGTCCATCAGCTTCGCGCCGCCGGTGGTCAGCATGATGTTCCCCGGCTTCAGGTCGCGATGCACAATGCCGCTGCGGTGTGCGAGGGCCAAGGCTTCTGCCACCGCGATTCCGATCTTGAGAACCTCGGCCAGCGGCATCGCGCCTTTGCGCAATCGCTCCGCCAGAGTTTCCCCTTCCAGAAACTCCATCACCAGGTAATCGGTGCCGTTGTGCGAACCGATGTCATAGAGCTGGCAGATATGCGGATGATTCAACGAAGAAATGGCGCGGCCTTCGCGCTCCATACGCTGCTTCAGCTCAGGAGAAGCAGAAAGGTGAGAAGCCAGAACTTTGATCGCCACAGTGCGATCCAGGCGCGTGTCACGGGAGCGGTAAACCTCTCCCATGCCGCCTGCGCCCAGCAGAGACTGGATTTCGTAAGGACCGAGTTTCGTGCCAGCAGTGAGAGCCATCCGCGTCGTTGTAGATTAGATCAGCGCTTAAATCTCCGCAAGCGGGAGACGGGACGGGAAATCGTTTCCGGGCGGGAACCTGGAACGCCTAGTCGGAGTCTGTATTATTCAGGAGTGTCGGCCGGTAACCTCCCCGGTAACACGCCGCGGTGACCCAGGATCCCGGGGCAGACAATTTTTCGGTTCGGGACGAGCGGGAACGTCCTATAATCAAGGGGTTCGCCATTACGGCGAGGGTGACGATTTTGGCAGATTTGGCCAGCGTGATCGGAGCACGGGCGGAGGAAGCGGCGATTGTCGCTGACCTGAAGGCCGACTCGGAAGCGGCCTACGCCTGGCTGATTGGCGAATTTCAGCGTCCGGTCTATGGCTTGGTCTATCGCATGGTGAGCGATCCCGCCGACGCCGCCGACGTCACTCAGGATGTCTTTCTGAAAGTGTTCCGCGGGATGAAGAGCTTTCATGGCGAGTCCAGCCTGAAGACCTGGATTTACCGGATCGCGCTGCACGAGGCGGCAAACCGGAAGCGGTGGTGGTTCCGCCACAAAGCGCAGGAGACTTCGATTGAGCCCGCGGAGTCGGATGGATTTGCCGGTGGCGATGAAGCCATGCAGAACGCGTTGACCGACCATTCGGACTCTCCTTTCGACAATGTAGCGCACCGGGAGGTGCAGCAGCGCGTGGATGCGGAGTTACGACAATTGCCTGAACCCTACCGGACGACGCTGATTCTGCGCGACCTCGAAGATATGTCGTATGAAGAGATCGCGGAAGTGCTGCAAATCTCCCTGGGGACAGTGAAATCGAGATTGACGCGCGGCCGGCAGGCGCTGAAGCAACGGCTGGCGCCCTATGTCCGAGAGGTGAGTCTGGAACTGGGTCTGACCGCGCCGGAAGAAGAGGAACCGGCAAGTCTGCGGTCAGAGGTTGCTGCAGGGGGTAGAAGGGTCGAGGTGATGCCATGAAGTATCTGGGCATTAAGTCGGTTTCTACGAAAGGCGCGATGCTGAAGTGCGGGAACGTGAGGGAATTGTTGTCGCCCTATCTTGACGGAGCGATCACGGGCACTGAGATGCAGGCTTTGCAGGAGCATCTGGACCGATGCGTTCCGTGCATGCAGGAGTACAGGTCGCTGCGGCAGACGCAGAAGCTGTTGATGAGCGTGGGACGCGTGAAAGAGCCGGCGGACCTTGGGCTGAAACTGCGTCTGGCCATCTCGCGGGAGGCGGCGGAGACGCGGCGTCCCCCGTTTGAAGGCTTGCGCATGCGCGTCGAAAATACCGTGAACGCGTTCATGGTCCCGGCGACGGCGGGCCTGTTCTGCGCCCTGCTGATGTTTGGTTTAGTCACTGCGATTCTGGCCATGCCGGGAGAGGTACAAGCGAACAATCAGGATGTGCCAACGGTCTTGAATACGGGACCAGAATTACAGCAGAGCGTTTTCGGCACGACTCTGAGTTCGATGAACACGGATTCGCTGGTGATTGAAGCCTACGTCGACAAGAACGGGCGGGTGCAGGATTACAAGATCCTTTCCGATCCTGGTGAGTCGCAGGTGCTGCTGCCGCAGGTGAAGAGAATGCTGATCTTTACGACGTTCCGTCCGGCCATGTCGATGGGCCGGCCAATCTCGTCGCGGGCGGTGCTGTCGTTCTCAAGGATTAGCGTGCGCGGGTAGAGCAGTTGGTTTCTAGTTTCTAGTTTCTAGTTTCTAGATCCAAGGATTGAGAACCTTCAGCAGCGGAAAATCTGAGACGTTGCGGGTTACCAGGGCCAGTTGATGGGTTTCTGCCGTTGCCGCCAGAAAAGCATCCATTACTCCGATCGGACATCCTCTGGCCTCGCTTTGTGACACCGTTCTTCCCCAAACATCCGCCACATGAGTGTCGACTGGCAAGATTCTTTTTTCAAATCGCAAGGGCAGTTCATGTCGTAGCCACTGCTCAAGCCGGTTCCGGCGGCGTCCCGCGGCCATGCGTTCCACGCCGTAGCGCAGCTCCGCAAGTGAGACGACGCTGATGAAGGTGCGGTCTTCATCGGCCGATTCCATCCAACCAATAAGACCCGGATTTGGCCGGGGCTTGATCCATTCCGAAACGGCGTTGGTGTCCAGAAGAAAGTTCACAGACTAATCTTCCGAGGGCGCTGCTTCATCCGATTGATTCTCAGGCCCGATCCTCGCAGCGGAGATGCGGCAAAGAACTCTGCGAGGTTGCCTACGCGCCTTGTCTTTCGCTCCCATTCCTCTGCCCCAACCACGATGGCGGCCGTGCGGCCTTTGCGGGTGATGGTCTGCGGCCCTTCGGACATTGCCCGCTCGATAATCTCGCTGAATTTTGCTTTGGCCTCCGCCACCGTCCAGACTTGCGCACTCATCGAGCCTCCTATAGTCATCATGGTCATTATAGTCATATAAGAAAAACACTGCAATAATTTGCAAGTTAATTTCTTAGTGGGCACGCACCAAATCGGCGCTACAATGGCGGTGCCATATTTGAGGCCCAAGCTTCCGGCAGCTTGTATCCGGGGAGAACAAGACATATGAAGAATCGCATGTTCATGACTTTGATCATGTCGGCAGCACTTGCGCTTTCTGCGTTCGCGCAAAGTAGTTCAGGTTCAGGCGCGGCGCCGGCAGCCACCGGCCCGGGAGGGTCGAAGCCTGCCTCCAACACGGATTTCTGGGACGGCGATGAGCCCGGCCTGGGATCGCTCATCCTGCACCCGTTTGCCACCAAGGAGTACGTCCGGCGTCATGTGCAGCCCATCCGCGACCGGGTCAACGAACTCGACGAGATCACCGCGGCCAACACCAAAATGATCAGGGACGTAGAGGCCCGCGCCCAGCGCGGCATTCAACTGGCTTCCGCGAAAGCCAGTCTGGCCGACGAGCACGCGCAGGACGCCGCCAACAAGGCTCAGATGGCCAACCAAACCGCAGCCGCCCTCAATACCCGCATCGCCGCCGACGAAACCGTCGTCGGGAATATCGATCAGTACAAATCAGGAGCACAGACCGAGATTCGTTTCCGCCCGGGCCAGACCGTGTTGAGCAAGGACGCCAAAGATGCGCTCGACGAGATGGCTGGGCATGTGAAGGGTCAGCGCGGTTACATCATCGAAGTGCAAGGCTTCTCCTCGGGTCAGGGCCAGGCCGGGATCGCCAACTCCCGCAAGATGGCGGACTCGGTGGTGCGCTACCTGGTGCTGAATTACGAGATCCCAGCCTACCGCATCTACGTGCTTGGGATGGGCAACGCTTCTGAAGCCCATGGCGCGAAAGGTACGCGCGTAGAAGTCAGCCTGCTGAAAAGCGATCTCGCAAAGTCGCAGTGAATCTGCGCTTCATGGCTGGGTAGCCCTGATACTTCCCCGCGCTGCCGATCGTGATCGCCGCCGGCCTGGTATGAGACTGATCCCGCGCCCGCTTCAACATCCGCGGTCCACAAACCTTTAAGGGGATACAGAGGAGCACAGGGTAGAACTTTTCTCGACTGTATTCTGCTTGCAGGAGGGGGACTGTGCCGGAATCTTCAGCGAACAGATTGGGTTCACCGATGCCGGTCTTTCGCGTCAAGAATGTTGACGCGAGCATCGCCTATTACCTTAACGCTCTGGGCTTCGAACTGCGCTGGGGAGGAGGCGACGGATTTGCCTGCGTCGCGCGCGACAAGTGCTCCATCTTCCTCACGAACGACAACCAGAGCCAGCCTCGTATGTGGATATGGATTGGCGTGGAGGATGTGCGCGCACTGCACAGTCAGTACGTGGCATCCGGCGCAAAGATTCGGAACCCGCCCCAGAATTTCGAGTGGGCGCTGGAGATGCAGGTCGAAGACCTCGACGGCAACGTCCTGCGCATCGGCTCCGATCCAGAGAAGGATAAGCCGCTCGGCGTGTGGCGGGATGCTGACGGCGTTCGCTGGAGACATCTGGGCAACCAGAGGTATGAGAGGGTCGATTAAAGAAGCGCGCGATGGTGAGGGGAGCCTGCTGCATTCCGCTTTGCAAATTGCAGTTATGTTCCGACTGGAACATTTCAAAATGGCGAAATTCCGAGGGTTGACGCGGACGTAAGTCGTTGATTCAGCTAGGGCACACTAATGGATTCAGTGAGTTAGGCTGTGGAAAAAATGTCTACTTTCGAGGACGCTGGATGCCTACGAAAGTAGACTTGACAGGCGGGCGGCGTACTTTTTATGGTACATGCCCGCCTTAGCTCTCGCGCCTTGCACAGCGCAGGGTAGGCGTTCAAAACAGTTCGATGCTCACGGCACGTACAGAAGCTGAAGCAAGGCGGGCGTCGCGTGTGATGAGCGTGGCGCCGAGTTTTTCGGCGAGAGCAACGTAGGCTGCGTCGTACGCCGAAAAATTATCCCGAAGCCGCCAAATGTGCGGCAGGAAAACGAAGTGAGGATAGCGCGTTACGCGCAGATCGAGCACGTCCTTGATCGCCTGATCGGCACGCGGTCCAGAAACCGCGCCTTCGCGCACCAGTCGCCGCAGGACCTGCGCCACCTCAAGGTCGAAAAGGTGCGGAGCATGAAGCGATTCGCCGTGCGCGTAAATTCGGGTGTCTATCTGTTGCCCCACGGCAGTCTGAAGAAGCCAGTCAATCGCCGCGGACGCATCCAGGACGATCATCGCGCCTCGCGCTCTTCTCGGACCAGGCGAGCGGTGTCGAGTTGAACCGTAACTGGCTTTCGCGTTCGTAGCCGGTCGCGCAGCTCCGCCAGCGTCGGCCGCTCGGCTATCTCTTTAATTTCTGCGAGCAGATAATCCGAGAGCGACATACCGGCCGTGGCGGCACGGGCTTTCAGGCTGCGATGCAGGGCATCCGGCACGTTGCGAAGCTGAATCATCTTTGACATGTGGATAGCATACTTTCATGTGGAACACATGTCAATTGACTATCGCGCCTTGGGGAGCGCCTGCAGCGGCTCTTCTTTTTGCGAGTGCAACTCGACTTTCTTATGCGAGACGCCGGGGGGAGATCGCTCAGCGCTTCCCTCACCTTGGCGCGGAACTGTTCGAGCCGCCCCTGCGTTTCCTGCGAGGCGGAATATAGTGAAATCGAATCAGATATATGTTATTGCCCTTACCGTGCTTTGCAACCTTAAGCAGATCGAGCACTCCAAGGAAGCCGGATTCCCGCGCTAGTTCCGGAGTAATATCGGGAAACCCGATCGGTGTGACCGACTCGATTTCTATCTCGCCGTCTCCCATGCGATAGCGGCGGCCTTCCGTGACATGGGGCGCGGTCCAAATCCTGACGCTACAAGTGATGTCGCCGCGAATCACCCCTTCGCGAAGACGCTTTGCAAAGACCATAGACTCCGCACCGCCGCTACTTCGCGGACTGCAACTTCTGCAATTCCGCCAGCACTTCGTCGCTGTGGCCCTGCGGACTGACCTTCACATACACCTTCCGGATCACTCCCGTCGGATCGATCAGAAACGTGTTGCGCGCGGCCATCGTCGTCCCGTTGTACTCCATAGTCGAGCCGTACTTTTCCACGACCGTGTGGTTGGGATCGGCGAGCAGTTTGAAGTTCAAGCCTTCTTTCGTGCAGAAGCTCTTGTGGGAATCGACGGTGTCGACGCTGACTCCCACGATAACGGCATTCATCTGCGTGTACTTGTCGATATCGCGCTGGAAGTTGTGCGCCTCGATGGTGCATCCCGAGGTGAAGTCCTTGGGATAAAAATAAAGCACGACCCACTTGCCCTTGAACTGGTCGAGCGAGACCTGTGCCCCTTCCTGGCTGGGCAGCGTGAAAGCCGGAGCCGCACTGCCTTCTGCCGGCGGCATCGTAGGATCGGCGGCCAATGCAGTGAGGGCGACGAGGACAAGAGCGACGGAAACTAGCGAAAGAGACTTCATAAGGCACTCCTTAGTTGCTGGTCATGTTGCTGCTCCCAAGGATAGATCAGGACGGGAACGACCGCAAATCTTGGCGGGAGACTTGGGGTACCGGTTGCTTCAGGCCGGAGCATATCGCTTGATCGCGAGGCTCCGTGCGTGCTCCCGCGTTTTCGCCACGTCATAGGCGAGCTGCATGCGGAGAAGGTGATCCATGTCGGGGCCGAAAGCCTTTTCGATGCGCAGGGCCATCTCCGGCGTTAGGGCGGCCTTGCCGTGCAGAAGGTCGGAAAGCGTAGCGCGGCGCACTTGCAGAATCTCCGCCGCCTTCGACACGGTGAGGCCGAGAGCTTCGATGACTTCGGTTCTTATCAGGTCGCCCGGATGCGGCGGCTTCTTCGTGGGCATTTCGGCCTCTCCTAATTCGCACTTTACTCTTGCACGTCGGACACATCGTCGGGCCAGCGCCGGGCTCCGTGCAGCACGCGGAGAATACGCACGGCGTCGCCCGCGATGCGATAGGCGACGATGTAGGGCGTGCGATTAATGACCAACTCACGCGTTCCCTCGATGCGGCCGAGACGGCCGCTCTGTGGGAAGCGTGCCAGGGTTTCGACCTGCACCCGGATGCGTTCATCCACGGCGATGGCAGCTCGCGGGCTGTCTGCTTCGATGTAGTCGAAGATCGCGTCGCGGTCAGCCTGCGCGAGAGTAGACCACTCCACGTGCATACACTACCGCCCTTTAATCTTGCGCAGGGCGGCGGCTCTTCTCTTGGCGAAGTGCGCTTCGACCCTCTTGTGCGGGATAGCTGGGCGTGGATCGCTCAGCGCTTCCTGCACCTTGGCGCGGAACCAGGCATCGTGCGCGGCGCCGTCAGCAGTCACTTCGAACGGGAGCGCACCTTCGTTGGCAGTTCGCGTCAATAGGATGCGTACCGCTTCGGAGACGGTGATGCCCATCTCTTCCAGGACCTCCGCCGCGCGCTCTTTCACGGCGGGATCGATCCGAGTTTGCACTAAGGCGTTGGCAGGCATGAGAAAGCTCCTGCTTCATTGTACTTCAAGTGAATGACAATGTCATTCAGACGTTTCCAGCAGGCGGAGCAGCACCCCTCGACGCTGCTGGAGCCGGTGGCTTGGAGTTGCCTTTGGATTCTGGCTTCCAATGATGCGTCGCGGATTTCGATGGTCATGGTTCGCTCCTTGGGTTTAAGGGTACGGGAAAAGGTGCGGTGAATCAACAAAATGCCCAGAGGGATGGGGTGTGGAATCCCACGCTTCGCAAAGTACGCGAATGGGCCAAACGCGTGGTAGCATCGCTTTGTAATTGGGCAGGTGGCCCGATGGATAAAGGGCAAGACGCAAATCGGACTTCGTTCATGCAGGGGATCAAGGCCCTCGCCGAGATCTCGATAGTCCTAGGGTCGGCATTGTTCCTGCTTGGATGGAGTTATCTTTATGGCTACTATCGCGCCTTCGGTCTGTCCGCCAGTGAGCTGGGTTTTCCCCTGCAGAGCGTATTTATGTTTGCATTGCCCGTGATCCGGACCCGCTGGTTTGTGATCGCATTTGCGGTTCTTGCGGTTCTTCTGTTTGTCGGCAGTTGGTTGCGCGTCATCGATAGGTCCGTCGGCCATCCTGTCGTCATCCTCGTCGTCGCGGTCGTTGCAGCCGTGTTTGCGTCGAGCTATGCTGCTGGGGTCGGCAGAGTCAATGCGCGAAGGGACTCCTTCACTTCGACCTCGACTCTTCCATATGTGAAACTTGAGGGCATCTTACCTGAAGCGAACCTCGGCGCATGCACCCTAAACGAGTGGAATTATCGCCTGTTGTTTCGCACGGAGAAACAAATCTACGTGATCCTTCCACTGGATACCGCTGACGCGAACTCTGCCGCCAATTTGCGTGTGTGCGGTTTTCAGGAGGGCCAAATTCGGGCTGTTAGGATTCAGGTCGGATTGGAGGATGCAAATGGGCCGTAGGTATGGAGTATTTTTATTTGTCTTTGCGGTCGCCCTGCTGGTTCCCAGCCTTCAGGCGGACACTCTGACGCTACGCAGCAACGTTGAAATAAATGGGCGCGTGGAGTATGAGGAGGACGCCTTTACCATAACGGCTCGATATCACAATGGTGACCGGAAGAGGACATACGATAGAAAGGAGGTGCTGACGCTTGAGATTAGCTCGCGGGATTTCAATCCCGGAGAGCCCCCAAAAGAAATTGGCGTTACGGAGGCGCGATCCGGTGCTACTAGGGACGCCTCCCGCGCAGTAGCGGCGAGTGGGCAGTCCGGCTCAAATGGCGCGACAGAGAAGCAGAGTCAACGGGCGTCGGCAAGGCGATCTGTGTTGGGCTCCGATGACTTTGACCGCGCGACTACCGATGTGGTCTGGCTGCGCGATCAAACAAACGCCAAGGGCCGCCTTGTCAGCCTGAAGAACGGGCACCTAACGATTAAGGGCCGGGAGGGCATTAGAGAAATAGATCTCCAGAACGTTGCCACTGTTCTCGTGGCACCTGAGTAAGAATGTGACGAATAAGTGTGTTCTTCCCTGGCTGTCTGTCTTTTTTCTTCTGAGTTGCTCGTTGCTCGGGCAATCGACCCCGCCTACTCCGCCAGCTGACGTCGCCAACTTGACTGGCCTGACTACGCCGGTGGAGGTCCGGTTCTCGGATGGCCGCATAGTTAGCGGCTCGGGCTTCTTCTATTTCGTTTTCGGCCCGCCAGATCCCAAGAACCCGCAATCCGGGTGGGTTTCGATAGACCAAATGTATCTCGTGACGGCCAAGCACATCGTTCAACCGAAGAGACTAAAGGATCTCGCCAGTCTTAGGTTTTTCTTCCGTGTACAAAGCGGCGATCATGCCGACTGGTATCCCGTGGAGTTCACGGGAAAGGAATTGGCAAAGAGGCTGCATCTTTGCCGCAAGGAGGAGGTCGATGTGGCTGTGGTTGACCTAAGCGAATACGTCAAGAGCGATATGGCGAAGTTGTTAGAGAAACACGTTCCGTTGTTACAGTTCAACGGTGTCAACCCGGGCGAGTTCCCGGGAAAATCTCCCATCCAAGTCCAGCCCGGGGATGACGTCATCGTAATCGGTTATCCGAGTGGATCCTTCGATCAGTTCAACAAGCTGCCGATCCTCAAGACCGGTCTTTTGAATACGCCCCTCGGTCTCCACTTCAACGGACTTGACGCATTCCTCATTGATTTCAAGTACTACGAGGGCTCCTCGGGCAGTTTGATCATCACCAGACCTACTCACATCTCATTTAACAAGGAAAATCGGTTGCAGTCGTCGCAGGCGCCACAGTATGTTTTCTTGGGAGTTTATGAGGGCGAAACCTATTGGAACGACGTCGTTCCCCAGAGGGCAGACCTTGGCCTCGGTTGGTACTACTACAACGTCGAAGAGGCGATCAGTAATCCCCCGGTGTCGCCGCAGTGAGAGAGCAACAGAATCCCGCGCACCCCGCATCCCGCGCCATTATTCCAGCATCTAAACCTTGACAACATCCCACTCAGGTCTTAGCATTGGGTTGTTGGCAATCATAAGCGCATTGATTACAAAGCACTTATTTGATTAGCGGGGTCGCTCAACGGCTCCGATAAGGAGTTCAGAGGAGAACAATTATGGCCAAGATTATCGGAATTGACCTTGGAACCACCAATTCTTGCGTGGCGGTGATGGAGGGCGGCGAGCCCAAAGTTATCCCCAATGAAGAAGGAGGGCGGACTACTCCGTCCGTGGTTGGGTTTACCAAGACTGGGGAGCGGTTGGTGGGGCAGGTGGCGAAGCGGCAGGCCATTACCAATCCGGAGAACACAGTTTATTCGATCAAGCGCTTTATGGGGCGGCGCTATGACGAAGTGACGGAAGAGATCAAGATGGTGCCCTATAAGGTGGTGAAGTCGGGCGACCATGTGGCGGTGGTGGCGCAGGGCAAGGAGCATACGCCTCCGCAGATTTCGGCGTTGATTTTGCAGAAGCTGAAGAAGGCGGCGGAAGACTACCTGGGCGAGAAAGTGACCGAAGCAGTCATCACCGTGCCCGCTTACTTTAACGACGCCCAGCGGCAGGCCACGAAGGATGCCGGGCAGATTGCCGGGCTCGATGTGAAGCGCATTATCAATGAGCCGACGGCGGCGGCCTTGGCTTATGGGCTCGACAAGACTAAAGACGAGATGATCGCCGTGTACGACTTCGGCGGCGGGACTTTTGACATCTCGATTCTCGAAGTGGGCGAGGGCGTGATTGAAGTGAAGGCCACCAATGGCGACACGCACCTGGGGGGCGACAACCTGGATCAGCGGATCGTCGACTGGCTGATCGATGAGTTCAAGAAGGATGAAGGGCTCGACCTGCGCGGCAAGGGCAACGAGATGGCTTTGCAGCGGCTGCGCGACGCGGCCGAGCGGGCAAAGATTGAGCTTTCGACCACGATGGAGACCGAGATCAATCTGCCATTCATTACGGCGGATGCAGGCGGGCCGAAGCATCTGGTAAAGAAGCTGACGCGGGCCAAGCTGGAGGGGATGGTGGAAGACATCATCCAGAAGTCGGTAGGTCCGTGCAAACAGTGCATGAAGGATGCAGGCGTGGATGCTAGCAAGATCCAGGAAGTAGTGCTGGTGGGCGGGCAGACTCGTATGCCGCGAATTCAGGCGCTGGTGAAGGAGCTGTTCGGTAAGGAAGGCCACAAGGGAGTGAATCCCGATGAAGTGGTGGCGATTGGGGCGGCGATTCAAGGTGGCGTGCTCGGCGGCGAAGTGAAAGACCTGCTGCTGCTGGACGTGACTCCGCTGTCGCTGGCGATTGAAACGCTGGGCGGCGTTGCGACTCCGATGATTCCGCGGAACACTACGATTCCCACCAAGAAGACGGAGACGTTCTCGACCGCGGCGGACAATCAGACGTCGGTTGAGGTGCATGTGCTGCAGGGCGAACGTCCGCTGGCGGCGCAGAACCGGACTCTGGGCAAGTTCCATTTGACCGGGATTCCGACGGCTCCGCGGGGCGTGCCGCAGATTGAGGTGACGTTCGACATTGACGCCAACGGCATCCTGAACGTGACCGCGAAGGATACGGCTACGGGCAAGGACCAGAAAATTACGATTACGTCGTCTTCTGGGCTGTCGAAGGAAGAAGTCGAGCGCATGGCCAAGGAAGCCGACGCGCATTCGGCGGAGGACAAGGCGCAACGCGAGGCGATCGAGGCCAAGAACCAGCTCGACAGCATGCTGTACAACGTCGAGAAGATGCTGCGCGAGAACGGGGATAAGATCTCCGGCTCGGAGCGGGGAGATGTTGAGAACGCCGTGGCCGATGCCAAGAAAGCGCTGGAGTCGAACGACAAAGCGCAGATGGAAAAGGCCCGCGAGAACCTGACCAAGGCTTCGCACAAGCTCGCGGAAGAGATGTACAAGGCGGCACAGGCGAAGGGTCCGGCAGCCGGTGCGGGCCCGGCTCCGACCGATGAGCCTGGCGCGGCTTCCGGCGCGAACGGCGGCGGGCAGAAGAAAGATGAAGGCGTGATCGACGCTGAGTACGTGGACGTAGAGGACAAGAAGTAAGTAAGAAGCTTCTAGCTGCTAGCCTCTAGCTTGAACCGGGTGGCGCGGGTTTTTGCCCGCGTCATCACGTTTGTGCGGTTAACGTTTTTTACGGGTTCTGGAGAAGAAATGGATTTTCAGGTGAATGAGCAGACGTATTTTCTGAGTCTTGCCGAGGATGACAGGCGGTGGCTGTTTTTTGTTTCCACGCCGTCGGGCGCGGTGTCGATTCCGGTTTACGAGGATGCTCCGGAGGGCAGACCGCTGGTCGTGATGCAGGACGAGAAGCAGCGGATGCCGAATTAAAAACGATCGTGTTGATCTAGAGATTAGACTGTCATCCGGAGCGGAGTGGACGCTTCGCGAAGCGAAGGGTCCACGGAGTCGAAGGATCCCTATAGCCGGCGAGGAGCTCATGGGTGGTAGGGATCCTTCGACTGCGTTGCCGTCCGCTGATCGCGGACGGCAACTTCGCTCAGGATGACAAGACATAAGTGGGCACCCGCCAAACTGAATGGCAACGAACTCCAAGAAAGACTATTACGAGATTCTGGGGGTGAAGAAGTCCGCCTCGCCGGAGGAGATTCGCAAGGCGTTTCGCAAGCTGGCCCGGAAGTACCATCCTGACGTTAATCCTGGGGACAAGTCGGCGGAAGAGAAGTTCAAGACGCTCTCCGAGGCCAACGACGTTCTCAGCGATCCCAAGAAGCGGAAGATCTACGACCAGGTCGGCTTCTATTCCGACAATATTGATCCGGCGACGGCCGAGGCCTATGCGAAAGCGGGCGGCGGTGGGGGCGGGTTTCCGGGAGGATCGCCGGGGGGATTTTCTGGCGGCGGGGCGGGGCAGGCTGGCGGCCAGGGCTTTGATTTCAGCGGATTCGATTTTTCGGATCTGGTCGACGGCGCTCGAGGCCGACGGACGGGCGGCAGCGGTGGATTCCGCGACATCTTCTCGGGAATCTTCGGCGGCGGACGTGGAGCGACGGCGGCCGAAACTGGACCCGAAGCGGGCGCCGACCTTGAATATCAAGTCAATGTGCCGTTCTGGACGGCGATCCGCGGAGGCGTGATGCGGCTGAACATCACGCGCCAGGATGTTTGCCCGACTTGCCACGGCCAGGGTTATATCGAAGCTCCGGGAAAGTGTTCGGAGTGCGACGGCACAGGACAGGTCACGCAGACCGGCGGGCGCATGAAGTTTAATGTGCCGTGCCCGAACTGCCAGGGGACAGGCAAGAATATTTCGACCTGCCCCACTTGCCACGGCGAGGGTACGGTGAGCCGCACCGAGCCGCTGGAGGTGCGCATCAAGGCGGGGACGCGCGATGGACAGCGCATCCGGCTGGCGGGCAAGGGCAATGCCGGGGCTCACGGCGGCGCGGCGGGCGATCTGTACGTGATTATCCGCACCGGGGAGCATCCCATCTTCCGGCGCGACGGGGACGACATCTACCTAACCGTGCCGGTCAGTGCGACCGAAGCCGCGCTGGGCGCCAAGATCGAGGTGCCGACTATTGACGGGCGAGCGCTGCTGAAGATTCCTCCTGGAACGCAGTCGGGGCAGAAGCTGCGGCTGCGAGAGAAGGGCGTGCCATCGGCCACCAAGGACGGAGTGCGCGGGGATGAGATCGTTGAGATTACCGTGACTGTGCCGATGCCTCGGGATGAGCGGACTAAGGAACTGCTGCGGGAGTTGGCCAAGCTGAACCCGGAAGATCCTCGGGAAGAGTTGTGGAAGAAAGTTTGATCTGCGTCGCATCTGCAAATGGCCGGAGACTTTTATCGATATTCGAGGAATGTGCTTGCGGTCGTTGGCCTCTTGTCCATCCTAGCGGCTGGAGCCTATTTCGCTGTCGACTCGTTTTTCAGTGGATGGGGAGAAAAGACGGTATTCAAGACGGCGACCTCACCGGATTCGTCGGCCAAAGCAACACTCTACCAAGTTGACGTTGGAGCCGCAGGTGCTACGCGAACTTACGTAGCCCTCTCTAATCCTCAAGTAGATGGAACAAAGAAGGGCAATATTGTCCTCACCTTAACGAATCTCCAGAAAAATGCCGATCAGATTGGCCTCGCATGGGAGGCCAACCGGCTGCTGGTTATTACCTATCCCGGGGGCGGCCAGGTTGAGTATGCCGTGTCGAAAATCCGGGGAATTACGATCGAGCTAGTGGTTGATTAGTTCCGCAATTTCATTTCGGAACCAACCCCAAAATCTTTAACACAGAGGACACGGGGGATCACAGGGTAAACCCCGGTCTCCGAGATATCAGTTTGGAATGGCTACTCGATCTTTCTCTTCTCACTCCTTGCGTGTCAATCAAGTTTCCGGCGCGATTATTTCTTCTGCAATGCACGTCCATGCGGTTCTCGGGCCTGGGCTGCTCGAAAGTGTCTACCAGGGCTGCCTCGCCCATGACCTCAGAAAGCATGGCTTTGAAGTGGCAAGCCAAGTCGGGCTGCCTGTAGTTTTCGAGGGAGAGAAAATTGAGCTTGGATACCGGATCGATCTGGTCGTCGAGAACCTGGTGATCGTCGAGGTTAAGAGCGTCGATGGCATCCACGTCCATCAAGCGCAGCTTCTGTCGTATATGCGTCTCAGCGGCATCGGGGTAGGCCTGCTGATTAACTTTTACGTAGTTCACCTGAGAGACGGAATCAAACGCATGGTCGACGGCAAAAACTGGGAAAAATAAAGAGAGCAAGAATCTTTAACAGAGAACACAGAGGAAGGCAGGGTAATTCTGCTTCACCCTGTGTTCCTCTGTGTCCCCTGTGTTGAAGGTTTTGATCTCCCTTACTTCTTCGCGCTGGGGTCGTCCGCTGGATTGATGTAGTTGACCTTGAGCGGGGACATGCCGTGGATCTGAATTACGGTTTCTCCGGAAGCCGCGGCATAGTGGTGCATGGTGGGATCGAGGTAAGCGAAACTGCCGGCCCCGAAGCTCATCATCTTGCTGGCGTCGAACTGGTCTCCCATCCCGACTTTGAGCGTGCCCGAAAGCACGGTGACATTCTCCCTGCTGGGATGGGTGTGAGGAGCGATTCTGTAGCCGTCTGGCATTTTCACGCGAACGGTGAAATCGCCGGACGCGGCCATGGGGTCGCCTTCCAGGACGGCGAGTTGAGCTCCCGGAGGCAGGGACGACGGGGCGGGACCGTACTTGACCTGATCGGGAGTGAAAGCGTTCTGCGCGAGCGCAGGGTGAGCAACAACCACAAGCGAGACAGCCAAAAAAACTAGGAACGGTTGTTTCATAAGTCCGCCTCCAAAGTGCGGTGGCGGCATCATAAATCGGCGGTAGAGCCCGCGGCAACAAGGCTTGCCGAAGATGCGATTTCAACCCGTCCGTACACCTGAAGTCCTTACCTCCGTCGCTGACCTCCCTGACGAAACTTTTCAGAAAATCCCAACATTTTTCTTGCATCTGTGGAAAATTCCCGTAATCTCAACAATGCGAACTAACTCCAGCGTTATTTCTGGAATCTAACCAAACCAGAAAGCTCGAGCACGCTTTCGAAGACGATCTCGAAAGAAGACCAGCCCGCTGCGGAGCTGCTGAGAGTGAGTCGCTTGAGGAGGAAGCCATAGAAATTGGCAACAGCTAGCGCCCCGCGTCATCAAACAGAGAACCCCCAGCCTCTCGCCGCCGTACCCAGCCGGAACCCGATCGCCCAAAACCCGATTGCTCCAAACCCGCTCGCCCCGAAGAAGTTCGTGCGCCTCACGCTGTGGCCTCTCGTGGCGGCTACCTTCTTTATGGTGTCGGGTGGAACCTATGGCACAGAAGAGATTGTGCACGGCGCCGGCTACGGACGCGGCATCCTTATTCTGCTGCTTACGCCGCTGCTCTGGAGCCTGCCTACGGCTTTCATGATCGGCGAGCTTTCGAGCGCTCTGCCCTACGAAGGCGGTTACTACGCCTGGGTGCGCCGCGCCATGGGCAACTTCTGGGGATTTCAGGAAGCCTGGCTCTCGCTGGTTGCGTCGATTTTCGATATGGCGATTTATCCCACGCTGTTCGTCGCCTACCTGACCCGCATGTTCCCGTGGTTCCAGCAGGGCAGTCGCGGATGGTGGGTTGCGTTCGCCGTGGTGGTTGCGTGTGCGGTGCTGAACATTGCGGGCGTGAAGGTGGTTTCGCTGACTTCGCTGTGGTTGTTCTTCGCATTGTCAGCGCCGTTTCTGGCGATCGTGCTGCTGGCGCCCTTCAAGATGGGAGCGCTGGCGAATGCCGTGACCAAGCCAACCACTTCGAGCGTCGACATTCTCGGCGGACTGCTCATCTGCATGTGGAACTACATGGGATGGGACAATGCTTCAACGATAGCGACAGAGGTAGAGAAGCCACAGCGGACGTACCCGCGGGCCATGCTGGTTGCGGTTTGCATCGTCGCGCTGAGCTACGTGCTTCCCTTCGCCGCCATGTGGATGACCGGTTTGACTCCAGCCGCGTGGGAAACAGGATCATGGGCCGACGTGGCCGGCCTGCTGGGCGGACCGTTGCTACGCATCGGCGTAGTGCTCGGCGGCGTCATCAGCGCCTTCGGCATGTTCAACGCGCTGGTGATGAGCTATTCGCGCCTGCCTCTGGCGATGGCACAGGATGGCATGCTGCCCGGCATCTTTGCCAAGCTCCAGAAGAAATCACGCGCGCCCTGGGTTGCGATTATTGCGCTGGCCACGTGCTGGGCGATGTGCCTCGGCTTGGGATTTGCCCGGCTGGTGACGCTCGACATCCTTCTCTATGGCTTCAGCTTGCTGCTGGAATTCCTCGCGCTGGCCGTCTTGCGCTTCCGCGAGCCCGATCTGCCGCGTCCCTTCCGCGTTCCCGGAGGATTGTTTGGGGCAATCGCGATCGGCATCCCGCCCATGCTGCTGCTGGGCTTCTCCATCTTCCGCAGCGAGCATGAGCAAATTTGGAACATGAGTTCGTTCGCCTTCGGCATGATTCTGATCGCGGCGGGCTTCGTGGCGTATTTCGTCAATCACTTGCTGAAGCCGGATGGATGGACCGCCACCATGGAAAAACCTCAACCGGCGGCGTGAGCCGGTTCGCCGCCTTCAAGAAAAAAGAGGACCGAGAAATCCCCGGTCCTCATTTGTATTAACGGGTTTTGCCGAACTACGCAGCTGCCCTTGCCACATCTCGCAAGCTCTTTACTTTGTCGTGGGCCTTCTGCACGCTGGCGGCCTGACGGCGAACAATCTGAGCGATATTTTCCGGCAAATCGCCGGTGACCGCCTTTTGATAGCTCTCCTTGGCACTGTCTTCGCCCGCCTCCACCGATTCCAGAATTGCCTTGTCCCCCGCACCCAGGCTGACCTTTGTGTCAATCCAGGCGCGATGAAGTGTTGCTGAGACGGACCCGGAAACCTTCTTATCCGGTTTACCCAAATGGATAAGCTCCGCTTCCAGTTCCCCGGCAAAGCGTGCCCGCTCCAGACTTTGCTCGTTAAAGTAGGTCTTCAAGTCAGATCGCTTCACGTGAGCAGCGGCATCCTGGTAGCCCTTCTGGCCGTCTTTGCACGTCTCGATGAGATCTTCCAGAATTCCTATAGCGCTATTTTCAGTCATGTGAACCTCCGCACCTTGGATGCCTGCACTGCACAAGGGTTTGGCAAAATTCTGCGCAGCAGATCGATGCGGCGAACATTAGGAAGAAACGATATCCTGCTCTAGAATTAATCGGAGAAACCTATGAGCAAGCGTAAATCCAAGGGCGCGTACATGATCTCGGCCGTGGCCGAGATGTATGGCATCCATCCCCAGACGTTGCGCCTCTATGAGCGCGAGGGACTGCTCAAGCCGTCGCGCACCGAGGGCAACACGCGCCTGTACACGGACGAAGACTTGCAGCGGCTGGAGTTCATCCTGTCGCTGGCGCGCGACCTGGGCGTGAACATCAGCGGCATGGCGATCATCCTGCAAATGCGCGAGCGCATGGAAGAGATGCAGCGCCAGATCCAGGAGTTCGTGCAGTATATCCAGCAGGAAGTGCTGGTCCGCGCCAATGCGGCGGCTGATCCGTCAAAGGGCGCGATCGTGCCGGTGCGACGACCGATGGTGGTGCCGACAGTGCAGCCAGTGAAAAAACGCTAGCATCCTGTCATGCTGAGCGAAGTAGCTGCTTCGCGAAGCGAAGCAGCTACGCAGTCGAAGGATCCCTATTTTCACTTGCGGCGTCCGGGGAAGGGGGATCTTCAGGCTGGCTTCACCCCTGGGACCAGGGATGCTTCGACTGCGTGAGATGGTTCGCTTCGCGCTCCATATCACTCCGCTCAGCATGACAGGCGCGTGGTGCCCGCCACGCAGTATTATGAACGCGTGCTTCCCTTCAAGCTGATCTACAGCGACGCCTACTACCTGCCCATCGGCGCCCACGTCTTCCCGGCTGAGAAATACCGGCGCATCCGCGACTGGCTGTTGGCAACGGGTTTCGCGGACGCGACCGACTTCCTCGAACCCAAACCGGCTAGCGATCAGGACATTCTTCTGGTTCACACGCAAGACTACGTACACAAGCTGAAGACCGGCACGCTCAGCCCACGCGAAGAGATGGAACTTGAGGTCCCCTTTTCTCCCGAGCTGGTTCAGGCCTTCTGGCTGGCGGCCGGAGGATCGATTCTGGCCGCGCGGCAGGCTTTGATCGATGGCGTCTCCATCAACATTGGCGGCGGATTTCACCACGCCTTCCCCGACCATGGCGAGGGCTTCTGCATGATCCACGATGTGGCCGTCGCCATCCGGCGTTTGCAGCGCGACGGCAAGATTCGAACGCGATGACGGTGGATTGCGACGTGCACCAGGGCAATGGCACGGCGGCGATTTTTGCCGGGGTACAAGGACCGCGAGGCGAGCTCATTGCCTTCGGCAGGACCATTGACTCTGGATTCGTCTCCGCAGGAGTTCGTCCATACGGAGTTCAGCGCTGCCGGCAAAGATGCGCGGAGCACACGCTGGCGAGGTTTTCACCATTTCGCTGCATCAGCACAACAACTATCCGGCGTTGAAACCGCCTTCGTCGATTGACATCGACCTGCCCGATGGCATTGGAGACGACGACTACCTGGCGTGGCTCGATAATGCGCTGAGTTCAGGACTGCGGCAGTTCGAGCCTGATCTGCTGTGCTACATCGCCGGCGCCGACCCCTACCGCGACGATCAACTCGGCGGACTTTCTCTGACGATTGAAGGATTGAAAAAGCGCGACGGACTTGTGTTTCGCGTGGCACGGGCGCGCAACATTCCTGTCATGGTGACTTACGCCGGAGGATACGCGCAGAAGGTGGAAGACACCGTGGCCATCCATTGCAACACGGTGATTGCAGCGAAGGAAGTGTTCGGATGAGCGAACTCAAAACGCGTGAGTAACGCCCGCGCGCTGATAAAATAAACCTCTGACCCTTATGTTCGAGAATCTTCAGGAAAAACTGCAGCGCGCGTTTAAGAGCCTTCGCGGCCAGGCCCGGCTGAGCGAGGAAAACATTGCCGAGGCGCTGCGCGAAATCCGCCTGGCGCTGCTGGAAGCCGACGTCAACTTCAAAGTAGTCAAAGAGCTGATCGACCGCATCCAGGCAAAGGCCGTGGGCCAGGAAGTGCTGACCGCGCTTTCTCCCGGCGAGCAGGTGATCAAGATCGTGCGCGACGAACTGGTCGAGACTCTCGGCAAAGACACGGCGCGCATGAAGTTCGCATCGCAGCCGCCCACGGTCGTGCTCATGGCCGGGCTTCAGGGTTCCGGCAAGACCACCACTTCGGGCAAGCTGGCGAACTGGTTCAAGACGGGCGGGCATCGTCCGCTGCTGGTTTCGGTGGACGTGTATCGTCCTGCGGCTCGCGAGCAGTTAAAGGTTGTGGCGCAGGCCGTCAAGGCTCAGATTTACGAAGGCGAAGTAGGCGAGGCCAACACCGCGACAGTCGAGAGGTTAGTAAAAGAAGCGCGCCGCGAGGCAATCGTCTCCGGCTGCGACGTGCTGATCGTCGACACCGCCGGACGTCTGCACATTGACGACGAACTGATGAACGAGATGCAGTCGCTGAAGAAGCTGCTGAATCCATCGGAGATTCTGTTCGTTGCCGACGCCATGACCGGGCAGGACGCGGTGCGCTCCGCCGACGAGTTCCACAAGAAGCTCTCGCTCACCGGCGTCATCCTCACCAAGATGGATGGCGACGCCCGCGGCGGCGCGGCGCTTTCCATCCGGCAGGTCACGGGGCAGCCCATCAAGTTCATCGGCGTGGGCGAGAAGTATGACGCGCTGGAACCATTTCATCCTGACCGCATCGTGTCGCGCATTCTCGGCATGGGCGACATCCTCTCGCTGATCGAGCGCGCCGAATCGCAGATCGACAAAAAGAAAGCGCAGGAGATGGCCACCAAGGCTCTCACCGGCGACGGCTTCTCGCTCGAAGATTTTCGCGATCAGTTGCGGCAAGTAAAGAAGATGGGCTCGATCAAGAGCCTGATCGGCATGATGCCGAGCATCGGTCCGTTCTCAGGCTTGCAGAAAGCGGCCGACAACGTGGACGAAAAACAAATCAACCGCGTCGAGGCCATCATCAACTCGATGACCATGTACGAACGCAATCACCATGAAGTGATCAATGGCAGCCGCCGCAAACGCATCTCCCGCGGCTCCGGCACGACCGTGCAGGAAGTGAACAACCTGCTCCGCCAATATGCGCAGATGAAAAAAATGTTCAAGCAGATGGGCAAGCCCAGCTTCGCGCGCAGGATGGCGGGGATGAAGCTGCCGGGAATGTAGGAGGCTCCGGGCTTCGGGCTTCGGGCTTCGGCTTCGGAACTCGGCCTTTTGCCGGAGCATCTTGGCTCTTTGGGTTTTGCTGAAGCCCGACAGATGAAGCCCGAAGGCCGCTCTTATGAAATGGCGCTCCCTCGAAGAATCTAGCCCGGAAACTGCAATCCGCCCCCTGCACGAAATCTTTACCGAGCGCAAGGAACTGATCGCGAAATACGTTCCGGCAGAGACGCAGGCTGTTCATGCTCGCGCGGTCGCCGGGCTAAAACGACAACGATTGGCGACGAAAATTCTGCCCGTCGGCGCGAAGGTTCCAGACTTCCAGCTTCAAGATCACGACGGCAAGACCATCTCTTCCTCCGATCTGCTCGCCAAGGGCCGAATCGTCCTCTGCTTCATACGCGGCCGCTGGTGCCCGTTCTGCGTGGGTCAGATGGAAGCCATGAACCTCGTCCTGCCGGGGATCGAGCAGGCAAACGCAACCCTCGCCGCCGTTTCTCCGCAGACCGTGCAGCAATCGTTCTTCATGCGCGACCAGCACAAGCTGCGCTTCCCGCTGCTCTCCGATCCGAACAACAAAGTGGCGCGGCAGTTCGGCCTTACCTACCGCATTCCTGACGAACAGAGAGCGGTCTATCAGCGTGCCTTCGTCAATCTCCCCTTCGTGAATGGCGACGACAGTTGGGAATTGCCGATTCCCGCGACCTACATCATCGACCGCGACGCCTCCGTGCTCTACGCTTCCGCGAATGAGGATTACACGGAGCGTCCCGAGCCACAAGGCATCGTGCAATTCCTGCAAACCCCGCCCTGACCCGCAACCCTCTTCAGCTTTCGGTACACTGGGAACATCGGGGAATTCAGAGACTGGCAACTGACAACCGGCAACTGCTCTCATGAACTACATCTATGGCATCAACGCGGTCACCGAGGCGCTCAAGGCCCGCGGACGCGCTTTCCAGTGGGTTGGCATGGCGAAGGAGCGGCACGATATCCGCCTGCAACGCTTGATCGAAGACTGCCGCCGGCTCTCCGTTCCGGTGCGCTTTCTAACTCGAATGGAACTCGACCGCATGGCTGGCAACACGGCGCATCAGGGAGTGGTCGCTGTTACCTCGGCCAAGCAATACAGCGACCTCGATGACGTGGTCGGCGCCAAGCGTGGGCAATATTCTTTCGTCATCGTGCTCGATGGCGTGGAGGACCCGCATAATCTGGGCGCACTTTTGCGCACTGCCGATGCTGCGGGTGCCGATGGCGTAGTGATTCCCGAGCGTCGCGCCGCTCCCGTTACCGGGACGGTCACCAAGGCCTCGGCGGGAGCCAGCGAACATTTGCCGATCGCGAAGGTGACAAACATCGCCCGCACCGTGGAAGAACTAAAGGAGCGCAATATCTGGACGGTTGGCCTGGACGAGCGCGGCCCTCAGACCTACGACGCCCTGGATTACAACATGGATTGCGCGCTGGTTCTGGGCGCAGAGGGCAAGGGCCTGCACGACCTGGTGAAAAAGAAGTGCGACTTCCTGGTTTCGATTCCGATGCTGGGAAAAGTGCCGTCGCTGAACGTGTCGGTCGCGGGAGCGGTCGTGATGTACGAAATCGTGCGGCAGCGACGCGCGCAACACCTCGCGCAAAAAGAGGCGTCCTCGGGTGTGAAATGAAGTTGCAGGGCTCGGGCTTTTTCTTCCTCTGTATTCTCTGCGCCTCTGTGGCGAATGCGTTTTCGCTCGACCGCGAAGCATTTACGTTTACCAGCTACGACCTGAATGTCCGGGTGGAACCTGAGCAGCAACGGCTGGGAGTTCGCGGCAAGATCACTCTTCGCAATGATGCGGCAACGCCGCAGAAGATCGCCGTGTTGCAGATTTCTTCTTCGCTAAGTTGGCGCTCCATCAAGGCCGGCGGCAAGCAGTTGCAATTCGTCTCGCAACCCTACACCTCAGATATCGATCACACGGGAGCGCTTTCAGAGGCGATCGTCACTCTGCCTGAAGCGGTAGCGCCGAAGGGCACGGTCGACCTGGAGATTGCCTACGAAGGCGTGATCGTGCTGGACGCGACGCGGCTGACGCGGATCGGCACTCCGGAAGCGCCGCCCACAGCAGCCGACTGGGACCAGATCAGTACGAAGTTAACAGCCGTGCGCGGAGCCGGATACGTTGCCTGGTATCCGATCGCGACCGAAGCAGCCGATCTTTCCGAAGGCAAAAATCTGTTTGATGTTGTGGGCCGGTGGAAGGTGCGAGAGGCAACGTCCAAGATGCACGTGAAAATCAGCGTGTCCAGAAACGATGGCGAGCGGCCGCCAGAGCTTCTAATCAATGTGGCGTCGTGCTCGGTAATCTACGGAGAGATGGGACGCGCGCAGATAGTCAGTGCCGATTGCACTTACCAGCCGCTGGGACTCGTCGATTCCGGGACGTTCGCGATGGCCAATTTTGTTCCAGAGCACGGTGCTGAACCAGACGTCCGTGGCAAGTCGCAATGACTTGCAGTTAACCCCGAGCGAAGGGATTGCGCAAATTAGCCGACTCTTCGGCAGAGTCCTGCCGTATGGGCACGAACGTGGTTCGCCTTCGATCGAGGCAAAGCTATCGAACAGTGGACTTGAAGCCGTATCCGACCGGCGCTCTCTTTGAGCTGGCCCGTGTGTTGACGCCACTGCGGCTCGATCCTATGCGGAAATGCTTGTCGAACCTGACTCCCATTCCGACTGCAAAAGGCTCGAGGCGACTCCAAGTGGTCCAGTTGCCCGATCTCAATGCCTCGGAATTTGTTAGCGAGAGTACGTTGCTTGCTCCATTCAAGCCCTCGGTAACAGAAGAGCAGAGGCTCGCGCTCGTATATGCCGTGGCCAGAAACGAATTCTTCTCGCCCCGAACATGGGTAATAGAAGGCCTGGCGCACTACGCCCAGGCGCTTGACATCGAACAGCAGCATGGGCGCCGGGCGGCCTTGGAATATCTCGGTCCGCATCTTTCGGTGCTGGTCGAGTCTGAGAAGGATGTTCCCGGTGAACCGCCCCAGGCTCTGAAAACCGAAAGCTTCAAAACGCTCACTGATCAACATCGACCGACGAGGAACATATCTCCACATCCAAAGCGATGTGGGTATGGTGGATGTTGCGCGACATCCTTGGGGGCAAGGAGCCTGCCATGCTAATGCTCGACTACGATCCGTCAGAGTGACAAGGAACCATCCTACTTACAGCGCTTGATTGAGAAACAAACGCAGCGCGATCTGGAGTGGTTCTTCGACGATTGGGTTTATCGCGACCGCGGCTTGCCTGACTTCAAGGTAGCTTCGGCTTTCACGCGCAAGACGTTGCCCGAAGGTTACCTGCTAACCATCACCGTCGAGAACTTGGGCACAGCGGGAGCGGAGGTTCCCCTCACGGTGAAGTTTGCCGGCGGAGAGATCACCAAGCGGCTTGTGGTGCGCGGCAAGAGCAATGCCGTGATTCGCGTGGGGATCCCGCAAGCGCCGCAAGAAATCGTGGTCAACGACGGCAGCGTGCCCGAGAGTGATATGACGAACAATGTGTTTAAGATTGAGGGCGATGCTGCGAAGTGATCGAGAACAGTGGTCAGTGGTCAGTGGTCGGTGGTCAGTAAGACTCGGCCTGGTCACTGATCACTGACCACCGACCACTTTCTTTGTGAAGCTGACCATCGCGGCGAGTTTGCCGGCGGCCGCGCCAGAATCGATCGACTGTGCCGCGAGCGGAACGCCATCCGCCAAATGATCTACGCGCCCCGCCGCCACCAAGGCAGCCGCGGCGTTCAGCAACACCACATCGCGGCGCGGAGATTTCTTCCCACTCAACACCTCGCGAACAATTGCGGCATTTTCCGCCGCATCTCCGCCAGCAATGTCGGCAAGCGAAGCCCGCTTCATGCCAAGCTCTTCCGGATCGACTTCATAAGTCCTCACCGATCCTTCGCGAGCTTCGGCCACGCGCGTCGGTCCCGTGATGGTGATCTCGTCGAGGCCATCGAGTCCGTGCACCACGAGCGCGCGATGCAGTCCCAACATGCTGAGCGCCTCGGCCAGCTTTTCGACCATATCGAGCGCGTACACGCCCACAACTTGTCCCGAAGCATGCGCGGGATTGGTGAGCGGACCGAGCAGGTTGAACATGGTGCGCAGGCGCAACTCGCGCCGAACCTTCTGCACCTGCTTCATGGAGAAGTGCAGATCGGGCGCATACAGAAAACAGATTCCAACGTCGCGTAAGCACTGAGCGGCGCGTTCCGGAGTCAACTGGATGTTCACGCCCAGCGCCTCCATCACATCGGCCGAGCCGCACTTCGAACTGATGCTGCGGTTGCCGTGCTTGGCTACGCGCACGCCGGCTCCCGCAGTCACGAATGCCGCAGCGGTTGAAATATTGAAGGTTCCGCTGGCATCGCCGCCGGTGCCGCTGGTGTCAACGAGCGCATCGCGGCCAGTACCGCTTACGTACAGGGCGCCGGATCCGGAAGCGGCGTCTGACGGGGATGAAATGGGCAACGCTGTTGCCGCGGCGCGGATGGCTTCGGCGAAGCCGACAATCTCTTCGACAGTTTCCCCTTTCATGCGCAAGGCCACCAGCAGCGCCGCGATCTGCGCGTCGGTGCAGTTCCCCCCGAGCACTTCCGCCATCACTTCACCCGCCTCGGCGCGCGTCAGCGGTTGAGCGTCATTGGCGATGCGATGGATTGCGTCGAGGATCATCTCAGCCGGAATTGTACGGGATAAACTTCCGCAAGGAGAATTAACAGCCACTTAAGCCTTGACCGCAGGGCGGTTCAGTCTAGGCAAGAAATATTCTCGCCAGCTCTCGGGCAGCGCCGCCGTGGCAATCGCCTTTTGCAACAGGGCGCGATTGTATCTCTCATGGACGAAAAGCCGGTTCATTTCCGCGATCGTAATGCCGTCACGATTCTGCGAGATCAATTCCAAGGAATCTTCGCTCGCGACTTCGCCTTCCTGTTCCACCGAGAAATAAAACCCGCTGCGTCCGCTAACGAGGAAGCGCTCGATTATGTCATCCCGCTGAAACCTGGCGGTTAATTTGTAACAGGGCATGCGCGGCTGCCGGAGCATAAGTACGGAGGAACCGACACGAAAGCGGTCGCCAACATGAAGGTCGTCTTCGCTAAGACCTTCTGTCGTAAAATTCTCGCCGAATGTGCCCCACGGCAACTCCATCTTCGGTAACTCCTGCCGCCAGAATCCATAGTGCTCGGAAGGGTAGGCGTAGACCGCTTTGAAGGGGCCGCCGTGGACGCCGAGATCCGCCTGTTGGTCGCCCTCCAGGTTCAACGTGCGCAGCGCGATCCGGCCGGACACCGGCTTCTTGAAGATGCCGGTGTTGATGCTCGCTCCTTTGTAGAGCGTCAAGCGCGGCCTTGCGACGTTCAGCGAAATCAATTTCATGTCTCGTGCTCTCGTAAAACCTCGTTCGGCTTCGGCTGTCTGGCCGCTACACTTACCGACTTAGACTTAGATGTGCTCTCGATTGAAAAGGCGCGGACCACCCGTTTGCCCAAATCCATCCCCCTTCTATAAAATCAAGGGTTTGCTGCCCTCAGTCGACAGCCGCAAGCAGCTTCCTTCCGATCGTTAGCTGACGAGCTCATTATGAAAATCCATGAGTATCAGGGAAAAGCGATTCTTAAGAAGTATGGTGTGACGGTGCCGCGGGGCACGATGGCTGCATCGCGCGAAGAAGCCGAGGCCGCCGCCAGAGAACTGCTCAGCTCTGGCGCGAGCGGAGTGGTGGTGAAGGCTCAGATTCATGCGGGCGGTCGCGGCAAGGGTGGAGGCGTGAAGATCGCCAAGTCGGTCAGCGAAGCTGGAGATCTCGCCGAAAAGATGCTGGGCATGAGGTTAGTTACGCATCAGACGGGCCCCGAGGGCCGCATCGTGCGGCGCCTGCTGATCGAAGAAACTCTGCCGATCGAAAAAGAACTCTACCTGGGGATTCTGGTCGACCGCGCGGAAGGCAAGCCTGTGTTCATGGCTTCGGCCGCGGGGGGAATGGAAATCGAGCAGGTGGCGGCGGAAAATCCTGACGCCATTCTGAAGCAGCACATCGATCCCGGCATGGGCCTGGAGGCGTTTCAGGCGCGCAAGATGGCATTCAAGCTGGGACTTAGCGCGAAGCATATCAATCCCGCGGTGCAATTTCTTTCCAACCTCTACAAGGCGTTTCTCGACACCGATGCGTCGCTCGTCGAGATCAATCCCTTCATCACCACGACCGATGGACGGCTGTTTGCGCTCGACGCCAAGCTGACCTTCGACGACAATGCGCTCTTCCGGCATCCCGACATTCGCGAACTGCGCGACATTACAGAGGAAGATCCGCTCGAGGTCGAGGCCTCGAAGTACAGCTTGAACTACATCAAGCTCGACGGCAGCGTGGGCTGCATGGTAAATGGCGCGGGGCTGGCCATGGCGACGATGGACATCATCAAGTACGCCGGCGGCATGCCTGCGAACTTTCTCGATGTGGGCGGAGGGGCGAATGCCGAGCAGGTTGCGCACGCGTTCGAGATCCTGCTCAGCGACAAGAGTGTGAAAGCCGTGCTGATCAACATTTTTGGCGGCATTCTGCGCGTGGATACTTTGGCCACCGGGGTCGTGGAGGCGGCGAAGAAGACGAACATCAAGCTTCCCGTGGTGCTGCGGCTCGAGGGAACCAACGTGGACGAGGGCAAGAAGATCCTGATGGAATCCGGATTCAACTTCGTGGTGGCCGAAACCATGAAGGATGCCGCCGACAAAGTTGTGGCCGCGGCGCGAGGGGTCTAGGCGGCCGTTTTTGTAGATTGTCATCCCGAGCGAAACGAGGGATCTTGGTGTTTGCCCGAGGCGGCGACACTGATGGCGCAGGCGAGAACCAAGATCCCTCGCTGCGCTCGGGATGACAGGTGCTTCGCTCGGGATGACAAGTGTGCAGTAGTGAGGAATCATACTTATGGCAATCCTGGTCAACAAGAAAACGCGCTTGATCGTGCAAGGGCTGACGGGACGCGAAGGCACCTTTCACGCCAAGGCCTGCGCGGCTTACGGAACGCAGGTGATGGGCGGAGTGACGCCGGGCAAGGGCGGCACCACGCATGAAGGCTGGCCCATTTTCAACACTGTGCAGGAAGCAATCGAGAAAACCGGCGCCGATGCCACCGTAATTTTTGTTCCGCCGCCATTCGCCGCTGATGCCATCATGGAGGCAGCCGACGCCGAACTCGACCTCATCGTCTGCATTACCGAGGGCATTCCCACGCTCGACATGGTCAAGGCCTGGGAGTTTCTGCAGAACCGCCGCTCGCGGCTGATCGGGCCGAACTGCCCCGGCATTATCTCGCCCGGCAAATGCAAGATCGGAATTATGCCCGGATCCATTCATAAAGAAGGCGCGATCGGAATCGTCTCGCGCTCGGGCACGCTGACCTATGAGGCGGTGCATCAGCTCACGCAGCGCGGCATTGGACAGTCCACCGCGATCGGCATTGGCGGCGATCCGATTATTGGAACCAATTTCCTGGATGCGCTCGACCTGTTCAATCGCGATCCTGAAACCGAAGCCGTCATCATGATTGGTGAAATCGGCGGCGATGCCGAGGAAACCGCGGCCGAATTTGTGAAGACTCACATGAAGAAACCCGTAGTCGGCTTTATCGCCGGACAGACCGCGCCTCCGGGTCGCCGCATGGGCCACGCGGGAGCAATTATCTCCGGCGGCAAGGGTACGGCGGCGGAGAAGATCAAAGCCATGGAATCTGCCGGCATCCGCGTGGCGAAATCTCCCGCGGATATTGGAGAAACGCTTGTGGCGGCGCTGGGAGTGAAAGTCTAGTACAGCTTTGCAGGTCATATCGTGCGAGATGAATTGTCATCCCGAGCGAAGCGAGGGACCTTGGTTTCTTGCCTGCACTACCGGAATTGCCGCCGCACGCATGCACCAAGATCCCTCGCTTCGCTCGGGATGACAGCCCGTGAATTGAATGCCAGTAGAAAGCTAGAGCATTCAGCTAACGACTAAGGATCAACGACCAACGACCAACGACCCACTATGAAAACTCTGCAACGCACTCTTACTATCGTGAAACCTGACGCCGTCGCCAAGAACGCAGTCGGCGACATCATCGAACAATTTGAGAAGAATGGTTTTCGCATTCTCGCCATGAAGATGCTGGAAATTTCCAAGCATCAGGCGGAGCAGTTTTACGCCGTGCATGCCAGCCGGCCATTCTACGGCTCGCTCACCGACTTCATGTCGAGTGGGCCGATCGTTACGCTGGCGCTGGAAAAGGAAAACGCCATCGCCGACCTGCGCAAGCTGATGGGCGCCACCAACCCGGCCAACGCTGAGGAAGGCACGATTCGCAAAAAGTGGGCCTCGAGCATCGAGCACAATGCCATTCACGGCTCCGATGCCGAGGATACGGCGCGCTTCGAGTTGAGTTTCTTTTTCGCAGGATACGAGCTGGCTCAATAACCAGTTCCCAGTTCTCAGTGAAAGACCCCGGAGACGGGAGCTGAGTGTTTACTGAGAACTGCTTTCATGCCTCTTGTTCAAGTCTGCTGCAGGAGTGCTCGCGCCACACAAGCTTTCTCGACACCTAGCCCAGCGGCTCGAACAGATTGCCTTCTACGCGGTCCGCAACCTTGGGCAACTCTTTGCGGGCGTATTGCAGGAAGTGAGTGGTCGCACGGTGGGCTTCGAGCGCAGCATCATCCTGGTATTGTTCATAGATGAAGAAACGCCTCGGCTCGGTCTTGTGCCGGTGTACCTGGAACATCAGGACTCCGGGCTCCTTGCGGGATTCTTCGGTCAGCTTCGCAAGAATCGGGGGGACATCGGTATCGTGCCCTGCTTTCGCCATCCACGTTACGGCCAAAACCACCATCGTGCGCTCCTTACTTAAAGTAGCAAGTAGTCTTAGGGAAGGGGCAATCGGAAGTCAAGACTAGATTTTCCGGGACGACGCTGTCTTCATCTCCGCCGCAAATTCATCCATGAAAATGATCTGATCCCGGTCCGGCCCGGTTGAGACCATGCCAATCTTCGCCCCCGTCTCTTTCTCCACGAATGCAAGGTATTCGCGGGCCGCCTTGGGTAACTGGTCGAACTTCGTAATGCCCACCGTGGACGTCCGCCAGCCCGGCATCTTGTGATAGACGCACTCCAGCCGGTCGTAGCCGCTCGCCTGGGCCGGAATCTCCATGGTCTTCTTTCCATCCACCAGGTAGCCTATGCAGACTGGAATCTCCGCCAGTTCGTCGAGCACGTCCAGTTTGGTCACCACCAGCCACGAGATGCCGTTAATCATGCCAGCGTAGCGCAACAGAGGCAAGTCGAGCCAGCCGGTGCGCCGCGGACGTCCCGTGACCGCGCCAAACTCGTTGCCCCGCTGTCGCATCTGCTCGCCGAGTTCGCCCTTCTCTTCGCTGGGGAACGGACCTTCGCCCACCCGCGTGCAATATGCTTTGGTAAGTCCGATCACCGAATCGATTGCATTCGGCGCAACACCCGTGCCAGTCGCGGCCCCTCCCGAAGTTGCGCTGGAAGAGGTGACGAAGGGATAGGTGCCATGGTCGATATCGAGCATGGTGCCCTGCGCTCCTTCGAACAGAATAGCTTCGCCCGCGGCCAGCGCCTGGTTCAGCAGCAGCGCTGTATCACACACAAACGGCGCAATCTTCTCTGCGGCCGCAGCGTAGTCCGAATACATTTTGTCGGCGTCGAGCGGCTCGGAATTGAACAGCGCGTGCGCAATCATGTTCTTCTCGCGCACGGCGTTTTCGATGTGCTTCTTCAGCAGTTGCAGATCGAGCAAGTCCGCTACACGCAGCCCGCGGCGGCCCATCTTGTCTTCATAGGCCGGACCGATCCCGCGCGAGGTAGTGCCAATCTTCACGCGTCCCGGGGCGTTTTCCGCCGCCAACTCGATCATGCGATGGTAGGGCAGAATCACCTGGGCGCGGTTCGAGACGAAAAGATTTCCGTCGACCCTCAGACCGGCCTCGCGCAGCGCCCCCACTTCCTTCAGAAACGCCATGGGGTCCAGAACCACGCCGTTGCCAATCACGCTGCGGCAAGCCTCCCGCAGCACCCCGCAGGGAACCAGTTGCAGCACAAACTTCTTGCCGTTGATAATGACCGTGTGGCCGGCATTATGGCCGCCGGCATAGCGCGCCACTACGGAGAAGTTCTCCGATAAAACGTCGACGATTTTCCCTTTGCCTTCGTCGCCCCACTGGGCGCCGACAATCACCGCGGTCTTGCCTCGTTTCAATGCCAACTCCGTCACAGAGATTCGCGGGCGCAAAGATTAAAGACAAAGACGTGCCGCACCCGTGGGTCGCACACGCCTTGCCGCGGCAAAACTCTAAAGGCTCAATGGAATGAAAGCGGGAAAGATGTGTACGAAATATCTTATCGCGCCCATGCAATGAATGGCAACGCACGGGCAGCGTAGCTCACTGCGAGGCCTCCAGCAGTTCCTTCAGATACTGCTGCCACACCGCGGCCCAGGTGTGTGTACCGTGACCATGGCTTTGCTCGGAGATCGGAATCAGTACGAAATGGCCTTTTTTCACCCGTTTGATTTCCCGCTCGGCAATTCCGAGTTCCGGAGGATTGATGAAATCGTCGGCTGAATTCACGAACATCACCGGCACCGTGACTTTCTCCAGTTGCGGAGAGGGATCGTAGTTCCGCGACGCATTCACCGCATAGAGTAGGTCGTTGGCATCGTGGTCCGCAATGAACCGTTTCGCGAAGTCCTGACCTGCCGCATCGGTCGCGTCACGGGTGGAAAGGTTTTTCTGCATGAGCAGAGGCGCGCCCCCGGCAATATAGAACGTGTCCGCGGCAACTTCCAGCGCACTCGAAGGCTGGGAAGTATAATCTCCCTTCTTCCACTCAGGATCGTCGCGAATGGCGTCCATCACCAGCTTGCGCCACATTCGATTCCGGCCCGCGATCTGCACGGGCTGGCAGGCTAAGGGCATGAGTGCGTCGGCGAAGTCAGGATAGGTCTCGCCCCAGACCCAGGCATGCATGCAACCCATGGACGTGCCGAGGATCAGCCGCAGATGGTTTATACCCAGTCCTTTTTCCAACAGCTCGTGCTGCAACGCGACCATGTCGTCATAGTCATACTGCGGAAAGTGCGCGTGCATGCCGTCGCTCGGTTTGCTGGATTTTCCGTGGCCGATGTTATCGGGAAGAATGACGTAATAGCGCGTGACATCGAGGAGCTGTCCCGGCCCAAATAACACGCCCGCAAACTGCGGAGCCAGGAACTGCCGGCCGGTGCCGCTGGTGCCGTGCAAAAGCAGCACGGCGTTGGTGACCCGGCCGCTGGCGTTGCGCGCAGGCGTCCCAAACGCCGCGTAGTGTATTCGCACTTCGGGCATTGTGTCGCCCGATTTGAAATGGAAATCGCGGGAAACGTAGTCACCTTCCTTAGGCGTGGGCGACGAACTCGGCTGTTGCGCCTTCAGAACTGCTGCAAAAGAAATCAGAAGGAATAGAACCGCAAACTTGGCCTTTCGGACAAACCCGCACATGTTGGCACCTCGGTCGGAAGCAGGGTATCACAGGCCTCCACTCCCGCGACCGTGTGTCCTGCCGGAAGGCCATGCGGCGATCGGATCGACGCGAACGAGGTTATCGACAATCCTCCAGAAGGTCTAAAATCTTTTCGAAGGACCCTATGCCCAAGTTTGACAAGCACATCTTCGTATGCGGCAACCAGCGCCCTCCGGAGAATCCGCGCGGATGCTGCGATCCCACCGGCCAGGCAAAACTGCAGAAACTCTTCAAGCAGAAATTGGCGGAGCGCGGCCTCAAAGGCAAAGTGCGGGCCAACCAGTCGGGCTGTCTCGATCAATGCGAGCACGGCCCAAATCTCGTTGTTTATCCCGACGCCATCTGGTACGGACACGTCACCGAGGCCGACGTAGACGAGATCATCGACTCGCACATAATCGGCGGTAAACCAGTCGAGCGCCTGATGCTGGCCGACGAATGCCTGAATACGGCAACCTGCGAACACCGGAAAAGCAGGGGTCAGTGATCAGTGGTCAGTAGTCAGTAAAATCAAGAGCGGAGTGCCGTTGCTGCGAGTAGCCAGACTGACCACTGATCACTGCCCACTCTTCCTGGTAGGCGCGGCAGGAATCGAACCTGCAACCACCGGATTAGAAATCCGGTGCTCTATCCATTTGAGCTACGCGCCCATCCCATTACAAATGAACAACATAACACCTATTACCAAAGATATGTTGACAGTCCGATATGGCTGATAATAAACTGCTTCCACCATGAGGAAGCACATAACAGCCGCACAGAGCCGCCGCTTGCGAGAGTTGCAACCGACGCGGCACCGCCGCTTTCGGGAACAGACCGGCACGGTCGTTGAGCGCAAAGGTGCATTCTGGCTTCGATTCTACCGCGATGGGGATAACGGGTCACGTATAAAAGTCACTGAGAAGCTGTGCGACATGACTAAAGAATACCCCACCAAAGATTGCAAGGCCGTGGACATCCTACGCGCTGCGCGGATCGCAGCCGTCAACAAGGAAACCCACCAGGCGCTCAACGTCCAAGCTCCGCTTCCTGATGCCCCGCCGCTCACCATCGGTGCCTTCGTCTTAACAACGTACCTGCCTTGGGTGAAGGAAAACCGCCGCTTCAGCACCTATCGCAGCTATACCGATGATTGGACGCAATACTTAAAGCCTGAGATGGAATCGAAGCCGCTGGAATCATACCGCACCGTTGATGGAAGCAAGTTCCTAACAGCCCTTGCGACTCGCCCCGGCCCTGATCCTAAGCCTCTCAACCGTAACACTCTCGCGCACATCAGGAGCTTGTGTTCAAGCATCTTCTCTCATGCCATAAGCCTTGGTCTGTTAGATCGCAACCCTTTCAACAGTGATCTGAAAATCTTGGCAAAGGTGCGGCCACCAAAACCGAAGGTTGCTTACACACCAGAGGAAACCGTTGCTATCCTCAACGGCATTCCTCGCACTGATGCAAAGCTGTTCTTTGCGCTTTGCGCCGTAATGGGGATGCGACCTTCAGAAGCCGCCGCTGTGAAGTGGCAAAACATCAAAGACGGCGTGTTAACGATCACTGAGGCCGCGCCTTACGGCGTGCTTGGTGACACCAAGACAGAGAGCAGCAAAGGCAATCTGACAATCATTGAGCCGGTGTCATCCCTCATCACAGCTTGGCACGAAGCGATGAGGAAACCTGCATCTGGTTTGTTATTTGAAACCGCAGATCACACGCCAATTAACCACAATTCGTTTAACAAGTACCACATCAAACCCCACGCGCTGAAAGCGTGTGTTCGATACTGCGGACCTTACAGCGGTCGGCATGGTGCGGCCACAACGATCTACAACCTCACTGGTGACATGCGTGCTACGTACCAAACGCTTCGCAACTCCCTGGAGGTTGCCAGCAAGAACTATACCAAGCCCGATGATGAGCAAGGCAAAGCAGGGCGGACACTATACGAAGAGGTGTTAAGAAAGGCGGCAGAAGCCGCGCAATCCCCTCAACAATAACAAGCCGCGATGGGTGGTTGCACACTCACCACGGCTCTAACCGATGCACACCGTGAAAAGGACACGGCACACAATGGCTGATTCAAACGTACCACAGGCAAACGTTGTATCGATATTCAAGCAACTGCTCGAAGTGCACAAAAAGAACATCCGGCTCATCGTTCTGGAAGAGTTAATCAGCGAATGTTATGGACCTCAACCGTTGCTCAACGGTCGGAGGATCAACGACGTTGTTGACTTCAAAGAGTGGTTAGAAGCTAAACTTGCGAACGAGAAGTAAACGAAAATCGCCAGATGGTCCGACCCCGCTCAGATCATGTAGAGGGAATATGGGTCTGAGTAAAGGAGCCGCCAAAAGAGCGTGGGATGTTCTGGCGAGATGTTAAGGTTCACTCATGCCGAGCAAGCAAAAACTCAACCGCGAGAAAATACAGGCCGCTCTTAACACTGTTTGCCCGAAGTGCCACTATTCAATACCACCCGCTGAGATTCGCCGCGTGGACTTCGATACGATGGTGTGTCCCAAGTGTGGTGAACGTTTCACAGCAACTAAGAAACGAGGTTAATAACACAATGAAGTACAAACAACTACGAAAAGTCTTGCAAATCATTGCTGATGGGTTTTTGATTGGTGCGGGTTTTTTCTTAACCCTTTGGCTGTTCCGCTAACACCTATCAGTGAATGCCCAACTTATTTAGCAGTTTGTAAGCTCCCGCTGCCCCTACACCATAACCTAACTTGCCTGCCAGTTTGGTCAACTGCGGGTAATTCTCAGCAAGATGTTCGAGTGCAGTCTCCGAGATTTGCAGGAACCTCTCGGCTGTGCCAGCTAGTTCAGGAGCAACGGACGCTCCTGTTATACCTGCTGCCGTCTCAAGGGCTGCGCTTCCTGTTGCCCGCAATGCTTCTTTCGCCTGTGCTGAATTGTCACCAATCTCCGCACCCATCGCTTTCTCAGCGGCTCCGGCAGGAGCAAAAGGCCCTGACGCAGTGTCCCTTTGATAAGCGTTAGGTTGCGTGGACGGTTGCTGCATCAACCGCTCAATGGGGGAAAGATCGTCTTGTCCTTGAGGTTGCGCTGAGGCACTTGTTGGTTGTGACCCCTGCATCAATTGCTCAATGGGTGAAAGTTGAGGTTGTGTGCTCATGTGTTATTGTCCTTGCTGTTGCGGAACCATCGAACGGATTGCCCCGCCATTCTTGCTGTGCGTCTTGAAGGTTGCAGGTCTTACATTGTCAATGAAGGTTTGAACGGAGTCCGCACTGGACTTCAAAGCCCCGCCAATGGCACGCGGCCCGTTCTTGAAGCTGTTAAGAATGTTTGTCTCAACATCATGCACAGCATCATTAGCCCGCATACCGTGAATACCAACATTCGCCATAGCGATATTGTGCATGTCTTGTTGCAAAGACGTGATGTCAGGATCGTTCGTACCTGCCATTTGCTCCAAAGTCGTAAATCGGCCAGCGACTTTGCCCACGATGTCAGGTCTTCGCGCAAGAATCGAAGCCATGTTATTCGCATTGAATACAACGTTCTCCGATAGCTCCGCTTTCTTCTTTTCATCCCCACTAACACCAGGCACCCACACAGGATTACCACTCTCATCAACGTTTTGGGGCTTCGATGTCTTCGGAGGGGCAACCGCTGCCTTCTCATCAATCACCTGTTTTTGACCGGCTGTCTTCACATCGGTGAGTTGCTGTTGTTGACTCACTTTGTTTGCCGTTGCTTTGTCGATTGCGGCTTGCTCACGCTGATCCGTGATGCCCTGGAGGTTGGTTAGGTGGTCAATGTCAGACTGTACAGCCGCGATGGTGTTAGGGTCTGCGTTGGGAGTTCCTTTGTACTTTGATAACTGCTCCGTCATGTTGTCAACGCGACTTTGCAAATCATCGGCGTGAAGAGGTTCGCCCTTCATATCCATGCCGTTGCTCATCTGACGTAACACATCGTAAGCGCGGTCATTGACAACACCACTGCTCACCTGAGGCAGACCATAGAACGATGCGCGACTGTTATAGTCTTTCGTGTTCGCTTGTGCTTGTTCGGCGGAACCTTTGTTAGGAATGTACCAACCCTTAGGGCCTGCTATGGTGCCAGCGGGAACGCTAACAGAGCCGCTCTGTGCTTGCTGCACGCCCATGTGCTCTAATACCTCTTTACCACCATCGTTGTTGGGTACGAAGGTGTAAGTCATGCCGGTTGTTGACTTCATCCGGTCGGCCTGTGCATCGGCATTCGCCTGCACAGCGTTTTGGTGATCCTCATCGGCATTTTGCATACGGACATCTTCGTTGTGCAGTTGCGCGAGGCGTACTTGATCGTCAAACGCTTTGAACTTGAGTTGATTGTCAACCGCCTGTTGTTGTGCCTGTTCTTCAAGCTCCTCAGAGGCACCCCCACCCATGCCTTGACCGAACGATGCGCGGGTGCCGCGTGCTCCACCAACTCCCCGACCGGCTCCGGCTATACCAGCCGGTATTGCCCTAGCAACCGCTAACAGAATTGATTGCAGGCGACTTCCACCACCAGATGTAATAGGGCTTACGTCTGACTCGGCTCCTTCGGTTCCACTCTCATTGAGGCGTGGCATTGGTGCTGAGGGGGCACCAACAGCACTCGCGAGTGCGGAGGAAGATGTACTGCTGTTCGTGTCTGGCGCAATTTGTGGTGCGGAATCTTGATCTGGTGTAACGGCTGATGTTGACATGGTTAGTTTTCTCCAAACTCTAGTTGAATAGCGTCACAGACGGGACAGGCGAATAACACCCTATACGCTGAGTTGTTAAGGCTTGTGGAATTTTCTCTTCTACGACTCGGATAATGCGAACATCGGGGCCGGTGTAATCATCAGGCGCAACAACCCAAACTCGACTCACACCCTCTAACCGCGCAGACTTTATAACCTCGCCTGTTATAACGTCGCCGCTCTGCCGCGCTTCCTCTGGGCTTGCTGATGGGTTGATTGAGTGGCCGGTAACTACTAGTATGTTTTCGATGTTGACGAAAACGACCGGCGAACCCTCTGCGTCTGTTGCTTTTGCAACGCGCACGTTGCTTGGTGTCTTCGTGATGGTTGCTGTTATCTTGTTGCTCATTGAACTCTCCTGAAAATGAACCTACTCCTTGGGGGTTAAAACCTTAACCGCGTCCTGAATAATTACCTTCGGCTCTGCGGCGCACTTCATCAAGCGGAAGGGTGTACATCTCTTCTTCGCTCGTTTTGTCGAACACGGAACCTGGAGTGTTCACGGCACGTTCGGCGCGTTGCTTGATGTCTTGGGCCTGTTGTTTCTTCACTTGGGCCGGATTCAATCGCACCATACCGGCATCAATGAGTTGACGCGCAGCGATTTCATAATCTTCCACTGTCACAACGCGATTGATAACACCGTTCAATCGTAGTTGAGCTAACAACAGCTTCCCATTGCGGTCATCATCCCGGTACTCGGGATGCAAGCTGATCCACGCTGAGGCGTTTGCATCCGTCTCAGGTCTAAGAGCTTCCTGTTCGGTGATGTGCTGTGCTTCCTTCAGCAACGCCTGAGCTTCTTCGATAGGAAGATCGTCAAAAGCTGCGTCTTCAGGTGTTATGTTGACCTGCGATGCAGCCGCTTCTCTCTCATTGGCAATGAGACCATCCAGGCTGTCATAGATGCGTCCTGTGAGTGCTCCCTTGAAAGTGCGCGGCCCGTTACCGTCCTTGAATTGAGCGAACGCGGCTTCATCAACTTCTAACGCGCCTGCATCTATCAGGGCCTCACAAGCAGCCATGAAGTCAGCAAACATTGGTTGTGTTATGCCACTACTTTTCAACCAGTGGTTCACCAGTCGTTCGTTCGCGGTTGATCTAACATACCAAGTGTTAGCGACCTGAAACGAACCACTATCAGCCTTAGCGATTGCGTCAGCCTGACGCTCCTGATTCGTCTTCGCTGAGGTGTTTACGATGGAGTTGAACTTTTCAAAGTTGACGTTCTTAAAGTCGTAAGGTTCTTTCTCATCCGGGTGTCGTAAATACTCTGCACCTGCGAAAGTCATTTGTGCTACTCCTTTGTGTGGTGTTACTAAACTTTGACACCCAAGCAATGGTGACGATGCACTGCCTGGGTGTTATTGCGCCCGACACAGGTGAGGAGCAGGCGCAAACTCAAACTTTGTTAATCGACTTGTTATGGGGTAGTCGTGGCCCATCGCCCGACCTGCGAGGCGAACTGCTGAGCCTGCAACTGTGTGAGACTCACACCAGCGACTGTTACACCAAGCCCAGCACCATTACCAACTACTGTTATGCCGGAAACAGGAACCGTCCAACTTGATGTGGCAGCCGTCGCTACCATCCACGCAACTTTCTGAGCAATTAAGTCAGCTTCATCAGCCCCCACAGCAGTCGAATTAAAATTCACAGTTCGTGCGCTAAGTGACCAGACGGACTGCTGATTATTTGGTTCCTGGACGATGGTTTGTGAAACTCCTGCTCCAACATCAACGACCAAAAGCGTAGCGATTGATGGGTTGAGGTTGTTTGAAAAGATGATGTTTCCGGTTATAGCAGTCATGTGTTACTCCTTCGATGGGTTGGTGCTCTGCTTACGGGCCGATGCAGCCGCTTCGCGTGTCAACTGTTCCAGGGTTGTTTCGATGCCCTGCTCTGGAGCCGGTACATACGGCTTGTTAGCGAGTGGCAAAGTGGTGGTCGAATGTTCCTGCATTAATTCTTACCTTTTCAGGAATCCTGATTCTGTGGCAGTTCGCAACCTGGAGGCCGCAAGTTCTGGAGTTGCCCCGAAAACAAACTCTCTTCGACCAGGCCAGCGTGCTTTAACAACACTCCCGGCCTTTGTGATCTGCGGGCGAACGAGTTGCAACTTCGGCAACTCGCGCAGTGACCTAACACTAGCTTTCATGGGGCTGCTCCAGGGTGTTATCTAACAAAGGGTTGTGAGGGGCGAGTTGTGATCCCCGCCCAAAGCATCGGGCCTATACATCCTTCCTGCTCTCACTGGTGCGGCTTCTCGGCACAATGGCGCTTCTCACACGCACCAAACTCTTACGGCATCCAGGCTTGCGGGGTAACATCTGATGGGGTTGAAGATGGTTCATCATCGGCAGTGCTTGGGGAGCCGCACTCTTGGTTGAAGTCAACCAGGCTCTCGTTGTAATCGACCGGCTGCGTGCCGTTACCCACAGCACCATCAGCCTGCGACTTTCGCATCGCGGCCACACTTGGAGCGGACTCAGGCCCGCTATCTTTCACTTCACGAATGTTTGCCATATTAGCTCCGCTGATGTTTGGTAACATCGGTTTCGTTGGCAGTGCTGCCCTGCGATGAGTGCTTTGACGAAGGTTGCCAACCGGACCAATCCGAAGCTCCCTCGCGGTCTTTGTGCTCCGCTGGTGCCTTTGCCTGGTCGTTTCTGATGTCTTCTTGTTTGCTCATGTTATAACCTCCAAAGAAATTGCTACTGATTCGACACCGTGTAAAGCATCACGGAACTGAACAACTGTTGTGCTTGCGCGGGGGTTAGACTTTGGGTGTAAATTTGGCCCGCGCCTGTTCCCGACAAAGGAACAGCTATACTTACTCCCGTCAAAACCCCCAGGAAGGAACTGACTACTATGGCCCCTGCAATGGGTGTCTCCGCAAAATTCGTTACCAAAGCTGATTCGACCGCGTTGGCCAAACGGCGGACTTGATCTGCTGTTAGAGTTATGCTGGTTACACTCAAATCAGGGTTTGGAACTTGCACGCTTGCGGAACCCGAGGAGCCGCTGATTATATTTAAGTATGTAGACCCGCTTCCAACTGAAAAAAGTGTTGCCATGATGATTCCTTTCCTTAAACTAAAGCGGTCTGCCCTGTGAGTTGTCGGTTAACATCCTCACAGAGCATCGTGCTTACAAAAACTCACCCACAAAGTTGCCTTGATGGGTGTTCAACCATGAGAGTGTTCCGATAACTTGCTTCGCATTCTGATGATCAATCGAACACACAGCAAATCGCTTCGCTTGGTGTTGCAACACCAAACTCTGCTAACGTTGTTGCACTAATCCAGCGCAACAGCCGTCAACCTTCACACCTCAAAAATCAACATTGCCTTGGGTAGGCTGTCCAGGCTTGCGGGCCGTAGATCGCGGCCAGCGCGTGCCCTGAGCGCGGCGTGGGCCGGTCTACAGCGTAGGGGAAGGGACGTTTTGGGCCTTGGGTACCCGTCAAAGGGGGCTTCTTGGCCGGGGGCAACTTTTCTGTACAGGCACACCACGGGCTTCAGCAAGGCATGTCAGAAACTCTCTGGTGACACACGTCAGGCTTTGCATCTCTCCTACCCCTTGCGAGGGGAACTCACGATTCTGTCCGGTCACCCCTGGCGGGAGCCGGTGAGCGCGGGCCGGGGAAATTGTTTCCCCTACACTTCTACGACGAAAACTCACGGTCTTGTCCGATGGGGTGTACCGGCTCAAGCGGGAGGTGCAGCGGGTTCCCCGGTGCGGTCGAAAACCCTGCGATTCTGACCATGCCCGCTGGTGCGGCTGGTGGTCCGGGGGCCTCCGTGCCGGGTCTTTTCTCTGGCGAGGGTACTCTTTTTCACCCATTCTGACGGCTCAAGGCCCAACAACAACGGCCAAAGTGGGAAATGATTATGTTTTCAGGGTCAGCCGGTCGGCATCGCGGGGGTTTCTCGCATTACGCGGCCAGCCGGATGGTGTATCCGTTGGTGAAGCATTGAAAACAAACGTTTTACTGTGATCTGGTCCGATAAGGTTATCGGACTCAAGCCGCAAAGACGCAAAGTGTGTAATTTTGACACACATTTCTATGATTTTTCATAGGCGCTTCGACCGGCGCGGCAAGGTTGGATTCTCTTCCCTCATACCCCTATGTGAGGGATGGAAGGAAGGACCTTCCATCACTGATGGAAGGTATGTATATGTAAACAAAGGTATATATCCTTCCTTCCATCAATGGGGGTATAGTGAGGGAAGCCGACAAAACGCAAACTCCTCTTCCATCAACCTCTTCCCTCAACTCCTTCCCTCAATCAAGCACTCCAGGCCGTTCAGCCGTGACCGTAGCAGAAGCTCTTTCCATGCTCCGGCCTGCACGCCGGATGACTGTCTACTCTTGCTGATGTTGAAGTTTGGTATGCTCTTGCCGTGCTTCACACAATTACAGAATGGTTAAAGAATCACCCACTGCTCTACCCATTCATTCTGTTTGTGCTTGCTGCCTTCGTTTCAATTTATTCGGCGGAACTCAAGCGATTCTTGCACCATTGGCCGAAGACCGCAGAACACAGCCGCAAGGCCGCTCAACAAGTTGTGATTCACCGACTTGCTATCTTAAACGCTCTCCACAACGACAGTTACCAACTCCTTCTCTATTTCGCGGACAAATTCATCACCTTGGTTATTGAAGGGCTGGGTTTGATGGTCATCATATCCGTCATTGGACTCATCACAAAAATACACATTGAACTGATCGTGTGGGTGAGTATGATGACGGGTTCACTGACTGGTGCGGTTCTTGAAGTGAGAAGAGTGTTGAAGGAACTTGTCAACTACGATCAGAGCGTCAACACACTTCAAGCATATCTGGCAAAGTTGAAGAACACACCCACCACAGGTGCTTGAGGCTGTTAGTTTTCAACCACGCTCTCTTCTCCAATCCGGTGCTCGTAAGTATTGAAAGCTGTGCGTTCTGCATCGGCCCAGCCTGCAACAATCTTCTCCTTGAACACGTTCTCCTCGGCCTCCGTCATCTGTGGTAACCCGGCGAATCCAAGCCGCCGAAGTTCGTTCTCAACCCCAAAGATCAACCTCCAAAACTCGCGCTCACCCATTGGAAGCTCTTTGAGAAAGTGAGCTTGTCCAGGATAGTCAGACTCTTTGAATGTACCAGCCTGCTCAACATCAGGTGCAGCCGGTGTGTTACGAGGCCGTCCCATCTTTGCTTTTGCTCTTGGTAACAGCTTTGAGAGTTGCCGCGTGAGTCGAATGATAAGCTCTGGATCATCGGCGGCTGCGATCTGCTCTCTCAGCTTCACGACCGCTTCATTACGTGTGCTTCGTCCCATGTGAATTGCTCCTTCTTGTTTGTTATTCGATAACAGCCGCTTCACTCAAAGCGGCATCGAGCTTTGTGTGAATCTCTCGCTGCAAATCCACCAACTGTGACATCGCAGCCCGAAGGTTCGTCATCTGCTCACGAAGTTCGGCCATCTCAATGAACAGGCTCCGGCCTGGTGCGTAGCTGTATTCTTCGTTCATGGTGTTAACCTCTATTCCCATCAAACTCTGCCTGATGAGGTTCCGCAGACAGCATCCAAGTCGTGTTGCTAGGGCCGGTGCCGTTCCGCTTCATCTTGCCGCTCTTGATGAGTTTGCTTGCTTCACGTTCGATGGTTGCTTTAGCCGCTACACCTTGAAGTGAGTTGATAACACTGGCCGGAGCAACAGCACCGTGACTCACAGCGGCTAGAATCCCCTCGCGCACCTCTTTCTGTTTGCTGCGATCCTTGGAGGATTTTTCCAGCAGTTGCCCTTCTGCTGTCTCATCGGAGAAGCGCACAAACTTGAACACACCAACCGCATCCTGTTTCTTAATACCATCCTCTTCCCACTCAACAGGTGTGCTCACGGTTGTAATCTCGTAAGACTTTGCAACCTTTAACAGGTTCTTCTTGATGGGGGAAATGAGCGTGTTGCTGTTCTTGTCTGTGTCATCAATCAAGGTGAAGCTCCAGGCCATGCGGTGAGCCTCAACTAACCGTTGCGATCCACCCGTCTTTTCCTTGACGGTTGCACCCTGCGTCTTGTTAAAGTGCATCAGGTCAATTATTGAGATGTGTAACTCTTCGCAAAGACGCTTCAGCCCTTTGAGAATGACTTGGCAGTCCTGAGCCTTGTTAAAGTTTTTGTCACCGAAGAACGCGATGAGCGGATCATTGATGAGCAGGCCTACCGGGTAGAGAGCTTCTTTGTTGAAAGCTAGAATGGCTTCATGCAACACGTTCAGGTGGGCATCGAAACTCAGAGGCGTGTTCCACGTCTCCACACCATCAGGCGATTCTTTCTCGTTAACAACGTCAAGCGCGATGTTCCCGAAGGCTCTTACATCGCCCCCCGCTGCAATGAAGCGATTCACTACGGTTGATGCGAAGCTGTCTTCTGTTCCGGCGTAGATGGTTGAAAAAGGCGGAGTGTTGTTGTTCCACACTTTGCCGATGGAACCTTTGGCCGCGATGTCAATGGCCGTGGTTGATTTGCGCGTGTCCATTTCGCCGGAAAAAGCGGTTGCTTCGCAGAGCGGCAGAAATTCAGGGATGAGCCACTTGGTTGTTTCCCGCTTCACCGTGTCGGCGCGGTGAATGGTGATCGTTTGCTTAACAAGAGAGGTTTTCTTCTCTTCGTAAACCTTGCCGGGGTACTTGCCGTGCTCTTCTTCTAACATCTTCAGCACATCGGCAAAGCGGTACTCAACACAGCCGGTGCTCTGACACTTAAAGGCAAGCCCCCCATCGTTGCTGAGTATGAAGTTGGTTGTGGTTGAGTTCTGTCCAACATGCTCCGCGCCTTTGATGGGACATTTGGTGACGCGGTAACACTTTCCAATTTCGTTGTTGGTGGTGTTATCGACAGGAACACCGGCCCACGAAAGAAACTCTTCCATGCTGAAGTCAGGGTGCCGTTGACGCTTTTTATCGTTCGACTTCACCCGCTCCTTGGTTGCCTTCTTAACAGGTTCGGCGGGCAACTTCGCGTATTGCTCTGGGTCAATCGCCTTCAACTCTTCACGGCACTTTGCACTGATGTGCGCGGCCTGAGAGAACACAAAATCACCATCGTCGCCGATGTCTTTGATGGTGTCGAATGCTTCTCCAACCACATCCCCTGTTACCGTGAAGAAGCGCGGTGAGTTTTCGGGGTTCCAATATTGCAGAATGGTGGTTGTGAGTTGCTTCCCTCTAACACTGCCTTTGGTGATGACGTGAAGGCCCTTGCCTGAAATGCTCACTTCTGCAAACGACCCAAAGCGCGAGAGGAAGGTCATTGCTTCGTTGCAAATCAACTTTGTGCGCGGGTTCCTTACGTGATCCAAGTCCCAAGGGTGCAGATCACCACCAAGGAAGTTGTAACCAAATCCTTGACCCGGCTTCAGCTTCGCGCACAACTCTTCAAATGAACACCAGGTGTTAGGGTCGTTGTGCTTGCCGACCGGAACCTTTGCGAAGCCATCCCCATCAGGTTTGGGGTCACCTTTGAACCACGCACACCAACGCTTTTCGTTGAGATAATCCTTCCACGCCGATGCGCGAATCTTTTTTTCCGTTGCTTGTTGCTCTGGTGTTAGGCGAGAGTGCTCCTGTGGTTCCGATAGCTTGCGTGCGTTCTCCGCCGCTGCTTTGGACATCTCAGCAACATCAAATTCTGATGGTGTCGGTTCGGATGATTGCACCTGGAGGCGTTCAATCTCTCGTTGCCTCTCAAGGTTTTTGTGGTAATTTGGGTCTGCTAACGTCATAGGGTCACTCTGCCTTTCTCTCTTTGCTTATCGCGGCATTTCGCGTGGTGTCAGTTGCAACGATTCGGCCACTTCCACCAGTTCGTCAGGTGTGAGGTTTGCTAACAACTGCCCAACACTCCTGTTAGTAAAGAACCCTGTCTCCTTGGTGAGTTTGCGGAGCATTTGCACTTTGCGAATAACTTCCGCCACGTCCTGTTTACGGTTCATAACTGCTCCTGTTCTGATTGGGGCTGTCGATACAGCCCCGTAGCTTGCTGTGCTCATCGTTATTCTCCTTCCTCAAGTAGTCGTGAAATTCTCATGTCAACGGCTCCAACCGACATCTGAAGTTCTTCGGCAATCTCAGGTGCCTCCATGCCTCTCTGCCAGTACATATCCGCGATTTTGTAGCGCAGCACGGCTTCTTCACCAAACCACTTCCGCACCAGATACGCCGCGATGTGCGGGCCGCGCATTCCCCACTCTCGAAACTCCATCAAGGCAAATTCATAACGCGGTGTGCAGGTTCCATCCAGACCGCGCAGCCCCAACCGCGAGACATCGTTACCCATGCGTGCGATAGCCTTCTGCACCGCAGACGGTTTCATGTCGAGAGCCGCTGCGATGTCAGGGGTATTCATATTGAGCCTCCACTCCATCTGCGCGATCTGCGCGGGCTTTCCGATGATGCGCGTGACCCTCTCCCACTCATTCTTGAACCACGAAGGGCGTCGCACGCGGGCGCTAGTTATGAACTGGTCGCGGGTGGGCCAACCATCACATGCGGCTTCAAGAAGCTCCCCGTAACTCTTTTCACCAGGCTTGGTGTTATAGTTCGTCAGGGGTTCAAACTGCCTTCCGCGATCCGCTGAGAATCTATTTCCGCGCTTAAAATCCGTCAGGGCTTCAGCTTTAAGAAAGCGATCTGAAGCCTCTTCAGCACGCTTCCTCTCCAAGACATCTTGTGCCCAGATGATCCTATGTCTCGCAGCTAGGTACGCCGGGGAGAAGCGCGGCGTGGTGAAAGAAGGATTCCAGATGAGCGCGTCAAACTCTGCAAGGTCAAAAATTCGTAATGGGGTTGATTGGCAGACGATGCGTGCGAGGATGGAGCCTAGCACGTAGCCGCGTGGTTGTTCTTCGACCGGCGAGAAGAGCGTAATGGCTTGTGTGGGATTGGGTGTTATGGGTGAGAGTTGTTCCATGTCTGTCTTCCTTTCATCATGGCTCATTGAGCCGGTTTCATTCTTCGTGCTTTACAAACTTCGTTCGGTCATGCTCGGATCGTGCGAAGCGTTAGACAGCGTGGAGAGCCAAGCCTCCACATCCACGCGACGGAACCTCACAGCGCGGCCAATCCTCAGACAAGGAAGAGGATTCGCACGCACGTCACCGCGCCTGGAGCACGCCTTCGCAAGTTCGTAAATCTGATACTTGGAAAGACGAAGCATCGCCCCAACTTCATCTGCTGTTAGAATGTCGTGTGTTTGGGCCTGCAAAAGCACACTCCCAACTGAGAGTGAGCTTCTTAGGCTCCTAGTGAAGGTCCGCGAGTTGGATCAGTGGAGACTGGGTATACCCACCAGAATATGACTGATGCCTTATGCGGCTTACCAGCTTTGGGTCCGGCCCGCTGTTGGTCCGGCCTCTACTTCATCACCATCATGCCTCAGCAGGCCGGGGGTTACGCAAGAGTCTCTTTGGTAACACGAATGTGGTTACCAGACAGCTTGAGTCTTGCTAGAGCCACACACCAGCCAACTGAAACGCAAAACTTAAGCCGACAAAAACGAGACCGATTCTGGACATGCACTTGTAGAGGGCTTCTTTATGTGCGATCTCCATATTGTTCTCTGCAACAGTCTTTCCGTTTTGCAGTTGAGTGCCGTTCTCAAGACCAATCGATGCACCTTGCTGAAATGACGGTTGCGGCGGTGCCCAGAAAAACAACAAGATCACGCCGATGATGCCAAGTACCAGTCCGATTGTGCTCAAAGATTTGCCCATGCCTCAATTATTACACCATGACCGGGAGGCATGAACGCACTCTTCAGACACTACCAAGTGAGATGGATTTCCCGGCCTCAGTCTGCTAAGAAAAATCCAGTCCGATAAGGTACGACCGAAGCAAAAAGCGGCCAATTCATACGCCGCTTGCAAAAGCCAACTCGTTGAAGCGAATAGCTCTGTGCAAATTAGAAATCCGGTGCTCTATCCATTTGAGCTACGCGCCCGTGAGAGGCTATCTGTCTGATTCTACAACGTCACTGCGATTGCAGCGTTTGCGGTTTTACCGATTCTAGGGCACAGGAAGGGCACAGAACCGCGTCTAGCGATTCCAGAGCCCTCACTGAATCCTGATTCGCAGTCTTGATGTAGCACGCTTGCGTCACGCTGACGTTGGAGTGCCGCAGAATGCGCTGAATTACCATGTCCTGCACTTGCAAGCGATGCAGGTTACTGGCAAGGCCCCGGCGCAGCCCGTGCCAGCCTTGCCAGAACGCGATTCCCGCTTTCTTAAATGCGGGCTGCATCCGATCCCGCAAGATGTTGTTAGGATCAAGGGGCGTACCATTCGCCGTGCGGAAGATTGGTCCGGTGACCGGGTTCCCGTCATGCGCCCGATACTGCGCTAGGACTTGCGCGAGTGAGGGCAACAGAGGCACAGGTGCGCATTCCAGCGTCAGCGCTGCAATCTCGCCTATGTTGACCGAGGCAGTGGCGACATCGCCGGTCAGACCGGATCCAGCAACCTGCTCGACTAGCTCTTGCCACTTGAGAGTTTTTGGAATTTCGCCTAGCCGCGTGTGACCCATGACAGACTCCGCGATGCTGAGGAGTTCAACTTTGAAAACAGCAAAGGATGCTATATCGGAACAGGAACGAAAGGAACCGCTTTACGCGGCGATGCTTCAAAAGGGGCGGGATACTCCCGGTCCACTGATCCACTCGCGCAACTCGCGCCCCGCGAGTAAAACTTCTCCTGGTCTAAACCCCCGCAACGACTGAGCGATTAGAGATTTCCACTCGCACTGTTCAATCACAGGGTTGCGGGGGATCCCACTCTGCGGCCAAGATTCGTCCAGTTCAAGGGAGCAGATCAGATGAACGCCCTCGGCGGCGGGAGTGCAGCGGCAAAAGTGTCAGTCCCCCCTCAGTCTTTCAGCCCGATCACGATGAGTCGGGTGGAGGGGCGTCCGGCGGTTCGTTCTCCCCTACAACTGCGGTTGCATCGAGCGTTGGAGGAACTCGGCTGGACCGGCGAAATAGACGAGTTCAACGAAGCCGCCAGGCTGAGTCACCCGTCTGTTGCCGATCCAATTCTGATCACGACGAACGGGACGATTCTCTCCGGCTTTGGGCGTTGGCGGTCGGCGGTTTTCGACGGGCGGTTTGAAATCAACTGAAGTGCGGCTCGTCGCCTGCCTCCAAGCGGCGCCCTTCGCCCACCCAGAAACGATGTGCATTACTTGTTTGAATGCACGACGCTCACTGACGAACTCCAAACCGCCATTCACATCCAGCACGAAATTTTGATTTTCCTATACTTATATTGAACGAAGCTAGAGTTCGCGAAGGCACAACGGCAGAGAAAGAAAGTGGAAGCGTTGTTCGCGGAACTCAAGAATCAGATCGGTCTCCGCCGCTTTGCGCCTGCGGAGATTGAAGTTTGTTCAGTAGCAGTTCTTCCTGGCAGCAGCTGCCCAGAACATCAAGCGACTGGTGCGGTTCCTCAGCCAACCGACAACACCGATTCTGCCAGCCGCCGCTTAGTCGAACGGAGAGAAGAAACCGGCGAGGGCATGCTCACAGATGAAAAGACATTCTATTGAAGGACTTTTTCAACACCCACGCCTGATTTCAACAATTACCGCCAGTCTGCTTGTTGACAACCAATACCCAACTGGGAGTAGTATTCCCCATCTGTACGCCCCATTCTGGTCGGGCTCTTCGATGTGGGCGTTGAACAGTCAGCCAGACGGAAAATCTAGGACTCAGGAGGCATCTATGAAGAGATTCTCGATGACTGTCGCGATTCTGGTTGTAGCTTTGGTCGGTCCGGTCTTGACGCTGGCGCAAACTAGCAACGCAAAAGCAGAACAGCAAGTCCGCCAGCTATGCAACTCACTTAATCAGGCCTTGATAAAGGCCGACGTTCCCACGCTGAACAAGATTTTTGCCGATGAATATACCATTGTTCGTCCGAATGGAATGGTGGTTGGCAAGGCAGAAGCGGTAGGGGACGTGGAAAGCGGAAAGACGAAGTTTGAATCGATCGAGGCGTCAGACAGCAATATCCACATCTATGGGATCACAGCAGTATTGACCACTCTGGAGAAGACAAGCGCGCAGATTGGTGGCCACCCGATCAGTGGGCAAGCCCGGAACACCTATGTGTGCGTTAAGCGCGGCGGGCAGTGGAACGTAGTGCTGCGCCAAATCACCCCAGTTCTGCAGCCAAACAAGTAAGGCATCCGCCGGGAAATAACCCCTGCGAAGGCACCCAGGAATAAGTCCCGCTATTCGCTTGCTCCCCTACGCCCTCGAGGATGGAGCGTCTTTGCGCTTAACAGTGGTGTGGCTATCTCGCGGTCAACTGGTGATAAATCGCCTTATCACTCATTGGCGGGTCAATGAGCGCTAAGGCCTGTGGGTGTTGAAAAAGTCGGTTTTTCTCGAGACAGCTCTTCACAAATGCGGCAAACCGGGGATCGTCACGCAGAGGATCGAACAGGATCATCAGGCTAGAGTGAAAGCGCATGAGGCGGAGGTGCGGGCCTACATCGAAACAGAGATCGCATGGCTGGAAGGTCGAGGTGGAACCGGTGGTGAAGTAGGTAGGTCTTTTCGTGCAATTCTTCTGTTGCCCTCTCCGATCTCTTTTTCCCACTTACGAGAACCATCGAGGTACAGCTGGCTTGCTGAGGAACGAATAACGCTTGGCGGACTGATCGTTGTACCGCCATCTTTGATCAACACAACGGGATTGCCAGCGGTCGTTACGGCGTTAGTTGCCAGCGGAAAAGAAGTGCACTTTCTGTCACGCTCCTGTTGTTTGATAGCTGAGGCATCATGCAGCAAAAGTAGCCCCTCTGAGCCACGCCCCTTCCTCGAATCGTTTCTTGTTTTTCCTATAGATCAAGATCGGTATAGACATTTAAAACTCGCCTTCAAGGAAATAGCTTGACATCTGACTGGCTGTATCAGTATCTAGGGGGTTCTGCATCGATTCGGGCTGGATGCGCATTTTATTCTCTTCATAGACAATGGTCTCAAACTAGTCCTTGGAGGCTGTCCCCAATGAGAAAAACCGTCTCTAGATTGATTTTGTTGACTTCTGCGCTGGTCCTGGCCTTACCGGTCCTGGCCCAGCAACCGGAAAACCGTTCACCCAATAACAACCCCCTCGCTGTATTGCTGCAGTCCAAGGGGATTCTGTCTCCCAGCGAGGTCGCGATGATCAACCAGGCGTCCTCGCCGGAGGACGCTAACGCGCGCTTGGCCAAATTGCTTGTGGAGAAAGGCCTGATCAGCTCGCAGGAATATACGGCCGCGGTGACGCCGACGGTCAAGGCCACGGTCACGGCCGCGAGCCTCGATTCGTCCAAAGCCCGGCTGTCGGACGCCGTGCTGCACACCTCCAGCGTGGCCGCGGCCGCCCCTGCGGCTAGGCCCGCGACGCCACCTGCGCCTCCCGTACCACCCATCATCGCTGCGGTTGCGCCTGTCCGCGCGTTGCCCATCGACATCCCCAAGCAAGGGGGAATGATTCCGGACATCGATCTCGGAAGCGGCGCCAACATGAAGATCTACGGCTTCTACAAGGCCAGCGCCATCTCCGACACAGCTTCCAGTGGCGGCCCCACCTTCGGAGCCCAGGACTGGCCCCTGCCGCTCCTGCTCGCCGATACGGGTCCGACCTCCGGACCCGAATTCCATCTCAAAGCCCGCAGTTTCCGCATTGGCCTCCTGACAGAGTGGGTTCCGAAGAATTCGGGATTTACCATCACCGGGCGAGTGGAAGGCGACTTTGAAGGTGACTTCACTGATGTCAACAATCGCAACATCGGCGCCGTACGTGGCAGCCAGTTCAGCCTCCGGCTTGCTTGGATGCGGCTCGATCATAAAATTGGCAACTTGCCCTGGTTCGCCTTGTTCGGCCAGGATTGGTCCGCCATGTCATCCAGTCTTCCCAGCCTGTTCGAAACCACCGGCCTGGGCGTTGCCATGGGCACACTGTATGAGCGCACACCGCAGTTCAGAACAGGCGTGCAGTTTCATATGGGTGATCTCAAGATTCAGCCCGAGTTCGCCATCGTGCTGCCGGTGGCGGCCTCCTCCGCGCTCACCACGGACCAGCGCCTGCGCTTCGGGGATGCTGCTGGTGCCGCATCCAATCAGCCCGGACTGGAGTCTCGCCTCGTCTTCCAGTTCCCGCTCTCCCACAACTGGAGGGGTGTGGCACCGGCTCAGTTCATTGTCAGCGGCCACCACTCCCGCATGAACGAAATCATTCCTCATGCAGCGCAACTTCCAAGCAGCGTGACTTGCACCGTTTTACCATGCACAGTCGGACCGGTTTTCACCAGCGCCACCGTGCCGAATGTCGGATTCAACACCAGCGAAACCATCGTCGGGGCCAGCAATTGCACCGAGGCATCCGGAAGCTGCACGCTGGAGCAGATATTCTCTAAGGGAACTCAAGTCGGCAACCCACAGAATGCCTATACTGCTGAAATTCAGTTGCCCACGCCCTGGGTAACCTTTGTCGCCAAATTCTATCGCGGTGATGACATGCGATTCTTCTTCACCGGCCAACTCAACGATGTTTACTCCAACCTCGGCGCCTTGGTTAATCCGGGCGGTGTCTTAACCGGCATATCGGAAAGCGGACGATCCATCACCTTCGGCTGCTTGGGCGGAACGACTGCCGGCCAGCCCGCTGCCACCCTCAATTGCCAAGGCACTCCGATCCAATCTGCCTACCTTCAGCCCAGCGGTGGAGTCGGCGGATTCGCGGAATTAAGCTTCCCCCTCTCGCGGATCTTCCACGCCAATCCGGAGGGACCGAATTCCGGATGGATAGTGCATATGCAATATGGCACCGACCGCGCCCCTTATGCCGATGCTCAGCACGGCAATCACCTGGGACGCACGGACCTCGACACCTTTTCCCTTACCTATCGCCTCAACAAGTGGGTGACGTTTGTGCACGAAGCCAGCTACATCGTCACCTTTACGGCCAACAACCACGAAGCCGGCGGCGCGATCCTGCGAGAGTATCTGCCGTTCGCGGGCGGTGTGACTCGGCAGGCCCACAACTGGCGCAACGAGTTCGGACCAATCTTTACCTTCTGATTGGATTGAGGAAACAAAGCTCCTGCGGGATCGTGGATGAATATCCCGCAGGAGCCGTTCGTTGCGTTGCCTGAGTTTGACTTCGTCTCCGCGCAGCGAAATCATTGTGCCAGATTCCACGACAGGGGTAGGATGCGTTCCATTGTCCGCTGGTAAGGCGGAGTGGGAGGCGTGAAGCAGGGCTCCGCCGATTGACTCGCGAGCCAGTCGAGTAGCATTATCGTTTTCGGCTGAGTTCCTCCATGTTTTGGAGCGAGCTCTCCCGCCAAGTCTTGTTCCTCGGAGGGTAGCAAAGTGGCGAAGAGAAAACAGGAAGGGCTGTCACGTCGAGACTTCATCAAGTGGACGGGTAGCGGCGCCGTCGCAGTCGGTGTAGGGTCCGGGCCGTTTTTTCTGTTTCCAGAAAAAGCTGCGGCGCAGCAGAAGACGCTGAAAGTACTGCAATGGAGTCATTTCGTACCCGCGTACGACACGTGGTTTGACGGGACCTTCTGCAAGCAGTGGGGACAGAGGCACGACACCAACGTAATCGTCGATCACATCAACCTGGTCGATCTCAACGCGAAGGCCGCCTCGGAAGCCTCGGCACGCAAGGGCCACGACCTGTTCATGCTGCTCTCGCCGCCCGCAGCCTACGAGAACCAAACCATTGACATGTCGCATGTATACCAGGAAGTGGAGAAAAAGCACGGCAAGAAGATCGAACTGGCGCACAAGTCCACTTACAATCCAAAGACCAAGCGCTATTTCGCTTTTTCCGATTCCTACGTCCCTGATCCCGGCAATTGGCATAAAGACTGGTGGACCGAGGCGGGCTTCCCGAACGGTCCCGACACCTGGGAGGATCTGCGCGCCGGCGCCAAGAAGATCAGGGACAAGACCGGCCATCCCTGCGGCTTGGGGCTCTCTCAGGAACTCGACACCAGCATGGCCATGCGCGCCCTGCTCTGGTCGTTTGGCGGCGCCGAGCAGGATGAAGCCGGCAATGTCACCCTCAATTCCAAAGAAACGATTGAAGCCCTTAAGTTCATGAAGGCTCTTTATCAGGAATCCGAAACTCCTGAGGTCTTCACCTGGACTCCGCCATCGAACAACCAGGCCATGCTCGCCGGCCGCGTGTCCTACGTCGCCAACGCCATCTCCATCACTCGCCAGGCCGAAAGGGAGCATCTACCCATTGACTCAAAGATTATGGTGAGCGCGGCGCTGAAAGGGCCAGTGCGCCGCATCGCCGCCGAGCACGTCATGGACTGCTATGTAATCTGGGAATTCGCCGATAATAAGGATGGCGCCCAGCAATTCCTTATCGACTTCATTGACGGCTTCCACGACTCTTTTGCGGCCGGCCAGTTCTACAATTTCCCTTGCTTCCCCAGCACCGTTCCAGATCTCAAGAAGGAAATCTCCAACGATCCGCGGGCTACTCCCGCGGACAAATACAAAGTCCTCGGCAGCGTGCTCGACTGGGCGACCAACGTCGGTTATCCCGGCTACGGCTCAGCCGGCATCGATGAGGCTTTTAAAGCATGGATCATTCCCACTATGTTTGCTAAAGTGGCGCGGGGCGATGAAACTCCCGAGAATGCCGCCAAGACTGCCGAAGACGAATACAAACGTATTTTTGCCAGATGGAAATGACCGGATGGGGCGCCGATGGCCGTCGTTCAGACGCGTGATCTGACAAAGGTATTCAAAGAAGGACAACTCGGGGCCATCAACCACGTAAACCTTGAAACTCGCGAAGGCGAGTTTCTGGTCTTCCTCGGTCCCTCGGGCTCCGGAAAAACCACTCTCTTGCGGATGATCGCCGGGCTGGAAACTCCCACGTCCGGCGAAATCCTCATCGGCGGGCGAGTGGTCAACGACCTCAGTCCCCGCGATCGCCGCATCGCCATGGTCTTCCAAAGCTATGCGCTCTATCCTCACCTTTCGGTCTACAAGAACATCGCGTTCCCCCTGAAGGCCCAGAAGGTAAAGAAAGAACTCCATAAGGAAAAGGTGGAATGGGCGGCATCTCTTCTTGGCATTGGCGCGCTTCTCGATCGCAAACCGCGAGAGCTTTCCGGAGGTGAGCGTCAGCGGGTCGCGCTGGCGCGGGCCATCGTGCGCGAGCCCGCGGTCTTTCTTCTCGACGAGCCACTTTCCAACCTCGACGCCAAACTCCGAGCTTCAGCCCGCGAAGAACTAGAGGACTTTCACCGCCGCGTCCCTACGACGACTATCTACGTCACCCACGATCAAGTGGAAGCCATGGCCATGGGCGACCGAATCGTGGTGCTGAATAAGGGCATGGTGCACCAGATCGGCACTCCCACTGACGTGTATGACAATCCCGCGGACACCTTCGTTGCCACTTTTCTGGGCTCGCCGCCCATGAACCTTATCGAGCTTGGCGATGTAATGGTCGGCTTCCGTCCGGAGCATTTCCGGCCTGGCTCCGCCAGCGCTGGAGCCTCCGTTCACTTCCGTTTGAAGGTGGAGAACAGGGAATACCTGGGCTCGGAGTGGATTGTCTCCGGCAGACTGATTGGGGGAAAGCTCGAAGGCAAGGAAATCTTCTCGCGTCTTGCGTCAGCCCAAAACCTGCGTCTTGGCGACACTTGTGATTTTACGGTGGCGCAGGTCGAGCTGAAATTTTTCGATCGCATTACCGAAAAGCGAGTAGAGCCGAGGTCCTTGTCGTGGCAGTAGCCCGCAACAAAATAAAGTCCATAGGAGCGGCCCAGAGCCCGATCCTGGGCGCGGCCATGTTTTCGCCTGCGGTTCTCTACATCGTGCTGCTGGTCGGCGGCCCTTTTCTTCTCGCTATCTTTTATGCTTTCAGCGACGCCCGCATCGGCAATACTGAGATGCATTTTGTTGGCCTGGAAAATTTCCGCAGCATCCTTCAAAGCCCCAGTTTCCGCGTCGCCATCCGCAATTCCCTGATCTTTACCATTTGCTCCCAGATTATCGTGATCGTGGGCGCCCACATTCTTGCCATTGCTCTGGAAGAGAAGTTTCGTGGACGCGGCCTGATCCGTTTTCTAATTCTTCTGCCCTGGGTTGCGCCCATCGCACTGGGCGCGATTGGATGGAAATGGATTCTTGATTCGATCTACAGCGTGATCACTTGGCTGCTGGTGGCGGCGCACATTTACAAGCCGTTCAGCGCTCCCATGTGGCTCGGCGAACCAAGTCTTGCCATCACCTCCGTCCTTTTAGTTCACAGCTGGCGCTTGTTGCCATTCGCTACGGTCATCCTGCTCGCGGGCAGGACGGCCATTCCCAAGGATATTCCGGAAGCCGCCGCCGCCGACGGCGCCGGCTTCTGGCGCACGGAGTTCCAGATTGTCATTCCCATGATGCGTCCCATCATGAGCGTTGCCGTGCTGTTCGGCCTCATTTTTACCTTCACGGATATGACCGTGGTCTACATCCTTACCGCGGGAGGCCCCTTCGACTCTACGCAAGTTCTGCCTTCTCTGGCTTTTGCCGTGGGCATTCAGGGCAGCGACCTTGCCGAAGGCGCTGCGATTTCACTCTTCCTGGTGCCGGTGCTGGTGATCGTTGCCTATTTCATGCTGCGCGTGGCGAATCGCGCTGAGGTGAACTGATGGCCAACAGAACTTCCCGGCGCCTCTGGGCGACGATCAGCCGCGTCCTCGTTCTGGGGACGTTCACTATCCTGCTGGCTTTCCCTTTTTATTGGATGTTGATTACCAGTTTCAAGCAAAACGTCGATCTGTACACCATGGAGAACAACCCCTTCATCTTTAATTCCAAGCCTACCCTGGACCATTTGAGGTTTCTGTTCAACGAAACCAGATTCGTCCGCTGGCTGGGAAACACCGCATTCGTCGGGGTTGTGGTCGTGGCCATCACGTTGTTGCTGGCCGTGCCCGCGGCGTATTCGCTCGCAAGGCTCTCCGGGCGCTGGGGAGAGCGCCTCGGGATTGGCATCTTTCTCACCTACCTCATCCCGCCGACCTTGCTTTTCATTCCTCTTTCCAGAGTGGTGGCCTATCTCGGCCTACAAGATTCCTTGTGGGGGCTAATTCTCGTCTATCCCACCTTCACGGTTCCTTTTTCCGTCTGGCTTCTGATGGGCTTCTTCAAGTCCATCCCCAAGGAGTTGGAAGATGCGGCCATGGTGGACGGCCTGACGCGCTTTGGTGCGTTCGTGAAGTTAGTAATCCCCATCTCGGTGTCGGGACTTCTCACTGTCGTGATCTTCACATTTACGCTGGTCACCCAGGAATTTGTCTATGCGTTGACCTTTATCTCTTCCGAATCGAATCAGATGATCGGAACCGGCATCCCCATCTTCCTGGTTCGCGGGGACGTCTACTACTGGGGAGCGCTGATGGCCGCGTGTCTGATCGCTAGCCTTCCCCTCGCCTTCATGTACAACTTGTTTCTCGACCGCTTCATTGCCGGTTTCACCGTCGGCGCTGTCAAATAGAGGGGGTCGCGCCGCAGGCGGCCTTCAGTCTTCCGCCTACCGCCATGGGGTGAAGATGGCCAACTGCTAGGCGAATGCAAGAAACTCCGTCTCGAACTTGGATCGACGCAATCGCAAGCTTCCGGTTGCGGCGCCACCACCTTTTGAATGAACCTGCCACGGATGCGGTCACCATCGCCCGCGACATGTACGGCGTGCAGACATTCTTGCTGCCGCTGGAAGACGCACATCGTTTTCGCACCAGCCGCGCCGTGGGACACTAAAATACTGTGTATTTCGCCTTGAGAATGTCAATGGGGCAACGGAACTGCATGTCCACGCGACACAACTCGGGCTTTGTTAGACCCCGGCTAGCATCCAAACGATAGACATAGATGGGATAGCCAATTGAACCCGCCGGAGATTGGGGCGGATACTTGATCGCAAGGTCGACCAGCGCCTCTGCCGTTGCCTCTGAACTGCCTTTCAGAAAGTTGAGAAGCTGTTGCCTGTCCGTTGAGAACCTGGTGGTCCCGCGTCAGTGGTTGGCGCGGGACCATTTTCGGTTTACGGCAGGTAGTAGCGGAATGAGGTGAAGACCATTCCGTCGATTCCTTCTGGTTGTCCTGTATTACCCAGCGACGGGGTACCAGACCAGGTTTGACGAGTCACGTAGGAATACTGCGTGCCGAACTGGAATCTGCCCCGGGGACCGTTGTAGAACCGGTACCAGAAGCCGGCCGTGCCCTCGATGATCGCCCTCGTGTCGGCGGTGCAATTGGCAAGCGTGGTCGGAATGAAGCCGGTGTTCACAGCGGGAGCCAGTTCGGTGTAGCAACCAGCGTTGCTGAAGGTGGGAGCGCCGTAGCCGACCTGGGCACCTGCTCCGGTCTTCAAGTTGGGATCGAAGCTGGCGGTGCGGGCGGCGTATTCCGCTCCGGTGTAGAAATAGACGTCGAGTTTCTTGCCGCGCCACTCGAGCGTGCCCAAGCCCTGGTAGTCGCGGATCAGATGTAGAGTTCCATCGCCATTGACCGCGAGGTCAGAGAGCTGTGCGGAACCGTACCGGCCAACCCCGCTGCCTCCGAAGCCATGCAGACCGAAAACGATGTGCTTGTTGTAGAAATTCCAGCGAGCGTTTGCGCCGATGCCGCCGCCATTTTTCGAGGAGTTATACACTCCAGCAGCGCTGACGGCTGCGCAGGTCGGAGTTACCTCACCGCAAGGAAAGACGCGGTCGCGGAAGCGGTCGAAGAGGCCGAAGACCTCGTAGTGACCGAAGCCAGGATCGAAAGCGGCTTTGGCGACTATGTCAGGAGAAGGGTTGAAGGTGTAGTTGGATGTTGTGTTGTAGGTGTTGCTCGCGCCCGCTTCACCGAGCAGGAAATTATTCGCGTTTCCGTGACTGGTGAGAGTGCCCTGCGCGTTTTCCACGGATACTGCGAGAGCCACCTTGTGGTTGAAATCTTTGGTGAGGCGAAGCCCGTACTGGCGCGCGAAAGTGAACCCGACGTTGTACCCTGGGTCGATGGTCGAGGGGCGGGCGTCGTTGGTTTTACCCAGGTCATCGCTGGGGGCGATGCCTGCCTTATTTTCGGTGACCAGACTCCACATCTGGCCGCCGAGGATGCTCCAGCCATTGTCGAACTTGGCCTGGCCCCACGCTTGACGAAGACGGAAGGTGTAGCTGTTGGTTTGAGTGGCGGTGGAGGTGACGCCGGCAGAAAGAAAGTCACCGGACACATAGCTGGAGAACTCTACGTTCTTCATACGCCCGTCGACATAGATAGTGGGACGGGATTGGCGGGCCGAACCGAAGAACTCTGACAATGAACTCTGCGAGGCGCCTGGCATGGTCAGCGAATTAAAGGGTGTGGTGACGTCCGCTCCGAGGGCTCTTGACCGCCGCACAAATTCAGCGGCAGCGAAGCCGCCCGGCGTGATGGTGATGCCTTTGAAGTGAATGGAGACGACCGGGCTCTCCAGAGGGTTGGCAGGGGTTTGCGCTGGTGTGTCTTGCACGTTAAGGCCGCCGCTGGGGGCGGTATTTTGCTGAACCAGAGCGCTGTTGTTAACCACGGCCAGCTGGGTTGCATTGGGTTTGGCCGCCGCTTCTTTCGCGATTTGCTGCGTCTGCCAATCCTGCTGGCGCTGCAATTGCTGGGTAAGGCGCTCGATCTGTTGCTGCTGCGCGGCTAGAGCGTCTTTCAAGGCCTGGACATCGGCAGCTGTAACTGGTGGCGGCGCTGGTGCAGCTGCCGCAGGCTTGGCCGGCGTACCGGTCGCCGCATCTTCTGCCCAAGCGCCGGCTGACAGTGCCGCCAGCGTCAGGGCTGTGAGAAATACGTTCTTGATTAGTTTCATGGTGTCTAAGTTCTCTCCTTAATTGCGAGATTTTTATGGTCAGCGATTATGCCATAAAGTCCATTTTATTAATAGACTTTATTTCCTTTACGGGGTATCGCAATTACGACTCCTTTTTCGGCGGCGGAGAGACCGTCCCTAAATCTAAGCTGTTCAATAATTTACGGAAAGCTCCGTGGACTGCACCCGGACGTGGATGTGCATCGGATTGCAACTGAGCGGTAATTCCGGGCAGCCTTGAGACGGGGTCTCGAGAATCTTGTTGCGTGTTTAGAAACGGGGCTGCATCCCGTGGACGCAGCCCCGGCGGTTTTGACTTACTTAGGTTACGGCAAGTAATAACGGAAGGACTGGTAGATCATAAAATCAAGCCCGTGCGGCTCTCCACCCGCGCCCGACCAGACGTTGCGGTTTATGTAGGAGAACTGCGGTCCCCACTGAATGCGGCCCCGGTTCACCTTTTCCTTCGATCCGTCGTAAGGCTTGAACCAGAAGCCGAAGGTGCCCTCGACCACCGCGCGCGTGTCTTGTGTGCAGCTTCCAAGGCCGCTGGGGAAAAATCCCGTGGCAGTGGTGGGCGCGACTTCCGTCAAGCAGCCGGAGTTGCTGAACTTAGGCGATCCGTAGCCCACGTACTTCCCGGTAACGGGATCGAAATCCCACGAGCGGCCGGCGTAGTCGACGCCAGCGTTAAAGTAGACGTCAAACTTTCGCGCGTGGTATTCCAGGGTTCCGAGAGCCTGGATGGTTCGGATCAAATCGATCGATCCGTCGGCGTGGATTGAGGCATCGGGGAGACCACTCGCGGCGTAACGGCCTTCTCCTCTGCCGGTAAAAGCGTGCAAACCGAAGTCGATGCGTTTTTGGGCGAACGACCAGCGGGCGTTGGCGCCAATGCCGCCGCCATCGGTAGAACTGTTGTGGGCTTGCGCGGCACTAGCGGCGGCGAGGCTGCCGCAGGCGGCACTGGCAAAATTCTCTGCGCAAGGAAATATGCGGTCGCGGAAGCGGCTGTAGATGCCGAAAATTTCGTAGTGTCCGAAACCCGGTTCAAAAGCGAATTTTGCAACGATATCGGGCGATGGGTTGAACGCGTAGTTGGCGAGGTTGGCAGCAGTACCTGCGGCGCTCGCGCTGGCACCAGCGTTGTAGAGACCACCGCCGGCGCCGGCGGATCCCAGCAGGAAATTGTCGCCATTGCCGTGAGTGGTGACGGTAGCCTGGGGGTTTTCGACCGACACGCCGAACCACGCCTTATTGTTGAAATTTTTGACTAGGCGCACCCCGTACTGGCGGGCAAAGGTGAAGCCCACGGTATAGTTCGGGTCAATGGTCATTGGAGTCGCTTCGGTGCGGTTGTCCAAACCGTGCTTAGTTTCGGTGAGCAACGTCCACATCTGCCCGCCGGTGATGGTCCAACCGTTGTTAAAAGCGGCCTGCGCCCATGCCTGGCGTTGGCGCAGTGGATAGCTATTGGTCTGGTTAGGGTTGGAGCTGGTGCCGACGCCGAGGAAGTCAGCCTCGTAATAACCGCCGATCTTTACATCCTTCAACTGTCCTGTCACCAACGCCGAGATACGCGATTGGCGCCCCGACCCGTAGAACTCCCCGATGGTGCTTTGCGATGCGCCGGGCATGGTCAGAGAGTTGAAGGGTGTGGCCTCGCCACCGAGAGCTCGGGAGCGCCACACGGTTTCTGCCGCGAGGAATCCACCCGGAGTAATGGTGACTCCTTTGTAGTGCAGAGCTGCCGGACTTTCCATCGCCGCATTGACGTTCTTTTGTGTCTCCTGCACCGTCAAGGCGGTGTTGGTCACGTTGGTCTTCAGGTCAGACACATCGGCATTCAGTTGACCGACAGCTTGTTGCTGCTGGCTGGCCTGCGCCTGGGCCGCGTCAGCCTTGCTGGCCGCGTCGGCCGCGGTGGTTTGCGCCTGCATCACAGCCTGATCCTTACGCTGCAGTGCATCGCGCAGTTCCTGGATCTGTTGCCCCTGCTGCGCTAGGGCGGCTTGCTGCGACGCGATCGCGTCCTTCAATGCCTGGACATCTGCCGCCGTGATAGCTGCGGATGCGGTTTTGGCTTTAGCCTTCTTGGGTTTGGGCGTCGTGCTGGTTTGGGCCACCAGCGAGGCCGCCAGAAACAGAATCGCGCACAACTTCCACGCAGATTTCATTACACTCTCCCCTTAATGTGTTCTTATTGAATTTGTACCAATGCTTTTCCGGGTCGCTCGATCAACGGGCTTTCCTTATCATCAGGGTTTCGTTTTCCCTTCCGCTGCCTATCGGACTCACCCGCTCAAAGTCCAGCGGCAAACACAATTCGGCGAATCGCGGATAATTCCGTCGAAATAGAATGCTCTGGTTCTATCGACGCTGTGTTACAGGATGGTTACAACCGAGTTAATTTTTGATGAATGACCGGGCGAGACGAAGCACGAAAGAAGCGCAGATGGCGCGGACGCTATCCTTGAAAACCACGACAATAAGGTTACACCCCGCGATTCCTATAGTGTCCTAGCCGTGAAGTGCTAGGACACTCCCTTCCCGGAAGATTGCTGTCAGAGGCGATTTGCCAGATCTTGAGAGTTCCGTGTTGATGTTCGCGCGCAAGCGTCATCATCGCTTGCAGAGCGTAGAGCCCTTTTTGCGAGACTCATGGTCGTATCTTTCGATCCACCTTGCCGGCATCGCGGCGGTTGCGTAACGGCCTTCACAAAATACCCTATCGCACGGTCCTGCAAGACGCGAATCGCGACCCACTACCTTCTCAATTCCAGCTAGATACCTGTGGTTTGATACTGCAGAATTGCCAGGGTAAGCCGGTAGTCATATCCCGCCTGGGCATTGCCGATCTGAGCTTGGGTCTGCTGAAGCTGAGCCTGACTCAACTCAACAATGGAACTCAGACCCATATTGTAACGAGTCTGAGCAAGATCAAGCGCGAGGCGGGCTTGATCCAATAGCTGCTGCGTAACGCTAAGTCGCTGGTAAGCCGTATTTGCGTTGAGCCAACTGGTACGCACATCCCGTGAAATCCGGTTTCGAAGATCAAGCAGCCGGTCTTGTGCGGCCTGGGTTTTGAGATGCGCCTCGCGCGACCTCGCGGAATAGAGAAAACCATTGAATATAGGAATTCCAATGTTAACGCCGACCGCACCGTACCAACTGGAAAGAACCGGATTGCGAACCGGCGTGTCCCCCACAACTCCGACAGCCTGAATAGTTGGGAAGAATAAGTCGTGTTCGGCAGATTGGAACCTCTGAGCAGATTGGTACTCGAAACCGAGCGCCAAGATTTCCGGGCGCATAGCCAGAGCTTGGGCGATAAGATCATCCACATTGGCCGGAGGCGCAGCAATCACTGCCGTATCTTCGACGAGCTGAAAGTCTTGCATGCCAGGGTAGCCAAGTACAGTGGACAGGGCAGCCAGCGCCGCGTTCTCATTGTTTTGCGCGTCCAAGACGAGGAGTTTGGCCTGCTCGAGGTTCACACTTGCGAAACTGAAGTCCAGTTGAGATCTCAACTTGCTCTTGAATAATGCCTCAACCTTATCGGAGACCGTCTGCCGCGCACTAACAGTCTGCTGAGCGACAGCCAGCACGGCATGGGCTTGCAACGCACCGTAGAAGGCTTGATCCACAGCCAGAAGAATCTGTTCCTTTGTAGCCAGCGCATTCTGGTTCTCCGCCTTGGCAGCGAGGTTAGCGCTGGCGGTCAAATTTGTCGTGTGCCCGAAGTCGGTGATCAACTGATTTACCGTGACCCCAGCGGCGGCGCGTTGGTAAACAACCGGATTATTGAGTCCACCGGCGGTGATGCGGCTACCAGGATCGGCATCTACGGCTGTGAGGTTAGCGATTGCGGTTGGCCACAAGCTGGAACGTACTTCCCGGGTGACTTGCTGGGAAGCCAAAGCCGTCAGCCGAGCTACGGAGATTTGCGGATTGTTCTTCACCGCCAAAGCCTCCGCTTCCTTCAGCGATAGCGACATTCGTGTCCCAGGGCCGGCCTGCGCGGAGGATGAGTTCTGTACGTTGGCAGTGCTGCCCGGTGAAGCTTGATTTAGCGTTGGCTGCGGGACCGGAGCCGAAGGCAAGCTCTGCGAAGCCGTCAAATTCATTGGGGACTGGGCATGGCTGCAAACAGGCAGCACAAACAAGACAGCAGACAGCACTATTCTCATGTTCCTGGTATCTCCTGTGCCGCATCTTCTCCCACAGGGCATAACAAACGTGCACACGGATTTCATGCTCGTTGTCTCAACTCACGACCTCAGCTTGGAACCTCCTCCGTCGGCTCCTCTTCCCCTCGATGGATCAGCAAATAGGCGGCGGGAACCACGAATATTGTGAGAATGACCGACATTGTGAGGCCCCCGATAATGGAGCGCGCCAACGGGGCATACTGTTCGCTACCAGCTTCCAGTGCAAGTGCCATCGGAATCATTCCGAGAATAGTCGCCAGGGAGGTCATCAGCACTGGGCGCAAGCGCACCCGGCACGCAATCGCCACAGCTTCCTTGATGGGCATGCCTTCTTCTCTTAGCTTCCGCGTAAACTCGACGATGAGGATACTGTTCGAAACCACAATCCCCGTCATCATGATCACGCCCATCAACGACATGACATTGACGGTGGTATGGGTCAGCAGCAGAAACAAAATGACGCCCGTGATTCCCGGCGGAATTGCCAGCAGGATAATCAAAGGATCGATGAACGAGGAGAACTGCGCCATCAGAATCAAATAGACAAGAATGACGGACAGTATCAGGCCGATACCGAAGCTCTTGAACGACTGCCGCATACCCTCCACCGAACCGCGCATGGTGACGCGCACGTTCTCGGGAAGATTCGTGTGGCCGATTATCTTATCCACTTGACTGGCGAGGCTTCCGAGGTCTTCACTTGCGGGCGAAACATATACGTCGATGACGCGGCGCAGTTGGTAATGGTCCACTTCAGTCGGTGTGTTGATCATTTTCACATCCGACACAGCTTCAAGATCGGTTGGGTTCACGTTGCCCGCAGCGTGCAAGGGAATCTGCTTGAGGTCCGTTATTGAGTTGACCTGGGTCTCCGGATACTGCACTGTGAGCATGTAGTTATTCCCACTCTTCGGATCGACCCAGTAGCTAGGAGCGATCATGCTGTCGGAAGTCAGTGCAGTGATGACGTTGTCTACCGCTTCCTTGGACGATACTCCCATGCGCCCAGCCATTTCGCGGTTGATGTTCAGTTGGATCCCGGGATAGTCGAGGTCTTGAGGAATGAGCACATCGCTCACGTTATGGAGCCGGCGCACCTTCTGAGCAATCTCGGACGCCGCCTGGTAAGCCTGCTTCTGATCGTTGCCGCTGACCTGGATGTCGATGGGAGCCGGCAAGCCGAGATTAACCACCGAATCCACCAGTCCTCCTGATTGGAAGTAAGTAGAAAGCTCGGGCAAATCATCCCTCAGCCTGGAACGCATGCGGCGCATGTATTCATAGCTGCCAACCTTGTGCCCTTTCTTGAGGCTCACCTGCACGAACGAGGTATGCTGTCCGGAATTGCTGGTGTAGATCGCAGAAAAATCTGGCGTGATGCCGATATTCGAGACGATCATGTCCAGGTCCCGTGGCGAGACGACCTGACGAATGTCCTCTTCCACGTGCTTAATGTACTGGTTGGTTAATTCGAGGCGGGTCCCCGTGGGAGCCTTGATATTGATCACGAACTCTCCAGGGTCGGTTCGCGGAAAGAATCCCAGGCCCATCAATGGATATAGAGCGAAACTGAACAGGCAAATGCCGAGGATTCCGAGGACCGTTGCCAACGGGCGAAGCAGACTGCGCCGCACAGCAATGTCGTAGCGCATGAGCATTCGGTCATAGCGGCGATTAAATCCCCGGACAAACCGTTCAAACATCGTTCTCCCCGGGTGGTGCGCCGCCTCGTCGTGTGGTGACTTGATGAAGCGCGCGCAAAACAGCGGTACTACGGTCATTGCCACCGCATACGATGCGAACAGAGAGAAGACAACCGAAGCGGCAAGGGCGGTGAACAGGAATCTGCTGACGCCATATAGAAAGACGACCGGGAAGAATACAATCGCCGTCGTGAAGGTTGCCGCAAGCACGGGCATGGCTACCTCGCGGCCTCCTTTTTCGGCAGCGACCTCGGGCGTTTCTCCGAGTTCCAGATGACGAAAAATGTTTTCCAGCACCACCACCGAGTTGTCGATCAGCCGCGAGAAGGCCAGCGCGAGTCCTCCCAGGACCATGGTGTTGACCGATCCGCCGCTGGCGTCAATTGCCAGGAATGCCGCCAGCGCGGACAATGGAATCGAAAGCATCACGGCGAAAGTAGCGCGAACATTGCCTAGGAAAATAAGAATCATCAAAGCGGTCAGCACCAGACCAATGCCGCCCTCGCTACCCAGGTTCGAAATCGCCGTCCTCACGAAAACAGACTGATCGAACACGACCCTTGTCTCCAGAGACTTCGGCACGTCAAGCAGATCGCTCACGGACTTCTTAATCCCGTCAACGATGGCAATGGTGTTGCTGTTTCCACCCTGCTTGAGAATGGGGAGATAAACCGATCTTTGCCCATCCACGCGAACGATGTTGGTCTGAATGGCCGCCGAGTCTTCGGCGTGGCCGACATCGGCTACCATCAATTCTGCGTTGCCCTCGGACTTGAGGGGCAAGCGGTTCATTTCCTCAGTGGTGGGAAGTTGGCTGTTGGTGTAGATGTTGTAATCCTTCGGGCCAATCCGCACATCGCCTGCCGGTAGGATGGTATTGGCATCATTCACCGTGCGTACTACGTCCATCAGGCTCAACTGGTGCGCCTGCAACTTTACCGGGTCCACGTAGACTTGAATCTGGCGGTACTTGCCACCGAAGGGCTGAGGCACCGATGCGCCCGGTACGTTGGCAATCTGGTTACGAACATTAAACTGTCCCAGATCATGCAGTTCAGTCTCGTTCAAACCCTGCCCCTGCAATGTGATTAAGCAGACTGGCAAACTGGAAGCGTCGAACTTGAGCACTACTGGCGGCAGGGTGCCCGGGGGCAATCGCCGCAACTGCGCCATGGCCAGATTGGAGATGCCGCTTACCGCCGCGTCGGGATTCGTCCCCGGCTGGAAATAGACTTTAATCAGGCTGACGCCTGTCAAAGACCGCGACTCGATGTGATCGATGCCACTTCCCAGCGTGAAAAATCTTTCGAAGGGATTGGTGATGTTGGCTTCAATCTGCTCCGGGGGCATGCCGGAATAAAACGTGGCGACCACAACGACAGGGATATTGATATTGGGGAACAGGTCAACTGGCATGCGTGCCACGGTCGTTACGCCGACCACTGCGATGATCAGGCACAGCATGATGATGAAAAATGGATAGCGGATGGCGAAGCCGGGCATATGTCTACCGTACTCCCTGTTCCGCGGTGTATCCCTCCTCCGCCATGGTGCTCAGCTTGGGGTCGACGCGCTGTCCGGGCCGGTACGTCCCCAGGTTGCCTACAATCACGCGTTCTCCCTCATTTAACCCCGATAGGACTTGAATGCGATCCGAACCCTCGATTCCGGTGTGAATCTCGCGCTCTTCCACGCGGTTCTGTGAATTGACCAGAAGAACAGTGGTCTTGTCCGCTCCTCGGTTGATTGCTTGCAGGGGAAGCGTCAGCGCGTTCGGGTCGTTTTGAACCCGCAATGACACATCCGCGTACATTCCGGGGGTCAACTTATAGTCTCCATTCTGCACGTCCACTTCGACCTGCATGGTTCGGGTTGAACGGTCGAGTGCGTCGGTTGACCGTATGATTTTCCCCGAGAAGTGCTTGTCCGTTGCCTTTACGCGAATGTCGGCCGATTCGCCATCATGCACGCTGGCTGCCAGCGACTCCGGCACCGGAATACGAAGACGCAATACATTCACCTGCGAAATCTTAACGACTGGCTCCGAGCTTACGTTGGAGGTGCCCGCTTGAATGAGCGATCCTATATCGGCATAGCGCCAGGTCACGACACCGTCGAACGGGGCAGTGATACGGGAGTATTCAGACAGCGCAGAATAATGCTGCCGGTCGGCCTGGGAAACCTCCAATTGCTGCCGGGAGGCTACTAACGCCGATTTGGCGCCCTCCACTTGCGCCTGCGCGGAGCGATCTTTCGCCGTGGCATCGTCGAGTTCTTGCTCTGCGATCAGGCCGGGACGCGCCTCCGACGCTTGCCGCAATCTCGTGGCGGCGGCGTGCAGGGCCGCGTAATCCGCCTCGGCTCGGCTTACCTCGTTTTCAGCGTGAACGATCTCTGCTTGACTATGGCGGACTCCCGCACTGGCAGACTCCAACTGGGCTGTTAACTCCGGAATCTCAAGAACAGCCAGAACCTGACCCTGGTGGACGTGGTCACCAATATCAACATTGATCTTTTTGATATAGCCCGCCACCTTGGCATGCAGTTCGACTTCCTGATAAGGAAGGAACTCACCGGCGATAGAGAGTGTGTTGGACAGCGGCGCGCGCCGAACCTGCACGACTGCAGCCCGTGGGGTTGCATCCAGTGACACAGATGCGGACGCCCCGCCTGAACGTCCGCAGCCACTCGCGGCGACAAGGCAAGCCGCCATCAGACCAAACGCCGTTGCTTCAACCACAATCGAGGGCAATAGCCTAGGCATTGTTACTGTCACTCATTTCGGACATCAACCTCCGAGATCTTCTCAAATCGTTGGCGCATGACTTTTCGTCAGACTTCGTGGCGCTCATCAGTCGCAACTCTAGGGGGTGTTTCGACAGAAACACTTGCATCCAGTGGGCGTGCTTGTCTACAAGTACGCTTACGGGGTGATTCGGAGCCATCTCGACCGGCACGTAATTGTTCGCCGACTTGTACCTGGCGAGGTACACGGTGCAGTCCACCCGAATATTGATGTTATAGGCGTAGTTCACGATCGTGTCCACTTTCGTCACCGACACTACGGTTGCTGGCTGGTGGGCGGCCCTTTTCAACTCTTGGTCTGTATCCGTATGTAGGAGCACAGGCAACATGCACGCAAGAGAAACCATTCCCATCAACGTTTTTCTCTTCATGATCTCCTCCGGGGCGCAGCCATCCAGTGTGGTCACATTCCCAAGCTTGGCTCGCTTTGACCCCCCACGCAGCGCGCCGGTTTCGCGAGAGCACGGTCGATTCGAGTTACTGAGTTGAAGTTCAGTTGGAGTGACTAGCTTTTGACAACGACGGGATAACGATCAACAAGCAGGAGGAGGTCGATTGTAGAGGTTCTCCTCTAGAAGGAGAATTGGAAGAGGCGGTCCGTCCGGCTCCACACGCGGATAGAAGGTGGGAGCCTGTAGAACCGTAAGTTGCAGAATAGGAGCAGTCCAGCGAACCGCGTCTTGGTTCATGTGTTGCCGCATTGCATGCGACGCACTGGACTGCACCGTGGCTGCGTCCTGAACAGTGTTCTGAAATCGAGTCGCTAGCGTGACCACAAGGGAAAGCACAGCAAGGCCAGTAAGCGCACTGCGCCACAATCGCGCACCGCGGCTTTCAACCTGTGCTGTTCCGATTCCCATCATCGAATCCACAGTAAAACCAGTATGATTATACAACACCGAAACTTAGAATGCGGGGCCGCTATGACCCTGTCCCCTCCTGACGCTAGTGTCTGCCAACTTGGGCCCCTTGAGATGTGCGAACACCGCGTCCATTGTGTCTTCACAAACCCACCGGACTGGACCGGTAAACCCACCACTTATGAGGTGCTTGGAGGCGTCACCCCTTCGAGTCATCCCTTAAGGCGAGGGGACGTACCGAACCCTGCACTCATGGAGGGGACCGTCAAAATTGCTTCTGAACTTCACCTGTACCACAGTCGCAAGACTGCCAAGCCAGTGAACGTTTCCTCACAGACCATGGGACCACGAACAAGGGGGCATGGGATGTCTAAGAAAAGTCGCGTTGAGAAAGTAGGTAGAATGACAAGGTCCGTTATTCGAACCGCTGAGGACCGACCAGTGCGAGAGACCGTAAAATCCGAGTCAGTTCCACTATCGCATTGCGATCGCTTCGGGCAACAATTTTGTATCGAGAGTGCTTGATATGCTGATGGATCTGCTGCTCGAAACCCGCGAGCATTCTCTGCAGGTGGGAGGACGTCCGCAGAAGTCGCTTGCCGGCCACCAACGGATTCTTGTCGCAATCAAGCGACACGATGCCGAAGCAGCCTATGGGGCCATGCTCCGACACGTTCAAGATGTCGAAAAGATCGTGCGCAGCAGTTTTTAGTGACCCGAGAAATCAAGCGTTTTCTATATCCGGTTCCAGCTCCTTTGGGAAAATGCTTGACAGCTGTACTCTCGCTGTGCTAAACCCAGCGAGTTGTAGAGGTCCGCTTATCAGACAAGTGAGATCAGAAATTTGTTAGTCAGGCAACTTTGTGTGTTGGACTGACGCAGGCTGAGGTGTGTCTATCGAGCATTCGGCCCGCGAGCCAGGCGTCGTTCTTTACATGTCACTCCGAGGGAGGAAAAGCATGCGCTCGCTAATGGTTTCCTTTGCACTAATCATCTTCATGGTGCCGGGTTTGCTGGCCTCCGCCCAAGGCACGGAACCCGCGGGCAAGAGCGACGGATCGGCCTCGGTGAGCGCCACCAAGGAAGAGGTCAACCAATTACGCAGCGAGGTCGCCGCGCAGCGCCAGACCATCGAGGAGTTGAAAGCTCTGGTCGAGAAACTTGCTGCGGTGAAGGCAACCGACGGCAGTTCAGTTCAAGTGCGGCCCGTGGCAGGCTCTGCTGCGGTGGAAGCCAGCTCACAACCAGTTGAAGTTTCCGCACCGGCGACGGAACTCCGCTCGGTTGATGAATGCCGTTCTGGTGACGGCTGATCCCGGGCCGGTCGCGGTGGTAGATCAAGCTAAGCCGGAGGCGGCGCCCAAAAAAGACGCTCCCCTGACGGCAGGGTGGAGCGGCGAGCATTTTTTCATCAAGAGCCCCGATGGACAGTTCAGCATCAGCCCCTACGGCTACCTGGACACCGACTATCGCGCCTACAAAGGCGACGGCGCGCCTTCAGACACTTTCCTCATTCGCCGCGCGCGCTTCGGATTTCAGGGCAATTTCGGCTCCCACTTCGACTTCGCCCTGTTGACCGATGCCAACGCCACCACCGGGGCAATCGTCCGCGATGCCTACCTCAACATTCGCATCAGGCCAGAATTCCAGTTCCAGGCCGGCCAGTTCAAAGAGCCCTTTGCCCAGGAAACCGGCATCGGAGCCACCAACCTCGACTTCGTTGAACGTGGCTTCCAGTCCCTACTGTACCCATCGACCGTCACCGCGTACCGCAGTCCCGGCATCGCTTTTCACGGGGATATCAGCGGCGGCGTCATCCAGTGGTGGGCGGGTGCATTCAATGGCCGCGGCGGCGTCGACCAACAACGTTACCAATGAGCCTGATTTCGTAGGCCGGCTGCGCTTCTATCCTTTCCGCAAGGGCAAGAACGAGTTGCTGAAACAGCTGGCTTTTGGCGGGTCGATCGATCATTCGCGCTCTCGCGGTCTTTCCGGCGACCTGAGCTTCAGCGGCGCCCTCCCCGATGCTGCTTACACGTTCTTCCCGCAATTGCGCATCAACGGCCCCGTCGAGCGCTACGAAGGCGAATTCACTTACCTCACGGGACCACTTCGCGCTGCGCGGAGAGTACGTCCAGATGCAGCAGCAACGCTGGGATATTGGATCGGAAACCCCCGGCGGTCTGGGATTTCTCTCCGTTCCCGGTATCGGCGCCAAGGCGTGGAACATCGGCGCAACTTATTTGCTGACCGGCGAAAAACGCCCGGAAAATGGAACTCCCCGAGTGAAGAGCCCATTCTTTGGCCCCGATACTCCCGGCGGCAAAGGACGCGGCCTGGGAGCTTGGGAGATTGCACTGCGCTACACCGGCATTCAGGCGAACGCACCTGGCGAGACCTTCTTTAACTCCCTTCACGCCGGGTTTGGTTCCAACCTACGACTTTCCACACGGACGAGATCACGATCGGCCTCAACTGGTATCCGAACTATTGGGTCAAATACATGGTGAACGTCGGCATCGATCAGCTTCATCAGCCCAGCGTTACGGGGCAGGTGCCGCAGAATTTCTTTGTTGTCCTGCAGCGCTTGCAGTTCAGGTTCTAGCCTTCGTCAGAGAATCTGAGTGCGTCCGTCGAAGACGGACGGTTTTAGTGAGAATCCGGGTGCTGGCGGCCTGGTCTAAACGGGAAAATGCAGGAGGAGATTCGATGCGACCGCGAATTCTGTTGACTATTCTTCTCACGGCGTTGTTTGTGATCATGAGCGGCTGCGGGGGTGTGAAGAACTGCCCAGTGTGCGGCACGACCAAGGCGGATGGTTACGCCGTGATCGATGTCATGCCCGTACCCGAACACAACCCCACCGGCGAACCCGGCGGCCCTTTTAATTCGTTTGATATCAGTTTGGTGGATTCTGTGAACCATCGGTTCTTCGTATCCGACCGTATTGGTTTGGATGTGGCGGTTTTTGACACTCAAGAAGACGTAGCGGTGAACTTCTTTTCCGGGGCGAACGGCGTCGCTGGCGGCGGAGTCACCGCCAGTTCCTGCGCTATCGATCCCACTGGCACGATTTTCATTCCGCCTATTGTTACTGGGTTTGGAAACTGGACCCGCTTCGGCTGCCGTACTCTCAACTTCCACATCCCAGGCTTCGGCGCCAACGATCTGTTCGGAGGCTTTCCCGGCGCACAATGTTGCGCGGCACGCGCCAATGGAGTGAATCCGCTTTCGGCACCAGATGGTGAGGCTTTGAGCCCCGACAATAAAACTCTATTCGTGGGCAACGGCAGCGCCAGCGTGGTCGCTTTCGATCTCACAACCACTACTTTTAGCACTTCCGCAAGCAGCCTTCCCCCCGGCCCCACCGTAATCGCGGAGTTCCCCACTGGTGTGTCTCCTGACTACGATGGCCCGAACGGCATCGCGCCCTGTGTCGCGTCCGCCAACGGCCGGGCATTTTCTGACGGGAGTTGCGGAGACCTGCGGTCAGACGAGATGTCCATCGGAGTTGTGAATGGCAAGACTCTCCTCCTCGTAGCCAACGGCGATCCTGGATTTCCGTTCGTCACTCTCATCGACGTTACGAACATCGTGAGCCCGACCGGCACCTACACCGCAGATCACTGCCTTCCCTTCGCTACCCAGACACCCTACGGTCCTCCGCTTGTCGGAAACGGGCAAGGAAACCTCACCCCCGCGGCTGGGCCGGTCAATCCTCCTACCTGCATCTTAGGGCAAATCTATTACGACGGTGCGGTCCAGAACGATTCCACCGTTGTCATCGACGACGGCGGTCTCAACGGACCAGCCGGCTTCATCTGTCCTGACCCCTCCGAAACCGTGGCCTCCGGCGTAAGCGGTCACGGAGGGGGCGTGAACGTTCTTGGTCCCGACATACCCTGCCATCACGGGCCCATGCTCGACCCCAGTGGTAAGTTCTGTGCCGGTCAGGCGCCGCCAGGGGCCGGTTGCTTCGGAGCGGTCGCCATCGCTGGTATCGGCGGATCGGCGTTCAATCCCAACTCTGGTCGCTTTCTGGTTACCAATTCAGACGCGAGCGCCACCGACCTGACTTTCGGCACCGTGGACGTCATTAATCCAAATCTCGGGAGCCCGAACGGGCCTTTTGTCGAGAATTCTTTCGACATGCCGAATTGTATGCCCACGAGCATTGTTCAGGGTCCGGGCAACAATTTCCTGGTGGGTTGCGGGGATCACGACGGCGAAGCGTTTCCTCCAAACGAGTATGTGATTGATGGGACCTCGGGCGCGATCGTTCCCGGACCTATTGGCTGTCCTTACACCATTTGCAACGTTGGCGGCGTGGATGAGGTCTGGTATAACCCCGGCGACAACAGATATTACCTAGCAGCGCGGGACATGCCCACCGGAGCGGTGATGGGCGTTATTGACGCCAAGACGAACTTGTGGCTGCAAAACGTGCCCACGAATTCCAACTCGCACAGCATCGCCGTCGATTCCGGCAATAATCACGTGTTCGTGCCCTTGCAGGCGGGTACCATTTGCACGACCCAAAGCGCTAATGGTTGTGTCGGCGTTTATGCCCAGCAATAAGAGTAACAAGCGCCCGGGGCGCCGCACAGGCAGCGGCTCCTCGGGCTAAACTCTGGCGTAAAGAATCTGACCGCAGGGGAAAAGAAAGCGATATCGATCCCGCAAGTAGGTTAGGATTAGGAGTAAGAGGTGGGGATTATGGATATTTCCAGAAGGACCCTGTGGAACTATTTCCTGCTCGCGCCGATTTTGTCTCTTCTCTGCGCCGTGGCAATGTCTTCGGAACATCCAGTAACCAAACCGACTGACGTCCCCGCCACTGTGGTCGCGCACTTGCCTTTGCCGCAAGCCACCGGAAATCAAATGTTTCTGCAGAGGGAAAACGCGAAATTGTATCTCTATGTCCAACAGGCGAGCAAGCAAGGCTTCATGGTCGTGGATGTTAGTAAGCCGGAGAAGCCGAACCTGCTAAAAGGTACAGCGCAGGCCAATCAAGCAACTTCCGGAAACCTGCAAATGGTTAGCCCGGATGTCGCCATCGCCGAAGCCCCGGAAAAGACGCCGACCACTCTGACCAGCAGCAAAAATCCCACCGAAACCGTTCGCGTACTCGATTTAAGCGATCCGCGCAATCCGAAGACTCTGGAGACGTTCAACAAAGTCACCAGCATTCTTCCCGATGGCGGCCACAGCCTGATCTACCTTACCAACAACGAAGGTTTGTGGATTCTCCGCTACAATCACCCGTCGCTGTTGGAGCCCTCCAAGAAGAAACCCCCTTGCGACTCCAATTCGGAAATCATGGCGATGCCGCCGGACTGCGACTAGCTTGCCCCTGGGCCACTGACGCTGCGTCTGAGAGACTCTATCGGTCTGGAGCTTGGCGCACAGTGCACTCCTTATCGACGGTCCTGATTGAGTTAATCGTCAGCGTCACGGGTGCTGCTGAACCAGTTTTATTCAGAGCGTCGGAGCTGGAACTCATGGTCGGCGACTCCGTGCCGGTCACTTCCACTCGTTGTCCCAAATAGTCTCGCAGCCTCGTCTTGCGGGGAGCCAGCAATTCGTAAGTCACGGCCGGGTTCTGCTTCGTCAGCACGTAATCGCCACTGGATCGGCCAACGCAGCCCTGCAGCGTGATCTCATCTTTGGAACCCTTCTTTTTTTGCTGGTTGGCGTTGGCGGCATTGGTATCTTGCGCCAGCAGGAAGCTGCCCGAAAGCAGCAGCGCGAACCACCACGTTTTCATGCGGAGCTTCTCCTTCCGTTTCATTTCAATCAGATGGCAAATGATATTGGCATGGTTGCAATAGGTCTTGAGCGTTTTGTGGCGGGCCACAAAACTTCTAGCACCAAGTGCTTCTGCTTCACGCGCGAGCACTCAGCTGCGGGTTATGTGATTGACGAATCACGAACGCGCGGTCAAAAACAAGATAATTAGAAATCCGGTGCTCTATCCATTTGAGCTACGCGCCCACAGACGGGACGCCCCATCCAACCCTTTAAGAATACAGTATTCAACGGATAGGCAGATGCCAGGAGCATGGGTAAAGCTTTATGATTGCGTGATTCGTATCCAGCTTCTCATCCGCGCAACTCGCAGGCAACTGAGCGGTAGCGGGGAAGCGAAGGGTGAGTTTGCAGAAAGAAAGAAGGAACAACATGCGCATCAGTTCAACCATCCGTTCCCTGACAATTCGTTCACTGGCGCTCGTCCTGGTGCTGTTAGCCACGTCGGCGGCGTCGTTTGGGCAGTTCAGAGTGGCCATCACATTTGGTCCGCCGGCGATTCCGGTGTATGAGCAACCGATTTGCCCCGGCGACGGTTATATCTGGACACCCGGGTATTGGTATTGGGACGACGATGCTGAAGATTACTACTGGGTTCCCGGCACATGGGTGCTCGCCCCTGAGGTTGGTTTCCTCTGGACGCCCGGCTGGTGGGGTTGGGGCGGCGAGGCATTTCTCTGGCATGAGGGCTTCTGGGGTCCGGTAGTCGGTTTTTATGGCGGGATCAATTATGGATTCGGCTACTTTGGCGAGGGCTTCGTGGGCGGACGTTGGGACCACGATCACTTCTTCTATAACCGCGCCGTGCTGAATGTGAACGTCACCGAGATTCACAACGTTTACGACGAGAAGGTGGTTGTCAACACGGAAAATCGCGTGAGCTATAACGGAGGCAACGGAGGAATTGAGAGGCGTGCCACGCCTCAGGAAGAAGCGGCCGGGCGTGAGAGACATATCCCGCCGGTGTCAGCGCAAGCTCAGCACGTGCAGGCGGCGCGCGGCAACCCGCAACTTCGGGCGTCGACCAACCAGGGCAAGCCGCCGATCGCGGCGACCGCAAAGCCGGGGGAATTTAGCGGCCGCGGAGTAGTCCAGGCGAAGGAGGCAGGCGCTCCTTACCAACCGCCAAATCGTGGCGGCGCCCAGCCCCGCAGTGAAGCGCCAGCAGCGCGCCCGCCAGTCCATGTTAAGGACCTTCCGCCGCCGCAGCGTCCGGCCGCGACGAACACAGGAAATCCGAAGCTGGACCAGAAATATCAGCAACAGCAGCAAAAGCTGGCTGCGCAACAGGACAAGGAACGGCAGAAGGTCCAGCAACAGCAAGAGAAAGAAGATCAGCAACTAGCGAAACAAAAGGCTGACGAGAGCAGAACGAAGCAAGTGGAACAGAAGCACCAGCAGCAGACGCAGCAACTGCAACAAAAACACGCGACGCAGCAGCAGCATTTGCAGGAGCGTCAGGCTCCCGCGGCAAGAGGCAGGAGTCGGAAGTAGCAGGCTCTTGCCGAAAGCGTCGATTCACTGAAGTCATCAGAGGCGAAGTCATCAGCGGCGAAGTCCTCAGCGGCCGGGTGCCCGTGACCCGGCCGCCCTTTCATTCGCAGAATTTGTCGCAAGCTCCGGGTGGAGTATGATGCGGTGTCGCATTGCCTTCCGCCGCTCCATCCCGCCTTGCCTACATCGATTGGATGCGGGGCCTGGCCTGCGTACTGATGTTCCAGACGCATTGCTACGACGCCTGGCTCAGCCCGGCCGCACGCCAGAGTAGGTTCTTCATGTATTCGCAACTGGGAGGAACCTTCCCTGCTCCTTTGTTTTTATTTCTTGCGGGCATTTCGTTCGCTCTGGTAACCGAAAAACTTTGGCAGAAGAATCTGCCGCCCGCGCAAATCGCGCGCGCCACCATCCGCCGCGGGGCAGAGATCTTTGGCTTTGGACTGCTCTTTCGGCTGCAGGAATATCTCATCGCCTGGGGTTGGGCGCCGCTCAGCGACTTGCTGCGCGTGGATGTGCTCAACACCATCGGCCTTTCGATGATGCTGATGGGTGTGGTCTGCTGGCTGGCGCTCGTCGTCTCTATGCATCGCAGGGCGCAGACCAGGCTGGCGTTCGTTCTCGCCTCGGCGGGAACGGCGCTGCTGATTTCCCTGCTCACGCCGCCGCTGTGGACGACCTGGCGCCCCAACTGGATGCCGTGGCCGCTGGAGTCCTACATCAACGGCGTTCACAACCTGGGCACACCGCAGCCGTGGCTGTTTCCAATCTTTCCCTGGTCCGCGTTCGCCTTCGCCGGGCTGGCCACCGGATTTATTTTGCAAAGCCCGTGGGCGCGCCAGCGCGAAACCCTGACTTTCTTTTTGGTGGGTGTGGGCGGCCTGGTGTTTGTAGCCGCCGCACGCTGGCTCGATGCCCAACCGCGCCAGCTTTATGCCGTCTACGACTACTGGCACACCAGTCCAAATTTTTTCCTGATTCGTGTGGGCATGTTGCTCGCGATTCTGACGGCGAGTTACGCCTGGTGCCGCTGGGTTATCGGACACTGGCTCGGACAAGGGCACGCGGGGCACTGGGGATTTAGTCCCTTCATTCTGTTAGGCCAGGCTTCCCTGCTGGTGTATTGGGTCCACATCGAATTCGTATACGGGCGTTTCTCCATCCTGCCCAAACATGTCGAAAGCATACGCACCGCGTCTCTGGGATTGCTGACGATCTTCCTCGCCATGCTAATCCTGGCGTTCCTGCGCACGCGGCTGAAGGGCCGCGGCGCTGAGATGCTGGCGCGGTTTAGAAGTCCAGCCCGGACGAACTGATCCTCTACATTTGTCATCCCGAGTAAAGCGAGGGATCTTGGTTTTTTCGGGTGCGGCGATATGGCTGGCGCAGGCAAGAACCAAGATCCCTCGCTTCGCTCGGGATGACAATTCGTAAAGTGAAACGTAACGCCCACCTACGCCGCTACCGAAACTGCTTCGCGAACTCGACCACTTCGCGCTCCGCCCAGCGGCCGTCGTAAGTAGAGTCGCCGTCGCGCTCGCCGACGAAGGCACAGTGGCCGCCGTCCTGGGTTTCAACGTAGGCAATGTTGCGATTGGAGAGGAGGGCCTGCCGCGTCTCCGGCAATATACGGATGAAAGGATCGTTCGCCGCGTGCAGGACCAGCGTGGGCCGCGCGATGCGGTCGATCACGTGGGCGGCGGCGGCCCGGTCGTAATAATCGTCAGCCCCCGCAAAGCCGCAATAGTAAGCGGTAACGCGGTCGTCAAACTCTCGCAGAGTCTTAACTCCGCGCATGCGCAATGGGTCAAAGCTCGCGGGAAACAGCCTGACCTTACGGCGAAAGCGCAGGAACAACTGCAGCAGAAAATAGTATTCGTAAATCCGGTTGGCGGGCTCGTGCAGCGCGTCGGCCCCCGCCGCCAGATTGACCGCCGGACAAACCGCCGCCGCTCCGCGAAACTCCGCCGGACCGTCGCTGCCCCACTCCCCCGCCAGTTTCAAAACAAGATTGCCGCCCATCGAAAAACCAATCAGCACGAAACCTGGAATTCCGTCGCGCTCGACCAGATTGCGCGCCACCGCCGCCACGTCCGCGGAACGGCTTGAGTTGTAAAGCGTGGGCGCACAATGGTCCATGCCGCCGCAGTTGCGCTGATTCATGCGCACCACGTTCATGCCCGCAGCCAAACCGTTGCGCGCGATGCCCAGCATGTATTGCGATTCGCTCGAGCCCTCGAGGCCATGCACCACGATCAGCGTCAGCGCCCTCCGGTCTTTCTGCCAGTGACAGTGGCACAGCACCGGAACGCCGGGCTCCACTTCGATCAAACGCCGCTCGGCAGGCGGCGGATCGATTCTTCGCGGCAGAAAGAAAGCAGCCAGCGTTTGCAAGTGCCCGCCCCGCAGCCAGCGGCGCGGCCGGAAGTCCGACGGCGCAAACGCCGGCGACTTCTCCGTCACGCCATCCGCGAACTCAGCTCTTGAACTGGAAGGGGTCAGGCGTCACCGCCCGGTTTGCGAAGTAAGTTTGCGAAGCAAGTTTGCGAAGTTCCCACAAATTGATTCTAATAGGAGCAGTCCGTTCCACGGGAGCGATCGTCATGCCGATTTTTGAATACATCTGCCAGGGATGCCAGCACGAGTTTGAAACCCTGGTGTTCGGGCGCGACCAGGCCAAGTGCCCCAAGTGCCATAGCCAGAAGCTAAGCCCTCAGCTTAGCGTGTTTGCCGTGTCGTCCAAAGGCATGCCCGCCAAAGGCAGCGCCGCCCCGTCGGCTTCCACGGGCGCCTGCGGCTCCTGTGGCGATCCCGCGAGGTCCGGGCGCCTGCTCGCTCGGCGATCTCGACTAGCTTCGGGCGCTTGCCACAGAACGGCTTATCTCCAGTCACCAAACTTTCGGCACAGTTTCGTCTGTGACTGATGTTACCTATGTTTCCCTACGCCGCCCGCCTACGATTCCTTGACCCCCCACTCAAGATCACCACTCGAGAACACCCCTCGAGATCAAGGAGCATCGCATGGATCGGCGCCGCCAGTCGCGCGTTTTCGTTGACCTTCCCGTCCAGATCTGGGGCATGGACGCTCATTCCCGCCCCTTCACCCAGCCCGCCAGCCTGCGCAGCATCAGCGGCCGCGGCGCAACTCTGCAGTGCGTAGATGCTCAACTGAAGCCGGGAGACGTGGTCGACGTTCTTTACCTCGGCACCAAAGCGCAATTCCGCATCGTGTGGTGCGGCAAGCCCGGCACCGAAATGGCCGGAGAAGTCGGAGTCGAGAATCTTTCCGCTGACGCCAGGTTTTGGGATATCGATCCACTGCGCTGCGCAACCGCCGCCGGCCAGAGCTAGACGCTAACGGCCGCCTAAGCAGGAGCCGAAGTCGAAGGTGAGGGTGACTGAAGCCTGCTCTTTCATCCAGTTGCAGCGACGCACGATCGTTGCATTCGCAATCAGAGGGTATAGAGCGATACTCCCGTTTCAAGGATAGCTCTAGCAAAGAGAGTTTCCGTAGGAGTCTGGTGGCAAAACCATGGATACGGAGGAAGCCTGAGAACGTAACCCCGGCGACCGAAATTTCAGGATCGGAAGGCTTTTTGTCGTAAGAAGTGGAGGATGGTGCGCAGGATTTTTCGCCTTCAACCGCTGGTGCCGTGGTTTGCGCCTGAATCTGGATATTCCCGGCCAACAGACACGCCATGGCGAAGATAACGACTTGCGCCATTCGAACGCGCATGGGGGCATTATAAACTCAATGCGTTTCGATTGTTGCGGAAACGAGAATTGCTTAAGGGGAGGGCGGGGGAAGGCCAAAACCCCGCTATGCGCGGGCCATTCGCAGTATGCTGCGGAAGCGGTGCAAAGGCAAGAAGAAAGCGGAGCGCAGCCGAGAATTCCCCAGAAGGTTGCAGCATCTTTCACACTTGCTGCATTCATTTCGCAGAAACTTTGCAAGTTTTGTCATCCGGTCCCGCCTGAGTGAGGTTCTCCTTCGTGAAACTTGGTGTCCTTCGTGGTTAACTGAGGTCTCCGCGAAAGGCTGTAAACTCACGAGAGATGCAAGTAAAGATTCTTGGATCAGCGGCCGGAGGCGCGTTTCCACAATGGAACTGCGCCTGCGCAAATTGTCGCGCGCTAAGGGCCGGCACGTTCCACGGCAAGCCGCGCACTCAAACCCAAGTTGCGCTCACCGAAGACGGCCGCTCGTGGTTTCTGCTGGGTGCGTCTCCGGATTTACGTGCACAGATCGAAGCAACGCCTGAATTGCATCCGCGCGATGGTGTGCGCCAGTCGCCGATCAAGGGAGCGGTGCTGGCCAACGCCGATCTCGACCACGTCCTCGGACTGCTGCTGCTGCGCGAACTTCAGCCACTGCGCCTCTACGCCACTTCTGCCGTTAGTTGCATTCTCCAAAAAGACAACTCCATGTTCGGCATGTTGCAACGAATCCCGAATCAAGCGGTGTGGACGGACTTTGCACTCGAAACACAATTCAACCTGTGCAACGCCCAGGGCGAGGATTCCGGTCTGCGCTGCCGGGCGTTGTCGCTGAGCAGGCATTATCCCGCCTACGTCACGGCAGACCGGCAGTCTCAACTCGCGCTGGGCGAAGCTTCCCTGGGGTTCGTAATCGCTTCTGCTTCTCCTTCTGCTTCTCCTTCGGGCCAACAATTCGCCTACATGCCAGCCGTCCCTCAGATGGATGACAGACTCCTCGATCAGCTCGACAGCTGCGATGTCCTGCTCTTCGATGGGACGTTCTGGAGCGACGACGAACTCATTCGCTTGCAAGGCAGCGGGCAAACTGCGCAGCAGATGGGCCACCTCCCGGTAGAAGATGCGCTCGTGAAGTTGGCGGGATTGCGCCGCCCGCGTAAAATATTTGTGCACATCAACAACACGAATCCCATGCTGGACGAGGCCAGCGCCGAACATCGCCGGGTGCGCGACGCGGGCTGGGAAATTGCGGAGGATGGATGGCAGTTCAACCTGTAGAAGCCGAGGCGGCATCGCAAGCCCGCCTGCTGTCGCTCGACGAGTTGCGCGCGCAATTACAGGCCACGGGCGAGGAGCGCTACCATCACAAGCATCCTTTTCACCTGTTGATGCACGAAGGCAAGCTCAGCCGCGGACAGCTCCAGGCCTGGGCGCTGAACCGCTACTATTATCAATCGATTATTCCTATAAAAGATTCGATCATCCTCTCGCGCGGACCTGACCCGGTCTTCCGCCGCGCGTGGCGCAAGCGCATCGTCGACCACGATGGCGACGCCACCAGCGAAGGCGGCATCAAGCGCTGGATAAAATTGGCGGAGGCGACGGGTCTCGACCCGCAAATGGTGCGCTCCGGCAAAGGCATTCTTCCGGCGACGCGTTTCGCGGTCGATGAATATCTCAATATCGTTCGCAGCCGCACTCTGCTGGAGGCGGTCGCCTCCTCGCTGACAGAATTGTTTTCCGCCAAGCTGATCACGCTGCGCGTAGAAAAATTGCGCCAGCACTATCCCTGGCTGGCGGGAGGTCTGGACTATTTCGAAGCCAGACTTTATCAGGCGCCGGAGGATTCGCAGTTCGCGGTGAACTTCGTATATGAAAACGCGAAGACGCGCGCCGAGCAGGAGTTGGCGCTCCAGGCGCTGCGCGATAAATGCGACATCCTATGGGCGCAACTCGATGCCCTCTACTTCGCTTATGTTCAGCCAGGATGGCCGCCGCCCGGGGCGTTTCGCATTGAGGGAAAGTAGCATGGCGCCAATCGACAACTTTGTCATTCCGACCGGAGCGCAGCGAAGTGGAGAGCCTGCACTGAGCTTGCCGAAGGGAACCTGCTGTCGCTTGCAGCTACTCCGCAACCTGCGTTTTTTTATGCCGCGAACGTCGGAGTCAGGACGCTAATGCCCCCTCCCGAAGACACCAGCCAGCCGCGCCTGGCGGCCGGTTGCCGATGGGGCGCCGAAAATAAGACTGGCACAGAAGATGCGAAGGTGATCCTGTTCCCCGAAGGCGCAATCAAACTGCAAGGCACCGGCCGGCAGGTGCTCGAGCGCTGCGACGGCCAGCGCACCTTCGCCCAGATCATCGCGGAATTGCAAGCCCAGTTCGCCGACGCCGATCCCGACAAGATTCGCACCGACATCAGCCAGTTCCTCGAGCAACTGCGTCACAAGCGGATCGTCGATTACTAGAGCGGAGCTAAGCTGCTTAGTGGGGACAGCCGCGCCTCGGCTGTCCGACCGGGCGGAGCCCGGCTTGGAAGCACAGTTTCAGGCCAGTTGCTCCCATCCCACATCGAGTGCAGCACCCAGCTTTTTCCAGGTGCTGACAGACCCGGTCTTGCGCTTAGTCTCAATCGCCGCGATCAGCGCCCGCGATACTTTCGCCTTCTTCGCCAGCCGCTCCTGGGTGAGCTTCCGGTGCTCGCGCCAAATGCGGAGCGCGGCTTCTCCTCTCAGTCTGCGCTCGGTGATCTCCAGTGGAATCAGCTCGTCCCGGCCTTCCTCAAGACGCACCTTCGCCGCATCGTAGGCCCTCACGTCGGCAAGCATTTCCGCATCTTCCATCAGCTTCCGCAGTTCTTTCACGGGAACCACAGCGAATTCCCTGCCCTTGCGTGTAATGGTTTCGATACGCATCAGTAAATTCCCCCTCTGGCTCCTACTTCTAAAGCCCATAATTCCAGACGGTCATCGTGCAACTCGTAAATGACCCGCCAGTTCCCAATTCTCAGACGGTAACCGTCTCGTCCCTGAAGCTTGGTGACGTTGTTGTGCCTGGCATAGGGATCGGCGGCAACTTCTTTGATCTTACCCACAATCCGCATCTGCCAGTTCACCGGAAGCCGGGAAAGTGATTTGGCGAAAGATCTTGTGGTCACGATCGCATACACTACTCCATTGTTACCGTAAGTAACATCACAAAGTCAAGAACAAAATGTGACCTGCGGTAACAACTCAACAGCCCCACTGTGACATCCGACCTTGCCTTCCACTCGAAATCAGGCCATCATAGTTAAGGCGGAGGCAATAGGCTCAAATGACGCGGGGGAAGCCGTAAGTCGCTTGTTGTCAAGATTTTGGTATCTAAGTCCTTGTCGCTCAAGATTTTGACGCGCCTGTTTCGCGAAACCCGCGCTGGACAAGGGTTTCAGAGGTACAGGGGGTGGGGGGATATCCTAAGAGACGATACCTCAGAGAGTAAACTTGAGCTTCCCTAGAGCGCCCGAATCGCCTCGCGAAGAAAATTATTTTAGGCAGAAATCCACAGGACGATTCACCCGCTCCGCCCATGATTCCCAACCCGCTCGCCCTCATCGCCGAGATCACGCACCGCTGCCCGCTGCACTGCGTCTATTGCTCGAATCCCCTTGAGTTGGCCGCGGTAAGCTCGGAGCTTTCCACCGGCGAATGGATCGACGTCTTCCAGCAGTCAGGCAAGCTTGGAATGCTGCACGCGCACTTCACCGGAGGCGAACCGCTGGCGCGGCCCGATCTCACAGAACTCATCGCAGGCGCGCGCGCAGCCGGTCTTTACACAAATCTGATTACCTCAGGCATCGGGCTGGCCGAGCCGCGACTAAAGGCGCTGGTCGAGGCCGGACTCGATCACATCCAGATCAGCTTTCAGGATTCGCGCGAAGATGCAGCCAACTGGATTGCCGGAGCCAAAGCGCACGCGCACAAAGTTGAATTGTCGCGCATCATCCGCCAGCACAAGATCGCGTTCACCGTGAATCTTGTGGTACACCGGCAAAACATCGACCACCTCGATGAGATGATCGCTTTTATCGAGCAACTCGCGCCCGAGCGCATGGAAATCGCCCACACTCAGTATTACGGCTGGGCGTTGAAGAATCGGGCCGCGCTGCTGCCCACGCGCGCGCAGGTTGAGAAGGCAACGGAAACCGTGACTGCCGCGGAAAAGCGCCTCGCCGGACGCATTCGCGTCGATTTCGTGGTGCCGGATTATTACGCGCGCTTCCCCAAGGCCTGCATGGGCGGATGGGGACGTAGATTGATGCTCATCAATCCCGCAGGCAAGGTTCTTCCCTGCCACGCCGCGGAAGTCATTCCTGGACTCGAATTCGAAAACGTCCGTGAGCGCAGTCTTGAATTCATCTGGCGCGAGTCCTCCTCGTTCCAGCGCTTTCGCGGAGAAGAATGGATGCCGGAACCCTGCCGCAGTTGCGACCAGCGCACGCAGGATTTTGGCGGATGCCGCTGCCAGGCTCTGCTGCTCACCGGAAATGCCGCTGCCACGGATCCGGCCTGCTCGCTCGCGCCTGCGCACCACATCGTCGAGGCAGCGTTGGCCGAGGCGAATTCGAGCGCCGCGGTTTCGCAGCCAGTGCCCGCAGCGTCATTTGTGCAGTTGCAGCAGCGAGCGGGAAATCTTTGGAGCTACCGGACCAATCCCGATTAACCCATAAAGCCCCTACCAGCGAAAGCCGATCGTGATCGGACGATAATCGGTGGTGATGCCGTTATGCGATCCGTGCATAAGACGGAACTCCCCGTAAAATTCGACTCCGCTGGGCATCTTGCGCGTAACTCCCGCCCCAAGGTTGTATCCGAATTCGTTCAGGCTGGAATGAACAAAGCTGCCGCTCAGAGGAATGTTGAAATTCGAACTCTGGCACGCTCCCCACCAGTGCCAAAACGAATTACATGGCGAACCCGGAACAGTGGTGTCGGAGTCCAGGCTTCCGGATCGATGAATGAAGCTTGGGCCAAGAAGGACGTATGCGCTGTATAGCTTGGTCACCGGAATGTTGATGATGGGATCCAGCGTGACGGAATATGCGTGGGTTGTGGCTCCCGTCGCTTGCGCCAGTTCCTGCGTGGAGTCGCGCAGCGGCAGGTTGGCAAAAACAAAGTCCGCGCGCAGCCCTAAATACTTGTTCCCATTGCGAGCCACGCCGGCCGCTGCCACAAAGCCTCCCTGCCTCACCCAGGTGCGCGTCGCGCCGCTGTCAAGGTTGGCGCCGGCGCCCACGTTGTAGACCCAGTTCTTGTAGTCGTGAACGCGTTTCCGCCGCGAAGAACTGGATTCCTCATCCGCGGGTTCCTGGCTGCTTTCGGGCTGTTTGGCTGCGGGAGCTGGAGTTGCTGGAGTTGGACTGGCGGGTTGTTGCGCCGCGGGCGGTGTCGCGGGAGTTTGCCCCGCGGGCGTGGTCTGGGCTAATCCTTGTGCCCCCAGCAGAATTATCAGCACCAGACTTGCCACAATCAGCAGCGCCAGCACACTCGCAGTCGCAGCGAACTTTCCCATCATCCATTCTCCTCCCATAACCGGGCGTGTGGCGGACCGTAGCGCTCGGCATGAAGAGGCGAGAGGCGCCGTGAGTAAAGGTTCCGCTTGTGATTCCTCGCAGAAAGGCATTGGCCTTGATTGCGGCGGGATCGCATTATAGTACCAACTTTGATGCCGATTCTGCGCGGCATGCCGCCCGCAGTTGGGGACGTCAGAAGAAACGCCGTTTACATGGTGAGCAGCGCCGCCATCAGGTCAATTCCATCCCAGAGATTCTGTATCCGGAGGTTCTCATCGAAGCTGTGCTGATTGTCGTCGTGATTAGCAATGGGAATTATGATAGTGCGCGTGCCGAGTGCGCGCTCAATCACATCAAGTGGGACACTCGCTCCCATATTCGGCACCTTCACAGCGGGGCCGCGTGCGCTCTCCACCGCTTGAATCACCTCTTGCGAAATTGGCAAATCCATGGGGGTTCGCACCGAGTTATAGCCACCCGGCTTCACAACCACCCATGCCACTTTCGCATGGGTCCGGCGCACTTCGGAAGTAGGCTCTTGGGCAACCACGAAGAACCCCTGCTTTCGTACGTGCTCGATCAGCCGGTCCGCCGTCTGCTGATAGTCCATACCTTTCACTAGCCGCATTTCGATGCTCGCTGTAGCCGAGGCCGGAATCACGCTCGACGCTTGTGCGCCAACCCGTGCGCTGGCCATGCCTCGAACATTGAGCGATGGCAGCGTAATCAGTTCCGCCAGTTTTCTTGGGGCGCCTTCGGTCGATCCCAGCCAGAATTCGTCCATGAGTTGAGGATCGACATTCGGGGAGTCGGCAACCGCCCGTTTTTCGGTGTCGCGCAGCGGTTCGATTCCGTCATAGAAATGGTCCACAAGCACGCGACCGTTCTCGTCCTTCATCAACGCAAGCAACCGAGCCAACATCATGGCTGGATTCGGGGCCCAGTTGCCGTAATGACCGCTGTGCAACTCCATGCGTGGGCCATAGACGGTAATCTCCACCGCGGTAAGCCCGCGAGCGCCGAAGATGACTGACTGACGCCGCATCTGGCTCAGCGGTGCGTCGCATATCAACCATACATCGCCCGAAAAGAGATCTTTATTCGCGGCCAGAATCTTACCCAGATTGACAGAACCGGCTTCTTCCTCCCCCTCGAAAGCAAACTTGATATTCGATTTTGTCTTGAGTCCGGCCGCTCGAATTGCATCGAGCGCCGCCATCATGGCCTCGATCTGAACCTTGTCGTCCGCCGCTCCTCGCGCATAGAGTCTCCATTCAGGATTGAACGGTGTGCCGGATTCCGGCAGTGGGATTACTCGCCCACCCTCCTCGATCTTGCGGTCGCGTAGTGTCGGCGTAAAAGGTGGAGTGGCCCATTCCTTGGGATCGACCGGTTGGCCGTCGTAGTGGGCGTACAAGACGACGGTCCGTGTTGCGCCGGGTGTCAGAATTTCTCCGTACACGACCGGATTGGCGCCAGGAACTGAAACCAGCCGCGGCAAGATGCCCCGTTTCTTCATCATGTTGGCCACGGCATCGGCGTTCCGCGGAATATTGGCGCGGTCGCTGGTAACGTTTGGAATAGAAACCAGCGCAACAAATTCGTCCACAATCTCTCGCTCGTGTCGCTGCCGCCACTGGTGTGCGCTGATCGCCGACGGGTTGGCCTGGGAAAAGGCAACCGTGCAGAGAAGCGGAGTCAGGATGAACAGAAGGTAGCGGTTCACAAAAACGCCTCCAAGGGTCGAAGAATTATACCTACGTTCAGGCGAAGGCCCGACAACACGACTTGGAAAGCCGGACCCGCTGCGTGCGTCGCTTTCCACTTCGCTGAGGCACACAAGACCCACCGTATGATAAAAATGAGTTTCCATTCGAGAGCAGGCTTTGCACAAGACTCCAACAACCGCGCTGGACGCCAAATCCATCCCAACACGAGACTGCCCTCCCGCGCTCAGCGTCGCGCTGGTGGGCTTCGGGACTGTAGGCCGCTCCGTCGCCAAGATTCTTTTCGAACGTAACGACGGCTTGCTAAAGCTTACGCAGATTTGCAACCGCAATTTCGAGCGCAAGAAGCAATCCTGGGGTAACGAGCTATCGATTCCGAGCAGTGTGCGCTGGACCGACGACTTCCACACCATTCTCAACTCCGACGCCGACATCGTCATAGAGTTGATCGGGGGATTAACGCCCGCGGAAGAGTTGGTGAGAGGCGCGCTGAACGCGGGCAAATCGGTGGTGACGGCCAACAAGCAACTCATCGCCCGCTATGGCCCGGATTTGCTGCAGCTTGCCAGCGAAAACGGCTGCCAGCTTGAGTTTGGAGCGTCGGTAGCCGGCGGCGTTCCCGTTCTCCCCGCGCTCCGTACCGGACTTTGCGGAGATCGCCTGCACGGCATTGCCGGCATTCTGAACGGCACTTGCAATTACATTCTCAGCCGCATTGAGACTGCGCGCATTCCCTTCAGCGAGGCTCTCGAAGAGGCGCAGGCTCGCGGCTATGCCGAAGCCGACGCCAGCGAAGACCTCGACGGCGGCGACGCCCGCGCCAAACTTTCCATCCTCGCGCTGGCTGGCCTGCACGTGCGCGTTTCTCCCGGAGACATTCGCGCCCGCACCATCCGCCCCATCGATGCAGTCGACTTCGATTACGCCGCCGAACTGGACTGCACCATCCGCCAAATCTCGCGCGCCGATTTGAAAGGGACAACTTTGTTTGCGGACGTTGGCCCCAGCCTGGTTCCCACAGCGTCGCCCTTTGGACGGGTGCAGAGGAACCTGAATCTGGTTTTGACTTCAGGAGAATACGGCGGCGACATGGCCTTCCTGGGCGCGGGCGCAGGAGGAGATCCCACAGCGGTCGCAGTGGTCTCAGACTTGATGGCTGTGGCGGAAAGTTTCGCTGCAGGCCCCCTGCCACGTCGGCCGCTGCAATTCGCGGCGCCAACAGTAAGCTGTGACTTTGAGACGCCCTGGTACCTGCGCCTGGTGGTGAAGGATCAGCCCGGCATTATCGCGGGGCTGGCCGCGATCCTCTCGGCTCATGGGCTGAACATCGACGCCGTGCTGCAGAAACCGGGATTCGACAAGGGTGCTCTACCCTTCGTGATCACACTCGAGCCCTGCCGCGACGCGCAATTGCACCCGGCGCTGCAGGAAATGTCCGCGCTACCGTTTGCACTTCGGCCGTGCCTTTGCCTGCCAATCCTGCTCTAGCACCGCGATGTCATCGCTGGAGCGCTCGCTTTACTTACTTCCAGAAGGGATTCTTCAATCCTGCGGGCGCGAGGGCGCTGTTGGTCTGTGTTTCTGCGCCGGAATCATCCGAGACTTTCTCGTCCAGCAAACGAGACGACGGCGCATGAATATCTTCCTGGCAGTAGGATGGCATCGCAGAAGAAGGAAATTCTGATTTCATTCGGGAGACGACCTCAAAGTATTTATGACCTGGTTTCATTGAAACACTCAAACGGCAACCCGGAGGCCGCAAAATCTCGATGCGGCGCATCGAAAAATCAGCAGGCGAAAATCGACCGCGCTAGGCCCATTTTCGGCGGCCCTGGCAAAACTGCTAGGATGTCCCACAAGTATTTCTTTAGACACTGAACTCAATCCTCAAGGAACACTATCGTGAAATACCGCAAGCTGGGCCAAACCGGATTCGACGTCAGCGACATTGCCTATGGACTGTGGGGTATGAGCGGCTGGAGCGGCTCCGATGACCGGCAGTCGCTCGATTCGCTGCAACTCGCCGTCGACTCCAGCTGCAACTTCTTCGACTCCGCGTGGGCTTACGGCGAGGGCAAGAGCGACGGCCTGCTCGGCGAAACCATGGCGGGCAATTCCGCGAAGCGGCTCTACGCTGCGTCGAAGATTCCTCCTGCTAACGGCAAGTGGCCCGCGCTGCCGAAATACAAATACCACGACGTGTTTTCCGCAGATCATGTGCTCAAGTACGCCGACCTGATCCGCAAGAAACTGCGCGTTGACTCGATCGATCTGCTGCAGTTCCATGTCTGGGATGACAGTTGGACCGACGACCCGGAATTCCGCTCCACGGTGGAGAAGTTGAAAGACGGCGGCTGGATTCGCCACTTCGGTCTCAGCCTGAACCGCTGGGAACCGGAGAATGGCATCAAGGCGCTGCACACCGGATTAGTAGACGTGGTGCAGGTGATTTACAACATCTTCGATCAAGCGCCCGAGGACAAACTGTTTCCTCTATGCCAGGAACTCAACGTGGGAGTGATCGCGCGCGTGCCGCTGGACGAAGGCAGCCTGGGCGGCAAGATGACGCTCGACACCCGCTTCCCGAAGAGCGATTGGCGCTCCGGCTATTTTGGCCCGGAAAATCTGGCGAAGACCATTCAGCGCGTCGACAAGCTTAAGAAAATTCTGCCCGCAGGCATGACGCTACCGGAAATGTCGCTGCGCTTTATCCTGTCGCATCCCGCGGTCAGCACGACCATCGCCGGCATGCGCAGCCCCGAGCACGTGCGCCAGAATATCGCCGCCAGTGACGCCGGCCCGCTCGACTCCGCCTTGCTCGCCGAATTAAAAAAACACCGCTGGGACCGCAAGCCGCAGCGCTGGTCGGATTAAAGGCGGAACGCCTTATCTTCTCCGTTCGCTCCGCGGCAGTTCTTCGCGAACTCCGCGTTTGTCGTTTTGGAAACGGCGAAACAACGAAGTCCTGAATCGCGGAGCTCGCGAAAGACTGCCGCGGAGTACGCAGAGAAAGCGGGTGACGAAGGAGCCTCGACCGTACTACCTATGGTAGTAGCTCAACTGGCAGGCTACTCTCACCTCTGCCAGAATGAAAAAAAAAACCGCAGAACCAAGTTCGCGCGAACCTTTTTCGCCATCCTGCTCGCAACCACCCTCCATGCTCAAAACCCGCGTGGATCGTTACGAGGCACGGTGCAGGACCTCACCGGCGCCCGCATCGCTTCCGCCAGGATCGTTGCAAAGTTGTTCGGGTCGTCCATGCAGCGCGAGGTCACCAGCGAAGACCGGGGCGAGTTTCGGCTCGATGACGTTCTCCCCGGCAACTACCACATTACCGTCGCCGCCGCTGGATTCGCTCCCGCGCAGGCGGAGGTCGTGATCGCAGTCGCCACCGTCCGTGACATTACCGTCACCATGAAGCCGGCTTCCGCGACGGAAACAGTGAAGGTTCAAGCGCAAGCGTCTTCGATCACCACCCAGCCCATCGATTTGGCCAGCGCGGTTCATCAGGGCGTGGTTTCAACCCAGGACCTTGAAAGTCTCCCGCTCGCCGCGCGCAGCTTTGCCAACATCGCTTACCTGGTCCCCGGCACGGAACCGGTCGAGCCCTCCGACCCTACAAAGGCGCGCATCACGGCAGTCTCCACTGGAGGAAGTTCCGGCCTGAACAACGAACTCTCGGTCGACGGCGGCGACAATTCGGATGACTGGATCGGCGGCTTCCTGCAGAATTTTTCTCCAGAAGTAATTCAGGAGTTCGCCGTGCGCACCGCGCAAGAGGACGCCGACACCGGAGGCACCACTGCCGGTTCAGTCGTCATCACCACCAAGCGCGGCACCAACGAGTGGCACGGCAGCGGCTCTTTTTACGGGCGCGCCGCCGCGCTGAACGCGCGCTTCCCCATCGAGAATCCCGCGCACACGTGTGATTCGAGTGGTTGCACAAACAATCCTAAGCAGCCCTTCTCGCGCCAGAACTACATCGCGACGCTCGGCGGCCCGCTCATCAAAGACAAGATCTGGTTCTTCTCCTCCATCGAGTATGTGCACGAGAACGCCAGCATCGCCTATAGTCCGAACAGCACGACCCAATTCGACGCGTTGGCGACTCTGGCCTCGGAGGGACTCATCCCCGGGGTCAGCTCAATTGCGGTTCCGCCGAACGTTCCCATTCCGTTCCGCGACTACATCGGATCGCTGCACTTCGACTGGGCGCAATCGGCCAAGTCGCAATGGTTTCTGCGGACCTCGGCAGACAGCTACATCACGCACAATGCTCTGGTGCAACAGGCCACGCTGCCATCGACTGGCCTGACCACCCACAACAACTACTGGAACACGGTCCTCAGCAATACCTATGCCTTCAATTCGCGATGGCTGGGCACGTTTGTATTCGACGCCAGCGAACTGCATCTCACGCAGGCGCGCAACTCGACCCTGGGATTCGCTTTGGCATTTCCTTTCAGCGCCACGTCGCTGACGGTTTCCGGATTCGAGACCTTTGGCGACAATCAGTTCGCCACGCCCATCACCCTGTTCCCCTCGCTGCGCAATCAGGAGAAATATCAGTTCCGCTACGACGTGAGCCATGCCAGCGGCGACCACGCATTCAAGCTCGGCATCAACTTCATTCATGAACCCGTGCTGAGCGGCGCATTTCCGGGAAATCAGGAAACGCTCTATACCTTCACGAACGATCCCACTTTCTATCTGACCGATCCGGCGCAGTTCACCGCGGACTATGCGGCCGGCACCTCCACCACGCCCGCCGGCGACGGCAGCTTCTCGCAAAGCGTGCAGAGGCTCGCGCTCTACGCGGAAGATTCCTGGCGCGTGACGCGGCACCTCACGGTGGACTACGGGCTGCGCTGGCAGACCACCTACGGTTTATTCACCGGATCGGGACGCAGCCAGGCGGAGAATGCTGCACTGGTGACCCTGCAAGCCCTGCAGATTCCGGTGAGTGTTCCGCAGGACTACCGCAAACAATTCGGCCCACGCCTCGGCATTGCGTACGCTCCCGGCGACAGCGGCAAGACCGTGATTCGCGCGGGTTTTGGCCTGTTCTACAACGATCTCGCGCAGAACGGATGGGCGACGGCATTTCAGGGCGTCAACTCGACGAACGCCGTGCCCGCGGGTTCGTGCAGCTTCGATGGCACCAGCAATCCGCCGTCGACTGTGGGCGCCGGTTGCCTTCCGGGCGACGCTGCCGACGGTGTGGGAAATCTTATCGACGGCCGCTACCGGACCCCCTACGCGATCCACGTGACCGGCGGCGTTCAGCACGCCTTCAATCAGCACTGGACGCTAAGCGCCGACTACACTCACGAACAGGGCAATCACAGCTATCGCGGTTACACTTTCACGGGCGGGACAAATCTGTTCACGCCGCTTATTCCCGCGTCAGATCCAAACTACGCCGCGGACCAGGCTGCGGTGGTTCCGGACCTGAACCTTTTCAAATCCGACAACCGCTCCAGCTACAACGCTCTGATGGTGCGTTTGCAGGGTAATGTTTCCCGCCGCTTCAGCCTCACGGCAAACTACACGCTCTCGAGGGCGAAGACCTGGGGATGCCTGCTCGGCGAACTCTTCGATTATGTGAACGGCGTTTGCGACCCGCTGAATCCTTTCGGACCTGGGGATTACGGCCCGTCCGGCGAGGACATCACGCATCGCTTTGTTCTCGCCGGAACCTTGCACATTCCGGGCGGCATCGAATTGAGCACCATCACGCAGGCCGAAAGCGCGCGCCCCATCACGCTGACCACTCCAGTCGGGACTCGGGCCGTCATCAACGGCGTCGAGTCCACGCTCGACCAGTTCCGCGGCACGCCCTTCATTCAAGCGGATGTCCGCGTCAGCCGGCCTTTCAAATTCGGCAATCGCACCGAGGTTCGCCCCTTCGCCGAGTTCTTCAATCTCTTCAACCGCAACAACCCGGGCGCAAATTACGTGACGGACATTTCCGCGCTACCCAACCCGGTCAACAATCTCGCCAATGCCACTGCTATCTGTCAGGATCCGCCGGCCTGCACGACCTTCGTGCCCATCACCAGCTTCAAGCAGTTGCTGGTGCCTTCGGGCGGGTTGGGAGACTTCTTCGGCCCCGGCACCACGGTCGGAATCCCGTTCGCCGCGCAGCTGGGAGTGAGGATGACTTTCTAAGGAAGGTTTTCTAAGGGAAGCTTCTGCGCTGAGGCCCTTTAGGGAATGATCTTTGGGCTTCAGCCCGGGGACAGTTGGAACTCCTACCGCACCAGCCACTCCGTCGCCGCGTGCACCCGCACCAGCAATTCGCTGTAAGTCAGGGCCAAAGTGACCACCACCGCAACCGTGGCGGTTAAGATATATGCCCACGAATACTCGCCTGCCGGACTCTGTCGAGGTTCCGTCCAGGCCAGCAAGCGCTCGACGCGCGCATTCACCGACTCCGCAGGGCTGTGAACCAGTGCCGTAGTCAGTTCAGCCTCGGGCTTCAGCGGAGCCAGCCGTGAGAGCTTGATCACGGCGGCAGCCAGATCCAGCGCTTCCGAAGCGCTTGCAACCGCGCCATCGTCGGCGGCCATCTCAGTCGCCTCGCGCCACGCGCTTTCCAGTTCCGCCATGCCGGGAAACGCCACCAGGCGCAGAATCAACTTCCTCAGATTGTCCCGGCTGCGCACGTGAACGAACTCATGACGGAGCGCGCTTTGTAATTCCCGCTCGGTCAGCACAAACTCCGCCGTCCGCGACAACCAAACGCTGGGCCGCAGAATGCCGGCCGCGGTAAGCGGAGGCCCTGCCGCCGAAACCCCGAGAACCGGGACCGAATCCGTGGAACCTTTAAGGCCGGCTTCGACTACGTGAGCTTCTCTCGACCACAGCGCAACGGCTCGCGAAGCCCGCAGCAATGCCGTCGTCGCACTCCACAATCCCACCAACACCACCGCCACGCCGCACAAACCGAGGACCACGGGCAAAGCCCCTAAGGGTTCATCCACAGCGCGGGGTTCGAGCAGCAGGAAAGAAGGCACAGCCAATGCCAGGGTCACTCCAGTTGCCAGCACAAATGGGATCAGGCGCAGAGTGAAAAGCAAGTTGGCGCAGCGTCGAGCCGAATACCGCTGGCAGTAAATCCACACGCTCCGCCACACCGGGCAAACCGCCAACGACAGGGCGCTGTAAACCAGAACAGAGATCGAGAAGGAAATGGCGAGCCCGCGCGCGGCGAACATTATTCTTTCTCCTTATTCTCCCGTTGACCCAATTCCCGTTGACCTGATTCTCGTTGACCAAGTTCGCGGCGCTTGCGATCCACCAACTTGCGCAGATCGTCGAGCAGTTGCTCGTCCCGTTCGCCCAAAATTTCCACCAGGAACGAAAGCGGCAAAGACGAAGCCGGACTCGCATCCAACAGCGCGCGCAGAGCGTGGCCCGCCGCCTCCCGATGCAACTCCTCACGGCTGAATCGCGGAGCGTAGCGGAAGGCTCTGCCTTCCTCCGATCGCGTCAGCAATCCCTTCTTAAACAAGCGGTCAAGCGTGGTCATCACGGTGGTGTAGGCGAGACCCTCGCAATCGTCATCGACCAACTCCCGGACGGTCGCGCTGCCCCTCGCCCACAACCCGTCGAGCATGCGCTGCTCCAGCGGTCCCAGATACGGCGAAGAGCTTCGAAATGGATGGAAAATGCGTTTCATCAGGCCTTGCCGAAACCAATGCGCTCCGGCCGGTGACCAGTCACGCCAAGAGGTTATACCATATCGTCGGTAAAGAATCTTGGCCCCCGATCTGCTAGACTGGTTGTAGCTTTTAGGCTACGACGGGCCGATGGAGGAATTCCGGTGCAGGTGCGGCCCAGAAACGTAGAGGTCTATGAGTCGGCATCCGGGGCAACTCCCTTTGATGACTGGATGCGAAATCTGAAGGACCCGATAGGCAAGGCGATATACATCGCAGACGACGGCAGGGCCTCTCTGATCTTATTCGCCGGAAGAAAGAACACGCAGAAGCAGGACATCAAGACCGCTAAGAAACAGTCGGCGGATTACAAGGTGAGGAGTTAGTCATGCCACGATCACGGCCATACAAAGTTGGGCTCCATGAACGCCTGAAAGATCCGGAGCACGTTGCCGCCTATCTGAATGCCGCGGGGAAAGAATCTCAGGACGTGTTCCTGTTGGTGCTTCGCGATGTCGCCGAGGCTCACAAAATCAGCAAGGTGGCCATGGCTGCCGGCGTAAACCGGGAGACGCTTTACCGCACCTTATCGGCGCGCGGTAACCCTACTTTCGCAACCCTTGAAAGCATTCTTGCGTCAGTCGGAGTCGAACTTCATTATCGCCCGCGGGGAAAGCGCAAACGAAACGTACGCGCCGGCGGCGAGTCTGGTGCCCACGGCTCACCGCGGACCATATAATCATCGCACAATCCTTACGCCGCGCCCTCCCGGCTCTTCTGCGTCACATCCTCGATCGCCAGCAGGATGAAGGGATGCCCTGTCTGCAGTTCAACCCGGCGGGCGTTGAGCAGCATCTCTCGCGATCCGAGGTGGGGAAAATCGTGGCTCATCTCGAAATCGTCCACCCGGGAGTTTCGCGGGATAATCTCCTCCAGCAGTTCGCGCAGCCTTGGAATATTCCACTGGCCGTTGCCCAGCTCATAAATCAGGCGCCCTTCCGTTTCCTCCGGCGTCACCTCGAAAGCCCGGTAAAACGCCGGATTCGCGCCTGAAACCTGGAGCTTGATGTCCAACACCAGGATCGGCTCCCGCGCGCTCTCAACAATCGTATCCGCATACTCGCGGGTCTGGTCCAGAGTGCGTTTGAGGGCGTCGACGTCCTGCAAGCTGATCACTGCGCCTTCGATCCGGTTGTCCCAGGTCTTGTAAGGCCGCACGTAGAGCATCTGCCAACCGCCTTCGTTGGTGCGCACCTCCCGCTCCTGCGGGGCGGCGTGCCGGATGGCTTCGCGGGCCAGACTCTCCAAATCTTCCACGTCAAGGTTTGGCCGGATCTCGCCCAGGCGACGCCCAATATCCCCGGGCAACAGGTTCAGCAGTTTTTGCGCGGGAGGAGTAAAGCGGCGAATCCGTAGATCGTTGCTCACCATGACCACCGGAATATCGACGTGCCCCAGCAGGTTCAGCAGATCGTTGTTGGCCGAGCCCAACTCCGCGTTGCGGTTCTGCATTTCCTCGTTGAGGGTCGTGAGTTCCTCGTTCGTGGATTGCAACTCCTCCTTCGCCGTCTCCAGTTCTTCATTGGTGCTCTGCAATTCTTCGTTGGCCGACAAGACCTCTTCATGCGCCGACTTGAATTCTTCCGCCGTGGTCTCGTGCTCTTCGATGAGCGAGCGCAATTGCTCCCGCAACTGATTCGTCTCTCGTCTCAGATGTTCGGCCTCCGGCACCGCGGGGCGCGCCAATTTCACCGCCTTGCCGGCCTTGCCCTTGTCCTCGGCGATCTCCGGCTTGCGAACCGCATCCTGGAATACGACCACGTAAAAGCGCTCGTGCGCCGTCGGTCCGCGCAAAGGCACCACCTCAAGACTGATCTCTCGCGGGCCTGCTTCGGATTGAATGTGCACTCCGTCCTTCCGCGCCGTCGCGTTGGATTTCTTGGCGGCGTCGAGGGCCGCGCGCAAGTCGACCAGCAGGCCCTCGCGCGCCATTCTTGCTACGCTGAAGCTGGGTTGGCCGGCCGGCGGTTCCAGGTAAGCTCCAGTCTTGCCGTGGAACTGCACAATCTCCATTTGATCGTTCACCACAATGCTGGCTGGAACAAATCTGTTCACCAGCAGATGCTCCACTTCCCGCTCCACCGTAAAAGGAGCCGGCAACTCCCGCGCGAGCTTCGGGTCTCCAGCCCGGATCGGCAGATAGTCCGCGTTCGCGAAGTAAGTAGTCAGCCGCGCCGTCGTCTTCCTCTTCTGGTAAATCTTGTCTTTCTTGTCGACCAGTCCGAAGTGGTCGGCAAATCCGCCCAGGTTTTCCGACGCACCCAGCATCAGATAGCCGCCGGGCTTCAGCGCATAGTGCAATGAGGGAATTACCCTCCGCTGCAAAACCGGCCCCAGATAGATCAGCAGATTGCGGCAGCTCACCAGGTCGAGGTTTGAGAACGGAGGATCCTTCACCAGGTTCTGCTTGGCGAAGATGCACATATCACGGATGGACTTGTTGATCTGAAAGCCTCCATCCAGCCGGACGAAGAATCGCTTCAATCGCTCCGCCGAAATCTCCGCCACCGCCGCTTCGGTATAAAGCCCAGTGCGGGCGCGGTCGAGAGCGGTGTCGCTGATGTCGGTGGCGAAGATCTGGATGGCGGTCGCAGCCTGCGAAATGTTCCGGCTGTGCACCCACATGTATTCCAGCAGCGTGATCGCGATCGAGTACGCCTCTTCGCCGGTGGAGCAGCCGGCCACCCAAACCCGTATGGGATTGTCTGGCTTGCGGGCTTCGAACAATTTCGGATAAACATGTTTGCGCAGCGCCACAAACGCTTCCGGCTCCCGGAAAAATCCGGTGACGTGGATCAGCAAGTCGCGGTAAAGCTCGTCCAGTTCTTCCGGCTTCCTCCCAATGAAACGCAGGTAATCTTTGAGCTTCTCGATCTTGTGGACCACCATCCGCCGCCGGATGCGCCGGTGCAGCGTAGTGTGCTTGTAATTGGTGAAATCCACACCAGTCGAATCCCGCAGCAACCCGAACAGCGCGTTCAGGTCGCTGCCCACCATGCCATCGACATTTTCCACCGCCGGCGATACAACCCGTGCCACATAAGGATGCTGGCTGATTCCGCCCAGCTCCCGCGCAATATCCTTCGGAGATAAGATGAAGTCGATGCACCCCGCGTTCACCGCATTGCGCGGCATGCTGTCGTACTTCGCCGACTCCTCATCCTGGGCAAACGTGATCCCTCCCGCCGCCTTGATGGCGCGGCATCCCTCAGTGCCGTCCGAAGCCGTGCCCGATAAGATGACGCCGATGGCCTGCTGCCCGGCGTTTTCCGCCAGCGAGCGGAAAAAATCGTTGATCGGCATGTGTTGCCCGTGAGTCAGCACGCGCGAACCCAGTTGCAGCATTCCATTCTTGATGGTCAAGTTCGCGTTCGCCGGAATCACGTAGGCATGGTCGGGCTGCACCACAACTCCCTGAGTGACTTCCATGACGGGGATCTTGGTTGTCCTCGCCAGGATTTCCTGCAACGCGCTGCCATGTTTGGGATCGAGGTGCTGCACCAGCACAAAGGCCATGCCAGTTTTTTCCGGCAGGTAGCGCAACAGTTCGGAGAATGCTTCCAGCCCGCCCGCCGACGCCCCAATCCCCACGATGGGGAACGCACCAGAGGAAGCCTTGGCTTCATTCTCTGCGGTGGTTTTGCGACGTGACTTGACTTGCTTGCGTGCAGAACTCTTCATGAATCTCCCCCCAGAGACAGAAAACTTCCAAGGAGCCGAGGGCCCGTGAATCTGCTTCCCCTCTGTCAACCGCGACAGGCCCTGCAGAGCGCGGGCGCGCCCGCAAGAAGATTCGAGCGGCATTTTAGTTCGAGATGGTCTGCGGGTCAACGAGTACAGCAAAGAAAAAACGTGCTGGGAGGCAAGCGCTTCCCAATATGGTCTGCATTAAATGCGAGTATGTAGGGACGGCCGCCTCGGCCGCCTGCCACGTTTTGCCGAAGCCCCGAGCGAAGCCGGGGAAGCCGAAGGGTCCAGCCGAGCAAAGCGAGGCGCTCAGGCACAAAGCGCTGGAAGAAATTCTGGGGTGGGAAACGGGAATCGAACCCGCAACCGTCGGAGCCACAGTCCGGTGCTCTGCCAGTTGAGCTATTCCCACCGCCGTCTCGATTATAGCAACTGCGCTGAGCAGATGTCAGAAACCCGAGAGCGCGGTCGCGCCAAGAATTCCAAATCGGGTCGACGCCGCTCTCGTTAATCGATGATTTGCACGCTCCTGTGGAAAACTTTCGATTTTCATGTGACGGATGACCTTTACTCCGATTTTTCTTTCTCCTAATCTGGGAAGCGTTGGCCAGGATGTTGTGCCGCGCAGTTCTAGACACCTCGCGGCCCCTGCCTAATCCCACGCGAGACTGTGGTAGGGACATCCGATGCGGGCGTTTTGTGGCTTCCCTGGTAGGCCCAGGGCTGGCGCCCGTTGTGGGGGTGATCACTCCTCAGCTATTAAACGGCTGACACCACGAACTTACAAGGTGAGTCAGGCTGGAGAAGGGTAAGCAGAAGAAAAGAAACGAGAAGCTATCGAGGATTTCAGAAAGAAAAACGGAAGATTGGGTGAGCAACGACAGCCGCTCGGGTGCCGGTGCGGGTTCTTGTGCGGACTGCTGCACGGAAATAAGAATATCTTCGTTCACAGATCCCAGGGTGCAGTCCGTTTCGCCTAAGCTACCGGAAGCCGAACGCCGGATACCGGAAGCCGGCGAGATGTTCATCCCCGTCCCACGCCCACATATTCGAACCCCATGGCGCGCAGCCGCGAGGCATCCAGCAGGTTCTTGGTATCCACGATGATGGGTTTCTTGAGCAGGTGCTTGATGCGGTCGAAGTCGAGCACGCGGAACTCAGGCCAGCCTGTGCCCACGACCAGAGCGTCCATACCTTCCGCCGCGGCATAGGCCGATTCGCAATAGCGCACCGAACCATCCAGCCGAAGCTTGGCCTCGGCAAGAGCCACAGGGTCATAAGCCCGGACCCGCGCGCCTTTGGCGACCAGCGATTCGGCCAGCCGCACCGCCGACGAACCCGCGATCGAATTCGTATTCGGCTTGAAGGCCAGGCCAAGAATGCCCACGTCCTTGTTCTCCACCGAATTCAAGGCCAGGGCAATCTTATCGACCAGGCGCTCCGCCAGAGTGTGGTTGACGTCCCGCGCCGCGGTCAGCACTCGCAGCGGAACTCCGTTCGCCAAGGCCAACTGCGCCAGCGAATCCATATCCGACTCGGCAAACACGCCGCCCATGCCCGCTCCCGGCTGCAGACAGCGCGGAGCGATCTTCTTGTCGAGGCCAAGCGCCAGCGCCAGGCTGACTGCGTCCGCGCCCACGCGCTCGCACAGCGCCGCAACCTCGTTGATAAAGGAAATCTTCGTCGCCACAAACGCCGTCGCCGATTCGCGCACCAGTTCCGCCGTCGCCTGGTTGGTCACGATCACCGGAACGCCGCGCATCACCAGCGGATGAAAAATCTGTTTAAGAACCTGCACCGCTTCGTTCGAACTCGATCCCAGAATCAGCCGGTCCGGCCAGTTGAAGTCTTCCACGGCGCAGCCGTCGGTGAAGAACATGGGCTGCGAAACGATCGTTCCATGCAAGCCCGCATCCTTCAGGGATTTCTCCAGCGCCGCAGCCGTGCCCACTGCCACCGGCGTAACGATGGTCAGAATCGGCGGCTTCGTCGCCAGCCGGGCGATCCGCATCACCACATCTGACAGATTCTCCGCGCTATCTTCCGCCAGAAAAATGACTTGCGTCTTGCGCGCAAACGATTCGATGTCGGTGGAATACGCCAGGCGTCCGGCCCGAACGTTGCGCCGGATGATCTCCTTCAAGTTCTTCTCAAAGAATGGGATGTTGCCCTGGGCCATCTCGACCATGCGCGTCCGGTCGGGATGACAACACGAAACGGGAGTGCCAAAATCAGCCAGACATGCCGAAATCACTGTTCCCAGATAACCCGAACCGTAGACTCCAATCTGCATGCATTGCCCTCCGGCACTTGCTCGAGTCCGCGCCCGAAGTGGCTTCCGGCGAGGCATTCCAAACCATTCCTCTCTTCTGTTTACAGGGCGGCCAAAGCTTTCGCAACGCACGGGAGGGAGATGTACCAGGGGCCATGGGGACTCGGCAGGGGGTAACGTAACAGGCGGGTAATCAGGCGAGGGTTACGAGGCTGGCGACTATTTAAGGTTCAGTGGTCAGGGGCGAGGGGTCAGGGGTCAGGAAAACACTGGCCTGAATCTTTGGTCAGGTTCTACTGACGACTGACCACTGATCACTGACCACTAATTACTGATCACTGGACACGGACCACTGGCCTCATGGTGACGCGGACGCCGCCCGCCAGCTATTTCTTCAGCTCCGCCGTCCAGTTAGTGACCAAGACCAGCGGCGTGGAGGCGATTTCCGGGTTGGTGGCGAAGATAAAATGCTGGCCGTCCGGGCTGACGTCGTAGGCGCCCCCGACGGCGGAGATGTAGCCGACCTGGAACAACGCGCGCACCGGACCTAACTCGAACTCGTCGCTTTTCGTGTCCACAGTAGCGGCGTGGAGAAAGGCATCGAATCCGAAATAGTAAATCTCCTTGCTGTCCGCCCGCCACTCTGGAAAGGTCCCTCCGGTCTGCGAGACCTGCCACTTGCCGGCGCCGCCGGGGAAGTGAGTGACGTACACTTCCTCGCGTCCTGACTCGGTGGAACTGTACGCCAGCCAGCGGCCGTCGGGAGAAAGACGGGCTTGAATGATGCGGGCTTGTGGAGTTTGGGGCTGAACGATGGCGAAAGGTTTCTTGTCGCCAAACGTGGGCAGGGCCCACACTCCGGTAACGGTCGGGCCGCTCTGCTCGAGATGAAGGATGAAACGTCCGTCGGGCGACCATTGCGGCTCAGTCAAGGTATGAGCAGTCGCGGAATTTTCGCCCTCCATCAGAATTTCTTCCTGGCCGCCACCATTGGCCAGGCGGGCGCGCAGTGACGATCCGGTGACCGCTGTTACGCCGCTCTGGCGCACGTAAATAATCCGCTGACCATCGGGCGACCACGACGGCATCAAGTGAGTGGCGCCGCCAAAGGTAAGGCGGGTATGCGATCCCCGAGCCAAGTCGAAGACCCAAATGTCGGCCTGCGGATCTCCCATGGAAACAGCCAGGCGCTTGCCATCGGGAGAAAGCTGGCCGGCGCCCTTGTAAAATGCCTGAACCCCAACCTTATTCAGCACCTTGCCGCTGCGATCCAGCCAGAGAAGGTCCGTTCCCAGAGCTCTCGATCCCGGTTCATAGATAAGGACGCTATTCTGGCTGACGGAAAATGTGGTGTGCCAGGTTGAGGAATCATATTCCAGCGAGTTTGTCACTGGCACTGGATCGCCTGACACGGTGCCTGTGGCGGGATCGAACTTCTGGGCCAGCAAGGCTGACTGCAGATGATAGAGGAGATAGCCGGAAGCATACTGCGCGTCTGAATCCGAATCGATCACGTGCTTGTAGGAACCATCCTTCAGCGATCCGAAATAGATTCCCTGCTCCGAGGCTCCAGAGTGGTTGGTAGCAAAGAAGAGGAAATGCTTGCCGTCGGGCAGGAACATGGGCCAGCGATGGGTGGTGTGTCTGTCCATGTCAAACTTGGTCAAGCGCGCCGGGGTTCCGCCGGCGGAACCGATGCGCCACAAGGAATCGCGGTAGTCGGGCTCGTAAATAATGACGTTATCCTGGTTCCACGACCCACCGCGAGGATTGACCGCATCGGCGAGAACCGTCACTGGACCGCCCACTGCTGGAACTTTCTTTAGATGGCCCTCGGCGAAGAATCCCAAAAACATTCCATCCGCGGACCAGAAAGGAAATGATGCGCCGTCGGTGCCCTCAAGCTTCCGGGGCGTCAGGTCGCTGAGACTCTGCACCCAGATCATGTCCCGGTCTTTCTGGTTGCGGGCGCAATAGGCGATCGCTGTCCCGTCGGCGGTGATGACCGGCGGTCCGGAGAAATCGCCGGTGAAGTCGAATGCGACTCCAGCGGGCGGAGGCAAGTACGAGCGCAGAGTTATGGCCGGCGCATGCCCGCGCAGGCCCAACCAGGCCAGACCCGCCAGCAGAGCTACCACTGCCGCGGCCCACACCATGCGCTCAACGAAGCGGCCGCGAGTATCAGTTAGCGGCGCGACGCTCGAGGTCGATGCGCCGCTTGCTATCCAGCGCAACTCGCGGGCAATGTCGGCGGCGCTCTGCCAGCGCGCTTCCGGATCTTTGGCCAGGCAATCGTCGACCACGTGATCGATGGCGGCCGGGGCCGCTGGTTGCATGCTGGTGACCGGTTGCGGGTCTTTTTCCAGGATGGCGGACGCGACCGAGAGCTGACTCTTGCCCTCGAACGGGCGGCGTCCTGTGATCATCTCGTACAGCACGCAGCCGAAGCTGAAAATGTCGCTGCGCGCATCCGCTTCGCGGCCCTGTAGCACCTCGGGCGCCATAAACTGGAACGTGCCCACGATTGTGCCTTGCTGGGTAAGCGTCCCCGGCGGCGGGCTGAGCGCAGACAGGTTTATCGTGGGAGTGGAAGGCGTGAGGTTTCCTTTATCGCCCAAAGTCTGCGGGCTCAACGTGGCCACCGCCGGCTTCGCTAATCCGAAATCCAGCAACTTGGCGCCCGCCGCCGTGAGCATGATGTTCCCGGGCTTGAGATCACGGTGCACGATGCCGGCGCGGTGCGCTTTCTCCAGCGCCTCGCAGATCTGCACGCCAACCTCGAGCGCCTGCTTCAGGGGTAAGGGTCCTCTCAGCAGCCGGGAGTCCAGACTCTCGCCCTGCAAGTACTCCATCACCAGGTAGGAGGTTCCATCCTGGCTGCCAACATCATGCAGCACACAAATGTGGGGATGATTCAGCGACGAAATGGTTCGGGCTTCCCGCTCGAAGCGTTGCTTGGCCTCAGAGTTTTCGGAAAGATGCGACGGCAGGATCTTGACTGCGACCGTGCGATCCAGACGCGTGTCGCGCGCGCGATACACCTCGCCCATGCCGCCGGCGCCCAGCGGCGATTGGATTTCATAAGGACCAAGTTTCGTGCCGGAAGCTAGAGGCATCTTTGCGGGTAATTATAGTCCATGGAGCATTTCGCGGCGGGATGGGACGAGAGTCGAAGAGATGTGAGGAATGTGAAAGAATCGTTAGTCGATGCTCACCTAGAAACCTGCGATCGCCTCCGACACAGTTGGGTTCCAGGAGACGATTTTATCTACACTCGTGATCTTCAACACCTGTTCGATGTGTTTGTTGGCACCGGCCAGCCGCAGCTCTCCACCTGCCTGCTTCACCTGGCCGGCCGACGTGACGATGATCCCGATTCCCGTACTGTCGATGTGGGTGACGCCGCTCAAGTCAAAGATGATCTTCTTCTGCTGCTTCTCGCGGACCAGGCTTTCGGTGGCCCATTCCAGTTGCTTGCACTCCCGCCCGATGGTGATTCTGCCCGTGATCTCGAGCACAACGATGTCAGGCGGCAAGTGTTTGGTCTGAATCTCGAGCATGAGCCAAGGTCCTTTCTGATATCCAAACTGCTCCTAACGGAAACCGCTGAACATAACCACATCGGTATCGTTGTAGCGGGCGCGCGTGACCGCGAATTTCTTGCCATCTCGCGACCAGGCGTAAGCCGAGATCAAAGCGGGCTCGGAATCGAAGTGGGTCAACTGCACGGGCGCGCCTCCGTCCAGCGGCTGCATGTAGATATTCTGCGTACTGCCGGTGGTATTGTGCACGTAAGTGAGCGCGTGTCCGTCAGGCGTCCACCCAAGGTTTTGCCAACTGTACGTTGAAGGCAGATCGATCACCTGCACGGGTGCGCCGCCTTCCAGCCTCTGCATCTCAAATTTCGCCTTCGCGCTGGCTCCCTGCCCTTCGTTCCTTCCATACGCGACCGATGTGCCATCCGGGGACACAACTGGGTTAAACACCTGTCCCTTGGCCAGTTCCACCGCTGTGCCCCCATCGGTTGGGAGTTTGAAAATGTGTGTCAGGCTATCGGTGGCAACGGGACCGCTGTAAACCATCCATTTCCCATCCGGAGTACAGGAGCTAAATTCTTCGTCTTTGCCAAATGTAAGCTGCTTCGTTTCTCCGGTGGCCATATTCAGACGCCAAAGGTTCGGCGCATTGTTCTCCAGCACTCTGGGCACAATAACCAGGTCGCCGGAGCCGCAGGAGCGGGCACCGAGGACGAGCCCATTGTCCTCCAGCACGCGAACCCGGTTGCTGCCATCAGCGCCAGTGACATAAATGTGAAAGGAAGCATCTCGCTGTAGGAGCTTGCCCGCACTGGTCCAGGAAAGAACGTATCCCGTCGCTTGTTCGGTCGAGATTGGATTCAGTTTCCAATCGATTTTGTCATTCAGTACAGCGGGAGAATCGCCTGCGTAAATCGCCGCCTGCCGGCGCTCCTGTGTGGTAACGAACGACTTCCCATCCGCGGTAACACTCAGCGAGTTGTACTCGCTTAAATCATTGCTGATCCTGAAAGGCGTACCTTCGGGATAGGGCTGCATCCATATCTGGCCCCGAACCGCCGACTTTTGAATACCGCTAAAGAATACCCCGGAGGAATCGGGCAGCCACGCCACGTCGTAAATCAGCGTAGGCAGAGGGAAAGTCTTAACCTGCCTGCCCTCCGGCGTCAAGACCAGAATGGAGGAAAGAACGTCCTTCTGGCCCAGTTGTACCAGTCCCACCGCGATGAGGTCGCCCGACGCCGACCACGAAGGGCTTGTGCCGAAGCCGCTAGCACTGGACTCATGGCGGAAGATGATCTTCTCATCGCTTCCGTCCGCATTCGCCATCAGTAATTGATCCTCGCCTTTGTCCCGAATGGTGCGGGTGTAAACCATACGCTTCCCGTCGGGTGAGAATGCGACTGTGCTGGTTACATCACTCACGATCTGCCGCGAAGCCCCACCCAAAGCCGGCACACTGTAGAGATTTGTGTTGTTTTGGTTGGCCGGGTCCTGATGCGCGTAATAAAGATAGTTGCCGTCTGGTGTGAAGGTAGCCCCTGCGCCAAACAGCCCACCCTGAGGCGGCACCACCGTGACTTCGCTGCCCGTAGCCACCTGCTTCACGCGCAAGCTTCGTTCGCCTTCTTGCCGGCCATAAGCCACTAATCTGCCGTCGGCCGAGATGCTGGCAAACCCGACTGCCTGCCCGTGCTCGGTGAGCTGTCGTATGGTGATGTTGTGAGTGTCGATCACAGACGCGGTTTTGTGCAGAAGTTTGTAAGCGCCGAACGCGGCAGCAATCGCCAGGACCACCAGCACCGCTGCGGCTCCGATCAGCTTGCCTTTATTGCGTTTGGCTTCGGCAATCAGCACCGAACTGGATGACGCCGAGGCGGAAGATGGAATCGCTGGCGCAGATCCCGAGGCAGGAACCGGCGGCGCAGCCGAACCCGAAGCATTCGCGGACGCCGACTCGGTGCTCACCCTGCCCGATTCGGTCTCGCGCTTCAACCGCTTCAGATCGGCCCGCAGCTCGGACGCATGCTGATAACGGAGGTCGCGGTCTTTCTCCAGAGCTTTATTAATAATCCTTTCGAGTTCGACGGGAACCTCCGGATTCAGCCGCACCGCCGCCGTCGGCGCCTTGTGCAGGATCGCGTCAAAAATGTCGCCCGAACCTTCGCCGCGGAACGGCACCGTGCCCGTCACCATCTCATAAAGAACCGCGCCGAAGGAGAACAGATCGGTGCGCGCGTCCAACTCTTTGCCCCGCACCTGCTCTGGCGACATGTAAGCCACCGTGCCCAGCGTAGACCCCGGACTGGTCAGATGCTCTTCGCTTGGCAGCGTCTCCTGCATCGTCGCGGTCGCGCCCTCGGGCACCCGGTTGTTCCGAATCGTCACCTTGGCGAGTCCGAAGTCGAGAATCTTGGCGTGGCCGCGCTTGGTCACAAAAAGATTCGCCGGCTTGATGTCGCGGTGAACGATTCCACCTTCATGCGCTGCATCGAGCGCGTCGGCAATCTCGATGGCGAGCGACAGCACGGTCTCGATCTCCACCGGCTGTCCCGCAATCTGGTGCTTCAAGGTCACGCCATCCAGAAATTCCATGGCGATGAAAGTCTGGCCATGCTGGTCGTCAATCTCGTGAATGGTGCAGATGTTGGGATGGTTCAGGGCAGAAGCGGCTTTAGCCTCGCGCTGAAAGCGGCTGAGCGCCTGCGGATCTTTGGCCACTTCATCGGGCAGGAACTTGAGGGCGACAAAGCGGCCAAGTTTAACGTCCTCGGCCTTATAGACGACGCCCATTCCGCCGCCACCGAGCTTTTCCGTAATGCGGTAATGCGAGATGGTTTGGCCGATCACGCGAGAAGGGTATGTCCTTGGCGGATCATCTTAGGAGCCGGACAACGGCAAGTCAATGCATGACCTGCTAATCGAGCTCTCTCCGCACACTCCGCGGGTGTTCCCAGCGATCTCCGCGATTCAGGCTTTATGTTTGCGGGTGGGGGGAAGACTCACGAAAATCCTAGACGCGGAAACCGCTGAGAACGTCCGCAGAGTTAACGGAGAATGGGATCTCTCTTGAGGCCAGCCGTGCTTACGGGGAAACCAAACTTCCGCCGAGCAGGACCGGGGCGAGGTCGATCCATTGGTTCGGGGCATCTTCGCGCACGAAGGTGAGCCGGTCGAGCAGGATGCGGCGACTGCCTGAATACTCACGCCAGCGTTCGCGTGCCAACCCCAGCGCCTGGTTTGCCGCTTCTTCGGTATCCATTTTCACGACCGTGAGGTGCGGGATGTAGGGCCACTCCTCGGCGAAAGGCAGCGCCTGCGCGTTGAGTTGTTGGTGCAACTTCAGCAGCCGCGATGCGGCGTGAGCCACGCGGATGTAAACCGTGGGAGTAGTCGGAACAAAGGTTTCCACGTCGCCCAGGGTCACTTCGAAAGGCTCAACCTGGCCGCAGATACCTTCCAGAACCTGTAAGGCGGCGCTTTCGGTTCCCTGCAGAGGCCGCGGCGGCAGAAAGGTGATGTGGGCTGCCAGATGAGGACAGGAAGGATGCAGCTCCCGCCGGAGGTTCTCGACGAACTCTCCCACTGGACTTTGTACATACGCAACCAACGCATAGCGCGGGCTCGCCATATCCAGTAAAGAATTATAGCGTGCTTCGTCGTTTATAATCGAAAGTGTTGTTGATTCGGCGGAGTCGTCGTCTCTAATAATGTCGGGGCGTAGCGCAGCCTGGTAGCGCACCTGCCTTGGGCGCAGGGGGTCCGCGGTTCAAATCCGCGCGCCCCGACCAATTACTTCTTCTGCACCAATACATCCTGGAAACGCCAGTTGTTTCCCAACACAACTTTGGTCCAACTTGGGTCCAAATAGATGCGCTTCCAACCTCTCAGCTGCCACCCGCCGGTCCTCCGGATGCAAATCTTGCGGCAGTAAGGACGATGCAACCAAGTGCGGCTAACCTGACGGCGAATCGAAACCTCATAGTCTAATGGACACCGCGTCACACCAATTTGGAATCCTCGACCAGAAACCAAAGTACCGTAATGTTCATGGATAGGTCTAGATCCGTTACCGCCATTGGTTGATGTAAACAGGCCATTACACGTTTTGACCCGGCGACCTGGATTTTGAGTGCAATGGCGATGTTTCAACAGTTGAGATACACGCGACTGTGCTTTATGATGACCCGGCTCAGTTTTCCTCCCTAACCCGATCGTCACGACGAACATGCGCAGGCTTGTCTGGGTTGTCGGACTTATTGTGGTTGCTGTTGTAGCCCTTCTCCTCGCGAGGCCAATGGGGCACAAATTAACCGTGAAAGCATACTTCACGAATGCCTCGGGTCTCCGTGACGGCGCAACCGTACGAGCGGCCTCCTGGTTCGAACTCCCTTGGTCCAGCCAACTTCCTCCGACCTCCACCTCGCCTGTGTCAACATGAGTATGCGAACCATGACATGGTTTATTGTGCTGGCGTGCCTCACTCATCCCGCGAGGTCGATCGCCCGGGATTCAAAGAGCCAACCTTCCGATGAAACTATACGGAACTCTGAACCGGCAGGTTTCAACAGAAGCATTTATCACAAGAACAAGCTCGAATTCTCCCTGGAGACGGGATGGCTTCCCATCAATATCCCTTTTGTTTTCGACGTTTTCTTGGGCGATGCCTATACCGAAACCCCGCTCAAGTACACACTGGTGCCGGTCATCGCTTCTCTTCGGTGGCAAATGGGCGACGTAAAAGGTCCGAAGATTCTGCGCGGTAATTGGGACCTGGAATTCAGCGGGTCCGTCACTGCGATTCCGAGAGGACCTGAAACACGCTATTTCTCATACATCATGGGCATTCGAAGGAATTTCGTCCCGCGTAATTGGAGGATCACGCCCTACTTTGACGGACGCGCGGGCCTCGGGAATATTGACGCTAAGGGACCCAAAGGCGTCCAGTATGCACAGGGCCAGAACTTCACGTTCACCCTCAACATGGGCAGTGGGGTGCGCTATAACTTCAATCCTAGGTATTCAATTACGGCGGGTTTGAATTGGATGCATATATCAAATCTCTATCTCTCCGAACCAAGATATGCGAACTATGGGATTAATGTTTACGGTCCCATGGTCGGGATCGATATCGGGTTGGGAAAGCATCAACGAAAAGCAGCGCAATGACTCTGTTTCGAGGGCGGCTGTGCCGCAACTGAATGGAGTAACCGAGTCAACTGATTGTTGTTGCCGACCAGGTGCGGCGCCGGACCAGGAACAACTGCAAACGGGGCTCTGGCTTGAGGTCGTAACCCCGCAGGACAATCGAACACGGCCATCACCGAACGAGAGCAGCAGCTTGTTTTCGAGGGCTCGCCAACAAAGAGATTGCGGCGCGAATCGAAGTGTCGGAGATTTCGGTCAAAGACATTTCTCGGAGGTTTTCTCGAAGACCGGCGTCCGAACGCGCAGCGCAAAAACGAATGATGCCCACACACTCACAGCAACCGCAACTGCCCAACCGACTACCTGAGGCGCTTTCATGGGGTTCTGGATAGTTGATGTTAACAGGCGTGGGTGTTGAAAAAGTCCGTGATCGGAATGTCTTTTCGGCTGCGATGATTTGCGGTGGCCGAGTTCTTGTTCTCACCTCAGCTAAGAGGCGGCTTCCACGGTGGGTGTTGTCGGTTGATTGAGGAAGCGGACCAGTCGCTTGATGTTCTGGGCAGCCGCCGCCAGGAAGAACTGCTCCCGCACAAACCGTAGTCTCCGCAGACGGAGGCGACGCAATCCGATTTGATTCTTGAGTTCCGCGAACAAGGCTTCCACCTTCTTTCTTTGCCGCTGGGCATGGGCGAATTCGGGCGTGTTCACCAACTCCCTTGCGCGTTGCCGGGCCGGTTCGTTCTGGTGGATGATCAGGCTCCGGAAGGCAGCAGTGGTGCATTGCGGTCTTTGCGAGCACGGGCCACAGCGTTTGCGTGTCCCGATGTAGTTGTAGGCGCGGTTCCGATGGACCCGACCACCATAGTTGAGTGGCTGGCCTGCGGGACAGATATAGCGATTATTTTCGGGTTCGTAAGTGAAGTGCTCCGGACCGTAGAACGGGCTGTTCTTTCTGTGGATACTGTCACGGGTCCGCATGTAGGGAGTGATGCTTCGATCCGCTAACCATTGCAGGAACTCCCCGTTCCCGTAGGTCGTGTCGGCCGCCACCGATTCTGGCCCTCGTCCTTGCCATTGCGCGAAGCGCGTGAGCATGTCTTGTGCGGCCACGGTTTCCTGACTCATTCGCGCTGCCGTCGCTTGCACTCCCACGATCACGCAACTGTGGTTGTCGACCAGATAGTTGTCGTAGTAGCCCAGCCTCGCCGGCGTGCCGCCCTTGGTGGCGTAGGTCGAATCCGGATCGGTGGTCGACACTTGATCTTGCTGATGCACCGGTTCCTCGACCGGGTTCTGTTCTTCCAGTTCCATCAGATACTGGCGAATGGTCTGGTTGACCTGCGCCGCCTCCGCTAACTGCTCCCGCGGAATACGACTCTCCTTGGATGCATTCGCCTCCACGAAACTGCCATCCACCGAAAGGTGCTTGCCCCGCACCAACCCCACTTCCACACACTGCCGCACGATCTGTTCAAACAACTCCTCGAACAGCTTCGACTCCTGGAATCGTCCGTGCCGATTCTTGGAAAACGTGGAGTGGTGCGGAATCTCCTGATCGAATCCCAAACCCGTGAACCAGCGCCACGCCAGGTGCATGCGCAGTTCCTCCACCAGCTTGCGTTCGCTGGTGACGCCGTACAAATAGCCAATCAGCAGAATGCGCAGCAGCAGCTCGGGATCAATCGACGGACGGCCCGTCTCGCTGTAACTCTCCTTCAACCTCTCGCGCACGAAGGCAAAGCTGATGTGTTTTTCGATCAGCCGCAGAAGATGGGTCTCAGGAACTTGATCGTCCAGGCGGAAGTAGTAGAAAAGCGCTTCGGAGCGGTCGTGTTGCCCCATCATGATCAGCAGGCCTCCGACGATTGGAATCAAACAGAGCATGGGCAGGATCACTTTCTTCTAACATGCTTCTGCTGAATCCCACCTGCTAATCTCAGTGACTTTTTCAACACCCACAGGCCTTAGCGCTCATTGAGAATTACCGGGGGCAACCAAAAAGGTGGTCAACGTCATGGGGTTTTTGCCACGTGACGCCAAAGGTGGACACGAACTGGCAACCAGACCTAGGCGCGGTAGTGTCTCTATCAACGGATGGCCTCATTGTTGCAAGAGGTTTCCGCTTACGGTTTGAACGTCGCCATCTGCATGACCCAGGCGCCGCTGGAGCCCAGAGGTGCCGTGGCACTGTAGCTGCCGGTAACGCTCACGACTTCGTCTTCGGCAAGATCGGAGTCGGGTGAGGTAATGATGCGGGCAGTGAAGCCCGTGCCCGGTCCCTTGTTTCCGGTGAACACCGTGTTCGCGCCGAAGATCAATTCACTGGCAAACTTGGTGGTAGCCGAACCGCTGTTCGTGGTGGTTCCGCTACCGCTTGCCGCAGCCGTCACATCCAACGGGCTCGTCCTGTTCGCCCCCGCGTATTCCAGCACACGGATGTCGGGAGATACGCCGATTGATTGAAAGTGACCGTGACACGGTTACTTCCAGCAATAATGTTCTTCGCGTAATAGATGGACTGGCTGATGCCGTTCCCTTTGGTCGGACCGACCGCACGCGCATAGGTGTTTTCCAAGCTGTCGGTCACGGACTGGACCGCGGCTGTCGGTCGTTCCAGCCGACTACGACCACGTTAACATCGCCAGCGATCTGCGGAGACGGATATGCCACTGAGACAGTCGAGGTCAGCGATTGTGGAGTAGCAGCTGCGACTTGTACAAAACTGATCGCGCTGGCGGGTGGCGGATTCAAACCGTATACGACCAGCTGACCAGAAAATGTGGCCAAGTAGACCTTGCCGTTTGCGATCGTTGGAGGTGCGAACTTGGCATAGTTGCCCGCGCTATCGCGAGCTGGACTCTGATTGCTGTTCCAGAGTTCGTGCTTGAGATCGGTGGCGTCGAAGGCATGCAGAATGCCGGGTTGCGCCTGCACATTGGCATCACCGGACATCGGTCCCGAAGCCCACACAATGCCCGTGCCCGACTCGTTCCCGTCGGCCAAAGCGACATGGCCATCGTGTTTGATAGTCCCGCCACACTCTGAATTGCGCTCTGCGACACGGGCGTGGTCTGAAAAGTTTGCCCATTAAACTGCCAGGCCTTGAGATAATCGCCCGCCCCCCACAGGTAGATGACAGGACCGAAGTTTGGACTGTTCCAGTAAATCGGACCGCCCATGAAGCAGAGGCCACTGACTCCGCCGCAAGAGCCAGCCATCGCCGGAAACTCCTGCACGTCGTTGTCGCTGACTGCGCTGAAGCCGCCCAGTTTGGTCGCGTCGAGCAGCCGCAGCATGCCATCTTTGCCGACGCCCACGATCAAGTTCGTGCCCGGCAATGCCATCGGTCCGCCCGATCCGAGATCAACATCGTCCTGGCTGAGCAGCGATTGATTCTTGGGAGTGAAGTAATCAGCCAGCGTTAGCCCTGGTGAGAGCTTGAGCAAGCTGTCCCCGTAATCATGTCCGCCGGTATTCGCATCGAAGGTGCCATTCCCCGTCATGAAATAGATACTGTCGGAGTCGGCCAACAAGCCCTGGCCGCCGCCCCAAATTGAACCACCATACCCGTTGGGAGTTAGGTTGAAGACCGCTGTCTGCTGCAGTGTGGACGCGTCATAGGCCATGAGCCACCCGTGCCAGCTGTAGAGGTCTCCCACTGAGCCAAAGCCGATGTAGAGCGTGCCACTGAGCAGCAGCAGACCGGGCCGGTTGAGATGGTACAGGGCAGAGAATCCGGAGGCGGTGACTTCCACCGGCCCGAGAAATTTCTCAGTGCCCGTAGCCAAGTCCAGCGCGTGCAGGAAGAAATGGTAAGTGTTGTTGCGGGTGTTCTTGGTTTTGGCTACTACATAGATGGTTTTACTGGTGAGATCAATCACAGGGGTCGCCGTGATTCCGATCTCCGGAACCAGGTCGTTGTAGGGGCAGCCCGGCACGTTTGATGTGCAGATGTCCTGACTGGGAACGGAAGTGCCCAAATTGACCTGCCACAGCGGACTAGAGGCGTTTGGGTCATCAGCGTCGAAGGCATAGACGCTGTTGTGCTCGGTGGCGACATAGACCAAGTTGTGAGACTGCCCCGCAATAGCAAGCTTCGCAATGTAAAGCGGTTGCGCGTAAATATACCCATCCACCTGTCGCGAGAACAGCTTCCCAAAGTTACTTACATCTACGCTGCCGGTATTGAGGACGGTTTCATCCAGATTCTGACCGGTCCGGCTGATGTCATTGTGCTGAGTGGTCACGGCCACTTGAGCACGAGCGACCAGGCTTGCTATCAAGAGTAGGGGAAGGCCGAGGCTGAAACACTTCCACTTCGATCTGCGGTGGGCAATCCGTCGCATTGTGAATAGTCCTCCATCTGCCGATCCGCCGCTCTGATCACCGGCACGATGACGAGGTGGTGAACAGCTCTCCCTCGCCGATTCGAAGCGAGAAAAGTGGTCAGGCTCAGCCTGCGGCCAGAGGTTGAGTTTGGGATCAACGCGGACGCGAGCGCTAATGTTCTCCGCAGAGACTTGTGATAGAGAAGTTCTTCAGATTCGAAATGGTGCTAGGTCAAGAGGCCAGAAATGCACACGCGCTTTTTCATAAGGACGGTAGAACGCTACTGACAGCCCATTTGGCGGATTGGCCAGTAGTACATGGGCAGACCACGCAACCCGCCCGCATCCAGGCACTCGCCGCCTCAAGGATTTCCTCACCCTCGGGAAAGACGCCGACCTCGACATCCCTATCCTGAAAGAAGCCAAGGCCGAGTACGCGAAGCTGCAATGAAGACCGTGCCTGGAGCTTCGCAGTTGACGGTATTTTGCGAGTTCGTCTATCGCCCAGAATGGACTGTTTTTGGATAAAGAGTGCAGGCGGCTTTTCGAGTGTGCACTTCTTCCGATAGCGAGTCTCAAAGAGGCTCGATCCCGGAAGTAGCCTCTCCCACCCGAGCAGCTTAATGGATCGAACTCGCTACGGCGGAAAACGCATTGTTCGCATTGCTTCCGATGAGGCGAACTTCGTACCCACTACGAATTATCAGAATAACGGCCAGCATCACCGCATATTCGGCGATGTCTTGGCCCTCGTCGTGCCACCACAGCTTGCGAAGAAGATGAGTCATGTTCGCGCCTCCGTGCAACACCATCAGTAACAACTGGGCCGCAAACTTCGATCTTCTGGGTTGGTACGCCCGCAATGCAACTGGAGTTCATCACCCCGAATACCAGCACGCTGATTGTCACGTCTCCTATTCAGCAATCCGCTTCGGCGCATCCGCGAGTGGAGTCGAGAAGCTCATCTGTTGCTGTCTCTTGCAGCCTAGCCTTGTAGACGACATCCCCTATTCCTAGTGCTGCGGGGGGAGAATCACTCCAAACAAACCATGAACATAGTTGGTCGGTCCTGCTGTGAAGAAAAGTTGATTGGTGGCGCCGTTGGCAACATTCCCCGCTCCGAAAGCTAAAGCCCAAAGGCCCCCGATGGTGAACCTTTGTCCTTTAGCGTCCTTGAGTTGGCCGAGAGTGCGCCAGAACTTGGTCGAGGATATTGATGTGCCCGTCGTCGACGTCGCCGACCAGCAGTTTGTTGCTGGCCGGACCGAAATTGGCGGGAGCCATGGCCACTCCCCACGGACCTTCCAGCGGACCGCCCTGCCCGTTGGTGCTGAGTCTCTTGAATGAATGTGCCGTCAGTACCAAATACGTCTACAGCACCACCCTGGAGCGGAACGATGTTGGCGAATGTGACATAGAGTTGCCCACCAATGTTCTCGAGAACACCGTACACCACCGTCCCCGCAAGGGCGGTTAGATCCGTGAACGAGTTCACGAGATTGAAGCTGCTGTCGTAAACGTCAATCAGGTTATTGTTGGCGTCCGCGGCAAAGAGGAAAGTGTTGTTGCCGATTGTTCCCAGCGCCAAGCCCGTGTAAACGGCGAAAGACGCTGAGTTGTCGACGGCGCAATCGCGTGAGTGGGAGTGTAGCTAGGTTATCCAACGCTAATCGTACCGTCAAGCGTAGAGAACAGGAACGGCGCCGGACCAGAGTTTCCGTTTGCAGATACAACAAACCCTGAGGTTCAGTTGGCCACAATACCAGCAGGGCGATCCGACTGGGCCATTGAACGGATTCGTCGGCGCAATAGGCACGGTAACTACGAGCGGCAATTTGTTAAAGTGTGAATAGAGAGTGGAGACACCTGTGTCATTGTCCGACACCCAGAACGGCGAGGTTGGGAAGAACGCAAGCCCCCAGCCGTTTCTTAGGTTCGAATCAGTGCTCAGAGCTTTCCCTGAGACGTCCGAGACAATATTCAACTGCGTGTATTGTGCGGCAGCGCCGGGTGAGAGAGATACAACAAGACCTGTCATCACCAATAGCGAGAGGCAAAACGCCGTTCGCTTTGTTTTTCGGGTTGGCATGATTATTCGACCTCCTAATTCTTTCTAGTTGTTTTCCAGAAATCTCTAGAACAGATGCGCTGGGTTGCAGGAGTTCACGTCCGATGAGGTTCGCTCGGCCTCGATTCGAGACCATAAAGGCGGTATCGCGAGGAACTCCTCTTTTGAAGCCGACGAATTATACTGGCAGAAGGTGCGGTTGTCAACATGCAAGCATCCGCGGGTAACGTCAAGCTGCTTGTGTAAATAGGTTGAGGGTGCGGGTTTTCCACTCCAGGTTGAATCTCTGGAAGATGGAGTAGATGATTCGGTCCACGCTTTGCACATTGACAAAGCACACCATAGGACGGGTGCGGCGCCGCACTTCTACGAAGCAGCGCTCGATTACATTGGTGGTGCGGAGCTTCTGCCATAGATGCCGGGGAAAAGCGAAGACCGATAGCAGTTCGGGAAGATCGCGGCCCAGGCGGCGGACCATGGGACCGTACTCTGGCAACCAGCGCGCCCGGAAGCGGCGAAACGCGGCTTCGGCGTGGGCCCGGCTTTCGGCCAAATAGATCGCCTGCGCGCCGGTCTTGACTTCGTCGTAGTCGCGTTTCCGCACTTTTTCCAGAATGTTGCGCATCTTGTGCACCCAGCAGCGCTGGTGCCGCACTCGCGGATAAACCGTGGGAATCGCCGCCCCCAGTCCGGAACCGCCATCGGTGACGATCAGCCCCAGCTGCCCGCCTTCCAGCCCGCGTCGGTAGAGATCGCCGAGCAGGCCTTCCCAGTCCGCTTGACTCTCGCCCTGGCTGCGCATAAACGCCAGCAGGTGACGCTTGCCGTCGCGGCGCACTCCATACGCCACCAGCATGTGTACCCGCTTGCGCCCCGTCGGACGCCGCACCCGCAGACTCACTCCGTCCAAAAACAAATACGCATAGTCGTCGCTGAGCCGGGCCTGATGAAACTGGCGCACCGCGTTGTCCAGGTCGCGAGTCAGCTTCGACACCGTCTGCGGACTCACCACTTCGCCGGTCAACGTGGCCACCACTCGTCCCACCTGCCGGGTCGAGATGCCGCGCAGAAAGGCTTCGCGGATCAGCATGGCCACGTCCTCGGCCCGCCGCTGAAACGGCTCCAGCGCGCGCGGCAGAAAACTTTGCCCTCGGGTGCGTGCCACGCGCAGCCGGATCGTGCCCAACCGGGTCGTGAAATCCCGCTCGTAGTAGCCGTTGCGGTGGGGCTGTCGCCGGTGTGCCCGCCGCTCATAGGACTCCCGCACCGCGTAGCCATCCCGCTGGCGCTCGGAATCCGCTTCCAACAGCCGCTTCCATGCCAGCCGGGTCTCGCCATACACATCGCCCCAGAAACTTTCCTTCAGCTCCGCTAAAAAATGTTGGTAATGCTCGGTGATTGGGATTATCTTCGCCATCGGGTGTAGGTCTCCTTTCCAAGGAACGGCTTCTGCTTGCTAGGCAAAAAGCCAACTTACACCCTCTTCGCTTTTACACAATCGAATTTACGTCACCGCATCCGCGGGTAGTGGCCGAAATGTGCGTTGGTAAAGAACTTTGAGTGATTGCTTTTCGTGGATCGCCGCCCAATCCGCAGTGCCACCGACCTTGATCGTCGCGGATGGTTTTACAGAAGAAAATG